>CAWERP010000008.1:0-72350 GCA_963811445.1 uncultured Solirubrobacterales bacterium
CACGCTCCGAACGTTGCGCCAGTGGCGCACCGCAACAGTCGCAAAGTGTCAATGCTGGCCGCGCTCGTGGCGCACGTGCCAGAACGTGAGCGCGCCGGCCACGATGTCCGCGACCGCGCCTATCAGGTCCACCCGTAGGCCGATCACTTTCGTCATGTAGTCGTTGAGGTTGTGGAAGCTGCCCAGGTCGCCACGGTCGTCGCGATTGTCACGGCCATCAGCTCGATTCGTCGGACTAGGGGTTTCATGCGGCTGCGCTCACGCCCCCTTCACGAGCCCGCACGCGGCCTCAATCGAGCGTGCGATCTCGTCCACGGTCTCCGCGTGCTTGCGTATGGCCTCCAGGTCGCCATCCTCGCCCCAGCCTGCGATGTAGGGCACGCTCTCGCCGCTCGTGTCGAGTCCGAGCCCGTTGCAGACGATCGTGGCGGCGGTCTCCGCGATCACCTCAGCTTCGCCCCGGCTGTAGTCGGCATACGTCACGCCGTGAGCGTCAGCGAGCTCGTGGACCAACGTCCTAACCTGCGCGTTAACGGGCTGTTCGCAGTCAACGACGATGTGCTGGGCCTTCACGTCGTAGTACCCGCGAGCCGCAGACGTGATCGTCTCGATGCCGACCGTGATGCCCATTCGCCCGGCGAGCTCCTGCAGCGGCGCCAGATAGCTCTCGTGCGAGTCGCCGGTGATCGCTGGCATGGTCGCTCGGGCAGCGGCTCCCCATCCGTCTGACCGATGTCGAAGACCGGCACGGACTTGAAGAGAATCCGGGGACTCTCGGCTGTGCCCATCTTCTCACCGCTCGTGGGCTGCATCACCTGGCCAGCCTTGCGGAGCTCCAGGACCAGTTCCTCAGCCCGCCGACGACCATCGGGGCGAGGATGCGGATCGCCTTCTCGCCCTTGCGGACCTGGCGCCCGAGCTCCTGCCACCGACGGAATCCCGCGACCTGCGTGGCGTCCGGGCACTGCATCGAGATCAGCATGCAGGATTCCCCATGGAGCCGTCGTGGAACCTGGCCCGGGTCTCGGCCCAACGGCGCCAGCCGTCGGACGTGAGGAGTTCTCGGACGGACTGCTCGACCTGCTCCCGCTGGCGGGCTCGCGCTTCTGCCCGCTCCCGCTCCGTGTACCTGCGAGACTTCTGCATCGTCAGCACCTCCGTAGGGTGTCTGGCCATGGGCCCGGACGTTGGCGCGTCGCGGGCCCGCTTTCGTTGTACCTCACAATGTTTCACACTCAGCATCGAGTGTCAATAGACCGGGGGCGTGCAAACCCACGCGAGCCGCGGGCCGACTCGCCGAGTCGGCAAAATCTCTCCCCGAGCCAGAAATTATCGCCGAATAGCCCGAAGAGCTGGGCGTGTTATGGCCCAATCTCGCAACGTTGGGCGAGAACGACGGTTCTTCCGGGGAGTGACAGGATTCGCCCGAGAATCCGAGCGCTCGGACTGGATGACGTGCTCGGCGAGGAGGCCATTTCGATATGTTTCCGGTCTCATGGAACAGGGGAGCAGAGGCAAGTCCGGGGTCCAACCGTTTCCGCTTGGTCGCTGCCGGGATAGTCGTCCTCGCGATGGTGCTCTGCGCGCCAGCGGCCGCCCGCGCCGATAGCGGCGGCGCGACCGTGCGTGCCCTAGCTGAAAGCAGCAGCGTCGAAGTCGCTGCCCAGGTCGAACACAGCTGCGAATCCGAAACGTCCTGCGCGTGGTTCGCCGCAGCCGCCGTCTACTCCGCGAGCTCCGGCTGCCCCTACAGCTTCGACGCGACCCACGGGGTTTGGCAGAGCGGGATCGAGCAGCTGGGCCTACCCGCTGACGGTCGCTTCACGATCAGTGGGTTCACCTTGGCCAACATGGAAACCACCATCCTTGTCTGCCTCTATGTCTACGCGGAAGGCAGCACCACGCTCGTGGGCCAGTCTCATCCTTTCAATCGAGCTACAGGGCGAGAAGTACTGCCGCCTCGAAGGGAACCACCGGGGCCAGAACGGCACCCTCGCCGCGCCCGATACAACAGCGAAGTCTGCAAGCCCGTGAAAGGGGTAGGCGGCAACGCCCCTCCGGGTGGATCATGCACGTCCAGGGTGTTCACTGCGCGACCGCACGGGCCGTCGCTAGGGCTGTAGACACGTGGCCGACCACCCCCACTTCGCGGTGCACGTGACCCGCCAGCGCTGGACATGTGTCGAGGAAGAAGTGAAGGGACCTGAGAACCCGTTCGGCGAAGTCACATGCCATCGTGGCCGGACTGTGGTCGTCGTCGGACTCGGAGCCTGATCGAATCCGGCCAACTGCCCGAGAGGGGTATTGGCCGGGTTCGCCTTCCGGATTGGCGGCCGAGCCTAGGGTCCGGCGACGCCCGTGACTTCCCGCCGACCCTTAACGCAGCGACCGTGCGACGGGCCGCCCTGGCTCCCCCAGGAGTAGCAGCAATACCCGTCCACGCGACAATGGGGATGAGGCGTGTAGCCGCTGGGGTAACAGGCCTGCGAGCCGCCTAGTAGGGCCTTGATCAAGTGCTTCGCCTCGCCGCAGCTCACGCCAGGCGAAGCGCGGACGGAGTTGGCGATCATCTGCGGGGCTTCGCCGCAGTAGCGGAGGCCCGCGGCGGAGCTGCTCGCGGCCGGGTTCTTACCAGCGGCGGTGCCCGCGTTCGCGCACGCGACGACCAGGGCCACCGCGAAAAGCCTGCGCGCTCTAGATCCGCTCGCCACCTCGTGGATCGTCCGCCTAGGTAGAAGCCGAGAGGAGGCACCTCGCGCGATTCCGTGCGCACGGAATAGTCGAGAGTCCGCTGATCGGTGACACGTGCGGCTGTAGCTCAGCCGACCCGAAGGCTCAGGTCTCGTCACGCTCCCACCCGCTGCACCAGATTGCCAACGGTGATCCGGAAGCCGCGTCTTCGCGAGTTACGGCACAGGACCGACTGCGCGCCTATGACGCAGTTGAAGCCATCTTCGAGTCGCAGCGTGCTCCCAGGGAGGACAAGCTGCGAGCCCCTTTCGCTGTGCGATGCTTCGCCACCAGCGGCCCAGAGCGAGGACTGCTCGGTACACAGCCGCGTCGACGTGGCACGGCCCGTTGGCGAAAGCGACGCGACAAGTATCAGCTCAAACGGCCCGCAGAGAGGACGGTCCTGCCCGAAACCTGCGAGAACCTCCTGGCAGTGGAGCTGTGGCGTGGCGGGTAGGACGACGCCACACGTGATCTTCGTCGGTGTCGACCCGCTGCCGACCGAGTAAAAGCTGGCCGCGGCCTCGGGAGGCGCAAACCCAGGCGACGGCTGACAGGGCGGTCGCAATACACAGCAGTCTCTGCAGCGGCAGGGCGAGTCGAACCATATGGACCTCTCTCGTCTTCAGGCGGATAACCCGGTCTCGTCGATGCACATTGAACCGGGGTCGGCCCGACCAGCACAAGGGCGTTGGCCACTTCCCCCTGCCGTAGCCGTCTGCCATCGTGTTCGCTTGTTGGGCTTCAGCGGCTTCATTTCTCGATCCGTTCTTCTTCTGCGTGTACCCATGCCAGCACTTCTGCGTCGTTCTGCCCGGCGTGTTTACGCGCTTGCGCTGCTTTGTAGACCGACAAGAGCTGCCCGAACTTGTCGGGCGCGGTCGTCGTGCGGGTGACTGTCCGCGCAGATTCGTTCTGCGGTGCGGGCGTCGTCGCGCGGACGGTCCGCGCCCACTCAGCATTACGACGGCCCCGAGCGCTGCCAATGCCTTATGGGGCATCACTCGCCCCCTTTCGTCTGCGGTGGGGTCAGGCGGTTCGGCAGCACCCCTAAGGACTAGGCCTGTCGTTCTCACGCCCGAAGCGTAGCCGGGATCACGAGCCTCTGATTCCAGCCGGTCGAGCAGCGGGCGTACCCTGCCGCCTTCACTTTGGAGTGGTCCGGACAGAACGGACCGCGCCTTGCTGGCCGGATCAAACACGCGCCAGCGAGATCGAACTCAATCGCTCACGGCGACGCGCCGCCGGCACTCAGCGTGATTGTTCCCGCGATCTGGACCCCTCCCGTCGTGCCCAACCAATCCAGTCGTGTTCCAGCTTAGAAGAACGCGCGCAGCATTTCCCTCGCTAGGACCAGCATGTGCCCCGGCTAGGACGATTGGCCACCCGCTCCACGTCAGTCGGTGCGTGGCTACTGTGGATCGTCCCCGGCGGGGTTGTCGACCGTCCGCTGCTCTGGGCCGCCGCTTCTCACACTTCTCACGGGCGCTTGGCTCCACCGGCTTGAACCCACTCGTCAAGCTCGGCGCGGTTGAACAGCAGGCGCGATCCGTCGCGGTGGTGCGGGATGCGACGGGCGCTGACCAGCGCATACAGGCGCGACTTCGGACAGGCAAGGTGCGCCGCTGCGTTCTCAACGTCGAGCCACGGAAAGGGACCGCCGGTGGACAAGTGAGCCGCGAGTCTTGGTGCGAGCAGTTCGGCCAAGCGGTCAAGATCGGCGTCGCCCAGCTCAGCTAGCAGCGCGTCGGTAATCGCGCTCACTCGGCCGTCTCCTTAGTCGCGGCAAGGGCTTCGAGGTCGTCCATGCTCCACCCGTTAAGGTCGGCGTTTGCGGTCGAGCTTTCAACCTCACCCGATTTGTCCTTAGTGTGTGTGCAGAGTAAGGAAGCCTCTCCCGACATTTCGGGTGAGGTTGATCCGTCGCCTCCTGACATTTCGGGTGAGGTTGCGATGGCATAGCTCTGCGCGGCCCACGCGGCGAGTCGCCAGGTGTTCGCCTTGCCTTGTCCGCCACGGTGAACCTCGGCGACTCCGTGCGCCACAAGGTCCTCCAGGGCGCGCTCGGTCGTCCTCAGCGGATAGCCGATGACCTCAGCGAGCTTGGCCGTCTTTAGTTCGAACCCGGCGGCTGCCAGCCCGTCCATCGCGGCCCGCCTGGGCGGGGATCGAGTCGAGCGCGGCGGTCCCGATAACGCGCCAAGCGGTCTTCGCGTCGACCCCGAGCGAGCGCAGACCGGCGAGCAGGCGATCGAGCACGACGACTAGCCGCGTCGGTGCCTCCGATTCCGGGATCAGCTCGACTTCCCGCGTGTAGCCGTCGCGCTCGACCGCGGAGCGGCAGCGGACCACAAGCGCGGCAAGGCTGACAAGCCGCTCGGCGTCGCGCTCCACCGGCTCGGGTGCGGTGTCCTGGTGCGCGAACAGCGAGGCCACGGCCTCGCCCAGCTCGGTGCGCATCTTGGTCTCCGAGCCGGCGTGTGCAAGCGCCCGTCTGCCCTGCTCATGGGCGTCGACGTGCGGCAACCGCAGCAGGACGAAGCGCTCGCCCATAGCCCCCATCACCGCGCTGTGACGGTCAATCGTGGGCGTGCAGCCGGCCACTAGTCCGACCTTCCCTGACCAATGCAGCGTCCGGCCACCATCGGTCCCTACGTGCCGGGTCCAGTCGCCGTCGTAGACCTCCCGGAGCGCCGCGAGCACCGCTGCCCTCGCGTCGCGTTGCATCGACAGGACAGAGCCGAAGTCCTTTGCGAGCACGATTCCAAACGAACCGATGGTCCGCAGCAGTCCGCCGCTCGCCCGGTGTCACGCTCGCGCTTGGGCGTACCGCTCAACAGCGCCGCCTCGGTAAGCGTCGCGGTCGGATGCACGTCCGGCAGCGCCCCGAGCGACTGCAACAGCTCCGACTTCCCAGAGCCCGGCGGTCCCACAAGCAGGAGCCACACGGGATCGCCCGGCAGACGGTTCGCAGCTACCGCGCCGAGCACGGCATAGAGCGCGGTCGGGTCGGGCAGGTAAAGCCATCGGCGGAACACGGCGATCGTCTCGGCCAGCGGATCGGCCCCATCGGCGGCAGCGCGAAAGGCGCGATCTTCCTCGGCGGTCCATGGACCACTCACGCCGCCGCCCTCCTGCCGGCGGTTAGCCCGCTGTCGATGGTCCGCTCCGTCTCGATCTCGGTGAGCCCCGCGTCGAAGGCAGCAGCGCGCAACTCCTCGCGCACCTGGGCTTCGTCAAGCTCACCCGCTCCGACGGTCGGCGCGGACGTTTGACTGCCCAGTTGAGCGCCTTGTTGCGCTCTCCGACGGGCGCAGCTCGCACGTAGTCTGCGACGCCGCGTCCTGCCGCCCGGCGATCCCGACCGCTGCTCACGCGCCACTTGCCGTGGCGCGTAGTGCGGCGAGTCCGGCAAGCTCCGAGCCACCTGCTCGAAAGTGAACACGTCGAGCTCTAGCCGTGTGCAGGTGACAGGCGCCGGCGGGTTGTGCTTGTGATTCAGCGAGCCAGCGGGCCTCAGTATGCGAGCCGGGTCCGTCGCCGCCCCGTCGCCGCCGAGGGCGAGCGCGAGCCGGCGGTTCGCGCGCTGCGCCCACTAGGCGGCAGCGGCCCGCGAAGGCGCCAGTAGGCGTGTGCGTGGTCCGGTGTGCCGGTGCGGACCACGATCGACGGCAGCGGCCGGAAGTTGGCCAGCCGCTGCCAGCGGTCCGCCCCGTCGAGGTCTGTCCACAGGCACCACACTCGCTCGACGGCCTTTGCGGTGCCTTCCCGGCGCGTCCTTGGAGCTGCGCCGACGTAGACGTTCAGCCGGGGTGCCAGCGCGAGGATTCGCGCCGCCGCCCGGTCAAGCTGGCGCACCGGGATAAAGGCTCGATCGCGGGGAGCGACGTGCCCACCTCGGGTGTGAACGGGCGCAGCTCAAAGAAGCTCGACGGCGGCTCGTTGCCAGCGATAGCGGCGAGCTGGAGTTTCAGAGCGTCACGCTGGGGGATGGCGGCGGTCATGCGGCCACCGCCAGCTCGCGCTCCCGGTCGACCTCGGCGCGCAGTTCAAGCCAACAGCACCTCCGCTGGTCCTCGGGGAGCAGCGAGAACACAGCGAGCCGTTCCGGCCCCGTCAGCGTCTCCGTCACTCGGTCGAACCGCTCGAACGTCGGCCGCCCGCCTAGCGCGTCGCGGACGCGCTCCGCGTGGAGCATGGCGGTCGTGCACGTCGTGAGCCCGCGCCCCGTCATACGCCGACGCTTGGCCGAACACCGCCCGTTCGACTCCATCGCCGCCCGTGCCGCGTCGTAGCCGTTCAGACGGGTGCTCACCTGCGTGATGAACCCGCCGCTGAGGCGAAGCAGGTCATCGTCGGGATCGACCGAGACGCACGGGCGGTCGCCGCATCGGCAGACCTTCGTGCCGAGGAGTGCCAGCCGCGCGGCCGAGAACTCGGCGAGCAGCCGGGCCCCCGTCTCCGGCGCGAGCCTGCCGTCCGCGATCGCGCCTTCGGCCGTCGCGATGTACTCAGCGAGCGTCAGCGTCCGGCGCCACCGCGAGAGGCTGCGAAGCTGCTCGGCGCTCTCGGCTGCCACCGCCCTACGCTGGCGGCTCAGCGCGGTCCGACATTTGGGGCTGCATGTTGCCGCCCGGCCCGCACGGTGCGAGATATCGCGGGCGCAGACAGCACAAAGCCGGCGCTCGGCCGGCTTGGGAGATGGTTCGGGATCGTCTGCTTGGTCGGAGCCTTCGCCCGAGTCGCCGCTGCGGGCGCTTGCGCGCTGTGAACTGCCTCTGACCTTGCTACCAGCCGGGCGTCCAGCTCCGCGGCGTGTCGCCCTCGGTCGCGTGATACTCGCACCGCGGCGAGGCGCACGGGCAATTGCGGCAATCGCGCATAGCCGTCCGAGCTGGCCGCGGCGTTCCGCGCGCTCTGGTGCGCCATCGACACGTCGCCGCCGGCCACGCCCAGCGCCTCTCCCAGCGCATTGCGGGCGTCCGGGTCGTCAACCGCCGTGTCAATGAGTGCGGCCCGGCGCTGGCCGGGTCGGTTAGGTAGTCAGCCACCGTCGACCACCTAGCCTTGAGCCTGGCCGGCTCCTCGGCCAACTCGCTGGCGGCATCACCCATCGGCGTGATCGCGACCCCACCCGCGCGTGCGCTCCGCGCCAGGTGGTCGCCTGCGGTTACCGCGTCGCTCCAGTCCTGCGGGGAACTGCCCATACTGCCCGGCCCCTTTCGTTCCTTACGGGATTTCGAGGGTGCGCCCGGATGGTTCTCGGGTGGCATTGCGCCGGCCCTCCGCCTGGAGAGCCGGCGCGCCGCCGAGGAACGGAAGGTCCGGGCAGACCCTCGTAAGAAGTATCGCGTCCGCCCGTCACACTTCTCGGTCCTCTGCAAGAAGGTGACCCAGGAGATGACCCGAGAGGCCTGGGAACGCTAAAACCCCCGAGTTATCGGGGGTTTCGTAAGTACCGCTACCGGGATTCGAACCCGGGTTTCCGCCATGAGAGGGCGGCGTCCTAGTCCCCTGGACGATAGCGGCGCGCAATCGGCCGGGTCGAGGCTAGCAAAGCGCCCCGAGCATGTGTCCGCCCAGGCGGCCCCCGGTCGCTGCCCGCTTGATACGGGTCCGACCCACGGCTCGTCCGTGGTCCCGTGCGCTATCTTCGCTGGCCATCGCCTCGCGGATGTGGCGGAATTGGTAGACGCGCACGGTTCAGGTCCGTGTCTGGGCAACCAGGTGGAGGTTCGAGTCCTCTCATCCGCACTTTGTAGAAGCCCCACTAGTCTAGGCAGGGCTTCTTTGATGGACTGAGACTGGACTGCGCCGTTCCGTGAGTTGTGGGCATTGTTCTCACGTGAGAACGATGCACAGTCGTGTGCACACCACTGGACGCTCAGGACGCCGCTCAGCGACGGCCTGCCGGCCCCGTCGAGCCACCTTGGCCGCCCGCGCGGCCCGCTCGCCGCACCGCTTTTTCCGACAGGTCCCCGCGCACCTCCAGGGCTCCCGCTGGTACCGTCATGACCGACCCCCGCCGGCGCTGCGCCGCCCTGACGGCCCCACGAATCGGGCCTTCCCGGCGCCCGGCATGCAACGTCACGACCCCCGAGGCCGCCCACACAGTCCGATGCGTCCAGTCTGTCCGCGAACCCCCGAAACCCGGACGATCTCCACGCGCCCGGCTGGATCTGCACCCCGCTGGTCCGGCCCAGGCCCACGTGTGCACGACGAGGTGGGGGTTCGAGTCCTTCCATGCGCGCCTGAACCTCGTCGCCGAAGCGTGCGGTGAGCGCGACCCTGCCCGTTGAGACCGGGGTGGCGCCCGGGATGCCGCCCGAGCCGCCGCGTCGCGGGCGCTGGATGGCCAAGCGATTCCTGCTCGGGGCCCTTGGCATCGTGCTGCTGTCGGGAGGAGCGACCGCCGTCGTCGCTCTGAACGAGGTCGGCAAAGTCGTCGAAGCGCTCGGCGAGAACAAGGCCGTGAAGCTTGCACCGAAGATCCTCGCCTCGACCAGCGCGGGCTCGCCCGAGACGCTCCTGCTGGTCGGCGACGACCGTCGTCCGCCCCCCAAGAACAACCCGGGCGGGTTCGTTGTGCCGCACTCCAACGAGATGCTGCTCGTCCGGCTCGACCCCGGCAAGCCCACGATCTCGATGCTCTCGATCCCCCGCGAGCTGCAGGTCCCGATCATCCCACCTACTGGACCGTCCACTGTGAACCGCATCAACGTCGCCTACGCGATCGGCGGGATCCAGCTGATGACCGAAACGATCAAGCGCGTGCTCGGCGTCTCGGTCAACCACGTGTTCGTCATCACCTTCCCGAAGTTCAAGCGCGCGGTCGCCGAACTCGGCTGCGTGTACATGACCGTGGACCGGCGCTACCACCACGTCAACGAACCGGGCGGCGAACAGTACTTCGAGATCAACCTGCAGCCCGGCTATCAGCGGATGTGCGGCAAGGAAGCGCTCGAATTCGTGGCCAACCGCCACGAAGACACCTCGCTGACCCGCGACGCGCGCGACCAGCGCTTCCTGCTGGAGGCCAAGGCGCAGTACGGAGGAACGCTCTTCGAAAACCGCGAAAGGTTCGAGCGAATCCTCGGCAAGGCCGTTGAAACCGACCTTCACGGCACGGGCCAGGTGCTCGACCTGCTCCGGCTGCTGGTGGTCTCCCAGGGCAAGCCGGTGCGCCAGGTTCCCTTCCAGGTCAATCTGCTGCCCACATTCGACACCGCCACGCCCCAGCAGATCCACGAATCGGTTCGCTCGTTCCTGAACGGAACCGCGCCGATCGCCAAACGGAGCCTGAACCAGGCGGTGCACGCTGCCCGCCCGCGCCCGCACGGCAGGACTCCCGCGCTCAGCCTGACCCCGACGCCCGCCTCGGCCCTCAACCAGGCGCGCTCGGCCGCGCCGAACCTGCCATTCCCCCTGCAGTATCCGCGCCTGCGAAGCACTTTCGCCGGCGCCTCGCCTGAAACGCTGCGCCTCTACGACATCCGCGACCAGCACGGCCGCCTGCGTCCCAGTTATGTGATCGTCGTGAACAGCGCACCCCTGGGGCAGTTCTACGACATCCAGGGGACCACCTGGAGCGACCCGCCCCTGCTGAGCAACCCAAGCCAGACGGTCCATATCGGGTCGCGCACCTACGGCCTGTTCTACGCGGGCGAACAGATCAGGACGATCGCCTGGCGCGAAGGGGGCGCCGCCTACTGGATCCAGAACACCCTCACCAACAGCGTCCAGCCACGGGAGATGCTCGCGATGGCCGCGTCGACCCTGCCGGTCGTCAACTCCGGTACGGGCGGCGTTGCGAGTGGACCCGCAGGGACCCCGGGCATCCACGGCTTCAGCCTGCCCTCGCGAGGAACCGCCGCCACGAGCGTCACCTCCAAGGTCGCGGCCGGGCTGAGCCTCGTCAGCTTTGCCATCCTCGGCCTGCTGGCAGCGCTCGTGTTCTCCCGCCGGCGCGAGCTGGGCCGGCTGCGAGAGCAGGTCGCTACGGCGATGGTCCTCGAAGCACGCCAGCGCCCGTTGCTCGCGGCCGTCGCAGGCACCCCCCAGCCCGAACAGGCACGCACGATCTACCGCGCCCAGAAACGTGTTCGCAAAGGCGTGCTCGTGGCGGGCGTCCTGTCGATCGTGGCCGTCCTGCTGGCCCTCGGCGTCTACCTCCTGCGCAGCGGGCCTGGCTCCCCGGCTGCGCCGGCCGGCGCGATCGTCCCCGTGGCCGTCTTCAACGCGACGCACACTCCGGGCGCCGCGCACCAGCTGGCCGAAACACTGAAGGCCGACCACATCAAGCTCTCCACGGTTGGCAGCATCAACGCCAACCTCGGCAGCGGCGTCTACGTGCTCTACCCGGCCGGCGCCCAAGCCGAGGCGCAGCGGGTCGCACGGGCGATCCCCAACCTCTCGCCCACTGTCGCGCCGATCCAGACGCAGGTCGAGAACGCGGTGGGCAAACGCAACGAGATCGTCGTCATCCTCGACTGAGACGGGATGGCCGGTGAATCGAAGCGGCCGGGCGAGACGCTCGACCGCGACCGCGGGCCGGCACCCGTGCTCGGGGGCTGCCCACAACGGCGAGGTCGCGCTGCAGAGAGCGGCCGCCGGTTGGCCGGCGGCCGCTCGCGCTGCAGAGAATCAGAGCTCCGGGTTGCTCAGCTGCCGGTGTCGCGGCGATGGCGCCGCTGCACCGTGACGATCGAGAAGCCTGCTGCCATCAGGAGCACGCCGATCCCCACTGTCAAGCGAAGGTCGAAGCCCGTGAACGGCAGAGTCTTTGCTTTGGAGCTTTCCGCCGCCGGTGCGGCGCTCGTCGTGGCAGGCGCGACTTCTTTCGTCGGCGTGCTTTTTTCTTTCGACGGCGAGGTTCCGCTGCTCGGTTTCGGCGCCGGCGCGGTCTGGCTGTAGCCGTTTTCTTTACTTGTGCTGGTCGCCGCGAGCGCGGTCGTGGGCACCGTGAGCGCTATCGCCAGCAACAGCGCCACCGGAAGTGCCACGAGCCTACGCAGGCTCGATCCCGTCCGGATTGGTGCTGCTTCTGTTGTCCGCGGCCTGCTCGAGGCCATGACATCGGTCCGAGTCATGCCAACCTCCCGTTGATGGTGTGGTGAACGCTCCGGCCCCTACATCAGGGCCTCTTGCCTTGATCCTTCAGGCGATTCTAGGGGCAAAGGACCGTCTTATGTTCGATGTCTTCAAACAATCCCCTGCCTCTTGACGGGAACAACTATCACCCAAGCCGGTCGTAAGAGCGCGCGACGCACAACCTTCTGCCCCCAACGAGCGCCCTTTTTTTCCGTCCGCGCGCCCCGCACGTGGCCTTACGACACCGTCACGCGCCCCTCCAGCGTACCCTCCATCAGCCTGCCGCGGAGCACCTTCTTGTCGAACTTCCCCACGCTCGTCTTGGGCACTTCCGCCACAAAGGCGAACTCGTCCGGCGTCCACCACTTGGCCACGCGCCCCTGCAGATGTTCGACGAGCTCCTGCGCGGTCGTGCTCGCACCCTCGCGCAGCACGACGCAGCACAGCGGCCGCTCGGCCCACCGCGGGTCGGGCTTTGCGATCACCGCCGCCTCGACCACATCGGGGTGGGACATCACCTCGTTCTCGAGCTCCACCGAGGAGATCCACTCTCCGCCCGACTTGATCACGTCCTTGGCGCGGTCGGTGATCTGCACCGAGCTGTCGGCGTTCACCGCCGCGATGTCGCCCGTGCGAAGCCAGCCGGAGTCGAACTTCTCATCGCCCGACTCATCGCGGAAGTAGCGCGACGCGATCCACGGTCCGCGCACCTCGATCTCCCCCGTGGACTCGCCGTCCCACGGCACCTCCTGCTCGCCGGCGCCCACGAGGCGCAGCTCCACCCATGGCAGCGGCCGTCCCTGCCTGGCCCGGTTGGCCCAGTAAGCGTCGTCGTGATCGCCCTCCATCGGACGCGAGTAGGTGGCGACCGGGCTCGTCTCCGTCATCCCCCAGGCCTGAAAGATGCGCACCCCGTGACGCTCTTCGAAGTCCTTCATCAGCTGCCTCGGCACCGCCGAGCCACCGCAGGAGGCATTGGTCAACGAGGAGAGGTCGGTCCCGGGATGGGCGTCGGCGTATCGCAGCAGGTCGGCGAAGATCGTCGGCACGCATCCCATGAGCGTCGGGCGCTCGGTCTCGATCAGCTTCGCCAGCGGCTCGGCCCCGAGGAACCGGTCGGGCAGCACGAGGTCCGCTCCGGCGAGCGCTGCTCCGTGGGGCAGCCCCCAGGCGTTGGCGTGGAACATCGGCACGACCGCCAGCACGCTGTCCACGCGCGACATGCCGAGCGAGTCCTTCATCAGCGCCGCCGTCGAATGCAGGCTGATCGAGCGGTGCGAGTAGAGCACGCCCTTCGGGTTGCCCGTGGTGCCACTCGTGTAGCAAAGGGCGGCCGCCTGGCGCTCGTCGACCTCGGGGTAGTCGAAGCCTCCCGGCCCCGCCGCCTCCAGCAGCTCCTCGTAGCGCAGCGCGTTCGGGAGAGACCCGGTATCCCCCTCGCCCATCACGACGTAGTGGGCGACGCTCTGAAAGGTGGGCGCCAGCTTCTCGAGCACCGGCACGAGCGAGTCGTCAACGAAGATCACCCGGTCCTCGGCGTGGTTGACGATGTAGGTGAGCTGCTCGCCGAAGAGTCGGATGTTGAGCGTGTGCAGAACGGCTCCCACGCAGGGAACCGCGAGGTACAGCTCGAAATGGCGCTGGTTGTTCCAGGCGAACGTGCCGACGCGGTCGCCCTGCTCCACGCCGAGTCCGCGCAGGGCGCGGGCGAGCCGGTCGACGCGCTCGGAGGTCTGCCCGAACGAGGAGCGCTCGGTGGTCCCCTCGCCGGTCAGCGTCACGACCTCCGCGCCCGCGTTGCACGAGCCCACCCGGCGACGAATGTGATGGATCGTGAGCGGAAAGTCATCCTGCATCAGCCCGGCCAACATCTCGCTCATGCCCTCCTTACCCCCTCCTCGCGCGGCGCGAGCTCGGCCAGCTCGCCATAGATTCCCCGGGTGCGCTGGGCGACATCGTCCCAGTCGAAGCGCAGCACGTGCTCGGAGGCCTCCATCACGAGGCGGTCTCGCAGCTCGCCGTCCACGAGCAGGCGCTCGATCATCACGCCGAGGTGCGCGGCGTCGCCTCCGTGGAAGCGCAGGCCGACGCGCTCGCCTGAGGGCACCACCTCGCGCAACCCCCCCGTGTCGGCGACGATGCAGGGGCATCCGGAGGCCATCGCCTCGAGCGCCACCAGACCGAAGGGCTCATAGATCGAAGGAACCACGCAGAGGTCGGCGATCCGGTAGAGCGAATGCAGGGCGTCGTCGCCGATCCAGCCCAGAAAGACACCGTGCTCGGACAGCCCCAGCCCCTCCGCCTGCGCCTTCAGCTCCGCCTCGTGCGTACCGCTGCCCGCGACCAGGAAGCGCACGTTCTCGACCTTCTCGATCACGCCGGGCAGCGCGTCGAACGCCAGCTGGAAGCCCTTCTCGTAGACCAGGCGCCCGACGAGCAGCACGAGCTTCTCGTGCGGGGCCGCGAACTCGCGCCGCAGGGTCTCGAGGTCTCCCGCGGGACGCAGTTCGTTCGGGTCGATCCCGTTGGGGATCACCGCTATCCGCCGCTCGTCGATGTCGAAGATGTCGGCCACGTGGCCGCGCATGTAGTAGGAGCAGACGATCACCCCGTCGGCACGGCGGGCCATCCTCCGCTCGACGCGGTGGATGTGCGACTGCGGGGGGTCCTGGACCCAGCCCTGATGGCGACCGTGCTCGGTCGCATGAATGGTCGTCACGTAGGGCACGCCCAGCCGCTCGGCGAGCGAGGCCGAGGCGTGCTCGACGAGCCAGTCGTGGCCGTGAATCAGGGAGTAGGAGTGCTCTTCGGCCAGCGCCTCCCCCGCCGCGAGCATGTCGTCGTTCATCCGCTCGACCCACGCGACGAAGCGGTCGAGGTCGCGCGGCCAGCCCGGCTCGCGCACCCGGTGCACCGTCACTCCGCCTAGCTCCCCCACCCCGGGCTGGCCGCCATCCGTTCGACCGTCGACGCCCCGCGTGAGAACGTCCACCGCGACCCCCTGGCGCACGAGCGCCTCGGCGAGCTTGCGCACGTGGCGCGCCAACCCGCCCTCGATCACGGGAGGGTACTCCCAGGAGAGAAGCAGCACGCGGTTGCTCATTCCCGGGACCCTATCTCGCCCGCCCGGGCGGTGACGGCACAGGACACCTCTCCCCGCCCGCCCGAGCGGAGCCGATCCCGCGAGTGGCTGCACTAGCCGGGCGAGCGCTCGCCGCGCTGCGACAGATCGATCTCAAGCTGGCGCGGCGATGGCTGCAGCGGCTCGCTCGTCTGGCGGGGCCTTCCCCGCTTGGCCCAGTGCCCGATCACCTCGCGGCTGCGGCAGCTGTAGTAGTTGACCCGCCGGTCGATCGGAGCCAGCGCCAGGCCGCCGGGCGCGGGCGCCGTGACGATCGCGTAGAAGCGCCGGCCGTTGTGATCGACCTCGACGATGTCCCCGGTCTGGATGCCCTCGAGCCGCATGACGGGCCCAACTCCAGCAGGATTCGGGCGCGCGCGCGATCCAGCCGATCTCGGACATCCCGACCAAGGGCACTGGCGACGGCCCGAGGACTAACGAAAGGAGTACCAGGACGGGAGCCGCAATGCTGCAAGGCGCCGACTCTGCGCTCTACAGCGCCAAGCATACGGGCCGCGATCGCACGGCGGTCTCCCAGCCCCAAGGCCGCGCGCGAGCCCGCGTCTTGCAATGAGCATCCGTCCGAAGGACCGAGGCCACAGCGATTGTCGTAGTTGGCACGCCGCTCCTTAACCCTCCGGCCGGTCGGGCCGATGAGGCAGGCATGAAGAAGAACAAGAAGAAAAAGAACAAGAAGAGGCACGACATGATGCTTGGCGAGCTGGTCGTGGCGAGTGACGAGCCGATCGAGCGCCTCGGACGCGACGAGGCGGGGGGAGCGCTCGTCGCGGCGCTACAAGAAGCAGCGCGCGCGGGCGTCAGGGTAGCCGTCGACAGCGACGGGTACACGATTCTCCACGGTCGCGAAGAAGAGCGCTGGGGCAAGGCCGACCTCTCTGGCGTCGTCGTCCGGCGGACCCCTGCCCGCCGCGAGCGAGCGGCAGCGACAGGCGTCGCCCAACGCGGCCGTCCCAACGCAGTCGCACCGTAGCCGCCACCCGCCTCCGCCACATGCCGGCAGTCGCATCGGGGCGGCCGGCATGTCTCGTCTAGACCCGGAGGCCGTCGTGGACGTGGAATGCAGCCGCCGGGCCGTGCAAGGCGCTTTTGTTGGGCTAGGCTTCAGGGCGAGCGATGAGGCTCGCTCTACGGGCCGGTAGCAGAGCGGAGGACCCGGAAACCGCGGCGGCGCCGCTGATGGCCTCTACGACAACGTCCAACGACGCATCGTGGAGGTCCGTAGATGGAAGCCATCCAGCTCGCAGCGATTCTGATGAGCGCGGCGCTGCTCGCGAGCATGATCTCCGTCGAGGTCGGCATCTCGGTCGCGCTCATCGAGCTGACGCTCGGGATCGCGCTGGGCAACACATTCAACCTCGATCCGGACCAGGGCTGGCTCGTCTTCCTCGCCAGCTTCGCCTCCGTCGTGCTCACCTTCCTGGCCGGAGCTGAGGTCGACCCCGATGATTTCCGCGAACGGTTCGGTGCCTCGATCACCATCGGGTTCGTATCGTTCGCCGGGCCGTTCGCCGCAGCGACGCTGGTGGCGCTCGGTCCGCTCGGCTGGACTACGAAAGCGTCTCTGATCGCGGGCACCGCGCTTTCGACCACCAGCCTCGCCGTCGTCTATGCCGTGCTTGTCGAGACCGGGCTCAACACGGTCCGAGTCGGCAAGCTGATCATGAGCGCCTGCTTCGTGACTGACATGTGCACCGTGATCGCGCTGTCTCTGATCTTCATCAAGCCCACGGTGTGGTTCCCGATCTTTCTCGTCGTCTCAGTAGCGCTGATCGTCCTCCTACCGAAGATCTCTCCATGGTTCTTCGGGCGTTACGGCGATCGCGTAATCGAGCCGGAGATCAAGCTCGTGTTCGCGATCCTCTTGGTCCTGATGGTCTTGGGGACCGAGGCAAACAGCCAGGCGGTGCTGCCGGCGTTCGTGCTCGGACTGGTCATGTCCCGTCACTACCAGCGACACCAGGAAGAGCAACGGCGTCTGCGGGTCGTGGCATTCGCTTTTCTGACTCCGTTCTTCTTCCTGCGCGGCGGCATGAATGTCTCGCTCGCGGCGGTGCTTGCGAATCTCGGCGTGCTGGGGGCGTTGTTCGCAGCGAAGATGGTGCCCAAGCTCAGTCTGGTCTACCCGCTCGCCCGCCGTCACACCGGCCCGAACGCGACGTTCACGACGCTGCTCATGAGCACGGGGCTCACGTTCGGCACGATCAGCGCGCTCTACGGGCTCACGGCCCACATCATCGACCGGACCCAGTTCTCGCTGCTCGTCACGGTCGTCGTTCTCTCGGCGATCGTTCCAACCGCGATTGCGCAACGGTGGTTCTCACCGCCAGGCGAGCATGTGCACCATGCACTACCGCCAGAGCCCTCGGAGATTCTCATCGGCGAGCCGAGCTAAGGCCACGTGCGAGCTGGATGCGGCCGTCCCGTCTTACATTGATGAAGGTGAGTGTTATTGATATATGTAGATAGATGTCCGTCGATTTGCAGCTGGCCCCGAAGCAGAAGCGAGCGGCCGGTGAGCGCTGTTGCGAGCCGGTCGTCTATCCCGACGTGGCGCGTGATCACGCTCTGCGCATGGCCGATGTCGCCAAGGCCCTAGGCGACCCGATCCGGTTGCAGCTGATCGACGTCCTTCGCAAGCACGCCGGCAAGGTGTGCGTCTGCGAGCTGGTGCCGCTGTTCGACGTCTCCCAGCCCACGCTCTCCCACCACCTGAAGAAGCTGCGCGACGCGGGCCTGGTGGACTCCGAGCGCAAGGGCTTATGGGCCTACTACTACGTCATCCCGGACGCGATGAAGGAGCTATCCACATGGCTGAGTTGAGCACCCCCACCTCGTCCTGCTGCGCTCCCGAGGCGCAGGCCGCCTGCTGTGAGCCGTCTGAAAAGGAGGCGTGCTGCAGCACCGGCGCAGACGGAGACAGCTGTGGCTGCTCGGCAGGCGTCGAGAACGATGTGACACCGGAGCCCGACATCCGCGAAACCGTACGCGACCGTTACGCCGCCGCCGCCCGCGCAATCGCGGAGACCCAATCGACATCGTGCAGCTGTGGCCCGGTAAGCACCGCGGACTCCAGCGGTACCCAGGTGTTCGGCTCGACGCTCTACGAGGGGAGCGAGACCGAGGGCGCTACCGCGACTGCGGTCAAGGCTTCTCTCGGGTGCGGCGTCCCGACGGCGGTCGCCGACCTGCACGAGGGTGAGACGGTGCTCGACCTCGGGTCGGGCGCCGGCGCCGACGTTCTCATCTCGGCGCGTCGTGTTGGTCCCACGGGGAAGGTGATCGGGCTGGACATGACTGAGGAGATGCTCGTGCTGGCGCGGCGGAACGCCGAGCAGGCCGGCGCAAGGAACGTGGAGTTCCTGAGGGGCCACATCGAGGAGATTCCACTGGACGAGGAAAGCGTCGACGTCGTCATCAGCAACTGCGTTATCAACCTATCTGGCGACAAGCCGCGGGTGCTCAGGGAGGTTGCGCGCGTGCTCAAGCCAGGAGGGCGCTTGGCCGTCAGCGACGTCATCGCCGATCCCGAGATGGACGAAGCCACACGCAATGACCTGGCGCAGTGGACCGGTTGCATCGCCGGCGCGCTCACGCGTGAAGAATTCGAAGCGGCCCTTGCCGACGCCGGTCTGGCCGACATTGAGATCGGCGAGACGCATCGCGTCCACGAGCACGCTGCCTCCGCGGTAGTGCGGGCGCGCAAGCCGAGTTTGAGCGCTCGGCCCGCTGTGTGACCCGCGCGGGTCGATGACCCGCGCGCGAGCGATCACGCTCACCGTCGTTTCGGCGGCCACGGCGATGCCGCTGCTCGGCCACCAGCGATCGGGCGGCGGCATGTAGACACCTGTCCGGTGGGCGGACGTTCATGTTCATCGCCGCGGGGGTGCTTCTGCCCATTGGCCTGTGGCTCCTGCTCGGCTCTCAGCGACTGTCCCCTGAGCGGCCCCAAACCGCTCCGTCGTGGACGCGGGTTGATCTGCGCCCTGGCGCTCATTGTCGGCGTCGTCGGCGGCATCTACGGCGTTGGTGGCGGCTCACTGCTCGCGCCGATGCTGCTCGCCGCTGGCTTCTCGGCTTACGAGGTCGCACCCGCCACCCTTCTCGCGACCTTCCTGACCTCTATCGTCGGCATCGTGACGTTTGAGGCCCTCCAGCTCACCCACGACGGGGGCATCGCGCCAGTGTGGATCCTGGGCATCTCGATGGGCCTCGGCGGCTTCCTTGGGAGCTGTAAGGGTGCGCGTCTGCAACGCCACATCCCCGAGGCGTCTTTGCGACGCCTCCTCGGCCTGATCGCCTGTCTCGTCGCCGTGCGCTACAGGCAAACCGCAATCCAGGACCCCCCGAGCCGGGCACCCGCCCCCGCGACGCGGATCGCGTCGAGTGGGCTGGCTTGGACGCTCCGCCTGCAAGACTGGCACGAATACTGGCACGCACCCCGATCATTTGGCTTTGTAGAGCGATGAAGTGGTTGATCGACGGGATGAACGTGATCGGCACACGTCCGGACGCCTGGTGGAAGGACCGCCACCAGGCGATGGTCCGGCTCGTCGACATGCTCGAGCGCTGGGCGGCCGCTAGCGGCGAGGAGGTGACCGTCGTGTTCGAGCAACCACCGCGCCCGCCCATCTCCTCGACCGTGATCCGCGTGGCGCACGCGCCGCGACCCCGCCGCGACTCAGCTGACGACGAGATCGTGCGCCTGCTCACCGCCGAGCAGAAGCCCGGCGAGGTCCGCGTCGTTACGTCTGACAACTGGCTCGCCGATCGCGTCTATGCGGCCGGCGCGAGCGTGCATGCGGCCGACTCCTTCCGGACCCAGCTCGAAGTCCCCTGATGGCACCCGTCACACGATACGCCCGAAGCGGCAAGGCCAGCATCGCCTACCAGGTCGTGGGGGACGGCGGACTGGACGTGCTCTTCCTCACCGGGTGGATCACCCAGATCGAGCATCTCTGGGAGGCGCCGGCCAATCGCCGCTTCCTCGAGCGTCTCGCCGGATTCGGCCGGCTCATCCTCTACGACAGTCGCGGCACCGGGCTGTCCGACCGCGTCCTTGACAGCTACACGGTCGAGCAGGAGGCGCAGGACGCCCTGGCCGTCCTCGACGCCGCCGGGAGCGAACGCGCCGCCGTCCTCACCTATGCGCAGGGGGGGCTCCTCGGAGCGTTCCTCGCCGCCGAACACTCCGAGCGCGTCGGCGCGCTGGTCATGTACGCGTCGGTGGCCCGCACCTCGTGGGCTCCGGACTACCACTGGGCGATGCGCAGCGAGGAAAGAGAAGAGCTGAGCGAGCGCGCCGTCTCGAGCTGGGGCGAGGCGGACGGCGCCGCGATGTCGGCGTGGGCGCCGTCGATGAACGAAGATCCCGCGCTGGTTGCCTGGTTCGCCCGCATGCAGCGCCTGGCGGCCAGCCCGAGCGAGGCGCGGATCATCTCGCGGGCGATGGTCGACACCGATGTGCGCCACGTGCTGCCGCGCATCCACGTCCCCACGCTCGTCATGCACCGACCGGAGGAGCTCGTCTGGGACGTGCGCCACTCCCATTACCTCGCCGAGCACATCCCCGGCGCTCGCTACATCGAGCTCGAGGGGATCGACTCCTTTCCCTTCGTGGGCGACAGCGAGGCGATCGTCGAAGAGGTCGAGGAGTTCCTGACCGGTGGGCGCACCGGCGGCGAGCTCGCGCGAGCGCTGCTCACGGTGATGTTCACGGACATCGTGGATGCCACGGCGCGTGCCGCCGAGCTCGGCGACGGCCGCTGGCGGGATCTGCTCGCACGCCACGACGAGGACGTGCGCACGGAGCTCGCCCGGTTCGGGGGCCGGGAGGTGAAGACGGTGGGCGACGGCTTTCTGGCGACCTTCGACGGCCCGCCCTCGCGCGCACTGCGCTGCGCGCTGGCCATCACCCGCGCCGCACGCGAGCTCGGTGTGGAGGTCCGCGTCGGCATGCATACGGGCGAGTGCGAGCTGATCGGCGATGACGTCGGCGGGATGGCCGTCCACATCGCCGCGCGGGTGGGCGGGCTCGCGGGCCCGGGTGAGGTGCTCGTCTCGGGCACGGTGTTCGGGACCGTCGTGGGAGGCCCGTTCACGTTCGAGGACCGGGGCCTTCACGAGCTGAAGGGCGTCCCGGGTCGCTGGCCGCTGTTCGCGCTCGGCGCTTGACCCTAGTAGCCGGATCGTCCCGCCCGAGCGCGTCCATCACGACTGCCGCCTCGACTCCCTGAACGGCGATCAGCTTCTCGCGCGAGCGCTCGCCGCGCACGATTGTCACCCGGGAGGCGGCCACACCCGCCCGGCGGGCGATCAGACGGCACAGCGCACGATTCGCGCGCCCCTCCACCGGTGGAGCGGACACGCGCGCCACCAGAACCCCGTCGCGGATCCCCACGAGCTCGTCCCGGTGGGCGCGAGCCTGAAGGCGGACCGTGATCTTCGCATCGGCCATGGCACACATGATGGCCCCGCGCCCGGCCCTCGCGCGCTGCGATCCCTGCTGGGATACTCGCCGCGTGAGCGCGTTCGTGACCGCCGGTGGCGGGTTCCTGCTTGCGGTCCTGTGGTTCGATCTGATGTTCGACGTGCAGGTCCTCTATCACCGCGAGAGCGACATGCCGGAGGACGTGCTCGCCTCGGTGGCGGGCTACTACCGGCGGGTGACGACCTCCGCCCGGCCGATGAACCGCCTGATCGCCGCCGTCATGCTCGCGACGCTCGCGGCCATCATCATCCAGATCGCACAGGGAGACCAGCCGCGCTGGGCCGCGTGGGCATCGATCGCGCTCGCGGCGGCGCCCATCCTGCTGGCGGGTCTTCGCACGGTGCCGAGCGCGGTGCGCCTCGGCTCGCGCGTCGACCCCGTCGAGCGTCAGAGCGAGCTGGCCAGATCGATCGGCCGCGAGCATCTGTTCTGCTTCGTGGCCATCGCGGCCGTTCTCGCGCTCCAGCTGTCTGCTCTAGCCTGAGGGGATGCACGTCGAGCTTCTTTTCTGGGAGGGCTGCCCGTCGCACGCCAAGGCGCTCTCCGAACTGCGCGCGGCGATGGCCGAGCTTTCACTGGACCCCGACGAGGTCGTCGTGCGCGAGGTCGACACCGAGGCCGCGGCAGCCGCCGAGCGCTTCGTCGGGTCGCCGACGATCCGCATCGACGGCGTGGACATCCAGCCGCCGGACGAGGAGCCGGTGGGGCTCACGTGTCGCGTCTACCGCCGGCGTGACGGTCGGATCTCCCCGACTCCGGACCCGGCCGACGTGCGCGACGCGCTGCGCGACGCGCGGAGCGCCGCGCTGGAGCGGCACTAGATGCCCGCGATCGGCGATCACGCTCCGACGTTCGCACTGCCGGACACCACCGGGAGCACCCACGAACCGGGCGGCGCCCCGGCGACGGTCGTCGTGTTCACCTGCAACCACTGCCCCTACGCGCTGGCATGGCATCAGCGGATCATCGACGTCTCGCGGGACTACACCGGCCGCGGAGTGCGGGTGCTGGCTGTGAATCCCAACGACTCCGAGCGCTACCCGAAGGACTCGCTCCAGGCGATGCGCTCGCGCGTCGAACGGGGCGACTTCGAGGGCACGCCGTATCTGCGCGACGAGTCCCAAGATGTGGCCCGCGAGTACGACGCGAAGACCACGCCGGACGTCTTCGTCCTCGATGCCGGCGGGCTGCTCCGCTATCGCGGCGCTCCGGACTCCGACAGCGACGACCCGTCGCAGAACGCCGCCTTCCTGCGCGGCGCCCTCGACGCCGTGCTCGACGGCCGCGCACCCGACCCGGCCGAGACGCCCCCGGTCGGGTGCTCGATCAAGTGGAAAGCCTGATGTCCGCAGGCCGAACGGCCTGAGCGCTCGAGGCGGCCGTCCGGCGGGCGGCCGCGCCGCCACACGGCCCCGAGTGACCCTCGCCGCACCGGCTCATGGCACCCAGGTCTCGGCCAGCGGCGTGACCTGCAGCTCGTGGGTCGCGGCCCGCGCACCCTGACGGGCGAGGAACAGGACCGCGTCGGCGAGCTCGCGGGGATCGGCGAGCTCCTCGCGCCTGCTGCCCGGGCGCGTCTGGCCGCTGAGCGGTTCGATCCCCGCGTCGACGATCAGCAGTGCGACGTGTATCCCCTGACCGCGCAGCTCCAGGGCCGCCGCCTGCGTGATCGCGCGCACGCCGAAAGCGCCCGCCGCCCACAGGCCACGCTCGGGGATCGCCCGCCGGGATGACCCGCCGGTCACCTGGATCAGGGTGGCCGGTCGTTCCGCTGCAGCTAGGACGCTTCCCGCGCCCGAGAGGAACGCGAAGGCCGACCGGGCGGGCGCGGCGGCCCACGCGTCGAAGGCATCGGCGTCCGCCGCGGCGATCGGTCCTCCCCCGAACGGGCCGCTGCGCGTGCCCCCGTAGGCGGAAGCCGCGTTGACAACGAGATCGACGGGACCATGGGCTCCTGCGGCCTGCTCGACGGCGCCGCGAACGCTCGCCTGGTCGGTGACGTCGGCGCGCAACGCCAGTGCCCCCGCGGCGGCGATCGCCTGCAGCGTGGACTCCGAGCGGGCCACCCCGGCCACCGCCCACCCCTCGCCGATCAGCCTCTCGATGATCGCCCGGCCGAGGTTGCGTGCGCCGAACACCAAGGCACAGGCGCGGTCCTCTCGTCGATCTGCCATCGCGCTCCCTTCGGTCTGCGCCACTCTAGGGCGCCCGTTCGATTATCGCGCCGCGGGGCAGTTCGCGCCGCGACACGCCGATGCCGGCGCACAGGCGGATGCAGGGCACGTACACCGGGCGAAACCCGAGCAGCTGGTTGATCGTGACCACGCGATAGCCGCGCGAGCGCAGCGCGCCGATGATCGACGGGTAGGCGGCGAGCGTCTGACGGCGTGGACCGCCGCCGTCGTGGGAGATGATGATCGAGCCGGGCTGGACCTGACTGAGCACGCGCTGCTCGATCGCACGCGTGCCGGGCTGGGTGTAGTCGCTGGGATCGACGTTCCACAGCACCGTCGCGAGGCCGAGCGAGCGGGCGATCTGAACGGTCGACCCGTCGTAGGCTCCGTAGGGCGGGCGGAACACGCAGGGCGTGTAGCCAGTGAGCGAGCGGATCGCCCCGATCGTCCGTGCGAGCTGCGTGCGGACGGCGCCCGTCAGCGTCAGGTAGGGATGGGTGAACGTGTGGTCTCCCAGCACGTCGCCGTCGCGCAGCTCGCGCATCAGGGTCGGGGCGTATGCGCGGCTCAGCTGCGAGCCGATCATGAAGAACGTCGCCTGCGCGCGGCTGCGCTCGAGCATCGACACGAACGCGGCGGTGTCAAATGCCGGTCCGTCGTCGAAGCCGATCGCCACCTCGCGTCGGCGCGGGCCGTGCCGGTAGGCGCCCGCGCCGTGGCTGCGGCAGCCCACAGTGCGATAGCGCGCGGCCGGGCCGGGCGTCGGGGGAACGCCCGGCGTGGGCGAACCGGCCTGCGGGGCCGGCGCACCGGCAGGCGCCGTGGACGGCGCGACGGGCGCGCCTCCCTGCGCGGCGGCGTGCGCGACGAGGGAGCCTCTCGTGGTCGAGGCCTGCGCGAGCCGTCCGCCTCGCGTCGGCACGGCCAGCGCGACGGGCACGGCGACCGCAAGCGCGAGCAGCCCAAGGGCAGCCCGTGCTGCGGTCAGCGGTCGATTGAGCCGCAACGCTCGCATCATCGCGACCGGTCCCTCAGACGTCTACGGAGAAGCGCAGGCGCGCCCGCTCGAAACGATCGACGCACGAGGTGCCGAGCGCGGTGGCCGGGGTGAGGCAGCCCGCGCCCTCGGGCGTCGCACCGTCCTCTGCCAGCAGGATCCCCGCCTCGCCGATCATCCTCGCCGTCGCCAGATAGCCGGGATGTCCCTCGGCGTCGGCTCGCACCTCGATCTCCTTCCCGCCCGGCGTGTGCGCGCGGACGGTCATCGTCCAGCTCCAACCCTCGAGGCGGTCGGCGGCGGGGCCGAACCCCGACGCCGGGCCGATCCGTGCGAGCGCGCCCGCGAGGCGTCGCCTGATCGCCGGTCTGGCGCCCGCGAGGCTGCGAACCCCCACCTGCATGGCCGACAGGGCGCCCGCCACGCCCCAGCGCAGCGGAAGCGTCACCGCGCTTCCCCCCAGCAGCACTCCCTCCCGATAGCGGAAGGGCTCGGCGGGACGGCCTTCGGCGGCCGCCACCAGGGCGGCGGTCCGCTGGATGACGGCGGGATTGATGAACGCCGCCGGCGTCATTGGGGCGATCACGGCGCCGTCGGCCGCGCGCCGCGGCAGGAGCTCGATCGGACTCGCGCGCCGCACGGCGCCGGCCAGGATGGCGTCGGTGATGAGCGCCGCCGGGTCGATCGTGACCTTGGCGTCCTTTGAGCCCGCGACGGCCGACAGGCTCTGGAAGGTCCCGCCCGACATCCCGTCAGAGGGGCGCGGCAGCCCGTCCGGCGGGTTGATCGACACCTCGAGCTCCACGGCTGAAAGACCCTCGTCCCAGCGTTCGCGGGCGGTCTGTCCGGCGAGCCTCACCGCGAGGTCGGGCGGGAGCGCCTCGAACCCGCACACCTGGACGATCTTCGACCCCGCCGCGGCGGCCGGGCCATCGAGCTCGTCGATCACCCGACGGACGAACGGGATCTCGCCTGTCAGGTCGACGTAGTGGGCGCCCTCGGCAACGCATGCCTCGATCACCGGGCGGCCATGGAGGGTGTAGGGGCCGACCAGGTTCAGGACCACCCGGGCCCGTGAGGCGAGCGCCGCGAGCGAGGCCGGGTCGGCGACGTCGGCGGCGATCGTCTCGGGCGGGCTCACCCCGGCCTCACCCAGCATTCGCGAGGCCTTCTCGACGTCGCGCGCGGCGGGCGCCCAGCGCAGGCCCATCTCGGCCGAGCGTTCGGCCAGATAGACCGCGACGCGGCGGCCGGTGACGCCGGTTGCTCCAAAGACGACGACGTCGAGATCGCGGTCGCTCACGGGCTCTGAGACTACAGGGCACGCGACCCTGCGGATCGCGTGCGCCGCTAGGCTCTTGCGAGGATGCGCTTCGCGGTGAAGTTCCTCGGGTGCAAGGTCTCCCAGGCCGATGTCATGCTGGCCCGCCGGCGGCTGCTCGCCGCGGGACACGAGGAGGTCCCCGAGGCCGAGGCTGAGCTGCATGTGATCAACACGTGCTGCATCACCCGCGAGGCGGAGGCGAAGTCGCGCCAGTCGGTGCGCCGCTCGCTGAAGAACGCGCGCGAGGTCTTCGTGAGCGGCTGCGCGGTCAATCTGCGCTCCGCGCAGTTCGCGGAGATCGATCCGGCAGTCAGGCCGTTCGTCGGGACCGCCGACGACGTCGCCGAGGCGATGCCGGGCGCGTTGGGCGCCTGCGCGGACCTCGAGCACGACGTGCTCGCGCGCCGGTCCACAGCGGGCTCGCCCGGCGTGTGGTCGGGAGGCCGCCGGCGTGGCTTCGTGAAGGTGCAGGACGGCTGTGATTGCCACTGCGCGTACTGCATCATCCCGACCGTTCGCGGGAGCGCGCGCTCGCGGCCGGCCTCAGCCGTGCTCGAGGAGGTGCGCCTGCGCGTCGCAAACGATCAGCCGGAGATGGTCATGACCGGCATAAGCGTCGGGGACTACCGCGATCCCGAGCGCGGGATCGATCTCGGCGGGTTGATGTTCAAGGCCGCTCGGGTGCCCGGCGTCGAGCGCGTGCGGCTCTCCTCGGTCGAGGTCATCCACGTCAAGGACTCGCTGGTCGATGCCCTGCGAACCGAGCCGAAGATCTGCCCACACCTGCACGTGCCGATGCAGTCCGGCGACGACGCCGTGCTGTCCGCGATGGGCCGCCACTACACGGCTCAGGACTATCTCGACACGATCCGCTCGCTGCGCGACGCACTGCCGCATGTCAACGTGACCACCGACGTGATCGTGGGCTTCCCGAACGAGGATGAGGCGGCGTTTCAGCGCACGCTTGACCTGGTGCAGGCCGCGGGCATCAGCCGGGTGCACGCCTTCTCCTACTCGCCGCGCCCGGGCACGGTCGCCGAGGAACTCGGCGACCGTGTCGCGCCGGATGAGAAGAAGCGCCGCTCGCGCGCGTTGCGCGGTCTCTCGGAGGTCAGCTCGCGCAGGCACCGTGCGGGGAAGCTCGCTCGGCGCGAGCGCGTGCTCGTGGACAAGGTGGCCGACACGCAGTGCTCGGGGTACACCGCCGACTACACGCGCTGCTATTTGCCGGCGGGCGCCGCGGCGAGCGGCGAGCTGCTCGACGTCGCCGTCGAGGAGCTGTACGCCGACGGACTGCGCGTCAGAGCCCTGTAGGACTCCCGCGGCCCGAGTCCGAGGCGGGGTCGGCCCGGCCCCGCGACCTATCGATCACCCGAGTTCGCGCGCGCGGCCCAGCACTTCGACCAGGCGTCGACGGGGGCGAGCACACGCAAGAGGCTTCGGCCTTCGTCGCTGAGCTGGTAGCCGCGACCCGCCGGCTCGGCCACGATTCCGGCCTCGCGCAGCTCCTGCAGGCGCTGGGTCAGGACGCTCGAGGAGATTTCACCGCAACGGGCCTGCAGCTCGCGAAACGTCGGGGCCCCGTCGTCGCGGAGCTCCCACAGCACCCGCAGCGCCCAGCGACGACCGAGCAGGTCGAGCAGAGCCATCACCGGCCGGCCCGTCTGCGAACCGCGGACCGGACGGCCCGGAAGCGGAGGCGCCGGTTTCATTTGCTTTGAAATTAGAAGCTATACTCGTGTCTCGATTTTCGAAGAGGAGGTTAGCCATGACGCAGGTCAGACAACGCGCGCGGATCGCGCCCCTCAATCCCCCGTATCCGCCGGAGACCGAGGCCGCGCTGCGCAAGTGGATGCCCCCGGGGAGCGCGGCGGAGCCGCTCAAGCTGTTTCGCACGCTCAACATCCACCAGGATCTCGCCTCGCGGATGCGCCCGCTCGGTGCGGGGATCCTCGCTCACGGCCGCGTCGAGCCGCGCGAGCGCGAGATCCTCATTCACCGCACGTGCGCCCGGGCAGGTGCGGAGTACGAGTGGGGCGTGCACGTGCTGGCCTACGGAAAGCCGCTCGGACTGACCGACGAGCAGATCGCGGCGACGGTGCACGGCCCGGCTGACGACCCAATCTGGTCCGAGCGCGAGGGGCTCCTTATCCGCCTCGCCGACGAACTGCACGACACCTGCACGATCGCACCGCCACTGTGGACCGAGCTCGCTGAGCACTTCGCGGACGATCTTCTGCTCGAGCTGATCGTCACCGCCGGCTGGTACCGGCTGCTCTCGGGCGTCATCAACGCCGCCCAGGTCGAACTCGAGCCTTGGGCCGCGCACTTCCCGGAACCCTGAGGTCCCGGGCGTCCGGAGGTACCGGGCGTCCGGAGGTCGGAGGCGTCCGAGGTCGGAGGCATCCAGAGGTCGGAGGCGTCCAGAGATCCCCGGCGTGACGAGGTCGCGGCCCGGCGCCTACAGCTGCCAGGTGTCGGTGGGCTGGCCCAAGAGCAGCCGCCCTGTCAGCTCCCAGCCGGCCGCGGAGACCATCATGTGCTGGGTCGCGACATGGACGTCGCGGAACCGTCGCTGAAGCGGGCTGGTCTCATAGATCGACGCGCCGCCCCCGGCGTGGTACATGGCGCTGACCACCTCCGCTGCCGAGGAGGTCGCGTGGGATGCCGCCAGCCGCAGGCCCACGCGGTGCTCGACGGACATCGGCTCGCCGGCCTGGGCGGCCGCCCAGGCGCCGGCGGCCTCCTCCAGCATCAGCGCCCGTGCGGCGCGCAGGCTCGCCTCGGCGCGCGCGACCTCCGTCTGCGTGCCGGGGCGCTGGGCGAGCGACCTGTTGCTCGCGGCGGGCGTCTTGGCAGTGGCGAGGGCGACCAGGTCCTCGATCGCTGCACGGGCGATTCCCAGCGCCACGGCGGCGACCCCCGCGGCAAGCAGCCCGAACAGCGGGAACGAATAGAGCGCGCCCAGATGGCGCGGGCTGTCCGTGAACAGCGAGATGGCCCGCCCAGCCGGGACGAGCTCATCCTCGATCGCCATGTCATGGCTGCCGGTGCCGCGCAATCCCGAGACCGACCACGTGTCGATCACCTCGACGGCGCTCGTCGGCATCAGCATCAGCCGCACGTCGGGGCTCCCGTTGTCGAGCATCTCTGGGCGGTCGCCGTCATAGACGACGCAGCCGCCGCCGATCCATTCGCAGTGCTGCACGCCGCTCGCAAACGACCAGCGTCCGCTGACCAGGTAGCCGTCCTCGCGACGCTCGGCGCGCCCCCGCGGCGCGAACACTCCCCCCGTGACTCCTCGCCCCTGCCGGTAGATCAGGCGTGCCTGCTCCTCCGGGAGGTAGGCGCCCAAGAGGCTGCTCGTCGAGGCGATCATCGCGCACCACGCGGTCGCCCCGTCGCCCCGCGCGAGCTCCTCCACGACCCGCACCATCTCGACGGGCGGGACCTCGCGTCCGCCCAGCGCGCGGGGTAGGCACAGCGCGAACAGGCCGGCGTCGGTGAGCGCTGAGAGCAGCTCGGCGGGCAGCGCTCGCGCACGCTCGATCTGCTCGGCCAGCGCCGCGGCACGGGGGGCGAGGCGCCGCGCCGCAGCAAGCGGCGACTCGGTGGGAGGAGAGTGCTCGGATTGGCCTGCCATGTCAGCGGACGCCGCTCGGCGCCCGGGCGAGGCTAGCGCAGCGCGCCGGCCCGGGTAAACCCGCACGACGCTCATCCTCCAAGCGGACCGTCACCGTGACGGGGTGCGCCTGCCGGGACCGCCCCGACCCTGCTGGTCGTCCGCCCGCACGGCCAGCGCCAGCAGATACTCGAGCACAAGCTCGAGATGAAGCTCTGACTGCTCGCCGCGCTCCTGCACGAACGCGCGGAGATCACCCCGCAGATCCTCCCAGCGGCCTTCCGCCGTGAGCCTCTCCTGCTCGCTGACGACGTGACCGGCGGTACCGAGGAGGAACTCGACCGCATCGGCGACGTCGGGGAAGGCGAGGACCGCCTGTCCGGGTGAGCTCCTCAGCATCGTCAGCCCCCAAGGCTCGAGCAGGGCTGCAAGGGCGTCGGGGTCTCCCCACCGGCTCGGGGGACCGGTGCTCGGCGGCACCGGCGGCAAGTAGTCGCTCAGCACCCGGCCCATCGCGGGCATCACGCTGTCCGGCATCCACGAGGCGAGTGCCACCCTCGCGCGAGGGGCGGCGACCCGAGCAAGCTCGCGTGCCGCTGCCTGGTGATCGGCCGCGTACATGACGCCGAACACCGAGAGCACGACGTCGGCCGAGCGGTCCGCCGACGGCAGCGCCGCGAGATCGCCTCGCAGCCATCGGATGCTCCTCCTCGCCTGCCGGGCGCGCTGCTCGGCCACCGCCAGCAACGCCGGCTCCGAGTCGACGCCAACTGCATGCGCGCCCAGCGCGGCCGCGATCAGCGCGGCGTTGCCCGTGCCCGTCGCCACGTCGAGCACGCGATCGCCGGCCTTCACCCCCGCGAGCTGAACGGCGGCCAGCGCGGCCGGCTCGAGCCGCTCGGCCATCCGCGGGTAATCGCCCAAGCCCCAAGTGGTCAGACGTGCGCCCGTCGTGTCGTCGTCAACCACCGCGTGATCATCCCTCGGACGCGCGTGAGGCGCCGCGGAGCCGTCCAAGCCGCGGCGCCCCATTTTGGACTTGGGTCGAATGACCGCACGGCCGGATGGGCGGACAATCAGGGCATGCCGACGACGGGCCGCCAGGCCACAGCGCCGCTCCGGTCGAGCCTCCCGCGCACACACCCGCCGGGGAGAAGGCGTGCGGGCGGGGACTCCGGGCGCTGCTTCGACGAGGGTCTCGCCGCGGGGCGCCATGCGACCGAGCCCGATCGCCGGGTGCAGGACGCCATCGCCGACATCGGCCTCGGCGAGCTGAGCGCGGCGGTCGCCGGCGACACGCGCCGGCGAGGCATCTCGTTCGGCAACGACAGGCAGGACGCGGCATTCCGCATCGACCCGATTCCCCGCGTGATCGACGCCGCGGAATGGCGCGGGCTCTCCGACGGCGTGGCCCAGCGGGTTCGTGCGCTGGAGCTGTTCGTCAGAGACGTCTACTCCGACCGGCAGATCATCCGCGCGGGCATCGTGCCCGGCCGGGTTCTCGCCGGCGCCCGGCACTACGAGCCGCGGCTCGTGCGCATGGCCCAGGGGATCCGCACGTGGATCACCGTTGCGGGACTTGACCTCGTGCGCGACGGCGACGGCGCGTTCATGGTGCTGGAGGACAACGTGAGGACGCCGTCGGGCATCGCCTACGCGGTGGCGACGAGCGAGGTTCTTCGCGCACACCTGCCCCCGCCGCCGGGGCTGCGCGTGCGCTCGCTCGACGATGCATTCCGGACGCTCGGCGAGGCCCTGCGCTCCGCCGCGCCCCACGCCGCGCGCGAGGACCCGGTGGTCGTGCTGGTGAGCGACGGCAGTCGCAACTCGGCGTTCTACGAGCACGCCGCGATCGCACGTCATCTGGGCCTCCCGCTCGTCCTCCCCGACCAGCTCTCGGTCCGCGGCGGGCGTCTTTTCGCCCGCCTGGCACACGGCGAGCAGGCGATCGACGTCGTATACCGCCGCACCGACGAGGACCGGCTGGCCGACGATCACGGCCGACCGACGCGGATCGCGCGCCTCCTGCTCGAGCCGATCCTCGGAGGGACCCTCGCCTGCGTCAACGGATTCGGCACGGGCGTGGCCGACGACAAGCTGCTGCACGCCTACGTGGAGGAGATGGTGCGCTTCTACCTCGGCGAGGAGCCCCTCCTGCGATCGGTCCCCACCTACGATCCGGCGCAGCCCGGGATGCTGGAGATGATCCTCGGGCGGATCGACGAGCTGGTGATCAAGCCCCGCACCGGTCACGGGGGCTACGGCGTGGTCATCGGACCGCACGCCCGTCCTGAGGACCTGAGGGCCACCGCGGCCGCGCTGATCCGCGCTCCGAAGTCCTTCGTCGCGCAGGAGACGATCATGCTCTCGCGTCATCCCACGGTGACCGACGGGCGCATGGAGCCGCGGCACATCGATCTGCGCCCGTTCGCGATCTCGAGCGGTGAGACCGTGCACGTGCTTCCCGGCGGCCTGACCCGGGTGGCGTTCGATGCGGGAGCGCTCGTGGTCAACTCCTCCCAGAACGGTGGGAGCAAGGACACATGGGTGCTCGAATGACGAGGCCTCTGATCGGGGTCACGGTCTCTGAGATCCGCCAAAAGGTTGAGGTCCAGGTGGTTCTCCACGGCGAGCCGACCCAGACGGAGATGACGCTCGGCCTCCCCTACATGCTCGCCGTCGAGCAGGCGGGCGGACTGCCGGTCGCGCTGTCTCCGCTCGCGAGCCAGAGCGTCGACCCGCTCGTCGAGCATCTCTCGGGTCTGCTGGTCACGGGAGGCCCCGACCTCGACCCCTCCTGCTACGGAGCGCAGCCGGGCCCCCAGACCGGGCCCACCGATCGCGGCGTCGACCTGTTCGAGCTGTCGCTCTGCAGGGCGGCCTACCTGCGCGGCATGCCGATGCTGGGGATATGCAGGGGCGCCCAGCTCTTGAACGTGGCCAGGCGGGGCACGCTGCATCAGCATGTGCCGGATCTCGAACTGGGAGCCGTCGAGCACCGCCAGGCGCAGCCAGGCGATCAACGGACCCACGAGGTGTGGGTGTCGCCCGACAGCGGACTCGCGCGGGCCACCGGCGGAGGCCCGGTGATGGTGAACTCGTTTCACCATCAGGCGGTCGACCGTCTGGGTCTCGATCTTCGCCCGGTCGCCTGGGCGCAGGACGGCCTGATCGAGGCCATCGAGGCAAGGGACGGGCGCTTCGCCCTCGGTGTCCAGTGGCACGCCGAGACGCTCATCGACCAACCCGAGCAGCTCGCCCTGTTCGAGCGGCTCGTCGAAGAGGCCGAGGCTTCGGGCGCGAGGGACTCCGGCGAACAGGAGGGCTCCGATGCCCGCACGCTCTGAGAAGCTCGTAACGCCGGGGAGCTCGTGGTCGGACTGGGCGGCCAACCCCGGCGCGCCCTGGACGGTCGGCGTGGAGGAGGAGGTCATGCTGCTCGACCCCGCCGACTGGTCGCTCGCCTCGCGGGCGGACTCGGTGATGTCGCGGCTGACCGGGGAGCTCGCGTCGCACACGAGCACGGAGACCCACGGCTCGGCGCTCGAGCTGCGAACCGATCCACGCCGGACGGTTTCCGAGGGGCTGACAGAACTCGAAGCGCTGCGCGGTGAGCTCGCGCGGGAGCTCGCGCCGTTGGGCATGCGAGCGGCGGTCGCGGGGCTGCACCCGTTCACCTCGTGGCAGCACACGAAGATCTCCGAGGGGGACCGCTACCGCTTCCTCTACGGGTCGATGCGCGAGCTCGCACGCCGCGAGCCGACCTTCGCGCTGCACGTCCACGTCGCGGTCCCCGATCCCCAGAGCGCGATGGTCGCGGTCAACCGGCTGCGCTCCCACCTGCCGCTGCTGCTCGCGCTGTCGGCCAACTCGCCCTTCTGGCAGGGCCGCGAGACCGGCCTGGCCTCCGCTCGCACCCCGCTGTTTCAGGCCTTTCCCCGAGTGGGGATCCCGCGTGCCTTCCTGGACTACGAGGACTACGTGAGCACGATCGACCTGCTGCTGCGCTGCGAGGCCTTTCCCGAGCCCACATTCCTGTGGTGGGACGCCCGCCTGCAGCCGCGATTCGGCACGATCGAGGTCAGGATCATGGACGCGCAGACAACCGTCTCTGACTCCGCGGCGCTCGCCGCGCTGGTGCAGTGCCTCGTGCGGCTCGAGGCCACCGAGGGCTCGGGGGCCGATCCCGCCATCGACCTGCCGGAGGTGCTCGCCGAGAACCGCTTCCTCGCGGCGCGCGACGGGATCGGGGCGAGCCTGATCGACGCGCGCCTCGGGCACCGCTTGCCGGTGCCCGACGTGCTCGACTCGGCTCTTCGCGCCTGCACCGAGCATGCCGAAGACCTCGGTTGCCTGGAGGAGCTCCGCTGGACGCGGAATCTCGTGGCCATGCCGCGGGCCGAGCGGCAGCTCGCCCTCGCCCGGGGCCCCGACAAGCTGCCCGGCCTCGTCGAGGCGCTCGCCGCCCTGTTCTGAGCGCCCGGGATCGCGCCGGCGTCGTTCACCCGCCGGCCCCCGCAGGCGCACGCTCGCGGGAGTTCGCTGGTAGGCTCCGTGATTAGAGCGATCTATCAAATACGGGCGACCCGGAAACGGCGCCGAGCGGGAGGTGCGTTGAGATGCACAGATCCATGGCGACCACATCAGCCGCCGGGCACGGCCCGCCCCACGGTCACCGCCCGCACGGATGGATGCGTCACTATGCGGGGCTGCTCGCCCCGGGTGGTGCGGCGGCTGCGAAGGTAGCCCTCGAGCGCAACGGCGAGCAGCGCTTGAACCGCCTCGTGAGCGCGGTGAAGCGCGAGCGCCGCGGCGCGAGCACGGCGCGCATGCGCGCCCTGCTGGCCGCTCCGGGCGGACGGCTGCGCTGGCGCGAGGCGCCCTGCCCGCCGACACCGGGACCCGACTCGGCGATCGTTCACCCGATCGCCGCTTCGACGTGCGAGCTTGACTGCGCGCTGGCACTGGGTGCCACCCAGCTGCCGCTGCCGCTGCACCTCGGGCACGAATGCGTCGCCGAGGTGCTCGATGTCGGCGAGCGGGTCCAGAATGTGAAGCCGGGAGAGCGGGTGATCGTCCCGTTTCAGATCAGCTGCGGCGAGTGCGCGGCGTGCCGCGCCGGGCATACCGGCAGCTGCGTCTCGGTCCCTCCCGTATCGATGTACGGCTTCGGCCTGGCGGGCGGGCACTGGGGCGGGGCGTTCTCAGATCGGCTCGCGGTCCCCTACGCCGACGCGATGCTCGTGCCGCTGCCGGCGGGAATCGACCCCACCGTCGCCTGCGGGCTGTCCGACAACGTCTGCGACGCCTACCGGCACATCGCCCCGCACCTGCCGGAACTGCTCGAGCGCGACCCCGACGCCGAGGTGCTGATCGTCTCGGCTCAGGACTCGGATTCGATGTTCGGCGGGAGCGTGGCCTTGTACGCAGGGCTCGTCGCCCGTGCGCTCGGGGCCCGCAGCGTCGCCCTGGCCGACGCGCGATCCCACATCCGCGCCGAGGCCGAGCGCCTCGGATTGCAGGCGCTCACGCCACGCGATCTCAAACGGCGCGCGCCCGCGCCGCTCGTCGTCGACATGAGCTTCGACGCCCTCCCGCTGGCGCTGGCGAGCACCGGCCCGGACGGTGTCTGCACGAGCGCGGGAAGCCTGCACGGAAGAGCGCGCGTCCCATTCCTTCTGATGTACGGACGCAACATGACCCTGCACGTCGGCCGCACGCACGCGCGCGCGCTCATTCCAAGCGTTCTGGAGCTGATCGCGGCGGGGGATCTGCGCCCGCTCGATGTGAGCACGCGCATCGCCTCGCTCGAGGAGGCCCCGCGCGTCCTCTCCGAGCATTTCCGGGGCGGCGTGATCAAGACGATCCTCACCGCGTAGGCGCCCGACTCGGTCAACCCAACGACGCAGGGGAACGCCGCGCCGGGGAACGCCGCGCCGACGAACCCGCGAGCCGGCCCTAGGCGAGGGGCAGGCTTGCCCGCACGTCCTCCACGGCCGCACGCCCGGCGAGCATGAGCGGCTCGGTGCTGCGCAGCGCCCGGCAGAACACGAACGCGCCCTCGAGCAGGCTGAGCATGGTGATCGCGAGCTCGCGAGAGCGGACCGCGTCGATCCCGGCCGCCGTGAAGTAGGCGGCGGCGGCCGCGATCCAGCTCTCGAAGACCTCGGCCGTCGCCAGCCTCAGCGGCTCGTTCGTGCTCGCGACCTCGAGAGCGACCGTGGCGATCGGGCAGGCGTCCGCGTAGTCGGTCTCGCGCAACGTCTCGGCCGCGCCGATGAAGAACTGCTCGACGGCGCCGAGGACGTCCGGAGCCTCGGCCGCGATGCCGGCGAACAGCTGGATGTACATCTCGCCGGACCAGCGGATCGTCTCGGCTGCCAGCTGCTCCTTGCCGCCCGGGAAGAAGTGGTAGAGCGAGCCGAACGGCGCGTCGGCGTCGGTGACGATCTGCTTGACCCCGGTACCGGCGTAGCCCTGCCGGCGGAACAGCTCCGCGCTCGAGTCGAGTATGCGATCTCTGGTGGTCGTCACGTCCGGCGGCTCCTTGATGTATGCCCGTGCCCGGGTCCGCGCCTCCCGCGCTTCGGGGAGCGCCCTAGAGCGATCTATCAAGAAAGGGTATCGGAGCCCGTCAGCCGCCCAGCTCGAGCACAGTGCGTATCCCGTCCTGCGCGTCCATCAGCTCGAAGGCCCGGTTGACTTGCTCGAGTGGCATGCGATGCGAGATGAACGGATCGACGTCGAGGTCCCCACGCAGATAGAGCTCCACCAGCTCGGGCACCTGGTCGCGTCCCTTGACCCCGCCGAACGACGAGCCGCAGAGGCGGCGTCCGGTGATCAGCAGACGTGGCACCACGTCGAGCGTCTCGCCCTTGCCGGCCACCCCGCAGACCGTGCACAGGCCCCAGCCCATGCGCGCGGCCTCGAGCGCCTCTCTCATCACCGAGACCAGGCCGGTCGCCTCGAAGGTGTAGTCGGCGCCGAACCCGCCGGTGGTCTCGAGCGTCCGCTCGACGGCGTGTCCGTCCGCGCGCCAGCACTCGGTGGCGCCCTGGCGGCGGGCGAGCTCCAGCCGCTCGTCGGAGAGGTCGACGCAGATGATCCGCTCGGCCCCCCGCAGCCGGCACCCGGCCACCGCGCCGAGCCCCACCATCCCCGCGCCGAACACGACGCACGTCGCCCCCTCGCGCACCTCGGCGGTGAACATCGCCGCACCCAGCCCGGTCGACAGCCCGCACGCGAACAGGCAGGCCCGGTCGAACGGCGCCTCGGGACTCACCCGCGCCAGCGCGATCTCCGGCATGACGGTGTACTCCGCGAACGTCGAGGTTCCCATGAAGTGCCTGATCGGCTCGCCTGCGAGCGACAGCCGGGTCGTGCCGTCGGGGAGATAGCCCTTGTTCTGCTGCTCGCGGATGGCCAGGCAGAGGTTGGTCCGCGGACTCAGGCAGTGAATGCACTCCCGGCATTGCGGCGAGAACAGCGTCACCACGTGATCGCCGGGGGCGAGATCCGCCACCCCCTCGCCGACCGCCTCCACCATCCCGGCCCCCTCGTGGCCGAGGACCGTCGGCGCGTATCCCGACGGATCGGCGCCGGAGGCGGTGTACATGTCGGTGTGACACACGCCGCAGGCGACAAGCCTCACCAGCACCTCGCCCGCGCGAGGAGCGGCGAGGTCGAGTTCGGAGACGACGAGCGGACGGCCGAACTCCTCGAGCAGCGCGGCGCGAACCTTCATGGCTGCCTTCGCCCCCTACCCGGCTCAGGCGTCCGCGACCTTCAGCACGAGCTTGCCGTTGTTCTCCCCGCTGAACAGCCGCAGAAGCGTCTCGGGGAACGTCTCGAGGCCCTCGGCGATGTCCTCTCTGCTCTTCACCTTGCCGGCCGCAAGCCATTCCGCCATCTCCCTGGCCCCCTCCGCGTATCGATCGCCGTAGTCGGAGACCACGAAGCCGGTCATGCTCGCGTGGTTGACCAGCAGCGAGAGGTAGTTGGACGGGCCCTTCATACCGTTCAGGCCGCGCTCGCCCGTCGCGTTGTACTGGGAGATCGCCCCGCAGATGACGACGCGCGCGTGGCGCGCGAGGTGGGCGAGGGCGGCGTCGAGGATCTCTCCGCCGACGTTGTCGAAGTACACGTCGATGCCCTTGGGGCAGTGCTCGCCGAGGCCGGCCGCGACATCCTGCGCCTTGTAGTCGATGGCCGCGTCGAAGCCCAGCTCCTCTACGACGTAGCGGCACTTCTCCGGCCCACCGGCGATCCCCACCACCCTGGCACCCTTGAGCTTGGCGATCTGACCCACCGGGGCGCCCACCGCGCCCGCCGCGCCCGACACGACGACCGTCTCGCCCTCCTTCGGGCGCCCGACGTCGAGCAGGCCGAAATAGGCGGTCATGCCGGGCATGCCGAGCGTGCTGAGGTACACGGGAAGCGGTACCAGGGAGGTGTCCACCTTCATCACGGCGCCGCCGTGGGCGACCGCGTACTCCTGCACGCCGAACAGTCCTGTCACGTGGTCTCCGACGGCCACGTCGGGATGGTTGGAGGCGATCACCTCGCCGGCTGCGAGCGCGCGCATCACCTCACCGATCCCCACGGGCGGGATGTAGGAGCGGCCCTCATTGACCCAGCCGCGCATCGCCGGGTCAAGGGAGATGTACTGGATCTTGACCAGCACCTCGCCGTCGGCGGGCTCGCGGACGGGCTCCTCGGTATAGCTCCAGTCGCTCGCCTTCAGAAGTCCGACCGGGCGGGCGGCGAGCCTGAACTGGTGATTGGTGAGATCCATCGCGTTGCCTTTCGCTGGTGGGCGTGGTGAGGGGCGGTCCATGGTGGCACACCGTCTCGCGCCGAGTCCCGAGGTCGCCCCGCGGCGACTAGAGTCTGGCCGGGTGACGTTCGTCCTCATCACGGGAGCGACTCGCGGCATCGGCCAGGCGGCCGCGGTCGAGCTCGCGCGTGAAGGGTGCGAGCTCGCGCTCGTGGGTCGCGACGGCGCTCGCGTGGCAGCCGTGGCGCAGGAGGCAGAGGCCGCCGGCGGCGGCGCGCCGATCCACCAGCATGTCGCCGACCTGGCGGTGATGGCCGAGGTGCGGACCCTGGCCGAGGAGGTCCGCACGCGCTACGCGCAGATCGACGTGCTGGCCAACAACGCCGGAGCGGTCTTCGCTTCTCGCAAGGAGACCTCGGAGGGCCTCGAGCAGACGTTCGCGCTGAATCACCTCGCGCCGTTCCTGCTGACCGCCCTGCTGCGCGATCGCCTCGACGGCGGGCGCGTCGTGACCACGTCCTCGGACGCCCACAAGGCGGGACGCCTGGATCTCGACGACCTGCAGTCGGAGAGGTCCTACTCCGCGATGCGGGTGTACGGCACCTCGAAGCTCTGCAACATCCTCTTCACCCGCGAGCTTGCCAAGCGCGCGCCGGAGCTCCACGTCAACTGCTTTCATCCGGGAGTCGTGCGCACGGGCTTCGGCAAGAACGAAAACGGGATCTTCAGGGTCCTCACCACGCTGGGCGGGCCGTTCCTGCGCTCTCCGCAGCGCGGCGCCCGCTCGCTGGTCTGGCTGGCGCGGTCCGATGACGCGTCCGGCCTAACCGGCCGGTACGTCGTCGACGAGAAGGTCCGGCTGCCGAGCGCACAGGCGCAGGACGACACGCTGGCCGCCGGCCTGTGGGAACGCAGCGCCGAGCTCGCCGGTCTGTGAGCCCTTCCCGGGCGGCTCGCGCCGGACTCGGCGGCGACCGCCTGACCGAGGCGCCGCCGAGCGACGGGGCGCCTCGATCGGTCGGTCGCGCGGCTCAAGCGCCCGCACCGGGCGCTCCCGCGTAGCGCAGCGAGCCGGGCGTCGTCAGCAGCTCCCCGGTCTCGAGCAGCGTCTTCAGGCCGGAGAGGATCATCGGCCAGCCGCCGTAGAGTTCTTCGTTGGCCCCCTCGCGGAGCTGGTCGTGGGTGACCGTGAGCCGGCACGAGTCGCCGACCGGCTCGATCTCCCAGGTGACCCGTGAGGTGTCTTCGGAGTTGACGTCCCGGGCGGGCCCGCCGGCCGGTCCATCCGCACCACTCCCCCACCGGGCGTTGAAGCTCTGAACGAGCCGGCGCGGCGGTTCGACCTGCAGGTTCTCGCCCTCGGCGATCAGCATGGATCCCGAGGCGGCGGTGTATCGCGAGCCCGGCGTCCAGTCCGACTCGACGCCCACGCCGAAGTTGTACTTGCGCCTCTGCTCGGCGTCGGTGATCGCCTCCCAGAGGCGCTCCGGGGTCGTCTTGATGTAGATCTCGAAAACCTTCTCCATGTCGTTCTCCTCGATGTCGTGCTTGAGCCTTGAAAGGCCCGCGGCCCAGGGCTCGGCGTACTTGCTCACCCACCGGTCGTGGACGAGCCGGATGGGCACGGGGTTCAGGAAGTGCAGCTTCTCCCGCCCACGCCTCTTCGTGGTCACGAGCCCCGCCTGCTCGAGCACCTTGAGGTGCTTCATCACGCCGAAGCGCGTCATCGCCAGACGCCGCTCGAGCGCGCTCAGCGTCTGCCCGTCGGCCCTGAACAGCTCGTCGAGCAGGCCCCGGCGCGTGGGGTCGGCAAGGGCCCTGAACACCGCATCCATGCCGGCCATCATAGGTGACCTTTTGGTCACTTGTCAAGGTCCGAACATGGTTGATCGGCGACGCCCTGCGGCGCGGACCTCCTCCGACCATCAAGGGGTCGAACGCCGATGGTCTGCGACGGCGGCGCGAGCCTCCTTGGACCCGGCTGGCCGCATGGCCGCTGCGCGGGGAGCCGGTAGCCTTGCGGCGACCACTATGTGAGGAGACGCAGATGGCAGACTGCACCGTGAAGAAGATCGGCGAGATGGAGGGGGCGTTCGGGGGCGGCATGCGGCGAGCCCGCGCGGAGCTCGGCATCAACTCGTTCGGGATGCAGATCGAGGAATTCCCGCCCAACTTCGACCAGTACCCCGACCACAACCACAGCCACGATGGTCAGGAAGAGGTCTACGTGGTGCTGCGGGGAACCGCCGAGATCGAGGTCGACGGCGAGCGATTCGCGCTGGACCCCGAGACGATCGTGCGGGTCGGTCCCGGCGCCAGCAGGCGAATCTTCGCCGGCCCCGAGGGTGTCCGCGTGCTGGCGCTCGGCGGCGTGCCGGGCAAGGCCTACGAGGCGCCCGAGTTCAGCAAGCTCGGCGCGCCGGACACGACGGGCGCTTAGAAGGCTGCGAACGGTCGAGCGCAGCGGCCCTCAGCCGTTGCGCTCCCGCACGCCGATCTTCCCGACGGCGAACCTCAGGCCCTCGCAACGGACGCAGGCCACGCAGCCGATGCATCCCCGGCAGCCGAGGCACGCCACGCACGCCACGCAACGGTGAGTGGCGAGCGAGAGGAGCGTCAGCACCGATCCGCTGGTGGCGAGACTGCCGAGGGTCGCGACGCTTCCTGCGGTGGCTACGCTTCCCGCGGTGGCGACGCTCCCGGCGGTGGCGACGCTCCCGGCGGTCGCGACGCTGCACGCCGTGGCCGCGCTTCCGGCCGTCGCCGCCGACAGCGCGGTGGCGACGCTGCCGGCGGTGGCGGCGCTGCGCAGGGTGGCCACGCTGTGCGCGGTCGAGTGAGCGCCCCCGGACGGGTCTTTCGCGTTTCGCCGGAACACACCAGGTCGCTGTCGGCTTCTGCCAGGCGCCCGCATGGAGTGCGCTCAGTCCCGCGCGGCGGCGCGCCTTCCGCTCTTGCCAGAAGCTGGCCTTCCACCCTTGCGGGGCTCGGGCCTTGCACCATTCAGGGCGGCCTTCCCGTCATTCTGCGGGGCGGCTCCCGCGCCGTTTCCCGGGGCGCTCGTTGCGCCGTTCCGCGGAGCGGCCTTCGCGCGCTTGCGCGGGGCGGGCTTGACCGGAACGGTCTTGACCGGGGAGACCACTGCCAGCAGACCCGCCATTCCCCGCTCGATGCCCGCCGCCAGCACGCCGATGTCGGGGGCGCTGTCGTAGTCGCCGGTGATGCCAAAGTAGAGGCCGCCGTCGTAAGAGAAGATCGCCACGACGATGCGGATCGATCCCACGACCGGGACGAACGGATAGGACTCGAGCATGCGGCGGCCGAGCGTCTGGACCGGCTGCTGCGGACCGGGGACGTTGGTCGTCGCCGTGTGCATGTTGAGCCGCGGTGAGAGCGTCACCAGCCGGCTTCCGAGGGCCAGCAGCAGCGGGGGCGCGAAGCCCGACAGCGACGTGAGCACGTCTCCGGCGACGGCTTGCTTTGACTGCTTGACCCCGTCCATCTCGGCGCGAATCTGCTCCAGCCGCCGCACCGGATCGGGCAGGCCGACCGGCAGGCTCGCGAACACCGCGGAGACGCGATTGTTGTAGACGCCCTTCTCCCCTCGCCGGCGTACCGACACGGGGACCATCGTGCGGATGACGCTGCGCTCGGCGATCTCCTCGCCGCGAGACTCGAGCAGCTCGCGGAACCCATTCGTGATGAGGGTAAGCACGACGTCATTGACGGTCCCACCGAGCGCCACCCGCACTGCCTTCACGTCGGTCAGGCGAACAGCGGCCCAGCTCCACCGCCGATGGGGGCCGATGGGACCCGTCAGCGAGGAGGCCGCCACGGGACGCAGGGTGCGAGTTGCCGCGAGCGTGGCCCGCGCGATCTCCGCGAGCGAGCTGAGCGTTTCCCGGGGCGCGCGCAGCCCCTGCTCGAGCACGTCCAGCGCCCCGGCGGGACTCGCACGACGCATCGCCGTGCGCACGAGCATCTCGATCCAGGAGGGCTCCGGCGCGGCCGACCACGCGCCGGCGTCCGTGCGTGCGGTGCCGTCGGAGAACATGACGGACATCAGATCGGTGGCAGCCACGCCATCGACCATGCAGTGGTGGACCTTCGAGAGCAGCGCCCAGCGCCCGTCGCGCAGACCCTCGACCATCCACAGCTCCCATAGGGGCTTGCTCCTGTCGAGGTGCTGGGAGAAGACCCGGCCGGCCATCTGGCGCAGCTGGTCCTCGGTTCCCGGCGGCGGGATCGCGGTGTGCCGCAGGTGGTAGTCCAGGCTGAAGTGCGGGTCGTCGATCCAGGCCGGCGATCCCACGGCGAGCGGCGCCATTCGTACCTTCTGCCGGTAGCGGGGCACGAGCCCGAGCTTTCCCTCGACCATCGCACGCAGGTCCTCGAACGGCGGTGGCGGGCCGGCGAAGATGCTCACCCCGCCGATGTGCATGGGCGTGATGGCGTTCTCCACGTGCAGGAACGACGAGTCGATCGGGCTCATCCACTCCATGCGGTCTCCCCGGAGTCGTCGAGCACGCGGTCGAGCACCTCGTAGACCTCGCGATGGACCGACATGCCGCAGTGGCTCGAGTTGACGTGCACCCGCTCGGCATGCGGGTCAAGGCACGCCTTCCAGTCGACGATCCCGTCGCTGCGCGAATGCACGGCGATCACGGCGATGTCCGGCTCGATGCGGGCGTTCAGATCCGCGCGGAAGCTCGCACAGCACTCGCCTTCCTTGCAGGTGCTCGAGAACACCCCGGGCAGGCCGAGGTCCCCGAGCCTGGCCACCCAGCGCACCGTCTGCAGCACCGGAGTGGATACCGCGAGCGGGTCGCGGACCGGCGTCCCCAGCATGACGAGCCCCGAGACGATGTCTGGATTGCGCACCGCCAGGGAGCGGGCCAGCGCGCCGCCGCGGCTCTGGCCGATCAGGAACACCGGCCGGCCGGACGCCCCGGCGAGGTCGCTCAGGGTGTCCTGCAGCCCGCCGAGCATCCGCTCGGCGCAGTCGACGTTGGCACGGATCCCGCTCATCGATACCCGATGTCCGCGCCGGCGCAGCCAGCCCCTCAGCATGACCATGGAGGCGTCTCCCGCCATGAAGCCCGGGATCAGGAGGACCGGCTGCGCGTCGGCCCGGCGGCGCGGCGCCCGGAACTCGCCGTCGGCGAGCAGTCGGGCTAGCTCGCGGCTGTAGCGCAGCTCGCCCCACAGGTGCGCGACCGACGACCGCGTGGCTGTCACGTCACCGGCCATGAGTCAAATAGAGTACGCCGATAGGCTTCGCGCTGGGAAACGCGACCGGGAGAGGGAAGCGATTCGCGATGAGGCAGGTTCCGCCACTCGATGCCGTTTGGCTCGCGCTCGAGTCGCGCGACACACCGATGCACGTCGGCGCGCTGTTCCAGTTCACGCTCCCGGACGACGCGCCCGCCGACTACCTGAAGCAGGAGTTCGAGCGAATGCGCGAGACGCACACGATTCCGGCTCCCTGGAACCTGAAACTCGTGGAGGGGCCTCTCCTCGGCCCGCGCGTGCCGCTGATGCGTGAGATCCGGGACGTCGACCTCGACTACCACGTCCGCCACTCGGCGCTCCCGCACCCCGGCGGCCAGCGCGAGCTCGGGATCCTCGTCTCCCGCCTGCACAGCAACGAGCTCGATCTCCATCGCCCGCTCTGGGAGGTTCACCTGATCGAGGGCCTCGAGGGCAACCGCTTCGCCCTCTACACGAAGATGCACCACTCGCTGATCGACGGCGTCAGCGGGATGCGCCTGATCATGCGCGCGTTCTCCACCGATCCCGACCGGCGCGGGATGCCCCCCTTCTGGACCACCGGCGCGGGTGAGCGCCCGCGACCCGCGGAAGGCGACGATCACGCGCAGTCGCTGCTCGGGCGCCCGCTCGGCGCGGTGCGCGGCGGCGCCGCCGCGCTCGCCGGTCTCTCAAAAGCGGCATTCGACCTCGCCCTCGCGGCAGTCGACAACCGGGCGCTGCAGGCCCCCTACCGCGCGCCCGACTCGGCGCTCGGCGGACACCTTGGCGGGCAGCGTCGCTTCGCCACGCAGCAGTACGAGCTGAAGCGCCTCAGGGCGCTGGCGCGGGCCGCGAACTGCACCCTGAACGACATCGTGCTCTACCTGAGCGGCAGCGCTCTGCGTCGCTATCTCGCCGAGCACGCTCGGGTCCCCGAGCGTTCGCTCACCGCCGGGATCCCCGTGAACCTGCGCGAGGCCGACGACCAGTCGATGGGCACGGCCGTGGGAATGATGGTCGCGGAGCTCGGTACCAACGTGGCCCACCCCCTCGAGCGCCTCGACGCGATCAAGCGATCGACCGCGCAGGCCAAGCGCCATCTCGCAGAGCTTCCGCCGGAGGCGCGGACGTCCTACACGCTGCTCATCACCGGGCCCTACATCGCCGGTCTGATCGCCGGCCTCGGCGGCCGTTCTCCGATCCCGTTCAACATCGGCATATCCAACGTACCCGGCCCGACCGAGCCGCTCTACTTCAACGGCTCGCGCCTGGACTCGCTCTCACCGCTCTCGCTCCTCTTGCACGGCAACGCGCTGAACATCACGTGCGTGAGCTACGCCGGCACGCTGAACTTCGGGTTCACCGGTGCGCGCGACACGCTACCGCGCCTGCAGCGCCTGGCCATCTACATGGGCGAGGAGCTTCAGGAGATCGAGCGGCTCCTGCTCGGCAAGCGCACGCCGACGCGCCGGCGCACCCGGCCGGCCTCGCGCGCCGCCCGCTCGTAGCCGACCGGCGCGGTCCTGGGCGGGCAGGCCGGGCACTGCTCCGCCGGACGCTCACCGGCGCCCTGACAGCGCGTCCACGAGCCGGCCGAGCCGCGAGGGCCCCCGGCGCAGCCGCTCGTTGCGATCGGCGCGGCGGTACAGCGAGTAGGCCCCGCGGATCGCGGCCCAGCGGGCGGGCTCGGGCTCCCACAGCCGCGGGCGGCGCCCCACGCACGGCAGCGCCGTGAGGCTGCTCTGCTCGCCGAGCACGAGGTCGCGCAGCGTGCGTCCGGCCAGGTTCGCGGCGGCCACCCCCTCGCCGACGTAGCCGCCCGCCGAGGCGAGCCCGGAGCCCGGATCCGCCCGAACGGAGATGCACCAGTCGCGCGACACGCCGAGCACGCCCGACCACGCGTGATCCACGTTCGCGCCGGCCGCAGCCGGGAACATCGCGACGAGCTTCTCGTGCAGGCTCTTGACGGTCGCGCTCGCCGTATCGCCGGACCCGTCCGTCCGCGAGCCGAACCGATAGGGCACGCCGCGACCCCCGATGGCGATGCGCCCGTCCGGGGTGCGCTGCAGGTAGACGAAGACGTGCGCCGCGTCGTTCACCACCTCCCGGCCCGCCCAGCCGATCTGCTCCCACACCTCGGCAGGAAGGGGGTCCGTGATGATCATCGAGCTGTTCATCGGCACAAGCGCCCGGCGCAGGCCGCGCAGGCCGGCGGTGTATCCCTCGGTGGCGCGAACCACCCAGCGGGCGCGCACGGCCCCGGCCGGCGTGATCGCCTCCCGCGGCCGGATCTCGCTGACCGGCGTGCCCTCATGGATCGTCACGCCGAGCCGCTCGACCTGCGCGGCCAGGCCGGCGAGCAGCTTGGCCGGGTGCACGCTCGCGACGTGCGGAGAGAAGGTCGCGCCGCGCGCGCCTGCGACCCTCAGCCGATCCTCGAGCTCTCCGCGGCTCAGCTCGCGCAGGTCCTCCTCGCCGAGCCCGTGCGCGCGGCCGCCGGCCACCATCTCGCGCAGGCGCAGCGCCTGAGGCTCGTTGAGAGCCACGCTCAGGTGTCCGGCCTTCAGGAAGTCCGCGTCGATCTCGTTGTCGGCCAGCACGCGGCCGACCTCATCGACGGTCTCGAACATCGCCCGCTGGAGCGCCGCGAAGCCCGCGGGCCCGCCGCGCCGCTCGTACACGCGCGCAGGTCCGGAGAAGAAGCCCGACACCCAGCCGCCGTTTCGACCGGAGGCGCCGAAGCCCGCGACCTCGCGCTCCAGGACGACGATGCGAAGCGCCGGTTCGGCCCGCTTGAGGTAATAGGCGGTCCACAGGCCGGTGTAGCCGGCCCCCACGATCGCGACGTCGGCCTCGGCCGGCCCGGAGAGCGCGGGACGCGCCGGTCCCGGGCCGCCCACCGACCGCCACCAGAAGCCCAGCTCGCCGGTTCGCATCGCCCCTAGAGCAGCACGGTCAGGCCGATCACGACACAGACCGAGAGTCGGCGATGGGGTGCAGCACCACGTCGCCCAGCGTAACGCCGGCGCCTAGCCTGGGTTGAGGTCGGCGAGGTCCACGGTGCTCGCGATCGTGTGGAACTTGACGTCCGGCGCAGCGACGACCGCGCCGGGCACCGCCGCCATGAACTCGGCAATGTGCGGCGTGCCGAAATGCCTCTGCAGCGCCTCCTGGCTCTCCCATTCCTCGACGAAAACGAACTCGTTCTCGATCTCGCTGTCCTCGTAGATCCGATAGCTCAAGCATCCCTCCTCGGCGCGCGAGGCCCTCGCGACCGCCTGCGCTATGCGGATGAGCTCGTCCCGCCTGGGCGCATCGGTCACGACTCTCCCAACCACGACGATCATCTCCTGAGCTCCCCTCTCGATTGCCAGGGCCCGGCCGCCGCAGTGCCGCGGCGGGGGCGGAGCGCGGAGCCTACCCGGGACGGGGTCCGGCGCATCGGCCGCGACGCCCGACGGGAGTGATCGCCTTCATCTTCGCCGACCTGATCATCGTGCCGATCGTGTTGATCTATCGCAAGTACTACGGGGGGGCCTTCGCGTGGCGGATCGTCGCGCTGATGTTCGTGACGATGGTGCTCGCCGCGCTGATCGTGGACGGCCTGTTCAGCGCCGCCGGGCTCATCCCCTCGGTGCGACCGGCCCGCGCGGACATCTTCGGCTCGATCACCGTGGACTACAAGCTGTTCGCGAACATCGCAGGCTTGGCGATCTTCGCGGGCCTCTTCTGGTTGACGACACGTCGGGCGCCCGCAGATCCACATCACCCCTCGCGGGTCTATTCTCAAGCGATGAAGGCGATGCGCCCGCGGCGCGAGATCGGCCGTTGATGGACGCCGAGCGGCTCGATGGAAAGATGGTCGTGGTCACCGGCGCCGGCAGTGGAATCGGCCGCGAGACGGCACTCCTCTGCGCGGCTCGCGGCGCCGACCTGGCGATCTGCGACGTCGACGAGATCGGGCTGCACGAGACCCAGGCCCACGCCGGCCATCTGGGCCGCAATGTGCTCGCGCAACGCGTCGACGTCGGGAAGCGCGCAGAGATGCAGGCGTTCGCGGATGCTGTCCACGAGCAGGTCGACGCGGTTGACCTGCTGGTGAACAACGCCGGCGTCGGGCTGGGAGCCGGCTTCCTTGACACCGAGCTCGACGATTGGGAGTGGATCCTCCCGATCAACGTGATGGGCGTCGTTCACGGCTGCCACATGTTCGTTCCCGCCATGGTGCAGCGCGCTCGCGGCGGGCATGTCGTCAACCTCTCCTCGGCGGCCGGCTTCTTCGCCAACCCGGCCCTGTCCGCCTACACGGCCACGAAGTTCGCCGTGCTTGGGCTCTCCGAGGCCCTTCGCATCGAGCTACGCCCGCACGGGATCGGCGTGACCGCGGTGTGTCCCGGGCTGATCAACACGCCGATCACCAGAACGAGTCGCATGCGTGGGCCGTCGGCCGACGAGCGCGAGCGCGTGGTGCGTCTCTATGAACGCCGCAACTACGGACCCGATCGTGTGGCCAGGCGCATCCTGCGCGCGGTCTCGCGGGACAGTCCCGTGATGCCGGTCACCGCCGAGGCGTGGGTCATGTACGTCCTCAGCCGCGCCTCCCCCCCGCTTGCGCGCCGGGTCGCGCAGGCGATCGACGCCGCCGTCAGAAAGGAAGCAGCCACATGAGTAACCGGACGTTCGTGATCGGAGTGGGGATGTCGAAGTTCGACAAGCCCGGCACCAAGGAGGGCGACTACCCGGAGTGGGTGCTTGAGGCCGGATCGGCCGCCCTTGCCGACGCCGCAATCCCCTACGAGCTCGTGCAGCAGGCCTTCGCCGGCTACTGCTATGGCGACTCGACATACGGTCAGCGGGCGATCTACGGGCTCGGCCTGACGGGCATCCCGGTCGTCAACGTCAACAACAACTGCTCGACCGGCTCGAGTGCGCTGTTCCTCGCTCGCCAGGCCGTCAAGGGCGGCCTCGTGGACTGCGCGCTTGCGGTCGGCTTCGAGAAGATGGAGCGGGGCTCGCTGGGGATGAAGTACACCGACCGCACGCCGGCGATGGACAAGCACATGACGCGGATGTTCGAGCTGCGCCCCGCGGAGGAGTCGCCGTTCGCGCCGCAGATGTTCGGGAACGCCGGACGCGACCACATGCAGAGGTATGGCTCCACGCCCGACCACTATGCGTGGATCGGCTGGAAGAACCACAAGCACTCGGTCAACAACCCCTACGCGCAGTTCCAGCAGGAGTACTCGATCGAGGACATAAAGGCAGCGAGGATGATCCACGAGCCGCTCACCAAGCTGCAGTGCTCGCCGACCTCCGACGGCGCCGCGGCGGCGATCGTCGCGAGCGAGCGGTTCGTAGACGAGCGCGAGCTCTGGCCTCAGGCCATCGAGATCGCAGGCCAGGCGATGGTCACGGACCTCGCCTCGACGTTCGACGAGACCGCCGACTGCATCAAGATCGTCGGCTACGACATGAGCAGGCAGGCCGCGCGGCAGGCCTACGAGGAGGCGCAGGTTGGGCCGGAGGACATCCAAGTGATCGAGCTCCACGACTGCTTCAGTGCGAACGAGCTGATCACCTACGAGGCGCTGGGTCTGGCCGAGGAGGGCCACGGGCACGAGCTCGTCGACGACGAGGACACGACCTTCGGCGGGCGCTGGGTCGTCAACCCGTCCGGCGGGCTGATCTCGAAGGGTCATCCGCTCGGCGCCACGGGCCTCGCGCAGTGCAGCGAACTGTGCTGGCAGCTGCGCGGACAGGCCGACGCGCGTCAGGTGCAGGGCGCGAAGGTGGCCCTCCAGCACAACATCGGCCTCGGCGGCGCCGCCGTCGTGACGATCTACAAGCCCGCGTGAATGTTCGCCGGCTCGGCACCGACGGCCCGGCGGTCTCCGCCCTCATGCTGAACAGTGAGCGAGCGCCTGAAGACAGCGAGCGAGCGCCTGCAGACAGCGAGCGCGCCTAGACTCCCGCCATGGAGTTCGGCATCGGCTATTTCGCGACGCACTACGGCGTCGACCCGGGGACCTTGGCGCGGCTTGTCGAGCAGCGCGGGCACGAGTCGCTGTTCTTCCCCGAGCACACGCACATACCGGCGAGCCGCGAGACCCCCTATCCGGCAGGCGGAGAGCTGCCGCGCAAATACTCACACTCATACGACCTGTTCGTCGCCCTCAGCACGGCCGCTGCCACGACGTCGAAGCTGCGCATCGCCAGCGGCATCTGCCTGGTCGTCGAGCGCGACCCGATCACGACCGCCAAGGAGGTTGCGAGTATCGACCATCTCTCCGGTGGGCGCTTGGAGTTCGGCGTGGGCGCGGGCTGGAACCGGGAGGAGATGCTCAACCACGGCACCGATCCGCGCGTGCGGATGGCGATCATGGCCGAGCGGGTCGAGGCGATGAAGGCGATCTGGACGCAGGAGGAGGCGAGCTACCACGGCGAGCACGTCAACTTCGAGCGCATCTGGTCATGGCCGAAGCCCGCTCAGCGACCGCATCCGCCCGTGCTCGTGGGTGGCAACGGCCCGACCGTGCTCGACCGCGTCCTGCGCATCGGCGACGCCTGGCTGCCCAACTACGTCGGCGACGACCTGCTGGGGCGGGCGCGCGAGCTGTGGGCCCGCGCCGAGCGCCCGATCGACGTGATGGTGATGGGCGCGCCGGCCAAACCGGCGGTTCTCGAGGAATTCGAGAAGGCGGGCGTGCGCCGCGTCGTGCGCTGGATCCCCTCCGCGGGACTCGGGCCGATCGAACGCGCGCTGGAGCGCTGGGAGAATGCGATCGCCGAGCTCCACGGCGAGTGACCGCGCAGGAGGCGCGGCGCCGTTTCGCGGCGGGCCGGGTTGCGCGGCTCGCCACGGCCGACCCCGGCGGGCGCCCGCATCTCGTGCCGATCGTCTTCGCGCTCGCGGGCGAGACGATCTACAGCGTGGTGGACGCCAAGCCGAAGCGCACAACGGAGCTCCGGCGCCTTCAGAACATCAGGTCCAATCCCCGGGTGTCGGTCCTCGTCGACCACTACGACGACGCCGACTGGAGCGAGCTGTGGTGGGTGCGCGCCGACGGGGCCGCCAGGGTGCTGGACCCCGCCGAGCCGGAGGCTCGCGGCTCCGTCGAGCTGCTCGCCGAGCGCCACCCGCAGCAGCGCCCGACGGGCCCTGTGCTGGCGGTCGACGTCGAACGCTGGTCGGGTTGGTCGGCGCGCGACCGCGAGGATCCGGGAGCCCACGTCAAACGACCCAAAGGAGGCTCCTGATGGCCGAGTTCCTCGCTCCGAACGAGGGAATGCTGCTGACCCACTTCATCGGTCGGCCGGCTTCCCGGCCGGCCCTGACGCGTGCGGCGCGGCGCGGGCTTCTAAGCTGAGACCGTGAGCGACTACCCGCAGATGCTCACCCCCGTGAACCACATCGAGCCGGCTCCACGGCGGGTTCGCGCCCTTCTGGGCGGGGCCGTCGTGTTCGACACGACCCGCGCTCTGTACGTGTGGGAGTCGGTCAACTATCCGCAGTACTACATCCCGCTCGCCGACGTGGATCCGGCCGTGCTCGTGGACGAGGAGCAACCTGAGCGCCTGCGCCGCGGGCCGGCGCGCCGACACGGCCTGCGCGTCGGCGAGGTCTCGCGACCGGGTGCCGCCCACGTGTACGCCGACGATGCGCTGGAGGGGTTGGCCGGCACCGTGCGCTTCGAGTGGGCTGCCCTCGACGGGTGGTTCGAGGAGGACGAGGAGGTCTTCGTCCATCCCCGCAACCCCTATGTTCGCGTCGATGCGCTGCGCTCCAAACGCGACGTCCGCGTCGAGCTCGAGAGCCTAGTCCTCGCCGAGTCATCCTGTCCGGTGATGGTCTTCGAGACCGGCCTGCCGACCCGCTACTACCTCGATCGCACGGACGTCAAGTTCGACAATCTGGCGGCGACCCAGACCGCCACGTCCTGCCCCTACAAGGGCAACACGAGCGGCTACTGGTCGGCGCGCATCGGCGATGAGCTGCGAGCGGACGTGGCCTGGGCGTATGACTTCCCAACCCGTCAACTGCTCCCGATAGCCGGGCTGATCGCCTTCTACAACGAGAAGGTCGACCTGACGCTCGACGGCGAGCGGCTCGAGCGCCCGATCACGCACTTCTCCTAGCCCCCGGTATCGTGGCGCGATCCGAATGAGCGTTCAAAGGGAGGTTGGCCCAAGTGAGCTGGACTGCTGCTGACATACCCGACCTGACCGGGCGAGTCGCGGTCGTGACCGGAGCAAACGGCGGACTCGGCCTCGAGACCGCACGAGCCTTGGCCGGCGGGGGCGCACACGTCGTGATGGCTGCTCGCAACCAGGAGAAGGCCGACCGGGCGCTCGCCGACATCCGAGCCGGCCTACCCGATGCCTCGCTGGAGGTGGTCCCGCTCGACCTGGGCTCGCAGGCATCGGTGCGCGAGGCGGCCGAGCAGATCCTCGCCGAGCACGAGCAGATCGACATCCTCGTGAACAACGCCGGCGTCATGGGGATCCCCGAGCGCAGCACCGCAGACGGGTTCGAGATGCAGTTCGGAACCAATCACCTCGGGCACTACGCCCTGACCGCCCTGCTCATGCCGGCGCTGCTGCGCGCGCGCGCAGCGAGGATCGTCACGGTGACGAGCACCGCCCACCACATGGGCCGGGCCGTCGATCCCGCCAACCCCCACCTGCACGGCAGATACCGGCCATGGCGGGCGTATGGCCAGTCGAAGCTCGCCAACTTCCACTTCGGCGTGGGCCTGCAGCGCCGCCTCGAGGCGGCGGGCGCGCCGGCGTCGAGCCTGATCGCCCACCCGGGCCTCTCGAACACGGACCTGCAGGCCGTGAGCGTGCAGGAGACCGGCGGCGGCCTGTCGCAGAAGTTCTTCCACCGGCTCGCGGGCGCGATGGGCATGTCGCCCGAAGAGGGCGCGCTACCTCAGCTGCGCGCGGCAACCGATCCCGCGGCCAAGGGCGGCGAGTTCTACGCGCCGCGCTACGTCAACAGCGGCGCACCGGTTCGACGGCCGATCCTGCGGCCGGGAACGGACCGGGCGATCGCCCGCCTGTGGGACGTCTCAGAGCGCGAAACAGGGCTGAAGATCGACCTGCGCCACGGCACGCCCGAGCCTCTGGCCGGCTGACCGCCGGGATCGCCGCGGACGGGCGACGCGTCACATGCCCAGCGGCATCTCGACCGGCATCGGCCCCGAGTAGACCTCGAAGAAGCGGCCCATCATGTCGGGTGCGATCGCGAGGTTCGCATCGTGGTCGGTCCGCAGGCAGACGAGGCTGGGGCCCCTTGTGCCGGAAGCGCGCCGCAGCGCGGGCTCGATGTCCTCCAGCCGCTCGACGTACTCGCCGTGGCAGCCGAGGCCTTCGGCCATCACGTCCCAGCGCACCTGGCCCTGCGCGGTTCCGAATGTCTGGCCGTACAGGGCGAGCTCGTTGGGCTCCTCCATCGTCCAGGACCCCTCCGCGAAGACGATCGTGGTGATGTCCAGCTGCTCGCGCGCGGCCGACTGCATCTCCATCGCGTTGAAGCCGGCGGCGCCGTCGCCGGTCACGCACACGACGCGGCGACCGGGCGCTCCCAGCTTGGCGCCGATCGCCGAGGGGATCCCCGTGCCGAGCATGCCCAGCTCGAGGATGCTGTGGTAGGAGCGCGGGGCCGTCGGCGGCAGGAACGAGTAGGCCCACAGCGAGGTGTTGCCGCCGTCGACGACGAACACGGCCTCCTCGCCGAAGACCTCCCCGATGACCTGGATCGCATGCGCCGGATGAATCCCCGGCCCCTGCCACTCCGCGACGGCGGCGAACTGAGCCTCGCGCCAGGCCTCGTCGGCCCCGCGGTAGCGCTGCAGGTCGGCGCCGTCGCGCCGCGTGACCGGTTTCGCGCTCAACATCCTGCCGATGCCCCGCAGCGCGTGGTTGACATCCGCGACGATCCCGAGGGCGAGCGGGCGGGTGACGCCCATGTTGCGGGGCTCGACGTCGATCTGGATCAGTCGCTGGCCCACCGGGTCGCCCCAGTACTTGTCGAACGGAAGGTCGAGGTTCCCCATGCGCGAGCCCGCGACGAGGATCACGTCGGCCTCGCTGCGCGCGAGGTCGCCAGCTGCCCCGAAGCCGAACACGTAGTTGGGGTGTCCGAGCGACACGCTTGAGCGCCCGGCCATCGTCGTCAGGACGGGACAGCCGAGCAGCTCGACAAGCTCGATCAGCGCCTCGTTGGCCTCGGCCCTGTCGACCCCCGAGCCGGACACGACCAGCGGCCGCTCGGCGGACGCCAACAGCTCGGCTGCCTGCGCAAGCTGCTCCTCGGAGGCCTGCGGGTGCCCCGGCCGGTAGGACGCGGGCGCGAGCACCGGCGCCTGCTCCTCGTCACCGAGCTCATAGAGAACCGGCGCCGGCAGCTCGATGTGGACCGGCCCCGGCCGCCCGGCCCACATCTCGCGAAACGCGAGGCGCAGCACCTCAGGGATGCGGCCCCATTCGAGGATCGGCCCTCCCCACTTCACCGCCGGGCGGAACACGTCGAGTTGATCCTGGCCCTGGAAGGTCGAAGGGGGCGACGGGTAGACGATGCCCAGCCGGTGCTGCGAGGTCACGACGAGCACCGGCACGCCCTCGTGGCGAGCGGTGATCACGCCCGGCAGCAGGTTCGCCGACCCGGGCCCCGGATTGCCGAGAACGGCAGCGGCGCGGCCCGTCGTCTTGTACAGGCCTTCGGCCATGTGCACGCCCGCGGCCTCGTGGCGCACCGGCACCAGGCGGATGCCGTGGGCCGCCAGCTGCGCGAGCAGGGGGTCGACCTCCGGAGAGGGCAGTCCGAAGAGGAACTCGACGCCCTCGGCCGCAAGCGCTCTGGCGAACAGCTCGCCACCACTGATCTCGGCCATGATGCACTCCTCTGGTGTAGAACCGGGTTGTCGCCCGATTCCACACCGCATGGCCGGCACGGTCATCCGAGGTCTCCCACATCGCTGCGCGTAGTTCTCCGGGCGAGCCGGCTGCGAACCCGGAGGCCAGATCGGCTATCGCCGACGGCGAGCGGCCGTCTCGACCCTGGCCGGCCCGCGGCTCTCGCGGGTCAGAACCGCACGGAGGCCGTCTCACGAGAGTCGGCCGCGGCCGAGGAGCCGGCCGAGTTCGAGGCGGTGACCGCGACCCGCAGCCTGGAGGCCAGGTCCCGCCAGCCGACCGTGTACTCCGGACCCGTGGCCCCCGGGATCGCGGAGCACGTCGTGTCGTTCCACCAGAACGAGTAGCAGCGCTGCCACTGATACGCATAGCCGGTCGGGCTTTCAGTCCACGAGGCCGTTTTCGCGCTCAACCTGCGGCCCACGCGCGCCGCCCCGGAGATCGTGGGGCGGGTCGTGCTGACGGGAGGCGAGACCGCGGGCGCACAGCCGGGCAGGGCCTTGCACACGTCGAGCCGACCACCGGTGATCACGCGACCGGCCAGCGACGGCAGCTTGTCGACGCCTTCGAGGATTCGCGCCTTCACCGCCGCCGCGGAGAGCGAGGGCGCCACCGAGAGGATCAGGGCCGCGGCTCCGGATACCTGGGGAGCCGCCATCGAGCTTCCGCTCAGGTACCCGTACTTGCCTTCGCGCAGCGTGGAGTAGATGCTCACGCCCGGCGCGGCGAGGTCGACGGTGTGAGGCCCGTAGTTGGCCCATTCCGGCAGCTGGTCGTTGTTGTTGCTCGCCGCGACGCAGATCTCGCTCGGGCGGTCATAGCCGCACGGGTAGCGCTGTACCGCGACTTCGTCGTTGTTGTTGCCCGTGTTGCCGGCCGAGGCCACGAACAGGATGTTGTTCGCGCCGAGCGTGTCGACCTCATTGGAGAGCGCCTGCGAGAAGGCGGTTCCGAAGAAGGTGTCCGAGTCGTTGACCACCCGGATGTTCACCCCCTTCTGCCTGGCCGCCACCAGCCACTGCAATGCTTCGATCAGCGCGCCGGTTGAGCCGCTGCTCGCGTTTTCCATCCACTTGACCGGAAGGATCGTCGTCTGCCAGTTCATCCCGGCTACGCCAAGGCCGTTGTTGCCGACCGCGCCCATGATGCCCGCGACGTGGGTGCCGTGGCCGCCACGGGCGATGTCTTCGTCCATCGGATTGCAGGCTTTCCTCAGCACGTCGTAGCCGTGGGTGCCGGCCGCACAGCCGCCGATCCCGCCCGGGTTCGACCAGATGTTGGCGGCCAGGTCCGGGTGGGTGTAGTCCACGCCCGTATCGGTCTCGCCGATCACAATCGAGCGTCTTCCGGTGCTTGTTCCCCACGCCTTCAGCGCGCTGTCATCGGCTCCGGGCGTGCCGGCGCCAGGCGGCCCGAGCATTTCTTCGACGCCCTGGGTGGGGACCGATTGTCCGGTGTTGCTCGAAGCCCACTGCAGCTGGAACGAGGGATCGCTCGGCGTCGCGCTGGCCTGCATCAGGTAGTCAGGCTCCGCGTAGCCCACGGCGCGAGCGTGCCGCAGCCGGCCCACGACAGCCATCACCCGGCTCGCGGGAACCCGGAGCTCGCGGGGCGCGACGAAGTCCTGACCGGCGACCCGTCCGCGGCCGGCCGGCCTGATGGTCGGACCGAGCTGACGGTCGCCCCGGGCGCCTGCCGCGCGCTCGATCGCATGGCGCTGCGCCGCCGAGACCCCGGGGCGGAAGCCCACGAGAACCACCCCCGCACGAAACGGGTTGGGCGAGCTAGCGCCGAGCGCGACGGGCGCGCTTGCGCCCAGCGCCGCGGCTGCGATGACGAGCAGCGTCGCGATCACGTTGAGTACCCGTCGCTTCGCCCTGCGTCCCTGCCCGCCGCGATCGCGATCCATGCCGATTGCTCCCCGCTCGCGATTGTCTGCGGTGATGCGCCGGCGGCCTCAAGCCTGGAACCGCGCCGACGTCCGCGCAGCTCGAACTCTACCTGGCCCGCGTCGGTCGGCGAGTTACCTGAGACGGCCAGCTCGGTCAAGACTGGCGGGAAAGTGACGCGGCCGTGGCTCGCGACCCACCTCAACGCTTAATCAGCTCTTAGCCGCCCCTAATCCCCCACACAGATGTATGCGGTTTGATTGCCTGCATGCGACCCTCCGGACCCCATGTCTGCCCCTCGTGCGGTGAGCGCGTGAGCGCGTTTGCCGCCGGTTGCGCGCTGTGCGGCGCGGATCTAGATCCACGACGCGGCCAACAGCCGCCCACGATCGGCGAGCGTCTGCGCCGCCGCCTCGCGGCGCTGCCCGCGGGACAGCGAAGAGCATCGCTGGTTCGTCGCTAGGAGTCGGGCTGACCTACTCGCCTGCTTCGGCGGCTACCGGGTGCAGGGGAGATGGCTCGACCGGTGGGGGAACGTGTTCACCGTGTGCGTGCTCGTCGCGATCGGGGTTCTGATGGTCACGAGCATGATCTGAGAGCCGGCGCCAATCGCCGCATATCCTCAACCGATGGATGTCGAACAGGCGATCCGCACCCGTCGCACACACAAGGCCTTCGGCCCCGAGCGCGTCGATCGCAAGACCCTCGACGAGCTGTTCGAGCTTGCGCGCTGGGCGCCTAACCATCACGCGACCAACCCGTGGCGCTTCCGGGTCCTCGGCCCTGAAGCGCTGGCGCGCCTGAAGCGGGCGGCCGGGAGAGAGCACGAGGCGAAGCTCAACCGCGCGCCGACGCTCATCGTGGTCAGCGCCGTGCTCGCCGGCGACCCGCTCCAGGACCGGGAGGACCTGCACGCGGCCGCGATCGCCGCCTACATCGTGCTTCTCGCCGCCCACGCTCGAGGGCTCGCCGGTTACTGGAGGACACCGGCCGTCCTGCGCGCCCCCGAGGGTCGCGCCGCCGTGGACCTCCCGCCCCAGGAGCACGTGCTCGGGCTGATCCACCTCGGTCCGCCCCGCCAGCAGAGCTCCGTGCCCCCTCGTGAGGATCCACGCACCTACGTCACCTACCTCGACTGACCGTGGTCATGCGCCGCCGGACCCTCGCCGGCTACGCGCTCTGGGGTGTGGCAGGGTGGACCCTGTCCTACACGAGCATCTCGGGAGGGGACCCCGACCCCGACTCGGGCCCCGACGCGAGCTGCAGGCCCCCGATGCCGAGATCCGGGACGCCACCGTCGACGACGTGGACCACGTCTCTGGCCCCGTAGCGCTTCAGCAGGCTGGCCGCGATCCCGGCCCGCGCCCCGATAGCGCAGATGACGGCAATCGGACGGGTGGCATCCAGCCCGTCGGGGATTCCCTTGATGTCGTGCCACGGCCTGAACACGGAACCGGGTAGGTGACCCACTTCCCATTCGCGGCGCTCGCGGACATCGAGCAGTTGCAGGTCGGGCTCGTTGACAAGCCAGCTGATCAGGTCCTGAGCCGAGACCCGATCGGTGTGGTCCGCGGGGTGTCGCTCCTGGCGCCAGTTGGTCATTCCACCGGCGAGCAGACCGGTGATGTTGCGGACCCCGACCGCGAGCGCGAGCTTCGCGGCCCGCCGTCCGTCGGCGTCGTCGCGACCGATGAACACGATCTCCTGGTCGTGATCGGCCAGCCACGCCAGCTTGGACCCGAAGCCCGAGCTGAACGAGGGGATGCAGATCGAACCGTGGATATGGACATCGTCGAACTGCAGATCGGTCCTCACGTCCACCAGCAGCGCCCCCTCGTCTCGCTTGAGCAGCACCTGATGGGGATAAAGCGCGGGCACCTCGATACCGGTCGTTACCAAGGGCCCGCGATTGAGCTCCACGATCCCCTCGAAGTTGGGGGGCTGCGGCCCGAGGTTGGCCACGGCCCGCGCCACGAACTCCTCGCCGTCGTCGATCGCGAGGGCCGGGTTGTGCCGCTTCTCGAACCCGATCGTCGAGCAGATCTTCGAATCCATGCCGGGCCCCCCGCACATCGATCCCCCAAGGTGGGCCGGCCAGAGCTCGCAGTCGTCGCCCAGCGCCAGGAGCTTCTCGTGCACCGAGTTGAAGATCTGGCGCGCCCCCAGGGTCTTCTCGATCGCCAGGTCGGTGCGGGCGACCTCCCCGACGAACAGGCTGTCGCCGCTCAGGACCGCCCACGGCTCGGGTCCACGGTGGGTGTCGATCAGCAGGAACGCCGTGTGCTCGGGACGGTGTCCTGGAGTGTGCAAGGCACGGATCGTCAGCGATCCCAGTCGCAGCTCCCAGCCGTCCTCGAACGGCTCGTGATCGTAGTCAGGGGCGGCCGCGCGGTGGATGTGGATGCGCGCGCCGGTGGCCGCGACGAGGCGTCCGTGCCCGGACACGTGGTCAGCGTGGTTGTGGGTCTCCAGAACGTGCTCGATGTTGACGCCCCGGTAGCGGGCGAGCTCGAGGTACTCGTCGATCTCAAAGCGCGGGTCGACCACGGCAGCAACCCCTACCTGCTCGTCGCCGATCAGGTAGGAGGCGCAGCCGAGGTCGTCATGTGTGATCTGCTTGAACAGCATCAGAGCTTCCTGCTCCTACGCGAACCCTCTCTGGTCGAGCTTCGCCGTCGCGACCGCTTCGCTCGGGGCGTCGCGCTCCTCAGCTCGGCTGAGGCACGATTCGAATGTAGGGCTTCGGCGACTCCCAGCCGTCCGGGTAGATCTTCTTGGCCTCCTCGTCGGAGACCGACCCGGCGATGATCACGTCCTCGCCCGACTTCCAGTTGACGGGCGTTGACACCTTGTGGTTCGCCGTCAGCTGCAGCGAGTCGATCACTCGCAGCACCTCGTCGAAGTTGCGCCCCGTGGTCATCGGGTAGACCAGGATCAGCTTGATCTTCTTGTCCGGGCCTATCACGAAGACGTTGCGCACCGTCTGGTTGTCGGCGGGCGTGCGAGCGCTCGCATCACCAGAGGTGTCCGCGGGCAGCATCCCGTAGGCCTTCGATACCTTGAAGTCGGGGTCGGCGATGATCGGGTAGTTCGGTGCGGTCCCCTGGGTCTCCTCGATGTCGCGCGCCCACCTCTCGTGGTCGCCTGCCTGATCGACCGACAGCCCGATGATCTTGACGCCACGGCGGTCGAAGTCGGGCTTGATCTTCGCCATGTAGCCGAGCTCTGTCGTGCAGACCGGGGTGAAGTCCTTGGGGTGGGAGAACAGCACCGCCCAGGAGCCCCCTATCCAGTCATGGAAGCGGATCCTGCCCTCGGTCGTGTCCGCCTCGAAGTCGGGGGCGGTGTCGCCTAATTGAAGCGCCATCTTCGTCTTCCTCTCAATCCGCGCTTTGGTTGGCCGACCTGCGCTCATTGGCGCGGGTCCTGAGCCATGATGGTATTCGGTTCGGGCTCGGCCCCCGCGGTCCGCGGAGACGCGGACGCCTCGCGCCGTGGGAGTCTCCGCGGCCGGGCCTTCCTGGTCTTGCCGTTCCGCTCACGATCAACGTCCATCGCCCCCGGCGCCGGTGCCCTCCAGCGGCCGCAGCTCCTCGGCCGGGGACATCGCCCTACGAGCGAGCAGGCCCTCCTCGTCGACGAAATAGGCGCCCATCCGCAGGAGCGGCGGTGAGTAGACATGCAGCGTGACCGCCGGACCCGAGCCCGCGTGGTGAATACGGTGGATGTCCGCCGGTGAGAAGCCGAAGGCCTCGCCCGCCGAGAACAGACGGTCGCGCGGGGGACCGTCGAGGACGAGCCGCTCCTCGCGCATGCGCCCGCTGACCACCGCCACCGCGCCGGCGGAGTGGCCGTGATCGTGAAAACCCGTGTCGTGGTCGTCCAGCCAGCAGATCAGCCACGCGGTGAGGTGATCGTCGTTCAAGAGCTCCTCGTAATGGCGCTGGTTGGCGTCGTGGGTCACCAGGTCGATCCACAGCTCGGGTCGATCGGCGAGCTCGACGACGAAATCCTGAAGCTCCGCGCCGGATAGATCCCGTCCCCGCGGGCGCGGGACCGAGGAGAGCCGGCCCGCGCTCATCGAGCCCCCGAACACGGCCGTCGGGTTCACCGAGTGGATGTCCGCCGGCGTGCTCATCGCGCGGCGGCCATTCGGCCTGAGCCGAACGCGCGGAGCATCCCGTGCGCGATCGGGTCCCAGTCGAGCTCGTCGGGCATGTCGAGCTCGGCCGGCTCGACGACCGGCCGGTCGGAACCGTACAGGAGCTGCTGAGCTCCGACGACCGCCTCCAGCGCGAGCACGGCCACGGGGCCGTAGGAGGACGTGTCGTAGAAGAGCAGGGGGTCGGCGAGCCACGGGCTCGGCCCGCCACGCGAGTAGAGGCGCTCCGCGTGCAGCGGAGCCAGCCCGGCGAGCGTCGAGAAGACGACACGCAGCTCGGGATGCTCCGCGCGGCCGGCGCTGACGAAGGCAAGCCAGGCCGCCTGCATCTGGGCGATGTAGCGGGTGAGCGCCGGCCACCACAGTGGCTCGCATAGCGGCGCGTCCGCCACGGCCGGCACCCCGGAACCCGGGCCGGGTCCCGGATGGATGAACAGCGGGGCCCCCCGCGACTCCAGGCGCGCCAGCAGCGGGCGCAGGCCGGAGACGGCGTCCACGTCCGCCAGCGCGCCGGCGGGAAGCGAGAGCCCGACGCAGCCACGGTCGAGGACGCGGTCGACGTCGGCCGGGTCGGGGCGGTCGAGGGCGATCGCGCCCCAGACTCCGAAGGGCTCACCGAGCGAGAGCGCCCCCTCGTGGTAGGCGTCGATCAGGGGCACCGACTGCTCGCGTGGCAGCGACTCGATCCCCAGGGGGCTCGAGAGGCACACCAGCGCCTCGTCCAGGCCGTCGCGCTCGAGCAGAGCGGCGCGACGATCAGGTGTCTCGGCGCTGGTGTCGATCACGTAAGGACGCTCGCCGGCCAGGAACAGCACCGTCAGCCCGCCTTCGACGCGAACGAAGGGCAGCTCGCTACGGCTCGCCAGCGCCCGCACGAGCGGCTCGGTCCAAACGTGTTGATGTACGTCGATCTTGATCATCGTGGTCGCGAGAAGGGCCTCTGACGAACTGGTTTCCGCAGCGTCCTCGAGTGTCTTGCGAGGTTCTTTGGTTGATTATACATATTCCTGATATACTAACTGAGCAATGTCGTCCATCACGTTCATCGGCACATGGGAACACGAGTTTCCAGCGGGTCGTGCGGCCGGCGCCGTAGCGGCGCCGGCCGGCGTGATCGGGCGATGTATACGTCGCTGACGTTGAGCGGCCTCCTCCGCCCGGGAGAACCCCCCCTTCCCGGGCACCCCTCGCGTCGCCGGGCCAGCGCTGAGTCGCTGGCCCGGCGGCGTCCCTCCTCCACCCCCCAGAAGGGAGCCCCATGCCCAGAGTCATGGTGATAGCCGACCAGAACCAGCAAGACCAGGCCGAAGTCCTGCTCGACGAGCGCGTCGAGTCGGTGCACCTCAGCGACGACCACTCGGCGATGCAACTCGTCGAGCGGCTCGGCTGGGCGATCAGCGACGCCGAGGACGCGGAGCGCGTTCAGGTGCGCCGGGCAGCGCGCGGGCGCGCGCGGAGCTCACGCCCATCGGCCCGCCCAAGCACACGCCACGCGGTCCACGCATAGCGCGCGACCGGCCTTCTCCCGCGGTCCTTCCCGTGCCCTCGCGGGCCGGGCCGCGGGAGACGTCGCGCCGGCGACGCCCGACGTCAGGAAACGTCCGTAGCTCCACGCCCGCGGGCGACGAAACGATGGTGGGCTTGGAGTCCATGCGGGCGCCAGCCTAGTCGCCGGTGGCCCGGGACTTCCCCTGCCCCGCCAAACACCCCGTCGCGCCCGTTCTCGCGGACCTGGTCGTGACGTGTGAGCTAGGGTACGGCCAATGCCAGACGAGCCTGTCGCGCACGAGGAGGCTCCCGGTCTCGGGTTGCTCGGTCCGCGGAGCCGGGGTCTGCTTGCCCTCGAGTTCGGCTCAAAGGCCGAGTTCGACGACCCGGCCCTGGAGTGGCGAAGGCTCTTCTCCGAGCTGCTCGGCACGTTCTTTCTGGTGCTCGTCGCCGCCGGCGGCGGGATCCTCCACGGCGAGGGCCAGATCAGTCTCGCCGCAGCCGTGGTGGCGCCCGGGCTCATGGTCATGGCGATCATCCTGTTCATGGGCGCGGTGTCGGGCGCCCATCTGAATCCCGCCGTCTCGCTCGCGTTTGCAATGCGCCGAGACTTCATGTGGAGGCGCGTCACGGGATACATCATCATCCAGCTCATCGGCGCCACGCTCGCGTGCCTCTTCCTCGACGCCGTGTTCGGAAACATCCAGCATCTCGGCGCCACCCTGCCCGGCCCGGGGTACGCCGATTGGCAGGCGTTCCTGATGGAGGTAGTCCTCACGGCGGGGCTCGTGAGCGTCATCCTGGGGACAGCGTCCGCCGCGCAGAACGTCGGGCCGATCGCCGCGCTGGGGGTCGGCGGGTACATTGCGCTCGCCGGCCTCTGGGCGGCGCCGGTGAGCGGCGTATCGATGAACCCCGCCCGCTCCTTCGGCCCCGCGCTGGTGAGCGGGGACTTCACGAGCTACTGGGTCTATGTGGTCGGCCCGATCGCCGGGGCACTGATCGCGGTCGGCTGCGCCATTGTCCTTAGAGGTCGCGGCGGCAGCGCCATCTCCATTGCCGCCGGCTCCGGTGCGTTGGACGCCGGCACGCTGGCGGAGCGCCACCGGCTCTCACGGGCGATCAAACACGGCGAGGTGACCCCTCCGGGTATCCCCCCTACCGATTCGCCACCTGACCGCGACCGCGAGCAGCCCTAGCCCGGCCTGAACGACTTGGCACACAACGACCGCGCCACCGGGTGACTCACGCGGAAAGCGGTCCAGGCGGTTCCTCACGTTCCACGAGGAGCAGCGAACTCCGGCGTGCAGGATTTTGTCGCAGTTTGCGAACGCTGTAAGCTCGGCGATCATGGACGACCAGCCCCGTATGCCGAGCTTCATCCACGGGCTTCCAAAGACGCAGGCGGCGGTCGCATTCGCGAACCGCGCACACGATGGGCAGCGGCGCCGGGTGGATGGCGCCCCGTTCATCGAGCACCCGCTCGAGGTCGCCTCGCTGCTCTACTCCGTCGGCGCGCCGGACCACCTGATAGCGGCCGGCGTTCTGCACGACACGATCGAGAAGACCCACGTGGTCGCCTCCGACCTGCGCGAGCGCTTCGGCAGCCGAGTCGCCACGCTCGTGCTCGCCGTCAGCGAGGATGAGCACGTCACGGGATACGAGCAGCGCAAGGCCGCGCTGCGCGAGCAGGTTGCTCGCGCGGGCGAGGAGGCGCTGATCCTGTTTGCCGCCGACAAGCTCTCGAAGGTCCGCGAGCTGCGCCTGGGCCCGGCACCCGCTCGCAAGTCGCACTCGGGCGGCGCCGTGATCACTCGCTCGCGCGCTCGTCGATTGACGCACTATCGCCACTGCCTCGCGCTGCTCCAGGACCAACTCCCCGACTCTCCGCTCGTCAACCAGCTGCGGACGGAGCTCGACGCGCACTTGGACGGCGCCATCGGCGAGCCGGCGCTTGCCAGCGCGCCCTGACCAGTGTCAGTGGCCCGGCGCACCCGAGTCCGAGCCGTGCGGAAGCCCGGACGTGCGTACCCCCGCACCATGCTCAAGGCAAGCTCTGTCTAGTGACCTGAGTCGTTAGTGCGCGACCGAAGGCGAAGTCCGTGAGCCCCGCCTTTGCTTCGACGGCGCCGGGGCGGACGCTCAAAGCCCGGCGTTTCCGGGTGCCAGCGGATCTATGACTCAGGTCACTAGACGTTCTCGGGCTCGCCGACCACCGAGATGCCGTGGATGACCCACAAGCAGACCGCGAAGACACCCAGTGACCACCAGGGGTGAAACTCGTCGAGGGGGTCCCCAGGCATCATCGGGTCGGTGTGTGGCGCGCTAGCCGCGATGAGCGAGCGGCGGCGAGATCCTAAACGACACCGCGCAGCGCGGACCGCGGCTCGCGCAGAGCGGAAGCGCACGGGCGCCTACCCAACGGTAGGCTTGGCGATAGGTCCACACGCGAACCCGGGGAGAAGGCATGGCCGACTACACCGTCAAGCGCTTCGATGAGATGGAGCCGATTCTGGGAGGCCTCTTTCTACGCGCCCGCGCGGCGCTCGGGGCCAGCTCGTTCGGGATGCAGATCCTGCAGATGCCCCCGAATGGTGGCGACTTCTACCCCAACCACGATCATGCGGACACCGGCACCGAGGAGGTCTACGTAGTACTCGACGGCGAGGCCGACTTCGAGATCGAGGGCGAGCGCGTGCACGCCGGGCCAGAGACCGCGATTCGGGTCGGGGCGACGACACATCGCAAGATCCTTCCCGGACCCGAGGGGGTGAGGATTCTTGCGATCGGCGGCGTGCCGGGTGCAGCCTACTCACCGCCTGCGTTCACGGAGCTCGGCGGCCCGGATCCCGTGCCGGATCCCGCGCGCCTGGCCTGACCGGCGTAGCAGCCTCCTGCTTTCGGCGGATGAGCGAGCGCCCGAGCAAAGGCCGCGCTCATGCTGGAGGCTTGGACGAGTAGCAGTCGCCTGTTCCGTCGCCGTCTAGATACGCCCCAAGCCGGGATTCATGCCGACAGCGCCTGGATGGCCTGTAACGGGCTCGCCCCCGAGGGCGAGCCGAGTGCGAGCCGAGTGCGCCCGGCAGCCAGCTCATCCGGCGCCGCGCCGAGCGGGGACGCCGTGTGCGGTCGCGCTGGAGCGCGTGTACGGCTTCGTGTGCGGTCGGGCCCGAAAAGTGCCGACGCGAGGTTCCCGGCGTCTGCCCGCTAGATGTAGTTCCTAGGAACTACATCTAGGCGACCGGCAAAGCCCTGCTCAGCAGCCGAATCGTGAGTGCTTGAGCAGCCTCCGGAGGCCCCGCGAGGCCCCGAGAGGCCAACCGTCTGCAAATCGGGGAGACAGGATCAATAAGGGTGCAAACCCGCATGTCTGCAGGGGCGTTCAAGGCGCCTGCTCCCGACGTGCTCCCGAAGAGATCGGAGTCGGTCCGGTCTGCGCGCCCCACGCCGCCAGCAGCCTCGCCCGAGCGCCAGCCTCGGTCGGATGGCCGTAGAGCTCCATCACCAGTTGGCCGCCGTCGCTATGACCAAGCTGGATCGCCACGTCCCACGACGTGACGCCGCGCTCCAGCAGCATCGTCGCCGCGGCGTGACGCAGCTCGTAGTAGTCCATCCCCGGACGGCCGCCGAACCGCCGGAGCAGCGACCAGTACCGGTGATGGGCGGGCTGGGTCCACATGCAGTCGCGCGGACTGCTGAACAGCAGCCCCAACCGGTGCCGGGGAACTTCGGCGAGCGCATCCTGGACTACGGGCGGGACGATGACCGTAGCGACTTCAGCCGGGCTGACCGGGCGCACCCCGAGGTCGAGTTGGTATACGTCGGCGGGCCGAGTCCCGGCACCTTCAGGGGGCTGGCCGGGATGGCGGAGGGCCACGGCGGTTGGTGGAACGCCTGGGACGACTTCCGCGTCGCGGCCGACGAGTACCGCGAGCTTGACGAAGAACGGGTCTTGGTGCTCGATCAGCCGCGCGGTCGTGGAAAGTCCAGCGGACTTGACGTCGGCCAGAAGGGAGCGACCCTGTTCCACATCCGCGACGGCAGGGTGATCAAGTTCATGATCGCCTGGGACCGCGACCGCGCCCTCGCCGACCTCGGCCTCACGCCGGACACCGGCACCTGACCGCTACTCGGAGAGGCCCGCCGCCCGCAACGCCTCGCCGTGATCGAGATAGGTCCGAGCGCGGGACATCCTTCCGTCGCGAAACTCAAAGATCTGCGCGATAGGCTGATCGACCGGAACACCGCTGCTGGCTCCGCGCGCCCGGACCCGGCTGAGAGCAAGAACCCGGTCGCCGAGGTCGTGGTACTCCTCCACCACCACGAAGTAGTCCTGCCAGGTCTCGGCAAGCTCTGCGGCGTTCGCTTCGATGCCCTCCCGTCCAGCGTAACGCTGGCCCTCAACTGCTCCGGGCATCGCCGGAAACCACTCGAAGTCAGGGGTAGTTAGCTCGTCGGCGACGTCAAGATCACGACGGTTGAACGCATCGATGGCCTGCTTGGCGATCTCCACATTCTGCCTAGAAATAAGCCCTCATCCCCCTCGGTTCACCGGCCAAGTCTCGCCCATTTCATCCGTCGCGGGTGACGCCCACGGCGTCATGAGCTCTCCTGCGACATCGCCTACTCCTTGAGGCCGAGGTCGGCGAGGGCGACCGCGCGGGTCCAATAGCCAACCAGCTTCGTCACCTTGCCGTCGTGGATATGAAATAGGTAGGCCCCTTGCGTCCCTACTTGGCCCAGGTCCAGCCCGCTCGTCCTGCCACGGCCTTGAAAGCGGGCAAGCACCAAGACACGCTCGCTGTCCAGCTCGCGGTACTCGTCCACCGCGGTCCACAAGTCCTGCCAGGCGTTCAGGTACTCGCGCCACGACTCTCCCATCGCGCGACGCCCGGTCCAGGTGCCGGGTGACGGGCCTTCGGTCCACACGTATTCGATCTCGGGGTGTGCCCATTCCATCGAGCCGAAGTCGCCACTCTCCCAGCCCGCGCAGATCGAGCGCACGAGGTCCAGGGCCTCCGACCCCTCTCTCCTCGGCGAGGCGTTCGGCAGCAGCACGGGCCTCGTCGATGTCGGTGTAGTTCGTGGTGTACACGGCCACACCCTCCCATATTGAGACACCGGCGTAGCGGAGGCGCACGTGGCCAGTGCTGCCGATAGGGCGGGCGTTCTGGACGATCACGGCGAATGTCACGCCGTTGCCGAGATCACGAATCTCCTCCGCCTCCATCTCGAAGTCGGCGTAGGAGCCGATCCAGTTCTCGTAGAAACCGCGTATCGCCACATCACCCTCAAAGATGCCCATCCCCATCGGCGAGGTGTCCCACACGGCCTAGGGAGCCTGGAAACTCATCATCACGTCGTAATCGCCGCCCTTCGCGGCCGCCAACGAGCCACGCACGCGCTCCACCAGGTCGGGGGTCGTGGACTCCTCTCTATGAAGGAGGGCTGGTTTGTCAACTGGGTCTTTGGCGGGCATCAGGGTCCGTTCGTGAGGCGTGGGGTTGGAGCGGAGCTCATCTCTCTATCGCGTCCTCGTTGGGATGACCAGGTTAGGTGGGAGCTCGCACCGGCGGCGCATCTCAGGCAAGGGCCGTCATGCGGCCAGAGGAGTCGTGGCGCCTGCCGGAGCGAAGGGTTGGTTGCGGGTGAGCACGTACCAGATGTCCTCTGCGAGCTTGCGTGCGATGTCCACGCGCGCGACCTTTCTGCCGCGCTGGGCTCCCAAGGGCTTGGCGGTGCGCTGGTAGCGCTCGCGGTAGACCGGTGAGCAGACGGCGTGGGTCGCGGCCTCGATCAGCGCCTAGCGCAGGTACTTCGGGCCGTTCTTGGAGATCGAGCCACGATGGTCACGCTCACCGGACTGATAGACGCGTGGACACAACCCGGCGTAGCCGCACAGCTTTGACGGCGAGTGAAAGCGGTTGATGTCGCCGATCTCCGCGGCGATCGTGTAACCGAGCACACACGCGATTCCGGGGGCGCTCATCAAGAGCGGCACGTACTCGTGCTCGGCGCCGAGATCGCGCAGCTCGCGCTCGCAGCTTCTGACTCGCCCGTCGAGGTCCTCGATCAGCTCAAGGCTCGCGTTGACGGTTGAAGCCCACGGGTCCGGCACCTGGAGGCGCGCGAGCAGCTCGCGACCGGCGGTGCCGAACGGTTACCGGGCAAGGCTTACCGAACGCCAAGAGCATCGCGTGCACGCGGTTCTTCAGCGCGGTGCGGTGGCGCCGCCGCTTTGGCCCTCGCGCGAGGTCAGGAAGATCACCGCCGGCGCAATGGCGTGCGCAGCGAAGGGTCCATTTCGCCAGCTGTCGAGCAGCCAGCGGTCATAGCGGCGCAGGCGGTCGATCTGCTTGTCGGGACGTTCGGTGCGGTCGTACTCGATCAGCACCGCGAAGAGATCCTCGCCCGCCCCTCCGATGAGGGTGGCGTCGGGCTCAAGGTAGCCCATGCGACTGCCTGCGGGAAAGAGGTGTGTGCCCGGCGGCAGCTGCGCCGCCGGTGAGCGCTCGGTCTCGCCGTCCCCGTCGATCTCGATGTGACCGCTGCGCGGACCCAGCCATCGAAACGGCATCTGCCCGATGAGTACCTCTTCGCCATCGCCTGCCGCGTCGTGAGCGATGTGAAGCACGACCGATGCGAGCTGCAGGTCGTGTTCTGCGTAGCTGATGCTGGTGAGCGGGACGGGCGTGTAGCGGTGCTCGTCGGGGACCATCTCGCACTCTCGAAGCGCCGACCAACCAACAGACGTGAGCCGGTAGTTCCACTCGGCGCGCCCGTAGGCCGACGCCGGTCGCAAGTGGTCCACGTATCCACTGTCGTGCAGGCGCTTGAGGCGCACCTGCGCCGCCCGCTCGCAAGAGAAGCCCCATCCGAGCGCAGTGAGCTGGCTCCTCGAAAGGAAGTTCGCCCCGTGAAGCAGCGCCATCAGGCGCAGGTCCCGGTCTGTGAGGGCGATCCGAGGTGGCCGTTCCGGTCGCCGTCCCCAATCGATCGTTCCGGCGCTCAGGTCCTCGCCCGCGAGGAGCGCCCTTTGCGTGATGGTGAGGCCGATGTTGGTCATGGATCCGCTGGCGCCGTCCACAGCCGGTTGGCGAGAAGGCGGGCGCTCTATAGGCCGCGGCCAGCCACAGTCGCGCAAGCGAACTCGTGACTGAGACCCGTAGCCCTTTGTCAGGGAACGGCCGACACCCGTCGTGGCGAGGCGGAGCGCGGCCAGCGATGCGCAACGCCCTCATAGCCTTCGGCTAAATACCTCTTTCAGGTCGGCTGCGCCGAGCGCTCGGTCGCGCGAGGCGGTTGCCCACAATGGTCCAGTCGTTGGCGCCGGAGTACCTTCCCAGCGTGGGTGTCGAGCACAGCAGCCGCCAGGAGCAACGCGCCGGACGTCGGAAGGCGAGAGCGCTCATCGCCGACTATCACGAGCGGCGGCTGCTGGTGCTACTCGAACACGTTCGCGAGGGGTTCGCGCGACTTGACCGCGGCGAGATCGACGCGTTCGAGCTCGACGAGCTACGCCGTCACGTTGACGGCTCCGGGGCTATTTACAGCACTTCTGAGACGCGACCCGGGCGCAGTCTGAGACGCTCGCATCTGGGGCAAAGCGCGGACCACCCCGCCCTCAAATATGACGCCTCCGCGGCAACCCCGGGGGGTTGTGTTCAGCGAAGCCAGCCCGGGTACACCATAGGTGGCGGTCTCTACTCCCGCATGAGCATTGCTTGGGCTTCGCGCTCGAGGTCGACGTAGGGCTCGCCGCTGACATCGACGGCGACGAACTGGAGCGTCCCGCCGCGGAAATGCCAAGGCCGCTCTCCGGGGTAATCGTCGGTGATGGCGGTCACGCTGCGACCGACGGTCAGGCCGGTGCCGCTGATGCCGAACATCCCGGGCTGCGTCTTGATCCGCTCCTCGGCCACCTTCTCCTCGCCGTGATAGAGCGAGAGGATGCCCGTGGAGACGCCCGGCGGGTCCTCGCCGTCCCTGTCAAAGGCCGACGAGAGAATCAGGTTCTTGCCCGTAGGAAGCTGCTCGTCTGCGACCACTGTCTGAACGAAGCTGCCGACGAAATTGTAGGCATAGTGAAGGCGGTTGTCCTTGACGTAAAGGGCGTGGCCTCCAAAATGAGAGCCTTGCGCAAAAAGCACCCCCTCGGCATTTGTGCCGGGAAGGTCGATAAGCGCACCGATCACGAAGGAGCGGTTGCGTAGGTTGACGGCCTGCGCCTCGGGGACGTCGGCGACGTCTGGGTAGTAGCGATAGCGGTTGCGCGGCGTCGTCAGCTGGGGGCGCGGCGTGCTGAGGATCTCGACGGCCGAGCGGTCGTCCAGCGGGAAGGCGCCGTTGGCGCCCGCCTGCGCAAACCACAGGTTCACGAGCTCGCGGAGCTTCTCCGGTTGCTCGGCCGCGAGATTGCGCAGCTCGGCGCGATCGCTGTCTGTGTAATACAGCTCCCATTCATCCTCGTTGAAGTTGCCCCAGCCCGCGATCGTTGGATGGTTCGTCACCGCCTTCCAGCCTTCGTGCCAGATAGCCCGTGAGCCAAGCATCGAATAGAACTGTGTGGAGCGGGCGCCCGGTGCGTCGGGCTCGTCGAAGCTGTAGCGCATGCTCACGCCGTCGAGACTCGCTTGAACGTGCCCCTTGATCGTCTCGGGAACCTCCACGCCGAGCACGTCGAGGACCGTGGGGACAATGTCGATCGCATGGTGGTACTGATGGCGGATCTCGCCCCTGGCGTTCGCGCCTGCCGGCCAAGAGAGGATGCAGGGATCGCTCGTGCCGCCATTGAACTCGTAGCGCTTCCACATCTTGAAGGGCGTGTTGAACGCCATCGCCCACCCATTGGGGTAGTGGTTGTAGGTGTTCGGTCCGCCGAGCTCGTCGATCAAGCGGAGGTTCTCCTCGAGGTCGTCGGGGATGCCGTTGAAGAGCTTGTTCTCGTTGACCGACCCGTTCGGTCCGCCCTCTCCGCTCGCGCCGTTGTCGGAGACAACCACGATCATGGTGTTCTCGAGCGTCTCGCTCTCCTCCAGGAAGTCGAGCAGCCGGCCGATCTGATCGTCGGTGTGCGCGAGGAAGCCCGCGTAGACCTCGGCCATGCGGGCGAATAGCCGCTGCTCCTCGGCGGACAGGCTGTCCCACGGGCGGGTGACGTCACCCGCCGGGAACGGCTTTCCATCTGGACCCGTCCGTGTTTCGGGCGTGCCGATCGGGTTGATCGGGGGCAGCTCGGTGTCCTGCGGCACGATGCCGAGCTCCCTCTGGGTTGAGAGCGTCTGCTCGCGCATCGCCTCATAGCCGGCGTCGAAGCGCCCCTTGTACTTCTCGATCCACTCCTTCGGCGCGTGGTGCGGCGCGTGACATGCACCGGGAGCGTAGTAGAGCACGAACGGCTTCTCCGGGGCAACGGCCCGCGCATCCTTGATGAACTCAAGCGCCTTGTCGGTGAGGTCCTCGGTTAGGTGGTAGCCCTCCGCTGGCGAGCGGGGCTGATCGACGGGGTGGCTGTCGTAGACGAGGTCTGGATACCACTGGTTCGTCTCGGCGCCGAGAAAGCCGTAGAAGCGCTCAAAGCCGCGGCCGGTCGGCCAGTTGCGCCGCGTGGACGCGAGGTTCATCTCATCAGTCGGGCAGAGATGCCACTTGCCGACCATGTAGGTGTTCCAGCCGAGCTCGCCAAGGATCTCCGGGAGCATCCCGTTCTCAGGCGGGATCGTCCCACTCGCGTTGGGGAATCCGATCGCCCCCTCGGTGATGCAGGCCATGCTGTTGCGGGTGTGGTTGCGTCCAGTCAGCAGGCACGAGCGCGTCGGTGAGCAGAGCGCGGTCGTATGCCACTGCGTATAGCGGACGCCCCGCGCGGCGATCCGGTCGAGATTCGGCGTCTCGACGGGACCGCCGTAGCATCCGAGCGCCGAGAAGCCGACGTCGTCGAGAACGATGTAGATGACGTTCGGCGCCCCCTCCGGCGCCCGCGGAGCCCCGAATGGCGCCCAATCCGGCTCCGAATCACGTATGTCAATGTTGATCGTGCCCTTGAATGGTGTGCTCACGTGATCCCCTGTCCTCGGTGGCCGTCGGCGCCCGGATCTTCGCAGGCTGTCGTTCGCGGCGACGCTTGCCCGATGTTGGTCGCGTCTCAGCGTGAGACGAATCCCAACCTCGCCCCAACCTCGTCACGCGCTTCTCTTCTGTGGGGATGCGAGCGCGTCGGTGGACGCCGGCTGCCTGACGCTCGCTTCGCCATGCCATTGCGGTAGCCCGCGCGTCGGTGGCCCGGGCACTCGCAGGTCGTCC
>CAWERP010000009.1:0-191569 GCA_963811445.1 uncultured Solirubrobacterales bacterium
GGCGGCGATCGCGCTCCGGCGTCAGCGCACGCGCGAAGACGGCCCCAGCAGATGGAGGTCGCGCGCCCGCGCGACGGCTTCAGCGCGGCCGTGCGCACCGAGCTTCGCGTAGATGTGGCGAAGGTGGGTCCTGACGGTGTTCGTCGAGACGAACAGCTCCGCGGCTATCTCCGGCGCCCTGAGGTTCGTCGGCAGATAGCGGACGACGCGCAGCTCCGCCTCGCTGAGCTCGTCCAGCGGCGGCCCGGCCTTGCCGCGGCGGCGAGGCGAGCCGCCGCCAAGAACGTCGAGGATCTCCGCGACGAACGTCGGGTGAGCGCTGCTGTGCCCGGGGTGCTCCCGGAGCAGATCCTCGACCGGGGTGATCGCGAACGGCAGGACGAGGCCTTCCGGTTCGGCGAGCTCGAGCGCTCGCTCGAGCGAGGTCTCGCAGGCGCGCGCGTCGCCGAGCTGCCGTCGCGCGAGGGCGTCGAACAGCAGCGCGTGAACGGCGCCCCACGTTCGATGCAGCGTCGGCGCCGCCTGCTCGACGACAGGTGCGAGCAGCTCGATCGCCGGGTCGGGCCCCTCCTCCGCGAGCTCGACCGCGGCGGCCGGAATTCGCACCTCGGCCCGCCCCCGGTCGTGGACGGCGATCCGATCGAGGTACTCGCGAGCGGCCTTCCGGTTCTTCGAGCTTGGATCGGGACCGCTCGGGTCACGCGGGTTTGGCACGGTCTCTGTGCCCGATCCCGATCTCGGCAGCGACGAGCAGTTCGACCAGGTCCCCGAGGCTGCGCATGTCAGCGCCCGTGCGTTCGGCAATACGGGCGAGCCTGTAGTGGGCGGTGTTGACGTGCACGTGCAGGATCTGCGACGCGTGCTTGACGTTCATGTCTGCTGCGACGTAGGCGCGGAGGGTCTCGAGCAGTGGGCCTCCTTGCTCGGCGTCGTCAGCGACGAACCGCACGATGTCGGCAGAGATCAGTCGTCGAGCAGTAGGACTGGAGCTGCGCACCAGGTAGTCGAGCGCTCGCATGGTCGGTAGCGCGACGACCCCGGATGCGCCGACGAGAAGATCGCGGGCCGCTACGGCCTCGATGTATGCGTCGGCGACGCCATCGAGGCCGGGATGGACGGTGCTCACGCCAACGCCGAGCTCGAGTCCCTGTGCGCCGAGGCGGTCGCATGCCGCGCGGATCCGCTCGATGAGCGACGCGATGCCCTGTGTTCGGACAGGCGTGACAATCACTATCTCGCCGCGCCGGACCACTGTCAGCGGAGCGTCCGTGCGCCGGGACGTTCGCGAGAGCGAGCTCGCGGCCGCTCTCAGGGTGTGCTGGTCGGCGTCGGCTCCAACCTTTGTAGCGGCGATCACGAGGCACTCAGTCCGCTCGGTCAGACCCGCATCGCGTACGACCTTCGAAGCCGCGGGCTCGAGCGTGGACATCGCGAGGAGCGACTCGAGGGCGTCCCGCCTCGCACGCTCTCCCGCCTCCCCAAGGAGCTGCTCAGCTTCAAGGTAGACCTCGGCTGCGTGGATGACCGCGACGTCGAAGTACCTCGCGATCAGCGTGACGAACCCCAACGCGGCCCGACGACTGTCATCGTCCGTTGCAAGCGACAGGGTCGCGTCCCAGAGTACGCGCTGCCCGACGTGGAACGAGTGGATGAAGTCCGCAAGGTTCAGCTGCCGCACGCGCTGCGCTGCATGGCGGCGCATGAACAGCAGGTCCTCGCGCGTGGTCTCGCGCCCATCGCGGAAGCTTTCAAGCAGCGCCGTCACGTGCTCGCGGACATGGACGGCGACGTCAGCCCGGATCGCGTCGTCCTCGCGCGCCTCGTAGGTCGCGTTCTGTTCAAAGATCGCCTCGGTCGCAGCGTCAACGATCTCGTCGAGCCGCTCGTCCAGCCGGGCGACGAGTTTCGCGAGCGCTTCAGCTTCCCGCCTATCGGCGTCGACTGACCCCTTCGTCTTCGAAGCCACCTGATCGACCTCCTCAAGCGGATTGTAAGACGCACACAAGCGCGGCGTCGATATGAGGAGGCTTGGGCCCCGCGGCGGGCGCCCTACGAAGCTCTGGCGTTCCATGAGATACAGGCGCTGGTCATGCGGTCAGACGCGCCCGGGGTCGTGGGTTTGGGTGCCGGGCACAACTGGGAGCACTTGATCTTGGGCGCCGGAACCATCGTCCTGGCGGGCGTGCGAGGCGATCCTTGTCCTGCAATCGAGGATTCGCAAGCGACACATCGAGGCGCCGCGAGAGACAGTCGCCACCGTCGATGGGAAGGAGAGGTCATGAGCAGCCCAGCCACAGCAGCGCAGGAAACACCAGCCCGCGGGAACCGGGCGGCGACACGAGCCGCGCTCGACGTCATGCTCACGGACGCGGCCATCGGGCCGAGTGTGGCCGGCCGTTTTCTTCGCCCGGGCACGGCAGGCAGGGTGGCGGCCGGACTCATACGCCGCCCTGACCGCGTGGCGCGCCGCGTCGGCGGACTCGCTGCCGAGTTCGGACGGAGCGGCGCTCGGAAGCTCTGAGATCGCGCCGGCGAGGAGCGACCGCCGCTTCACCGACCCCGCGTGGCGGCAGAACCGGCTGTTCCACGGACTGATGCAGGGCTACCTGGCGATAGGCGGGACGGTCGGCGGCCTGATTGATGATGCCGACTTGGACTGGCGATCCGAACAGCAGGCGCATTTCATGCTCGGGAACGTGATGGATGCGGTCGCACCCACCAACTTCCCGTTGACCAACCCGCAGGTGCTCAAGGAGACGATCGACCGGGGCGGCGAGAACCTCGTCAAGGGCGGCCGCCGCTTCCTGCGGGACGCGTCCAAGCGCAGGCTGCCCGCGATGGTCGACACCAGCCGATTCTCAGTGGGCGGGAACCTCGCCGTCACGGAGGGGTCGGTCGTCATGCACGACGAGGTCTTCGAGCTGATCCAGTACAAGCCGCAGGCCGCGCGTGTGTACGAGCGTCCGCTTGTGATCGTTCCGCCGACGATCAACAAGTACTACGCGCTCGACCTCGCGCCCGGGCGGAGCATCGTCGAGTACCTGCTCCAGATGGGGCACCAGGTCTTCATGATCTCGTGGCGAAACCCCGACGCCGGACAGAGCCACTTCGACCTCGACACATACGCCCAGGCCGTCCTCGACGCGCGCGCGATCGCGGCCAACATCACGCGCCGCGACGAGGTCAACCTCATGGCAGCCTGCTCGGGCGGCATCATCACCTCGGCCACGCTGGGCCATCTGGCCAAGGAAGGTCGCCTTGGCGAGGTGTCGAGCCTCACACTGTTGGTATGCGCACTGGACAACGCCCAGGCCGGGACGGCCGGCGCGTTCGCCACGCGCGAGGTCGCGGCGGCGGCCGTAGCCGAGTCGGCGCGTCGCGGATACCTGGACGGGGGCGCGCTGGCGAACGTATTCGCGTGGCTGAGGCCCAACGACCTCGTCTGGAACTACCTGGTGAACAACTACCTGCTCGGCAAGGAGCCGCCTGCGTTCGATGTCCTCTTCTGGAACCAGGACACCGTCAGGCTGTCGGCAGGGCTGCACCGCGACTTTGTCGAGATGGCGCTCGAGAACTCTCTGACCCTCCCGGGCCGCATGAAGGTCCTCGGCTCCGGTGTGGACCTCTCGGAGGTGACCGTCGACAGCTACATCGTGGCCGGCTCGAACGACCACATCGTGCCTTGGCGCAACACGTATCGCTCGACGCAACTCCTCGGCGGAGACTCGCGGTTCGTGCTCTCCACGAGCGGTCACATCCAGGCGCTGATCAACCCGCCCGGTCCGGAGAGTCGTTCGAGCTACCGCATCGCCGACTCCAACCCCGCGGACGCGGCGGACTGGGAGAGCGGTGCGGCGACCATGAAGGGGAGCTGGTGGCCTGACTACGCTGAGTGGCTCGCGGGCCGTTCCGGCGAGCTCGTAGCTGCTCCGAGATCGCTCGGCAGCCGCGCCCACAGAGCGCTCGCGAAGGCACCGGGAACCTACGTGATGGCATCGTGAGCTCGCTACCCCAGGGACGACAGCGAACCCGGTGGTGGGGCGATCCGATCGGTGAGACCCGCTGGGTTCTGGAGGCTGCGCGCCTGCTCGTCGACCCGGTGGCCTACGGCCGCGGTGTTCCCGCAGGCGATGGCAGGCATGTGGTCGTGGTACCCGGCTTCCTCGCCGGCGACGAAAGCTTGATGCTGATGAGCACCTGGCTGCGACTGATCGGATATCGGCCTCGCGGGGCCGGGTTTCGCTTCAACGTCGATTGCGCAGAGCGGGCCGCCGAGCGCGTCGAGCTGGCAGTCGAGGCGGCCGCCGAGGACGGCGGGAGGCGTGTCGCGATCGTCGGACACAGCCGTGGCGGACACCTGGCACGTGCGGTCGCCGCGCGTCGCCCCGAGCTCGTCTCGCACGCGATATCGATGGGTGCCGACCTGCAGAACCTGTTCGGCATCAGCGCACCGACGCTGACCGCGGTGGGCATTGCACGCCGCGGCGCGCACTTGACGGGGCGCAGCCGCACGGCAGACTGCTTCCGATCTCGCTGCAGCTGCGCATTCATCCGCGACTATTCGGCGCCGTTCCCAGTCGACCGGGTTCGCCTCACGTCCATCTTCACGAAGGGAGACGGTGTCGTCCGCTGGGAGCGCGCGATTGTCGATGAGGCCGAGTGTGTCGAAGTGACAGGCAGCCACGTCGGCATGGTCGCCAACCGCAAGACCTATCGTGCCATCGCCGAGTCCCTGGCCGTCCCAGAGCTCACAAATGCGGACGACGACTAGGCCGTCCCTCTACTTCACCGACCGCGGCGGTGGACAGCCGGTGCTCCTGATCACCGGCTGGATGATCTCTTCGGCCGTCTTTGACCCGATCGCGCACCTGTACGTGCCGCATGCGCGGATCATCGCCCACGACCACCGCGGAACCGGCCGCTCGGAGCGCTGGTCCGGCCCGGTCTCGGCGGCCCTCCTCGCCGCCGATGCTGCTCGTGTGCTTGACGAGCTCTCCCTAGCACACGCTCACGTCGTCGGGGTCTCGCTCGGTGCCGCCGTCGCGCTCGAGCTAGCCGTTCGCATGCCCCACCGGGTCAGTAGCCTGGTGCTCGTCGGCGGCGCAGTCGGCGGACCGCGAACCGCGCTGCCGCCGGTAGGCGAGGCGATCTCGACTGTGACGGCGGTTGCCCGTGAAAGCACGGGGCGGCGAGGGCTATGGCCTGCCGCGGCGCTGTTCTCCTCCGACTTTCGCGCGAAGCAGCCGGGTCTCGTCGCCGAGTACGTTCCGTACTTCGTCTCGGACCTCGCGCCAGCGGTCGCGGCCGCCTGGCAGCTCGTCGCTGCTGCCTGCTTCTCGAGGCGGGGATCACTGTGCCGGGTGCGTGCTCCCACGCTCGTTGTCCACGGTGGCGCGGACAAGATGGTCGCGCCCGCGAACGCCGCTTACCTCGCCCGCGCGATCCCAGGCGCAAAGCTTCACATCGCGGCGGGTGCAGGTCACGCCGTCCCACTCGAGCGCCCGGAGGCTACGTCGAGGCTACTCTTGGACTGGTTCGAGGCGCAACGCCACAGCTGTCCACCGGCTTGCGGGCGACGCGACCGGCTCACCGAGCGGATGTCACGGCCCTTCTCGCTGGTCTCGGGGTCCGCCCGTAACGCTCGCGATGCGGTGACGGTTGCGCTCAGGCTCCCGCACTCACGAGCGATCGGCGCCGCTGCGGACCGCCGGGGGCGCAACTCCCGGACGGGCTGACCTGGAAAGGCGACCGCGCAAAGCGCTCGGCGCGCCAATGAGCAGAGGATGGGTGCGGCAGTCCGAGGTCGATGAGGGCTGTCGTCCTGGCCTCTCGACGGTCGAGCAGGCCAAGGGAAAGCTGGCCACTCCATAGAAACCGCCTCCAGGATTCACGGAGCGGTTCAAGCCCTGCCTAGTACTACTTTGTTAGCTCGCAGGGCTTCTACAAAGTGCGGATGAGAGGACTCGAACCTCCACCTGGTTGCCCAGACACGGACCTGAACCGTGCGCGTCTACCAATTCCGCCACATCCGCGAGGCGATGGCCAGCGAAGATAGCGCACGGGACCACGGACGAGCCGTGGGTCGGACCCGTATCAAGCGGGCAGCGACCGGGGGCCGCCTGGGCGGACACATGCTCGGGGCGCTTTGCTAGCCTCGACCCGGCCGATTGCGCGCCGCTATCGTCCAGGGGACTAGGACGCCGCCCTCTCATGGCGGAAACCCGGGTTCGAATCCCGGTAGCGGTACTTACGAAGGCCCTGTAAATCAGCCGCTTTTCGTCCTCAGGAGGTCCTGAAAGCCACGCTGTTCGAGCTAATGGTGGCCGACTGGACGATGGGGGGCCGGCGGTGCTGCCAACGCCTGAGTCTGAGGCCGACACGGCCGCAACCACCCCAAAAGCGAAAGCCTGTTGACGGCCTCGCGCGGCGCCTGTTCGTCGTCCAGAGCAGGAGTGAGCTGGAGGCTCCGAGACACGAGCGGAGCGCCGCTCGGCGACGAAATGCGCAGCGTCAGCGCCCGGTTTGCGGGAGGCGAGCGTGGCGGATAGTGTGCTCGGATGGCCAATCCCAACGACGAGCTGATCCAGCGATTCTACGCGGCATTCGCCCGTCGTGACGGCGACACGATGGCGGCGTGCTACGCGCCGGGTGCGCACTTCTCGGACCCGGTGTTTACTGATCTGCGCGGCGGGGAGCCGGGCGCCATGTGGCGGATGCTCACTGGCCGCGCCGAGGATCTCGAGGTGAAGCTCGCTGAGCACGAAGCAGATGAGGAGCGCGGCAGCGCACACTGGTTCGCGGACTACACGTTTTCGACCGGTCGCAGAGTGCACAACGACATTCGCGCGGAATTCCGGTTCGAGCACGGGCTGATTGCCGAGCACCGTGACTCCTTCTCGTTCTACGCGTGGGCGCGTCAGGCGCTGGGACCCGCTGGCCTTGCTCTCGGCTGGACGCCGATCGTCCGCGGAAAGGTGCAGCGCGAGGCGCGCGGGGGGTTAGACGAGTTTCTCGCACGAGCGGGGGCGTAGGGTCCCGGCGCCCGACTTCGGAATCGCGACAGCCTCTCGCGTCGGCTGCGCTCGCCGCCGCGGCCCCCCTCGAGCGACAAGTGGGGTCTCAGCTAGCGCCGAGCTCACGTCCGGTCAGGACGAGCTCCGCCCGTCGTGACCTTGTCGGCGCCGGCGTGCTGCGCCGGCCTTGGCGTCGGGCCGCCGTATGAGAAGCTTCACGCGTGTCCACCACCGTCGCCTCCACCACCGCCCGACTCCTGAACCCAAGAACCTACGACGCCGCCGAGTTCGATTTGGCGACCCGGAAGCTGTTTCGCGCCACGATCGATTGGTTTGAGGCCAAGGGTAAGGCCCGTCTCACGTCGGAGGTGCGCACCGACGTGTGGTACGCGGACTTCATCGAGTTCCTGGCGCGCGAGCGTGCGTTTGCCACGCTGCTGACGCCGGCGCGGGAGGCCGGCAGCGATCCGAACAAGCGCTGGGACACCGCACGCAACGCGGTGTTCAACGAGATCCTGGGCTTCTACGGTCTGCCCTACTGGTACGCGTGGCAGGTCACGATCCTCGGACTCGGGCCGATCTGGCAGAGCGATAACGATGTCGCTCGGATGCGCGCTGCGCAGCTGCTCGAGGATGGAGCGGTGTTCGCGTTCGGCCTTTCCGAGCGAGACCACGGTGCCGACATCTACTCGACAGACATGATCCTGACTCCGGACGGCCCCGATGGCTTTCGCGCCACCGGCGCCAAGTACTACATCGGCAATGGCAACGTGGCGGGCATGGTCTCGGTGTTCGGACGCCGAGCGGACGTGGAGGGCCCCGACGGCTACGTGTTCTTCGCGGTCGACAGCGCCCACCCGGCCTACAGGCTGGTCTCGAACGTCGTGTACGGGCAGCTGTATGTGAGCGCGTTCGACCTCGAGGACTATCCGGTCCTGGCCGAGGATGTACTGCACACGGGTGTCGAGGCGTTCGATGCAGCGCTCAATACGATCAACGTCGGCAAGTTCAACCTCGGCTTCTGCTCGGTCGGCATGGCCGAGCACTGCTTCTACGAGACGGTGACCCAGGCCGAGGGCAGGATCCTCTTCGGCAAGCGCGTCACCGAGTTCGGCCAGGTCCGGCGGATCCTCTCCGAGGCCTACGCGCGGCTGCTGGCAGCCAAGTTGTACGGGCAGCGCGCGGTCGATTATGTGCGCAGCGCCAGCCGCGCGGATCGCCGCTACCTGCTCTTCACCCCGATCAACAAGATGCAGGTCACGACGGAGGGCGAGCGCATCGTGCGCTTGCTCGCAGAGGTGATCTCGGCCAAGGGCTTCGAGCGTGACAGCTACTTCGAGAGCGCCAAGAACATCATCGACGGGCTGCCCAAGCTCGAGGGGACGGTCCACGTCAATCGCGCGCTGACGCTCAAGTTCCTCCCCAACTACCTGTTTGGGAGCGAGGCGCTCGACGCTCCGCCGGCGCGCCGTGACGTCGCCGACGACGCCTTTCTGTTCGCTCAGGGCCCGACCCGCGGGCTCGGGAAGATCACCTTCCCGGACTGGCGCCCGATCTTCGACGCCTTCGCCGCGACGCCCAATGTCGCCCTTTTTCGCGAGCAGGCAGACGCTCTCGTCACAATGCTCGAGGAGGCTCCCCTGACGCCCGAGCAGATGACCGCCGACCTCGACTTCCAGCAGTCGTTGGCGCAGTTGTTCACGCTCATCCCGTACGCACAGCTGATCCTCGAGCAGGCGCAGCTTGATGGCACACCGCAGGACGTCGTCGACCTGATCTTCGAGACGTTCGTGCGCGACTTCACCACAACGGCCATCGACCTTTACGGCAAGGCGTCGTCAACGGACGCGCAGCAGCAGTGGGTCCTTAAGAGCATCCGCAAGCCCGTTATCGATGAGTCCCGAGGGGATCGCATGTACGCCGAGATCTGTGCGCTCGCCGGCGCCTACGTGATGCCTCAGTAAGTCGCTCCGGAACGACGGCGCCCATCACTAGGCCCGCCGGAGAGGCCCGACCGCCTCTCGCAGCAAAGCGAACGTGCACGGCGATCGGCCGCACGCCGCGCAGCGGGCGAGGCGCGAGCGTGCAACCGGAAGCGGGCGAGCTGGCTCCAGCTCGGCCAGGATGCGCGCGTACCTGCCGCCGAGTCGTCGTCGCCGCTCTGGAACCTTCAGATCGTGGAGGAGGTTCCCAACCTCACCGCGCCGCTGCTCGTGGACCCGCCGTTGGCGGGTGTGCTCTACACGGCGACTGGTTCCGTCTCGGTCGACCCGTATTCGGGCATGGATTCCATCACCGTCCGCTATGCCGGGCCTCGCCGTGAAGAACTTCGGGGACAGCGGCCGTGAATACACCGGCAACAACAACCCCACGACTAGGCTGACGTTCGACGCGGCGCGACGTGACCTTCTTCGACCCGTTTTGACATTCAGGGGCACCCACAGGGCGAAGAAGGGAAAGAAGGCTCCAAACCAGGAGAGCTTCTTCAGTTCAGGGCAACCGCACCGGCATTTGAAGAAGGCTGTAAACCACCAGTCTCTGCGAAATGCCAGGTGACCAAATCCTCCTACCTCTCAGCAGGAGGAAGCTGGGCGATGAAGGCACTCAAATAGGGGCGACCACAGCACCTTCCCTAGCCGTGTTCACGCCGCCTGAATACTCCCCACCCTTGGCCGGTTGAAAAAGGGACCCTCTGCGGGGATGACAGTCCGACTAGGTCTGCACCGCCTAGCGCCTCTAGCGTTGCTCGTGGTGGCAGAAATCGTTCCCCGCGAGAACGAGCTCGTCGGTCCGGTGCGACTATCACGCCCGACGGCTTCAAGGCTCGGCCTGACTCGGGCCAGCCCTAGCGTTGATTCCCTGCTGCAACGAGCCTCGCAAGCTCAGCTGGGTCATAGACCTTGCAGTCACCGATCTCGATGAGCCGAGCGTAGCCCTCCTTGGCGGGCACTTCCGACGTCTCGGGCATGGGCACGCCGGGAATCAACATGTATGGGAGAGCGGTGCCACCGACATGCTCTGCGAGATCGAACGCGACCTGCGGCATCCACTCACTGTCGTCTGCATGGCTGGTCTCACTCAGCAGCCAGACCGCATAGAGCCGCGCGGCCTGGGCCATCGCGAATGAGGGGGTTGGCATGATGACCGGCACAGGGTCTGGGTCCTCGTGGGGTATCTCGACTACGACCGCAAAGGACTTCCCCGGGTAGTACTGAGTATTCATCCAGATCGGCTGGTCCGCGCGGCGGAGCAACTGGAAGAAGCGGAGCGTTTCGGCGCTGTGGCCCTCTGGCGCCATGAGGGCAGTCTACCTGGGAGATGACAGGCCATCGAGCGCACGAGGTCCAGGCTCAGCCAGACCGTCGGCCAAGTACGCAGGATGGGCATTTCAGCCCCTGCCCGGCCTGGGCAGACCGACCAGTTCTTGATCATTTCCCGAAGCTGCGAATACCGCGCTCACAGACCTGCACCAGGTGGGGCCGCCACGCTGCTGCGAGCCGGAGTCGCTGCCGATGGGCATGGGGATAACTACCGATGCCGCGCACTGACCGAAGCGCGACAGTCAGATCCCGCAACCTGACAACCGAAGGGACCGCAATGGCCAACGCATCCTCCGATTCCCCTGTCCTCGACACGCTCGCCGCGATGACCGCCGAGTCGCTCGCGCGCTGCGGACTGGACGAGAACTCGCTCCTTACCGCGCGAATCGCCGCTCTCGTGGCCGTCGATGCGCCGGCCGCCTCCTATCTCATGCATGTCGGCCCCGCGATGGACGCCGGGGTCACCGTCGAGCAGGTTCAGGACATCTTGATCGCCGTTGCGCCGATCGTCGGCACGCCACGGACGGCGTCCGCCGCCGCGAAGATCACTGAGGCCCTGGGAATCGTCATCGTGGCGCTAGCGGAGGAGATAGAAGCCGAGGAGAATGCGTAGTAGACCGCCCCACGGATAGTGGTTGAAGTGACCACCGGGTGCCTGGAGGACCCCAAGATCGCGAACGCGACGATCGGGATCCGGGTCGTGTCCAAAACCGGTGGTCACCGGCCTCCCGGCGATCCTCGTGTAGCCCATCGTCGCCGGGATCTCGAGCGCAGCCAGCGTGATCCCCGCGACGAGCCCGACCTGTCGCAGGGCCGGATTCCCTCGAGGCTATCCGGCTACCCCACGATCTGGGTGACCAGATGGCCGATGACCCAGCCGATCCCGGCGCTCACGCCGCCGATCAGCAGCACCTGCAGGCCTGCGAAGAGCAGTCGCTGGCGCGCGACCGAGCCCTTGATGACGCCCAGCACGAACAGCGCCACGAGCGTACAGCCGATGCTGACCGGGAGGGCAACGCCGATTCCGAAGAAGAAGTAGGGCCAGAGAGGGATGATCGCTGCACCTAGGTAGGTTGCGCCTACGACGAGCGCATCCCCAACGGCGGCGCCGCCAGCCTCGGGGGAGAGTCCGAGCTCCTTCTGGACCTTCGTGCGCAGAAAGACGTTCGGGTTCGCGGCCAGACCGTGCGCGACCTGCTCGGCCGCGGCGCGCTCGAGGCCCTCCTCCTCGAGCACGAGCGCGAGCTCGGCGACCTCCCGCTCGGGCTCCGCTTCGACCTCGCGACCCTCGTCTGCGATCTCGGCGGCGTAGAGACCCTCCTCAGCCTCGCTGGCCAGGTAGGAGCCCCCGCCCATGGCAATCGACCCGGCCACTGCCTCGGCCAAACCGGCTACGAGGATCGCCGCCTTGCCCGGGTTCGCCGCCGCCATGCCCGTCACGACGCCGAGCGGGACCAGCAGACCGTCCTGCGCGCCGAGGACGAACTCCCGTATCCGCGACAGCCGCTCGATCCGCGCCGCCTCACCGAGTGCATGGTCGCGGATGTGGACGCGGGCATCCTCGCGCTGCGCCTCGCTGATCGATGCCATCCCGCCAATCCTCTTTGCGGGGATATGGCGCTCGCATCCGTAAGCAGTACTGAATGCAGTCGGGCCGAACCCGAGGCTCCGCGAGCCGAGTACCTCAGCCCCCCGTCACGCCACGGCGTCGAAAGGCGGGCACGCGGCGGGGAGACGGGCCGGCTCACGCAGGACCAGAAGGGCAAGAAGACGGTCTACTACGGCACTATGCCGAAGAAGGGCCAGTGCCCGAAGGGCGGCTTCCCGCTGAAGGCGCAACTGACCTTCCAAACCGGCGAAACTGCGACCGTCACAACCAAGGCGCCATGTCCCAAGAAGTAGCGGACCGCGGCCAGTTATGGACGCGGAGGCGTGAGCGCAAGCAGAGCGAAGTGAGACGGGCCGTCGCGGCGAACGGGGTGGCCCGTCTCGCCGTCCCGTCCCGCAATTGAGGCGTGGCGGCGCCCTCAAATCGTTCGCCCCCCAATCGGTCCCGTTAAACAGGTCCGGCCCGCGGGGGGAGCGGACCGGACGGAGTGCACAGGAAGGAGGAGGCTTGTGCGTGGCGACTTCTTTTGGGAGGTCGCAGATACAAGTATCTCCGTCTCGATCAACGCCACCTAAGAGCCCGCCTCAGTCGAGATAAATGTTCGCGAGGAGTTCCCGGGCGATTGCGGTGCATGACAACCCGCGTCAGTAGAGGTCCAGGGCGCGATCAGGTTTCCGCGCTCGCCGGCGGCTCCAGACCGAGTAAGACTCGTTTGCCGTTGGCATCCGCAGTCGCGCGCCGGCAGTCTGACTCGACTGCCCGTCCCGCCCGGCCGGCGCCGGTCGGACAAGGAGGGAGGTGCTGCGCTTCCTTCTGTGGCGACTTCTCGGTCTGCTGGCCGTGGTCGCAGCCCTTGTACTGATCGCATGGTTTCTGCGTGGCGGGCCGGGCATGGTGCTTCGGGGCTCCACGGCTGGGGGAACGCCTTCTCTGGATCACCTCGCGGATGGACTCGGCCGGGAGGCCCGGGCGGCGTGGAGCTGGGATCCCATCGCCGGCTTCGCGCCGGCAAGGCTTGCGTTCGCGCTTGCGCTCGCCCTAAGCACGGGCATCGGGGTGTGGCGCTGGTGGGCGCGACGCAGGCGCCGCTATGTGCGGCTGCGGATCGATGCCTATCGCACCGACCGGGCCAGCGCGGAGGCCGTGGTGACGATGTTCGAGGTCCTGCATAAGCGCCTGCTTGCGCGATGGTGGCGACGCCTGCTGCTCGGTCAGCCGGCGATCGCGCTCGAGGTCCACCACGCATTCGCGATGCCGCCTGCGAGCCCCGCCCGCGCGCGCCCCTTGGGGTTGACCCTACCTGAGGAACGGCTTGGTGAGGAACGGCTTGGGCCCGATCGCGGCAGTGCGGGCTCGCCCCACTTCGCCTGGCTGGCTGTGAGCTGCCCGCGGGGGTCGGAGAGGACGGTCGAGGCGGCCTTGCGCACCGCGTACCCGAACTGCCGCACCCGGTCGGTCGATCGGGTGCTCGGCGTACCGCCCGCGGTGCTGCGCCTGAAGAAGAATGGCGCGTTCGTCAAGCGGGTCAAGGCGCTCGATCGCTTCGAGCAGGAGCGCGAGCCGCCGGTAAACCGGCTGATGACGGTCATGGGGGCGTGCCGCGAGCCCGCGTTCGTGCAGCTTTCGCTGACGCCCACGCCCGCGTTCTTCGAGCGTCTCGCAAAGCATGCCTACAAGCGACACGAGGCACATCTCTCACGCGAGCGCAGAGAGCATTTCACCGTGCGGGATCGTTCGATGGTCGAGGACGCCGAGCTCCGAGGTGGCCTCGAGGTTCAGCACAGGCCGCTCTTCTTCGCGGATCTTCGAATCGTGGCGCGCGATCGCAAAACCTGCGAGCGAATCGCCTCCGAGCTCCGTGCCGGGGTTGCGGAGAACCGCCTGGTAGAGCGTGGCACCGCGGTGCGTCATGGGCTGCTCGGGATCTATGGCCGGCGCGTACAGCGCGGAGAGGGAAATCCGCTGCCGTCCTTCCACAAGGGCGTGTTCGCCTCCACCGAGCTCGCCGCGCTGTGGCAGCTGCCGTCAACCGACTATCTGACGGTCCCGTTCTCTCGGACCGGCGTGCCGCTGGCACCGGCGCCGCCTACGATTCTCCGCCCAGGGGACGGGCAGGGCACGCTGCGCGACGCATTTGGGGCCGTCTCAATCCACCCGAAGCTGCGAAAGCAGAACACGGCCGTGCCCGGGGCCGTCGAGCAAGGCAAGACAAGCTATTTGATCGCCACCGTGGCCGAGGACCTGCGCCGCGAGCGCTGCGCAGTGATCGTGCTCGACCCCAAGGGCGACGCTGCGGAGGCCGCGGTGAGTCTCGTGCCGGACGAGCGCACATGCACGCTCCTTGACTTCTCCCATCCCACCTGCGGCTTCAACCCGCTCGCGGTGGACGCACCGGCCGATGTGATCGCCGACTACGTGGTCGCGGCACTGAAGAATCTGTTCACGGATGCCGATATCCGCGCTTCGTCCGACCGTTATTTGCGCAACTCGATAATCGCTGTGCTCGCCGACGATCGCGGATCCACGCTGTGGGACGCGGCACGGCTGCTGTCGGTGGGCGAGGAGGGCTATTCCTATCGGCGCAGCGTCGGGGCACGGGTGCGGACCCTGCCCGAGTTCAAGGAGATCTCTCAGTTTTTCACGGCAGAGCTCGTGCGGATCGCCTGCAACTCGGCCCGGCGCGATCCCGAGGGTGCCTTCACCGAGAAGCCCAACTATTTCGACGTCAGCGTCTTCGGTGCAGCGGCCGAGAGCGTCAGCCGCTACATGCGAAAGGGTAGTCGGGTTGCCCTTGACGGCCGGCTCGAGTGGCGCGAGTGGGAGACCGCCGATCAGAAGCGCCAGGCGGTAAGCATCGTCGCGGACACCGTCCAGTTCCTGGACAGCCCCGGTGGGGCGCGAGCGCAGGGCCAGCCGGGCGATGGTTCTGACGGAACCGAAGACGACGTTGACCGCGAGCTCGTCGCCGCCGGAGCGGGCGCCGAGCAGGAGGATCTCGCCTTCTAGCAGCGATCGGGACCGCACCTCAGCAATTGAATGCTCCGCGATGAGCACGGCAGCGGGGCGCCTGCGAGCGTCCCGCTGTTCGCCGCGGGGTGCTTTTTTCATGTCCGGGTCCGTGAAATGTCTGCTCGGAGGGACCGGGCGCCCTGGCGCGCTCCGGCCGCGTAAACTGGCGCCCGCGGCCCAGCAGGGCAGGCAGTCCCAACACCCCTCAAGGAGCTCTGGCCGATGCCAGTCAACACAACAGCGATCGGCAAGACCTACGAGCCCGCGACCTACGCGGTGGGTCGCGAGAAGATCAGGGAGTATGCCCGCGCCGTGGGCGAGACCAACCCCGTGCACCTCGACGTGCAAGCGGCGCGGGCGGCCGGCTACGCGGATGTCGTCGCTCCACCGATGTTCGCCGTCGTCTACAGCGCAGCGTCGGTGGGCCCGCCGATATTCGACCCCGAGGTTGGGATCAACCTGGCGATGATGGTCCATGGCGGCCAGGAGTTCGAGTGGGGTCCGCCGGTCGTGGCCGGAGACGAGATCACCACAACGACGAGCGTTCAGGACGTATCCGAGCGCGACGGTCGCGGCTATTACGTGTTCGAGTCGACATCTACCAACCAGCGCGGCGAGCAGGTCTGCCGGGGAACGTGGACGAACATCGTCCGGGGAGTGTGAGCTTGATGGCCGAACTGACGGCGGGAGTCGAGATGCCCGAGGTGAGCGTCACGCCGGACAAGTACCTGACCGTCCGCTACGCGGGAGCGTCCGGCGACTTCAACCCGATCCACATCGACGAGGAGTTCGCCCGCGCGGTCGGCCTGCCCGGACGGATCCTCCATGGGCTTTGGACGATGGCCCAGGTGGCCCGTGCCCAGACCGAGGCGGCGGGCGGCCCCGAGCATCTCAAGCGCCTGTCGGTGCAGTTCCGGGGGATGGGCCTTCCCGAGCAGGAGGTCGTGGTGAAAGGCACGGTGCGTGAGGTCGCCGACGGGCACGTGGTGATCGACACGGTCGCCGAGCAGGCGGGCAACCAGATAATCCGCAACGCCGAGGCCGAGCTCGAGCTCTGACACTCCCCGGGCCCGGGGGGCGCGCCAGCGCGCCACCTACAATCAAGACCATGCTCACCTCTCGACAGGAGCGGATCCTGTGCAAGGTGGTGGACGATTACCTGCGGACCGGGCAGCCGGTCGCGTCGCGGTCGATCGCCTCCGATCCAGAGTTCGACTGTGGACCGTCCACCGTGCGACACGAACTGGCTCTGCTCGAGGAGCACGGTCTGCTCGCCCATCCCCATGTCTCTGCGGGCCGGATACCGACAGACGCCGGCCAGCGCTACATGGTCGATCGGATGCTCGCTTCGGGCCAGGGGCTGGCGCCCGAGCCGCGACTCGAGTTGTCGCTGACTCGCAGGGAGGTCGAGGAGGCGATGCGTGCCACGACCGAGACCCTGTCGCAGATGACCAACCTGCTGGCGGTCGTCTCGGCCCCGTCGCTGAACAGCGCCACGATCCGGCACGTGGAGGTGCTGGCACTCCAGCCGCAGGTGGTGATGGTCGTGGTCATCACCTCGACCGGCGGCGTCTCGAAGATGCTCGCGACGTTCGACCGCTCGGTGGATCCGGGGCTTCTCGCGTGGGCGGGCGAGTATCTGAACGAGCGGCTCGTCGGCGTGGAGCTGGGCGCCCGCATACTCAACCAGCGACTGATCGACCCCAGCCTGTCGGTCAGCGAGCTGACGTTCCTGGAGCGCCTCGCGCCGGCCTTCGGCGAGCTTGCCTGCGAAGGCGAGGACGCGCTCTACGTGGAGGGAACGGCGCGGCTCTTCTCGACCGGCCAGCTGGAGGACACGTCCGAGATCAACGAACTCATGGACCTGCTCGAGCGTCGGGTCGCGCTGCTGCGCGTGTTGCGTGCGGCGCTCGGGGAGCCCGGGGTGTACGTGCGGATCGGACAGGAGAATGAGATCCCGGCGATGCGCTCGCTCGCACTGGTCGCGACCGGATACGGAGTGATGCGCCGCAATCTGGGCACCGTCTCGGTGATCGGGCCGGTACGAATGGACTACGCCGGCGCGATCGTGACCGTGCGCGAGGCTGCGCACGAGCTGTCGCGGTTCGTCGAGGACACGTATGCCGAGAGCTAGCAGCACCGACATCCCGCGGGACCCTTACGAGGTTCTCGGAGTCGGGCGGGACGCCTCGGAGCAGCAGATCAAGAAGGCCTTTCGGCAGCTCGCCCGGGAGCTTCACCCCGACGTCAACGCGCACGACCCCGACGCCGAGGAGAAGTTCAGGGAGGCGGCGGAGGCCTATGAGATCCTGTCGGACTCCGAACGGCGGGCGACCTATGACCGGTACGGTCACGAGGGGCTCAGGTCCGGCGGATATGCCCCCAACTTCGATGGCTTCGGGACGATCAGCGACCTGTTCGACGCGTTCTTCGGGGGCGGTGGGCGTCAGGGGCCGGCGCAGGGTGCCGACCTGGCCGCGGCCGTCGAGATCGACTTGATCGAAGCCGCTCGTGGCACGACGGTTGACGTTGCGTTCGAGGCGATAGACCGGTGCGAGCACTGCCGCGGCAACGGCGCGGAGCCCGGAACGCCGATCGAGACGTGCGAGCGCTGCGGCGGAAGAGGGCAGCTGCAGGCGGCGACGCGCACGCCGTTCGGGCAGATGTTGCGCACGATGGTATGTGACGTCTGCGACGGCGACGGGCGCGTGCCGGCGCAGCCCTGCCGCGAGTGCCGCGGCCGCGGACGCCTCGCGCGCAAGCGCGAGCTCGCGGTGGATGTGCCCGCGGGAATCTCCGACGGGCAGCGCATCCGACTATCGGGCCACGGGCACGCAGGCGGCCGGTCGGACGCCGGCCGGCCGGCGTCCGCGGGTGATCTCTACGTGCTCGTCAGGGTGCGGGAAGACGACCGCTTCGTGCGGGAAGGCGACGACCTGATCACGGCGCTCGACGTCACCGCTCCGCTCGCGGCGTTGGGTGCGACGCTCGAGGTGCCGACGCTCGAGGACCAGGCGCCTGTCGAGTTGCCGGCGGGCACCCAGCCGGGTGAGGTGCTCACGCTGCGCGGTCAGGGCATGCCCGCGCTCGGCAGGGGCCGGCGCGGGGACCTGCGGGTGGTTGTCAACGTCGTGGTTCCGCGTCGCCTGACCAACGAGCAGCGCGACCTGATGGAGCGGCTGAACGCGACGCTCACCGAGGAGAACCTGCGCTCGGAGGAGTCGATGTTCGCCAAGCTGCGACGCGCGCTGGGCGGCCAGGCGGCTTGAGCGCCGTCACGTCGCCCGGCTGCGCGATTCGACGGTCCGGGACCGCGTGATACGCCTGGCGGTGCGCGTCCGGCGCGATCAGGCCGAGATCGTCCTGGCGGAGCTCCTGGAGCTCGTGCCCGCCGGAGTGGAGGAGGTGCAGATCGCTCCGGAGATGATCGAGTACGCGGTTTATGGAGCTCCCGGTGAGCTTCCCCGCCTGCCCGACTTGAACGCCGTCGCGGGGGATGCGATCGTCGAGATCTCCACGAGCGAGACGCCCGGGGACTGGCAGGAGCGCTGGAAGCGCTTTCATCGACCCGTCCTGATCGAGGCGCCCCCGCCGAGCGCTGGCGCTCGCCCGGTGCCCGCACTGCACGTGCGACCTCCGTGGGAGGCCACACGCGAGCGGCCGGGCGGTGGGGTGGAGGAGATCGTGATCGACCCCGGTCAGGCGTTCGGCACGGGTGGGCATGCCAGCACCCGCCTTGCTCTGGAGCTGCTGCTCGCGCTGGCCGCTCGCGAGCGCGGGGCGGGTCCGCTGCTGGACCTCGGCACCGGTTCGGGGGTGCTCGCCATCGCCGCCTCGCGCCTGGGCTTCGCACCGGTGCTCGGCCTCGACAACGAGCGCGAGAGCGTGGAGGCCGCGCGGGCGAACGCGGTCGCGAACGGCGTGGCGATCGAGGTGCGTCACTTCGACCTGCGCGCGCGCGATCCGCTTCCGCTTCCCAGCGGATCGGCGGTCCTCATCGCGAACCTCCTGCGTCCGCTACTGCTCGAGCTTGCACGCACAATGCCCTCCGCTCCGCGGCATCTGCTGGCCGCAGGATTGCTTGTGGAGGAGGTCGACGAGGTCGCGAGGGCGTTCGCCGAGCGGCTCGGCCTGCGCGAGCGCACGCGGCGAGCGAGCGGCGAGTGGGCGGCCGTGTGGCTGGCCGCCGCCTGACCGAGCCGTGCGAGCTGCGGCCTGTCAGCCGGGGTCACATATCTCGGTGGCGGCGCGGACGTTCGCGCGATAGACCAGCTCGATGGCCGGGCGCAGACCGTCCTCGCTCGCTAGCAGGACCTCGGCCGCCCGCAGGGCCGCGCCGATCGTCTCGAGCGCCTCGCCGACCGTTCCGGGCTCGGGGTCCCGGCAGGCCGCGACCGCCATGTCGAGCATCGCCCGAGCCTGGTCGATCACACCCATGAACAGGGCAGGGCCGACCAGGCTCGCGTAGCCGTACACGCGCGCGAGGCGCCCTGACAGCGTGATCGAGGGCCCCCGTCGTGGGGGGGAGACCGGCGGCAGCCCGTCTCCGTCGATGAGCGCGGCCATCGTGCCGCCCAGCATGCCGCGGGTCGCAGGCTCGTCGAGCCCGGCCTGCCGCGCAACGCGCAGTGCCATGTAGAGCGCCGCAGCGGGCAGGCCGTAGGGCGGGTCCGAGGCGAACACGATCCGCTCGGCCGGCACGCGCGCGAACAGCTCGATCGTGTCGAGCGGGAAGAAGCAGGAGATGTCGTAGAGCACGCCCGGATGGTCGGCCAGCTGAGAGGTCAGGATCCCCTGGTCGCAGATCGCGCCGTGCGCGAGGATGAGGACGGCCCCGGGGTGGCGCAGGGCCAGGTCGACGAGGCCCTCGGCCAGCGGCGGTAGCCCGCGCCCCGCGTGGATCAGGATGGGCACGCCCGCGCTTTCGGCGAGCGCGAAGACGCCGTCCATGTCCTGGCCGTCGAACACGAAGTCCTGGGCTCGAGGGTGAAGCTTGATGCCGCGCGCACCGGCGGATAGGCAGCGTTCGCTCTCCGCCACGGGTTCTTCGGTGGGATCCAGGCGGCAGAAGGGGATGAGCCTCCCGTCGCTTTCGCGCGTCCACTCAAGCACCCGGTTATTGGGCGTGCGGTAGGCCGGACGGCGCTCGGGATCGTGCAGGGGGAACACGCACGCCCGGCGCGCACCCGCCTGGTCGAGCTGGGAAAGCAGCTGCTCGAGCGTTAGCGAACGCCCGTCCTCATCCAGGCCCAGGTGCGTGTGGGCATCGAGGATTTCTGCGTCCTTGGGTCGCAGCCGCTCGACCTCTGCAAGGAACGGCGCGACGGCGTCTGCGTAGAGCGAGGGGTCCACCCGCGGCAGAATATTCTGTCGGCGTGCCCTTCACTGTCGTCATCGCCGGGGGCGGCTTCGGGGGCTTCTACGCCGCACGCGCCCTCGAGCGCCTGCTGGCGCCCCAGACAGCCAGGGTGACGCTCGTCAATGACGCCAACTTCATGCTCTACACCCCGCTGCTCCCGGGCGCTGCGGGGGCTACGCTCGATCCCCGCCACGTGGTCGTGCCGCTGCGCTCGCAGCTCACCCGCACGGACCTGACGATTGGGCGGGTGACCCGCGCGGACCCCGCCCGGCGCACGCTCGGCGTCGAGCGGATCGACGGAGCGCGGGTCGATCTCGGATACGACCAGCTGATCGTCGCGCTGGGGTCGGTTTCCCGCACGCTGCCCATCCCCGGCCTGGCCGAGCACGGGATCGGGCTGAAGTCGCTCTCCGACGCCACGGCGCTGCGCAACCAGGTGCTCACCTGCATGGACATCGCCGAGTCTCTGGAGGATGAGTCCCTGCGGGCGGAGTACCTGGGGTTCGTGTTCGTCGGCGCGGGCTATGCAGGCGTCGAGGGCCTGGCCGAGCTGCAGGACTTCGCCGCGCAGGCGATCGAGCTCTATCCGCGCTGTCGCTCGGTGGGCATGCACTGGGTGCTGGTGGAGTCCAGGGAGCGGATCATGCAGGAGGTCCCGCCGAGCCTCTCGGAGTTCGCCGAACGCGAGTTGCGTGGGCGCGGGATCGAGGTGCGCACCGGCACCACGCTGAGCGGGCTCACCGCGTCCAGCGCGACGCTCTCGGACGGCCAGGCGATTCCCGCGCGGACGGTGGTGTGGACGGCGGGGGTCAAGCCGAGCCCAGTGGTGGGGAGCCTCGGCCTTCCGCTCGATCGATCGGGGCGGATCGTCGTGGATCGCACGATGCACGTGAGCCTCGAGTACTCGGATACCGCTGCGGCGGGCGCAGGCGGGCACGTGTGGGCGATCGGCGACTGTGCCGCGGTTCCTGACCGCTCGAGGGGCGGACAGCCCTGCCCGCCCACGGCCCAGCACGCGATCCGCCAGGGACGGCTCGTCGCGCGCAACGTGGCGGCGACGCTCAAGGGGGGCAGGGTGCGGCCGTTCCGCTACCGCACCAGGGGCGTTGTGGCCGAGCTCGGCCACAACAAGGCCGTGGCGATCACGCTCGGAATACGCTGGCGCGGGTTCCCGGCGTGGTTCTTGGCGCGCACCTATCACCTGCTCTTGATGCCGGGGCTGGGACGCAGGTTGCGTCTCCTGGCGGACTGGAACGTCGCTCTGCTCTTCGGCCGCGATGTGTCCTCTCCCGGGCGCCTGGGCAGCCCTACTCCCCTCGACCCCACTTGAGCGACGCTCCGGGCCGCCACCGTTCACCTGCGGCCGGCATGGCCACGCGGCCGGCATGGCCTCGCGGTAGGCATGGCCTCGCGGTAGGCATGGCCTCGCGGCCGACAGGGCCTCGCGTCGCGCCTCGCGGCGGCTGGCGCTCCAATCGGCGGGGGGCCGATCGCCAGGAGGTCCCCCGAGAAGCGCCCGACCGGCGTATCCTGGTCAGAAGATGGCGATCGCGGAGGAGATCAAGTCCGACCTGCATGGGGCGATGCGGGCCGGCGAGAAGGAGCGGGTCGGCGCCCTGCGGCTCGTGCTCTCAGAGCTGCAGAAGGCCGCCAAGGAGGGCTCCGACGACGAGCTCGCCGTCCTGCGCCGCGAGCGAAAGCGCCGTCTCGAGGCTGCCCGGGCCTACCACGAGGCCGGACGCGAGGACCTCGCCGCCGGTGAGGAGTCAGAGGCGGAGATGATCGGCGCCTACCTGCCGTCAGAGCTCTCAGAGGACGAGCTCACGGCGATCGTCGAGCAGGCGGTCCGCGACAGCGGGGCCGAATCGGCGAAGGACATGGGCATGGTCATGAAGCAGGCGATGGCGGCCGTGGACGGTCGCGCAGACGGCAAGCGCGTGTCTGGGCTCGTGCGGGCGTCGCTCAGCGGATGAAGACGCAACTGGAGCTGCCCGACGACGTGGCGGTCGAGCTGGCGGGCAGCCAGGACGCCGTGCTGCGCGCCTTGGAGGCGCACCTGGAGTGCAAGGTGTTCCTGCGCGGAAACCTCCTGACCTTCGACGGCGACGAGCGCGAGACGCTGGTGGGCGAGCGCGTTGTGCGCGAGCTCTCCGAGCTGATCTCCCGCGGCCATCAGATCGGCCCCGGCACGATCGCCGCGGTGACCGGCGCGCTCGACGCGCACGAGTCGCCCGCGAGGGTGCTGGAGGACATCGTGTGGAGGCACCGCGGCCTCCGTGTCGCTCCGAAGACGATCAACCAGAAGCGCTACGTGGACTCGGTCCGTGCGAACACCGTCACCTTCGGCGTGGGGCCGGCCGGCACCGGGAAGACCTTCCTGGCGGTGGCCATGGCGGCCGCCGCGCTATCCCGGCACGAGGTCAACCGCATAATCCTCACCCGCCCGGCCGTCGAGGCGGGCGAGCGCCTGGGGTTCCTGCCGGGCGATCTGATGGCCAAGGTGGACCCGTACCTGCGTCCCCTGTTCGACGCGCTGCACGACATGCTCGATCCGGAGAAGGTCTCCCAGCACATCGAGCGGGGCGTGATCGAGATCGCTCCGCTCGCGTTCATGCGCGGGCGCACCCTGAACGACTCGTTCGTGATCCTCGACGAGGCCCAGAACACGACGCCCGAGCAGATGAAGATGTTCCTCACGCGCCTGGGCTTCGGGTCGAGGATGGTCGTGACCGGCGACATCACCCAGGTGGACCTGCCCCGCGAGCAGCGATCGGGGCTGATCGTGGTCGGCGACGTGCTCGAGGCGATCGAGGGGATCGAGTTCGTGCGCTTCGGCGCCGAGGACGTCGTGCGTCACAAGCTCGTGCAGCGCATCGTCGAGGCCTATGACGTGCACGCCCAGCGCGAGGCGCCTGAGCTGAGAGCGGCCGACGGCCGCGCCTGAGCTCCGGTGATCGAGGTCGAGGTCTTCGGCGCCGCGAGAACCCGCGTGGACGCCGCCGGCTCGTCGCGTCCGGCACGCCCCGGCTCGGTGGAGCGTCCCGTCCCTTCGATCGCCGAGATGCGCCGCCTGTGCGTCCTGGCGGCCGGCGCCGCGGGCGTGAGCGAGGGTCATTTGGCGGTCGAGTTCGTCGATGCCGCGCGGATCGCAGAGCTCAACGCCGAGCACCGAGACGTGCACTCACCGACCGACGTGCTGGCATTTCCGATGGACGGCGTCAAGCCGGTCTCCCCGGGCGAGCCGATCGGGACGGGCGAGGTCCGCGCCGGGAGCCGGTCACTCGCCGGTCAGCGAGCGATCACCGGCCAGAGCGAGCTCGGCGACATCGTGATCTGCCCCGAGTACACCCTTGACCTGCGCGAGGCGATCATCCACGGCGTGTTGCATCTGGTGGGCATGGACCACGAGACCGACGACGGTGAGATGCTCGCGCTTCAGCATGAGCTGCTCGCCCGGGCCGGACAGTGACCCGCAGCGGCTTCGTGGCCATGGCGGGACGACCCAACGTGGGCAAGTCGACGCTCGTGAACGCGGTCGTCGGGGAGAAGGTGGCGATCGTCTCCGACCGTCCTCAGACGACGCGGCGGGCGATCCGCGGCGTGCACACGAGCGGGGGGGTACAGATGGTCCTGGTCGATCTGCCGGGGGTTCAGCGCCCGCGCGACACGCTCACGGCGCGCATGGCGCACCGCGTGGAGGAAGAGCTTCAGGGTTCGGACGCCGTCCTGTTGATCCTCAACGGCGAGCAGGGCATCGGTCCCGGCGACCGCTACATCGCAAGGGCGCTCGCGGGCGCGAGCGTGCCCGCGACGATCGCCGTGAACAAGGCCGACCGGCTGTCTCGCGCCGCCACGCTCACGATCCTCGAAGAGGCCGCCGAGCTCGAGGTGGAGGGCGAGGTGTTTCCCATCTCAGCCCGCACCGGGGCGGGCGTCGGGGCGCTCGTCGCGCATCTGACCGCTTTGATGCCGGAGGGGCCGTTCATGTTCGACGACGCCGCCAGGACCGATCAGCCGCTCGAGTTGCGGCTGTCAGAGCTTGTGCGCGAGGCGGTCATCCGCCGCACCTTCCAGGAGGTGCCCCATGCGGTCGAGGCGATCGTCGAGGAGATCGAACGGCCGCGGGAGGGGCTCGCGCGCGTCAGGGCGCTGATCTGGGTGGAGAGCCAGTCGCAGAAGGGGATCCTCGTCGGCGCCCGGGGTCGGATGATCAAGGCGATCGGGACGGCTGCCCGGCGCGAGCTGGAGCGCGAACTCGGCTGCCAGGTCTACCTCGACCTGTCGGTGCGCGTCCGTCGCGACTGGCGCGGCGACGAGGGGTTGCTGGACCGCCTCGGCCTGACCTGACCACCTAGAGCTTCCGGCGCAGGTGCTCGGCGATTCCCTGCACGGCCGCCAGGTCGAGCTCGGCGCCGAACACGTAGGGAACCGGAAGCACCTCGAAGCTGCGGCGCCGCAGGCGGGCGACCTGGTTGTGCTGCACGCGCGCCCGCTCGTGCACGGCGTGGGCCGCGAGCGCCGCCGAGCGGGTCACCGCTCCGGTGCCGGGCCCGGCCTCCGCGTCCGCCGTGGCGCCGTTGCGCCCGTTCAGCCGGCCGATCCGGCTGAGCTCCCCGCCGGTGAAGCGCCGCGGCAGCAGGCCGTTTGCGACGACCGCGGTGAGCTCGCGGCCGAGCTGGCGATGCAGCTGGTCCTGCAGCTCGAGCGTCTCGGTGACCGCCATCTCGCTTCCCTGGGCGACCGCCAGGTAGCTGGACAGCGCGGGGTCCTCCAACAGCTCGCGCACCCGATGGGACTGTCCGGCGATCGGCCCGACCCGCGCGATCGCGCCGAAGGTCCATGGCGAGCGGAGCATGCCGAGCGCGTGGCCGGTGGCGGGCGCGTCGAGCACCACCAGGTCATATGCGGGGGCCCGCCGGCGCCAGCGCTTGCCCTGGGTGAGCTCCCAGATCTTCACCATGCTCACGAGCTCCTTCGCGCCGGGAGCGGCGGCGGCGAAGTACTGGAAGGTGCTGCTCGAGGCCAGCACCCGGCCCGAGACGCGTCCGCCGACGGCCTGCAGCCACTCGAGCAGCGCGCTGTCGGGGTCGATCGAGGTGCTCCAGAGGCGCTCCTGCAGGTTCGTCTCGACGCCCGCGCCAGGGTCGGTGAGACCGAAGAGACCCGGCAGCCGTCCCTGGTCGCCCAGCTCGACCACGATCGCGCGGCGTCCTTCGCGCGCGGCCAGCAGGCCGATGGCGGCTGCGATCGTGCTCTTGCCGACGCCTCCCTTGCCGGTGATCACGAGCAGCTTGCGGTCGAGCACGGACGTCATCGCTGTGACCAGTTTGTCTGAAACCCGGCCCGGAGCACGGCACCGCGCGAGCGGTACCTACAATCGTGGCGATGAACACATCGGTCGGCGAGCCCGAATCCATCGACGAGCTGCTCTCATACGACGAGCGCGGCCTCGTGCCGTGCGTCGTGCAGGATTGGAGCACCGGCGAGGTGCTGATGCTCGCCTACATGAACGAGCAGGCCCTGGAGCGCACCCGCGCGACCGGCGAGCTGCACCTGTGGAGCCGCTCGCGACAGGAGGCGTGGCACAAGGGAGCGACCAGCGGAAACGTGCAGGCGGTCCGCGCGTTGCGACTCGACTGCGACGGCGACACGCTGCTCGCCCTCGTCGAGCCGGCGGGGCCCGCCTGTCACACGGGCGAGCGCACTTGCTTTCACCGCGGGGATCTTGATCGCGCGGCGCCCCACGAGACGCTTCCGGTTCTCGAGCGCACGCTGCAACAGCGGGCCGCCGAGCGCCCGGACGGCTCCTACACGGTCGACCTGCTCGATCATCCCGAGCGCATCGGCGAAAAGGTGAGGGAGGAGGCCGAGGAGGTGACCCGCGCGGCGCGCGAGGAGACGCCGCAGCGGGTTGACGAAGAGGCGGCCGACCTGCTCTACCACCTGCTCGTGCTCCTGCACAGCAGGGGACGCTCGCTGACCGATGCCGAGCGGGTGCTCGATGGCCGTCGCGGCTGACGCGCTCGCCGGTGCTCCGACGGTCGAGCCGAGCCTTCAGCAGGCGCGCGCGTTGGCGCAGGACTACAACCTGATCCCGCTCAGGCACAGCTTCATCGAGGACTGCGAGACGCCCGTCTCGGCCTTTCTGAAGTTGCGCGCTCTCGCCCCGGGAGAGCCCACCTTCCTGCTCGAGTCGGCCGAGCAGGGCCAGGTCGGGCGCTACTCGTTCATCGGCTTTCGCCCCCGCGAGGTCCTGCGCTGGTCGCTCGCCGACGGCGGCGACCCCTACGCGCGTGCCGCCGAGCATGTCGCCCGCTTCAGCCAGGCCCCGCTTGCCGAGGCCCCTCCATTCACCGGCGGGGCGGTCGGGTTCTTCGGGTATGACCTGGTGCGCACGGTCGAGCCGCTGGCCCAGCCCAACCCCGACCCGCTCGGGCTCCCCGACATGGCGCTCATGCTGACCGACGTGATTGTGGCCTTCGATCACCTCAAGCACAGGGTCGAGATCCTCGCGAACGCAGACCTCGAATCCGAACCCGACGTCGAGCGCGCCTACGCGACCGCCGCTCGGACGATCGCCGAGGTGCGCTCCCAGCTGGCCGGTCCGGTCCCAAGAGCCGAGCCCAGGCCGGGCCCTCGCGAGATGCCCGAATTCCAGTCCAACATGCCCCGCGACCAATTCGAGGGAATGGTGGCGCGAATCGTGGAGTACATCTACGCGGGCGATGCCTTCCAGGTCGTGCCCTCACAGCGTTGGTCTGCCCCGGTGCCCGTGGAGGCCTTCTCCATCTACAGAGGCCTGCGCGCGGTCAACCCCAGCCCGTACATGTACTTCCTGGACTTCGGCGACTTCCAGGTCGCCGGGGCGAGCCCCGAGCCGCTGCTGACCGTCAACGGGCGCCACGTCTCGACGCGGCCGATCGCGGGAACCCGTGCCCGGGGTGCGAACCCCGAGGAGGACCGCCGCATCGCACGTGAGCTCCTGGCCGACGAGAAGGAGCGCGCCGAGCACGTGATGCTCGTCGACCTCGGGCGCAACGACCTCGGGCGGGTGTGCGAGTACGGGAGCGTCGCCGTCGACGAGCTGATGGAGATCGAGTCCTACAGCCACGTCATGCACATCGTCTCCTCGGTGTCGGGCACGCTGCGAGCCGACGTGGGCGCGATGGACGCGCTGCGCTCGGTGCTTCCGGCGGGAACGCTCTCCGGTGCGCCGAAGGTCAGGGCGATGCAGATCATCGACGAGCTCGAGCCGGTGAAGCGAGGTGGCTACGGCGGTGCGATCGGCTATCTGAGCTATGCGGGAGACCTCGACACGGCGATTCACATCCGCACGGTCGTCGTCGCCGACGGCGTCGCTCACGTGCAGGCCGGCGGGGGCACCGTCGCGGACGCGCAGCCGGCGTACGAGTACGAGGAGTCGGTGGCAAAGGCGAAGGCCGTGATGCGCGCCGTGGAGCTCGCGTGCGAGCAGCCGGACTGGTCATGAAGGTCCTCGTCATCGACAACTACGACTCGTTCACCTACAACCTCGTCCAATACCTCGGCGAGCTGGGGGCCGAGGTGCGCACGGTTCGCAACGATCACGCCGAGGTGACGGAGCTCTTGGCCGGCGGGCACGAACGCTGCGTGGTTTCCCCGGGGCCCTGCACGCCGGAGAAGGCGGGCATCTCCCTTGAGGTGGTGCGGCGGATGCCCGAGGCCGGCATTCCCACGCTCGGTGTGTGCCTCGGCCACCAGGCGCTCGCGCAGGCGTTCGGCGGACGCGTGAGCTTGAACCCGCCGGTGCACGGCAAGGCGACGACGATCGAGCACGACGGCCGCACGATCTTCCGCGGGCTCTCCTCGCCGCTTACGGTGGGGCGCTACCACTCGCTCGTGGTCGATCCCGAGCTGCCGGACTGCCTGGAGGAGTCCGCGCGCGGCGGCGGCGTGCTCATGGGCCTGCGCCACCGCGAGCTGCCGGCCGAGGGCGTCCAGTTCCATCCCGAGTCCGTGCTCACCGACGAGGGAAAGAAGCTGCTCGCGAACTTCCTGCATTCGGACTGATGCCCAACGCCGTCCTCACCCAGGCGATCGACCGGCTCGCCTCGCGCAAGGACCTGAGCGCGGACGAAGCCGCCGAGGTGCTCGCCGAGATCATGCAGGGCGAGGTCTCGGAGACCCAGATCGCAGGGTTCCTGATCGCGCTGCGGACGAAGGGCGAGACGGTCGAGGAGCTCGCGGGGCTTGCCCGCACGATGCGGGCGCTGGCTGCGCATGTCCCGAGCGAGCGCGAGGATCTGTTGGACACCGCGGGCACGGGTGGCGGCATGAGCACGTTCAACGTCTCCACCACGGCGGCGCTGATCGCCGCGGGCGCCGGCTGCGCGGTGGCCAAGCACGGCAACCGCTCGGCCACCAGCAGGTCGGGGTCGGCCGATCTCCTGGAGGCGCTTGGAGCGCGCATCGACCTCGATCCGGCGGCGGTGGCGCGCTGCATCGACGAGGCCGGGTTCGGCTTCATGTTCGCGCCCGCCCACCATCAGGCGACCCGCTTCGTGGTGCCCGTACGGCGCGAGCTGGCCGTGCGCACGATCTTCAACCTGCTCGGGCCGCTGACGAACCCGGCGGGGGCGCGCCGCCAGCTGATCGGTGTCTCTGACCCAGGCTTCCTCGAGACGATCGCGGGGGCGCTGGCGATGCTCGGCGTGGACCGCGCGCTGATCGCCGCAGGCGAGGACGGTCTCGATGAGATCTCGATCGGCGCGGCCACGAAAGTGGTGGAGGTGAACGGCGATCAGATCACGCGCTACACCCTGCTCCCGGCCGATGTCGGCCTCGAGCTCGCGTGCGGCCCCGACTTTGAGCGCGAGCTGCGCGGGGGCACCCCGCTACAGAACGCCGCCGTGACCCGCGCGATCCTCGACGGCGAGCCGTCCGCGGCGGGGCGCTCGGCGACGGCCGATCTCGCGATGATCAATGCCGGCGCGGCGATCTATGCGGCGGGGCGAGCCGACTCGATCGCGGCGGGAGTCCTCGCGGCCCGCGAGGCCGTGGCCGACGGACGGGCGGCGCGTGCGCTGGAGCGCTACGTGCAGGCCACGCGCGCCTATGCGCCGGAGCGGGCCAGCCGGTGAGCGCCGCCACACCCTCGGTGCTCGAGCGGATCCTGCTGAGCACCCGCCAGGAGATCGGGCGGCGCGCGCGCGAGCTGCCGGCCGGCGAGCTCGAGGACCGCGTGCTCGATGGCGCAGGCGTCCCGCGCGCCGAGGCGTGCCGCCTGCGCGACGCGTTGGCGGCGCCCGGCATCGGGGTGATCGCGGAGTTCAAGCGCCGCTCGCCATCGGCCGGGACGCTGCGCGAGCAGGCGGACGTCGCAGAGGTCGCCGGCGCATACGCGCGGGGCGGCGCGATCGCGCTGTCCGTGCTTACCGAGGGTCCGAACTTCGACGGCTCGCTCGAGGATCTCAGAGTCGCCAGGGCGGCCTGCGAGTTGCCGATCCTGCGCAAGGACTTCATCGTGGACCGCTACCAGCTGCTGGAGGCCCGGGAGGCGGGTGCCGATGCGGTCCTTCTGATCGTCGCAGCTCTGGCGCAGGGCGAGCTCGAGTCGCTTCACGATTCCGCCCGGGCGCTCGAGCTCGACGTGCTGGTGGAGGTCCACGACGGCGAGGAGCTGGAACGCGCGCTCGGTATCGGCGCCGAGACCGTGGGGATCAACAACCGCGACCTGCGGGACTTCAGCGTGGACATGGCGAGGACCTCGCGGCTGATGCAGGAGATGCCCGCCGGCGTGAGGGTCGTCTCGGAGTCCGGCATCCACACCGCCGAGCAGCTCGAGAGCCTGCAGCGCGACGGCGTCGACGGGGTGCTGGTGGGGGAGTCGCTGATGCGCTCGGCCGACCCCGAGGCGGCCCTACGGGCGCTCGCCGGCCGCTGATCTGGCAGGATCCACGCCCGGACGGTGCTTTAGATGCCCTTCATCGCGAGTCATCATCCTGTACGGAAATGAAGCGCTCGTTCTTCGCAATCCCCTTCGTAGCCGCCCTCATCGGCGGTGCAGTGGTCGCCGCGGTGATCGCGGCCTTCGGCGGTCTCGGCGAATCCCAGAAGACGGTCACCACCGTCCAGGTGGCGCCCCTGACACGCGCGAACGCATCGTCTCAGCAGATCGCCGGGCTGACTCCCCACGACATCTACGTGCGCGCCGCGCCGGGCGTCGTGTTCGTCACCTCGACGATCGTGCAGAAATCGGAATCGCCGTTCAACCTGTTCGGCGGCGGAGAAGCCCAGCGCCAGGGCGTGGCGACCGGCTCGGGCATCGTAATCGACACGAACGGCACGATCCTCACCAACTACCACGTCGTGGAGAACGCGATCAAGGTGACCGTGAGCTTCGAAAAAGGCAGGACGGTCAATGCGCAGGTCGTCGGCAAGGATCCCTCCAACGACCTCGCGGTGCTGCGCATCCCGCCCGACGGCCTGTCGCTTCATCCGCTGACGCTCGGTGACTCCGCAGCCGTGCAGGTGGGCGACCCGGTGTTCGCCATCGGCAACCCCTTCGACCTGCAGCGGACGCTCACGACCGGCGTGATCTCCGCCCTGCAGCGGCAGATCACGGCGCCCAACGGCTTCGCGATCGACAACGTCCTGCAGACCGACGCTCCGATCAACCCGGGCAACTCCGGCGGTCCGCTGCTCGATGCCTCGGGCCGCGTGATCGGAATCAACTCGCAGATCGAGACCGGGGGCACCGGCGGCGGAAGCGTTGGCATCGGGTTCGCGGTTCCGATCAACACGGCAAAGTCCGAGATCTCCAAGCTCGAGCAGGGAGGGACCGTCCGCGGCGCCTACATCGGCCTGACCTCGCTGACGATCGACGGCTCGCTCTCAGCGCTCAACCTGCCGGTGAAGAGCGGCGCGCTCGTGCAGAGCGTCCAGAAGGGGACGCCGGCCGAAAAGGCGGGCATCCGCGGCGGCAAGATCACCGGCAGCACGGAAAGCACCCAGGTCGCGGTGGGCGGCGACATCGTCGTCGCGATCGACGGCACTCCGGTGACAAGCTCCGAACAGCTCGCCGCCGACATCAAGGCGAAGAAGCCCGGCGACACGATCCAGGTGGGCCTGAAGCGCGCCAACGGCCGCGGGGGCTATGAAGACAAGACGCTGAGCGTGACGCTCGCCAGCCGGCCCGACTCGGTGCCGAGCAGCACGACGCCTGAACGCTAGATCCAGCGCCCGCTACCGTTGGGGGCGTGTCACAGACCTCCGCCCGCGCCGCGATGCCTGGCGCCGAGACGCCCGCCGAGGCCGCGATGGTGACCAAGGTGAAGATCTGCGGGATAACGAACCTCGACGACGCCGAGATGGCGGTCGAGCTCGGGGCGTGGACGCTGGGGATGATCTTCTACGAGGGCAGTCCGCGTCGCTGCTCGCTGGCCGAGGCGCAGCGGATCGTTGCGCGGATGCGCCGCAAGGTCGAGCTCTGCGGCGTGTTCGTGAACGCTCCGCTCGAGCAGGTTGTCCGGACCAGTGAGGATCTTGGGCTGAGCATGCTTCAGTTTCACGGCGATGAGGGGCCATCCTTCTGCGCCGAGGCTACGCGCCGCAACGGGGCCCGGGTGATCAAGGCGGGTCAGGTCTCAGGTCCCGGCGACGTGCGTGACCTCGAGCGGTTTCATGTGGACTTCCATCTGCTGGACGCCCGCCCGACGGCCGCCGAGCGAAAGGGTCTGCGCGGAGGGACCGGGGAGACGTTCGACTGGACGCTGCTGCGTGCCCGGCGCTCGAAGGTCCCCCTGATCCTCAGCGGGGGGTTGAACGCGAGCAACGTCGCCGATGCGATCGCCGTGGCACGTCCCTACGCCGTCGACACGGCGAGCGGCACGGAGGCGGCTCCGGGGCGCAAGGACCCGCGCGAGATGCGGGCGTTCTTCGACGCCGTCGCCGGCGTGACGGCCGGAACGGCGGCGTGAGCGGGACCGCTCGCAGATTGGCCGACGCCGTGGCCGGCGTCGAGCACCGGTTCGGTCCCTACGGCGGGCAGTTCGTGCCCGAGACGCTCATGCCGGCCCTGGCCGAGCTCGAGGCCGCGTGGCTGGCCGCGCGCGAGGACCCGGAGTACCGGGCGGAGCTCGACGGGCTGCTGCGTGACTTCGGCGGGCGCCCGACGCCCATCTACCTCGCCCACAGGCTGTCCGAGCGAGCCGGACGCACGGTGTATCTCAAGCGCGAGGACCTCAACCACACGGGCTCGCACAAGCTGAACAACGCGCTCGGGCAGGCGCTGCTGGCCAGGCGGATGGGCAAGCGGCGGATCATCGCTGAGACCGGAGCGGGCCAGCACGGGGTGGCGACGGCCACGGTGTGCGCGCTGCTCGGCATGGAGTGCGTCGTGTACATGGGCGTGGAGGACACGCGCCGGCAGCGGCCCAACGTGCAGCGGATGGAGCTCCTGGGCGCGACCGTGCGACCGGTGGACGCGGGGGCGCGGACGTTGAAGGAGGCCACCTCCGCGGCCATCCGCGATTGGGTGACGAACGTGCAGAGCACCCACTACGTGATCGGCTCTGTGGTCGGGCCGGCTCCCTACCCGGCGCTGGTGCGAGACCTGCAGCGGGTGATCGGCGACGAGGCGCGCGCACAGATGCTCGAGCGGGAGGGCAGGCTGCCCTCCCGGGTGGTCGCGTGCGTGGGCGGGGGCTCGAACGCGATCGGCACGTTCGCGGCCTTCATCGACGATCCGGAGGTCGAGCTGGTCGGCGTGGAGGCCGGCGGCGAGGGCATCCAGACCAGCCGTCACGGCGCCCCGCTGACGGTCGGCGGGCGGCCGGGCATTCTCCATGGCTCGCGTTCGGCGGTGATGCAGGACGAGGAGGGGCAGATCCTCCAGGCGCATTCGGTCTCGGCGGGGCTCGACTATCCCGGCGCAGGCCCGCAGCACGCGTTCCTGCGCGACAGTGGCCGCGCGCGCTACGTGGCCGTGACCGACAGCGAGGCGCTGCGCGCCTTCACCGATCTCGCCCGTCAGGAGGGCATCATCCCGGCGCTCGAGACCGCGCACGCGCTTGCCTGGGTGCTCGCCCAGAACGACGGCGAGCTCGACCTCGTGTGCCTGTCGGGCCGCGGGGACAAGGATCTCGCGGAGGTGCTCGGAGATGGGTGAGGATTCGCCCGTCGGGGTGCAGGTGGGAGTCGGGGTGCAGGCGGGAAGCGGGGTGCAGCGGATCGCGGGCGCGTTCGAGTCCACGAGCAAGCGCGCGGCGCTCATGCCCTACCTGATGGCCGGCTTTCCCACGCTTCACGAGTCCGTGCGGATCGGCGAGGCGTGCGTGGCGGGCGGCGCCGATCTGCTCGAGCTTGGCGTGCCGTACTCCGATCCGCTGGCCGACGGCCCGGTGATCCATGCCGCCGGCACGCGCGCACTTCAGGCCGGGGCGAACATGGCGGGGGTCCTCGAGGTTGCGCGGGCCCTGGCGGGGGCGGTTCCGGTGGTGCTGATGTGTTACGCGAATATGGTTTTTGCCCCGGGTGCCGAGGCATTCGTGGAGCGTCTGGCACGGACGGGGGCGTGCGGGCTGATCGTGCCCGACCTGCCGCACGGCGAGGCCGATGAGGTGCTGGAGATCTGCGATTCCCACGGCCTTGCGCTGGTGCCGCTGGTGGCGCCCACGACGACGCCGGACCGCCTAGCGGCGATCGGCGCGAGCGCGCGCGGGTTCCTCTACACGGTGTCCGTGGTGGGCACCACCGGCGAGCGAGCGAGCCTGACCGAGCAGTTCGCCGACGTCGTGGGTCGCGCGAAGGCGAGCACGCAGGTGCCGGTCGCGCTCGGCTTCGGGATCGGCACGCCCGCCCAGGCGCGGCACGCGGCCGATGCGGGCGCGGACGGGGTGATCGTGGGCACTCGCCTCGTGCGTGCGGCCAAAGAGGAGTGGGAGACCTCGCAGACGTCCGCCACGGGCGGGGGTGGCGATCCGGCCGGTGCGGTCGGCGCCGTGGTGAGTGAACTCGCGGCGGGCCTCGCGCAGGCTCGCTAGGATTCCGCGGGCATGGGACTGATCCTCACCGTCAGCGCGGGCCTGGTCGTATGGATCGTGTTGTGGGCGCTCGGCAGCAAGGGCTTCGACGCATTCATGCTCGCGGCGGCGATCATCCTGGTCGGTGCATCGCTGAGGATCCTCTCCGGCTACCTGCCCGGTCGCCGCAGCTAGGCCTCTCATGGAATCGCCCTGGCGGTGCCCGGTGTCCCGTGTCGCGGCGCAGGCGGTCGCGCTGACGGCGCTGGCAGCCCTGTCCGGCGCACTGGCCGGCTGCGGTGGGGTGGGCGTCTCCGGTGCCTCCGACGTCGCCGTCAATCCGCTCGCGGTCTATTCGAGCCTGCCGCTTCAGGGCCCTTATGGAGCAGCCTCCCAGCAGATCGTCAATGGAGAGAAGCTCGCGCTGGCCGACGCGGGAGGCCGAGCCGGCCGGTTCAAGGTCGGCTACGTGTCGCTTGACGACTCGAATCCGACCAGCGGCCGGTGGGACCCGGGGGTCACCGCGTCGAACGCCAAGGTGGCGGCTCAGGACACGAGCACGATCGCCTATCTGGGGGAGTACAACTCGGCGGCGACCGCGGTGTCCCTGCCGCTGATCAATGCCGCGGGCATCCTCCAGGTCAGCCCGTCGAGCCCCTACATAGGCCTCACCTCCTCGCTGGACGCCGGGCAGGATGAGCCCGAACGTTTCTATCCGAGCGCCAAACGCACGTTCGGACGTCTTGCGCCGGGCGATCCGGTGGAGGCCGCCGCCCAAGCTCAGCTGATGAGATCGCTGGGCATTCACAAGGTGTATGTGCTCGACGGCCAGGATCCGTTCGAGATCCCGTTGTCGCAGATCGTCGCCCGCGACGCCGAACGGGGCGGAATCGCGGTCGCGGGCCACGACAGCGTGACCACGGCTGCGGGCTCGGTGTTCACGGGTGAGGTCGAAAAGATCGAGCAGAGCGGCGCGCAGGCCGTGTTCCTGGCGGGCGGAACGAGCGCTGGCACGGCGGAACTCTTCCGGCAGCTGCACACCGCCGACCCGAGCCTGTGGCTGTTGGGATCGAGCACGCTGGCCAACCCATCGTTCACCGCACAGCTCGGCCCGGCGGCAAGCAGGACGCTGCTGAGCACCCCGGTGCTAGCGCCGGCCCTCTACCCGCCCGCGGCTCAGCGGGTGCTGAGCGACTACGCCCGGCGCTTCGGCAGCGAAGCCGGACCGGATGCGCTGTACGGCTACGAGGCGATGAGCGTGGTGCTCGACGCGATCCGCCGGGCCGGCTCGGCCGGTGGCAACCGCCAGGCGGTGATCGATCGCTTCCTCTCCCTGAGGGACCGCGATTCGGTGCTAGGTCGCTACTCGATGCGGCCCGACGGCGAAACGACGCTTTCCCGCTATGCGGTCGATCGGGTCGTCAACGGGCTTCCCGTGTTCTACCGTGTGATCGAAGCCCGCTGAGCTCAGCCGCCCTGCCTGAGCTCAGCCGCCCTGCAGCGCCAGGACCAGCCGGAAGCGTTCCACCCCACCGCCGAGGCTCTTGCCGCCGCCGGAGAGCGTGCTGAGCGACCGCAGGTAGGGCATGAGCTTGGAGATTGTCGGGTCTTCGCTCAGGCCTACGCTTTCGAGCAGGCTGACGAGCGTGGGGGCCTGGACGATGAGGCTCGGCGCGATGCCTTCGCCGAGGGCGGAGCTCGCGGCTGCATAGGACGGGGCACCGGAGAGGGTGCTCGCCGGATTGAGCGCAGTCGTGACGGAGGCTTCGCCGAGCCCGAGCACGAACTTGCTCTGGCCGCCGGCGTCGCGGCCGGAGGCGATGGCGAGCGGCACGGGAAGGCCGGTAAGCCTCGCGGTGACAGAGGCTTCGGTGCCGGGGATCGACGTTGGCGTCACCGTGGCGCCCGCCTGTCGCAGCACGCCGCCGAGCCTCGCCACCGCGGCTCGGGAGAGCGTGGGGTTCTTGGAGCTGATGACCACCGCCCCCTTGATTTCGAGCAGGCCGTTGCCGCTCGCGAAGATTCCCGCCGAGCCCATCCAGCTCTGGAACGCGCGTCTGGCTTCCGCGGTGTTCGCACCGAGCGCGAACAGGGGCGTGAGGAACCCGTTGAAGAGCCCCTTCACGCTGAGGCCCGACGAGGAAGGAGCTTCTGAGCTCGAGCCGACGAGCGAGACGAGGCTGCGCAGACCCTGAACGTCTTCTCCGAGCGTGGCGCCCACGTTGCTCAGGCCGAGCGCCAGCCACGAGTCTCCCGGCAGTTCCCCGAGCGCGCGCGAGCCTTCCGCGCCGGAGGACAGCAGCCCACCCGAGGCCCCGCCGGAGCCGGAGGTCAGGGCGTCCGCATCGAGCACGATCGAGGTGGTGGAAGGCACGAGCGAGACGTTCACTTCGCGTGGACCTGCGAGCGAGCGCAGCAGCCGCGCGACGCCCGGCGGTTCGCCGCCCACCGAGGCCCCGCCGCCGCCGCCCGCCGCCGGCCCCGTGCCGCCGGGCGATCTGCGGCCGATCGCAAGTCCGGTCACGGGCTTCGCGTAGAGATGCGCCAGCGCGCCCGAGGGAGCGGCGGCGAGCAGGGTTGCGTAGCCGGACGCATGCGCCAGCGGTGCTCCGCCCAGCGTCGTGTCGACGACGCCGCGCAGGCCGGCTTCGGTTCCGATCACGGCGAAGCGATCGACGATCCCGAACGCGACCCCGCCCGGCGTGGCCTGGAAGGCGACCCCGCGGTAGGTGACCTGGCGCGCGCCGGCGCGTCCCGCCTGCTGCTGGAGAAAGGAGCGGGCGGCCGTGACGTCGCGCGTGTCGAGCACGATCGCGCCCTGGACGCCCTGCGTGCCGAATGGGAATCCGCCCGCCCCCGTGGAGCCGCCGAGCAGCCGTTGCGCGAGCAGCGCGAGCAGTTGGGCGACCTTGGACTGGTCGACGGAGCCGAGCGAAGCGAGGTAGAGCCCGGCTTGGGTTCCCAGCCACGGCGCCACGTCGTGGCTGAAGGAGATCGCGGGAGAGCCCGGCGTCTGCAGCAGGGCGACGAGGTTGAGGTAGGGATCGGCCTGGTGGGTGAGGGTGCGCCCGGCGGCGAGCGAGGCGGTCTTCAGGGACCCGTCCGGACGCACGGTCGCCCCGGCGTACAGCGGCGAGGAGGCCGGCACGACCCCGGCGGGGTCCGCGGAGGTGCCGGTCTTGCTAGATGAGCCGCAGCCCGCAAGCAGCCCGGCGAGCGTCGCGAGCACGATCCCCGCGGCGAGGGCACGCCGAGCGAGCGCGACCATTCGGCGGGGAGGCGAGATGATGGAGGCTCGGGGCACCGCGTGGGTCCTTTCTCGTGACCCTGCCGGACCGGCAAGGAAGGCGATCGTATGCCCCGCGCGGGCCTCTGCGCAAGGGGCCTGCGGTGGCAGGGCGCGTCTCACGCGCGCCGGCGGGCGCGCTCCCGCTCGAGGGCGCGGCGAAGGCAAGGTGGGGAAAATTGTTCGAGAAGGGTTGTATTGTGGGGCGATGTGGGATAGGTTGCGCGTCAGCGAGCCGTGGTGGAGGGGCTCCTCCCACTCCTCCACCTCGGCTCGGTACTAAATCCTGGAGCTCAATGTGGCCCCCTTTCGTGGCACGTACGACCATACGCTGGACGCGAAGAACCGCCTCACGGTCCCTGCGCGCTACCGCGCGGCCCTGGCGGAGGGTGTGGTGCTGGCCATGCCCGTCGACCAGGAGCCCTGCGTGGGGGTGTGGCGTCCGCAGGAGTACGAGAGCTACAGCGAAGACGCGGTTGAAGGGCTACCGGCGCTGTCCCCGCAACGCAGCGAGCTCGAACGCTACTTCTACTCGGGCTCCCACGACGCCGACCTCGACGCCGCCGGGCGGATCATGATCCCGGCGTTCCTCAGCGAGCACGCCAAACTGGAGAAGGAGATCTTGGTCGTCGGCGCGGGAAATCGCCTGGAGCTGTGGAGCAAGGACCAATGGAACGAACATCGACCGACGCTGCTCAGCAGCGTCGCAAGGATCACCGCGCATGTCGACGACCCTGCGTGAGATGAAACGATCCACTCGGCGCGCCTCACGGGTGCGTTCGGGCGCCCCGTTCAGAGAGCGCGTGAGCCCGTACCCTGAGGGCGCCCGCCCGCGACAGGCGGGTCACCTGCCCGTTCTGGCGGCGGAGCTCATCGAGCTGCTCGATCCGCAGCCGGGCCAGACGGCGATCGACTGCACGTTCGGGGACGGAGGACACGCTCGCCTGCTCGCGTCGCGCCTCGGCGCGTCCGGGACGCTCGTGGCGGTCGACCGCGATCCGCTGGCCGAGGAGCGGTTCGCCGCGCTATCCGCCGAGGTCGCATGCTCGGTGCGCTTCATTCGCGCGAGCTACGTCGAGGCCCTCGAGTTGCTGGCGAGGGAGGGCCTGCGAGCCGACATGGCCTACTTCGACCTCGGGATGTCCTCGATGCAGGTGGACACCCGCGAGCGCGGTTTCTCCTACTCCTACGACGCGCCCCTGGACATGCGCATGGACCCGGGGCAGTCGCTGAGCGCGCGCGAGATCATCGCCGACTGGGACGAGCGTCGAATCGCGGGTGCGCTGCGGGACTTCGGCGAGGAGCGCCACGCGGCGGCGATCGCGAGGGCGATCGTGTCTCGGCGTGCGCAGGCGCCGATCACCACGACGCTGCAGCTCGTCGACACCATCAACTCCGCCATCCCCGCTCCCGCGCGCTTCGCCGGCGGCCACCCCGCCAAGCGATCCTTCCAGGCGCTGAGGATCGCGGTCAACGACGAGCTCGGACAGCTCGACGGCGCGCTCCCGCTCGCCTGGGGGCGCCTGCGCGAGGGGGGCGTCCTGGCGGCCATCGCATTCCACTCCCTGGAGGACCGGCGGGTCAAGCGCTTCCTGGCCGCGCGCGCGCGCGGCTGCATCTGCCCGCCTGAGCTGCCGGTGTGCGTATGCGGCCACGAGCCCGAGGCTGCACTGATCGCTCGTCGGTCGATCGTGCCCTCCGCAGAGGAGGTTGCGCAGAATCCCCGAGCCGCCTCCGCGAGACTGCGCGCGGCAAGGAAGCTGACCGACGGGGCAGGCGCCTCGTGACGCCCCCGCCGGCCGCCGCTCCCGCCCTGAATCCCCGGCGCTCCGGCGAGCCGGCGCAGGACCGGCGGCGCCGTTCGCCCGCCGCTGTACCCCGGCACCCGCGGCGCGTCTCCGGCCCGGCCCGCCGGAACGAGCGCGATCGGCGCTCGCAGGGGCGCGCCGGCGCCGCGCTCGTCCTGATCGGCCTGCTCGAGAGCCTCGCGCCGCGCGCGCTGCTCGCCCGGCTGAGCCGGCACCGCCCGCGGGCGCGAGGCAGGGAGGCCGTGTTCGGCCGCGCCTGGATCGCCGTCGTGGCGTTCGCGCTGATCGGGATCGTGACCATGCAGCTCGGCCTGCTCAAGCTCAACGCGGGCATCGGTCGCGCTCTGGAGCACACCGCCCTGCTGCAGCGCGAGAATGCCGCGCTGAGCGTCGAAAACTCCGAAATGGCCGCTAGCGATCGCGTGCAGGCGCGGGCCGCGGGACTCGGCATGGAATCCGTCCAGCCCGGTGCCCTGCGGTTCCTGACGGCGAACCCCCGGTCCGACGTGGCGCGTGGCGCCGCAGCTCTGAACGCGCCCTCCGCCGGCTCGCAGACGGGCTCTGCGGAATCCCAGCTCGGCTCTTCTACGGGGGCGCAGCAGAGCGCGTCGGTGCCGAGCGGCGAAGCGGCCGGCGGCGGCACATCTCCGGCCGCGGGACAGGCGCCCGCGACGTCCGGCGCCACTGCGCCGGCCTCGGGCGAACATCTCGCCACGCCGGCCGGCGAAGCGAAGCCGGAATCCAGCGAATCCACAACGGCGTCCGCGCCCAGCTCGCCGTCTGCGACCGCCCCTGCGGGCGGTGGCGCGGCTGAAGCGTCACCCGCCGGCGGGACCCAGTCAGGCGCCTCGGGCTGAGCGGTGGCCGTCCTTGAACGCCGGATAGGAGCGATCGCCGGGGCGTTCTTCCTGTTGCTGGTGCTCGCCGCGGGACGCACTCTGTATCTCGGCACTCTGCAGGGCGCGACGCTGCGCAAGGCGGCCCGCAGCCAGCAGCTGAACTACGAGGCGGTGCCGGCGCGTCGGGGTGCGATCACCGACCGCAACGGGTTCGACCTGGCCGTCTCCGAGCCGGCGCAGGACATCTCGGCGACGCCCTATCTGGTCACGGATCCCCTGCGCGCGGCGCAGCAGATGGCTCCCCTTATGGGCCAGTCGCAGGCCCTCGTGTTGCGCAAGCTCCTGAAGCGGAGCGGCTTCGTCTATCTCGCGCGGGCGCTCCCCGACAAGCAGGCTCGTGCGCTCTTGGCTCTGAAGATCCCCGGCGTCGCGGGCGCCCCGGTGATGCGCCGGGTCTATCCGCGAGGCACGCTGGCGGCGCAGGTGCTGGGCATGGTCGGCACGGAAGGCAAGGGGCTCGCGGGGCTCGAGTACTCGCGCAACGCGCTGCTCGGCGGCCGCTCGGGCGAGCGGCGGGTGGTGAGCGACGCGATCGGCCAGCCCGTCTCGATCACCGAAACCCACGCCGAGTCGCCGGGCGCGCCACTGTCGCTCACGCTTGACGCCAACATCCAGCAGCGCGCCGAAGACGTGCTGGGCGCCGTCGGGCGGATGTTCAGCCCGAAGGACGCCACGGCGATCGTGATGGACCCGAACAGCGGGGCGATCCTCGCGATGGCCAACTGGCCGCAGGTGAACGCCAACGAGCCCGGCACCTCCTCCCCGGGGGCGCTCGAGGATCGCGCCGCGGAGTTCGACTACGAACCCGGCTCGACGTTCAAGGCCGTCACGGTCGCCGGCGCGCTGGAACAGGGGTTGATCACCCCCAGCACGGGCTTTGCGATCCCGGACAAGATCCAGGTCGCAGACAGGACGATCCACGACGACACCGAACACGCCGAAGAAAGCCTCACCACCGCGCAGATCCTCGCCCGGTCGAGCAACGTCGGGGCGATCAAGATCGGCATGCTGGAGGGCGCGGCAAGCTTCAACGGCTGGGTGCACCGCTTCGGGTTCGGCGCTCCGACCGGCGTCGAGCTGCCTGAGGAAATCGGCCAGGTGCTGCCCCTGAGCCACTATTCGGGCTCCTCGATGGGCAACCTGCCGATCGGACAGGGACAGCTCGTCACGCCGTTGCAGATGGCGACCGCGTACTCGGCCATCGCCAACGGCGGGATACTGCGTCCGCCGCGGCTCGTACGCTCGGTGGGTGCACGCTCACAGCCCGAGCCGGTGGGGCGTCGCGTGATCTCGGCCGCGACGGCCGCGGCGCTGCGCCAGATGCTCGAGGGGGTGCTGGCGCCGGGGGGCACAGCGAGCGAGGTCTCGATCCCCGGCTATCAGCTCGCCGGAAAGACGGGCACCGCCAACAAGATCGATCCCGCGACCGGCCAGTACTCGCAGACGGCCATCGTCGCGTCGTTCATGGGCTTCGCCCCGGCCTCGCACCCGAAGGTGGTGTGCGCCGTCGTCGTCGACGAACCGCAGGGCGCGTCGAGCGTCGGCGGAACCGTCGCCGCGCCTGCGTTCGGGCAGATCATGAGCTTCGCCCTGCCCTACCTGCGCATCCCACCGGGGTAGCATCAGCCCATGAGGCTTGACGCTTTGACCACCGGCCTCGCGGGCGAGCGCGCCGGCGGTGCGCCGGCTGTGGGCCGGGGCGTGGAGATCACCGATCTCGCCTACGACAGCCGGATGGTCACCCCCGGAACGCTGTTCTTCTGCGTCCGCGGGTTTCGTTCGGATGGGCACGACTTCGCAACGCAGGCGATCCAGCAGGGCGCCGCAGCGCTCGTCGTGGAGCGCCCGCTGCACCTCGGGGCGCCCGAGATCGTGGTCGAGTCCGCCCGCGCGGCGATGGGCGCGGTCGCGTCGCGCTTCTACGGAGACCCGACCGCCGAGCTGCGCGTGGTCGGCGTGACCGGGACGAACGGGAAGACCACCACCGCCTATCTCGTGCGCGCCCTGCTGCAGGCGATCGGCGAGCAGTGCGGGCTGCTCGGCACGGTCAAATCGGTCATCGGCAACGCGGAGCGGCCGGTGACGCGGACGACCGCCGAGGCGATCGACCTGCAGGCCGACTTTCGGGCGATGCTCGACGGTGGCGATCGCGCCTGCGCGATGGAGGTCTCCTCGCATGCGCTCGCGCTGCAGCGCACCGACGGGGTCCGCTTCGCCGCTGCGATCTTCACCAACATCAGCAGGGACCACCTCGACTTCCACGACACGCTGGAGGACTACTTCCTGGCCAAGCGCCGCCTGTTCAGCCCACGGGAGCGGACGGGGGAGCCGCTCCAGGCGCCGGGGCGCGCGCCCGCACAGCCCCCGGGGGTCAGCGTGGTGAACGTCGGCGACCGCTACGGCCGGCGGCTCGCAGCCGAGCTCGAGGGCGTGCGCACGTTCGCCGTCGAGGCGCCTGCCGACTACCGGGCGACCGGGCTGCGCTGCACTCCCGAGGGGTGCAGCTTCATGCTGCACACGCCCGTCGGGGAGCGCGCGGTCGCGCTGCCGATGCCGGGGCGCTTCAATGTCGCCAACGCGCTGGGGGCGCTTGCAGCCGTGCACGCACTCGGCGGTGAGCTCGATCTGCTGGTGGACGCGCTGGGCAGCGGCGTGCGGGTCCCGGGACGGTTCGAGCCCGTCGAGGAGGGCCAGGACTTCGCGGTGCTTGTCGACTACGCGCACACGCCCGATTCGCTCGAGAACGTGCTGCGCGCGGCGGTTGAGCTTGCAAGCGGCGAGCACGGCGAGGGGCGCGTGATCTGCGTGTTCGGCGCCGGTGGCGACCGCGATCGCGGCAAGCGCCCGTTGATGGGCGAGATCGCCGCCCGGCTCGCCGACGTCGTGCTGGTCACCTCGGACAATCCCCGCTCGGAGGAACCCGAGCAGATCATCGCGGAGATCATGGCCGGCGTCGCCCGCGTCGATCGGACAAACCGCCTCCCGCCGGGGCGCGCCGCGCAGCCGGTCCGCTCGATCGCGGACCGCCGCGCCGCGATCACGGAGGCCATCGCGTCCGCCGGCCGCGGCGACGTGCTGGTGATCGCCGGCAAGGGCCACGAGCAGGGACAGGAGCTGGCGGGCGGGCGCAAGGAGCCGTTCGACGACGTGGAGGTTGCCAGGCAGGCGCTGCACGCGCGGGCGGCTGCACCGGCTGCAGATCAGCCGGCAAGGGCCACCGCGTGAGCACCGGGGGCGTTCGGTGCCCGTCGCTCCGACCCCCCGCGGGGCCTCGGGCATGAGACGCTGGAGCGCGCGGCGTGTGGCCGACGCCGCCGGCGCCCGCCTCGACCAGACCCCGCGGGATGCCCAAACCGAGCCGGGCCCACAGGGCGCGACGGTGGACTCGCGCGACGTGCGCCCGGGAGACCTGTTCGTCGGACTGCGCGGGCAGCGCGCGGACGGGGGCGCCCACGCCGCCGAGGCGCTTCGGGCGGGCGCGTGGGGGGTGCTCGTGACTCCACAGCGGGCGCAAAGCCTTCGCTCGGCCGCCGCCGATCCCGGGGCGGGTGGCGTTGTGCTCGCCCATTCCGATCCGCTGCGGGGCCTGCAGGCCCTCGCGCTGGCCTGGCGGCGAGAGCTTGGAGCCGGCGGGACGAGGGTCGTGGCGATCACCGGCTCGACCGGGAAGACCTCGACGAAGGACATCCTGGCCGCGATCCTGTCCTCCACGTCGAGGACTCCGAGCCTCGCAGGGGCCCGCGGCGCGCGGAGCCCGGTGGTCGGACGCGCCACGGGGCTGCGCACGGCGGCAAGCCCTGAGAACTTCAACACCGAGATCGGGCTTCCGCTCGCGGTGCTCGGCGCGCCGAGCGACACGGGGGTGCTGGTGCTCGAGATGGCGATGCGCGGCCCGGGGCAGATCGCGGAGCTGACCGCGATCGCCGAGCCCGACGTCGGCGTGATCGTGAACGTCGGCCCGGCGCATCTCGAGCTGCTCGGCACGCTCGAGGCGATCGCCGCCGCCAAGGCCGAGCTGATCGCGGGCCTTGCGCCGGGCGCGACCGTCGTGCTCCCGGCCGATGAGCCGCTGCTCGACCGGCATCGCCGAGCGGATCTGCGGACGGTGACCTTCGGCAACGGCGGCGACGTGGAGTTCGAGGAGGTGCCCGTCGATCGGGATCCGCGGGGGCGCGCCGCGACGGGGAGGGCGCCGGACGGGGAGCGGGCCCCCCTCGAGGTGCTCATCCGCGACCGCCGGAAGTCACAGGCTCCGCACGGCGCCGGGGAGCGCGACGGGCGGATCGCGCTTGCACCGTCCTTCGGACAGGCTCACAACCTGGAGAACCTGCTGGCGGCCGTAGCGGCTGCTTTGGCGCTCGGGGTCACGCCCGAGGGACCGCTCGAGGTGCGCTTCTCGGCGTTGCGCGGCCAGCGGATCGCGCTGCCGGGCGGGGTGGTCCTGATCGACGACTGCTACAACGCCAACCCAATGTCCATGCGCGCCGCAATCGATGACCTCGCCGAGACGGCCCCTGCGCGCCGGGTGGCCGTGCTCGGCGACATGCTCGAGCTCGGCCCCGGCGCAGCACGGCTGCACCGTGAGATCGGCGAGCACGCCGCCGCACGCGGCGTGGAGCTGCTCGTGACCGTCGGACCGCTGGCCGCCGAGATGCGCGACGGGTTCGCGGGGGAGGCTCACTGCGTACCCGACGCCGAGGCGGCGGTCGAGCTGCTCGAGACACTGCTGCGCGACGGCGACACGGTGCTCGTCAAGGGCTCGCGCGCCGTGGGTCTGGAGCGCGTGGCCGAGGGCCTCGGCACTCGAACGCCGCGCGCGGGTGGGGACGCTGCGCACGGCGCTGTCCGCGAGACCTACGCCGGCCCGGGGCGGCGCTGAATGGGCCGGATTCTCTTCGGCGGCACCGCGGCGCTGCTCATCTGCATATTTCTCAGCCCCAAGTTCATCGAGTTCCTGCGCAAGCGCGAGTTCGGCCAGCACATCCGCGAGGACGGCCCGCAGGGCCATCATCTGAAGGCCGGAACGCCCACCATGGGCGGCGTGATCATCTTCGTGGCCGTCTCGGTCCCCTTCCTGATCCTCACCTCCTTCGACTGGCGCTCGGTCGGCGCCTTCGGGGCCGCGATCGCGTGCGCCATGCTGGGCTTCGCCGACGACTACGTGAAGCTGGTCAGGCGCCGCTCGCTCGGGCTGCGCGCACGAACGAAGCTCCTGGTGACGATCGGGATCTCGCTGGGGCTGTGGTTCGTCGCCAGCCACGAGGCGCACCTCGCGAGCACGCTGCGCCTGCGGTTCGTGGACTACCAGATAGACCTCGGGCCGTTCTACCCCCTGCTCATCTACTTCGTGGTCGCGGGCACGACCAGCGCGGTCAACCTCACCGACGGGCTCGACGGGCTCGCCGCGGGCTGCGCGGCGATCGTGCTGCTCGCATACATCGCGATCACGTTCATCACCGGGCAGTACGACCTCGCGATGCTCGCCGGCTGCCTGGTGGGCGGGTGCATCGGCTTTCTGTGGTTCAACGCGTTTCCGGCGACGATATTCATGGGCGACACCGGCTCGCTCGGGCTGGGCGGCGCGATCGCCGGGCTTGCGGTGATGACGAAGACCGAGCTGCTGCTCGTCCTGCTCGGCGGGATCTTCGTGATCGAGGCGCTGTCGGTCGTGGTCCAGGTCGTGTCCTTCCAGACGACCCGCAAACGGGTCCTGTTGATGGCGCCCATCCACCATCACTTCGAGCTGAAGGCATGGTCGGAGACGAAGATCATCCTGCGCTTCTGGATCGTCGCGTCGCTCTGCTGCGCGATCGGCTTCACGATCTACAGGCAGAGCATCGGTTGAGTTGAAGCCGCGGCCGGAGATTCCGAGCGGCCCCTATCTCGTGGTCGGCCTGGCCCGCTCCGGCGTGGCGGCCGCGCTCGCGCTGCGCGCGGCGGGTCGCGAGGTGATCGGCCACGACGCCGGCTCGCCGGCGGGGATCGCGCTGCTCGCCGACGCCGGCGTCGAGCTGCACACGGGAGAGGTCCTGGGCGCGCCGCCCGCGCGCGCTCGCGCGGTCGTCAAGAGCCCCGGGGTTTCCGCGCAGGCGCCGGTGATCGCCGCCGCACGGGCGCGCGGGCTGCCGGTGCTAGGCGAGCTCGAGCTCGCATGGCGGATGCTCGCAAACGAGTTCATCGCAGTGACGGGGACGAACGGCAAGACGACGACCGTCGAGCTGATCGGCCACATCCACCGCGCGGCCGGGCTGCCGGTGGCGGTTGCGGGCAACGTCGGAGTCGCGCTGAGCAGCCTGATCGGGAAGGCCGCCGAGTCCGTGACCGTCGTGTGCGAGGCGTCGTCGTTCCAGCTGCAGGACACGCTCGCGTTCGCGCCCGAGGCCGCCGTGCTGCTGAACGTAGCGCCGGACCACCTCGACCGGCATGGCACGTTCGAGGCCTACCTGCAGGCGAAGCTCGAGATATTCGCGCGCCAGGGCCCCGAGGACATAGCCGTCGTGCCGGCGGCGCTCTTGAAGGACGGGAAGGGGGCTTGGGCACACGACCTCGGCGGGGCCGCTCGTCGCGTGTCATTCGGCGCCGGAGCAGGTGCGGCGCTGTGCGAGCGGGCAGGAGATCTGTGGTGGCGGCAAGAGCGACTGCTCGCGGTGAGCGAGCTCGGCCTGCGCGGGCGGCACAATGCCGAGAACGCGATGGCCGCCGCAGCCGTATGCCTGGCACGGGGCGTCGATCCCGATGCCGTACGCGCGGGCCTGCGCTCGTTCCCCGGCGTGGCACATCGGCTGGAAGAGGTCCTCGAGCGGGCTGGCGTGCTGTACGTGAACGACTCCAAGGCCACGAACGTCGCGAGCACGCTCGTCGCGCTCGACGCATTCGCCGACGCGAGCGCCATCCACCTGATCCTCGGCGGCCAGGCAAAGGACCAGGACTTCTCGCCCCTGCGCGGCGCGGTCGCGCGCAATTGCCGCGCGGTGTACCTGATCGGACAGGACGCACCGGCGATAGCGAGCGCCCTGAGCGGCGCGAGCGTGCCGCTGCGCGACTGCGGCGACCTCGCGAGGGCGGTCGCCGACGCCGCGCGGGCGGCGGCTCCCGGGGACGTGGTCCTGCTGTCGCCCGCCTGCGCGAGCTTCGACCAGTTCGCCGACTTCGAAGCCCGCGGCGAGCGCTTCCGCAAGCTCGCTTCCCAATAGAGGGATCCGGGCGCCGGCGTCGAAGCAACGACCGGATGTCCCGCGCCGCCGCTCAGCAGGCCCGCCCCGCCCGGGCCCGTGATCGGAAGAGCGCCGGCAAGCGCGGCGATGCGAGCGCGGCGCCGGTCGAACGGCGCTCGGCGGAGCACCGCATCCTCTTGACCGCGACGCTCTGCCTGCTCGCGTTCGGGGCGGTGATGGTCTACAGCGCGTCCTCGGCAACCACCCTGCTGCGGGGGCAGGGCAACGGCAGCGGCTACCTGGTCAGGTACGTGGTGTACGGGGCCATCGGCCTCGTCCTGATGCGCGTGCTCGCGCGCGACGGCGTCGCACGAGTGCAGAGCATCACCGCGCCTCTGCTCGGCGTCTCGCTGTTCCTCGTGCTCGCCGTGCATGTCCCGCATGTCGGCGTGAGCGTGAACGGCGCGCGGCGCTGGATCGGCCCCGGCCCGTTCCAGTTTCAGCCCTCGGAGCTGATGAAGCTCGCGCTCGTGCTCTATTCCGCGACCCTGCTGGCCAAGCGTCCGCAGCGCGTGCACGACATGCGTGAGCTGTTCAGGCCGCTGTTGCTCGTCGTCAGCGGGTCCTGCCTGCTGATCGCCACCGAGCCCGACCTGGGCACCGCGATGGTCATCGCCTTCACCACCGCGGCGCTGTTGATCGCCGCGGGCATCCCGCTGCGCAAGCTGGCGCTCGTCGGCGGGGGGGCGCTCGCGGTGGTCTTCCTCTACGCCCTGGCGAGGCCGTACGCCCGTGCCCGGCTAACGTCGTTCCTCGATCCGTGGGCCCACGCGTCGGGCAGCGGCTTTCAGGCGGTGCAGGGGCAGATCGCGATCGGCTCGGGCGGGCTCTTCGGCGTCGGTCCGGGCCAGTCGGTGCAGAAGATCTTCTACCTGCCCGAGGCACCCACCGACTTCATCCTCGCGGTGATCGCCGAGGAGCTCGGCGTGGCGGGCGTGTGCGCCCTGCTGTGCCTCTACGGGCTGATCGCTTACGCAGGCCTGCGCGCCGCCAAGGCGGCTCGCAGCCTCTACAGCGCGCTGATCGCGGTCGGCGTGACCGCGATGATCCTCTCGCAGGCGATCCTCAACATGTTCGCCGTGCTCGGCCTCGCGCCGCTCACGGGCGTCCCGCTGCCGTTCGTCTCCTACGGCTCGAGCAGCCTGATCGTGATGCTCGCCGCGATGGGCCTGCTGCTCAATGTCGCCGCCGGGGGGACCCCTCACGTGCGGGCTGTGGCGCCGTCGCGCGCCCGGCGCACGGCCGACGCGCCGGCGCGCGAATCGGGAGGATGGGGTGGTGAGCGCAACCCCGAGGAAAATCGTGATCGCCGCCGGCGGGACCGCGGGGCACGTCGTGCCGGCGCTGGCGGTCGCCGAGGCGCTGCGGACTGAGGGCGCCGAGGTCGCGTTCATCGGCGGAGACCGGGCGGAGGCCCAGCTCGTGCCCGAAGCGGGCTTTCCCCTGCACGCGATCTCGGTCGAGGGCCTGAGCCGCTCGAGCCCGCGGGCCGCCGCCCGCGCCCTCTGGCGGGCCGTCGCCGCGCTGCCGCGCGCGCGGGGGCTCCTGAGGGAGCTCGCCCCCGATGCCGTGATGGGGGGTGGCGGCTACGTCGCGGGACCGGTGGGCCTCGCCGCCGCCGGGGCGCGGATCCCGCTCATCCTCACCGAGGCCGACGGCCACCTCGGGTTGACCAACCGGCTTCTCGCCCCGTTCGCGCGACGGGTGTGCCTGGCGTTTCCCATCCCAACCGCCGAACATGGGCGCCGAAGCAAGAGGTTCATGGTGACCGGCCGGCCGATCCACTCACCACGTGGCGATCGCAGCTCCGCGCGCGAGCGCTTCTCCATCGCGCCGCAGGAGACCTGTGTGCTCGTGTTCGGCGGCTCGCTCGGGGCGCGCTCGATCAACATGGCGGCTGTTGAGGCGTTCGCCGACGGCGCGTTCCACGTGCTGCACGTGTCCGGGAGCCGCGACCATCGCGAGCTCGGCGAGCGCGAGCTCCCGGCGGGGTATGACCTGCGCGAGTACCTCGACCGGGAGGACTTCGCAGCTGCGCTTCAGTGCGCGGACCTCGTGGTCGCTCGGGCCGGCGGGTCGGTGCTGGAGATCGCCGCGCACGGCCTGCCCGCGATCCTCGTGCCCTATCCGCGGGCCTCGGGGGACCACCAGAGCGCGAACGCCCGCTGGATGTCCGAGGCGGGCGCCGCGATCGTCATCCCCGACGGCGAGCTGACGGCCGCGCGCCTCGCGGGCGAGGTGACGGGACTGCTCGACGACCCGGCCCGCCTCTCGGCGATGGCCTCGGCGGCGCGGAGCCTCGCTTGCCCCGACGCCGCCCGGCTCATCGCCCGCGAGCTGCTGCAGGCCACCGGCCGATGAGCGCGAGCGAGCGGCCCTGGACGGGACGGCGGCTTCACTTCATCGGCGTGGGCGGCGCGGGCATGAGCGGCTATGCACGAGCAGCCAAGGCGCTCGGCGCCGAGGTGAGCGGGTCCGACAGCGCGAACAGCTCCTATCTGGAGGGCCTCGCAGCCGACGGCATCCTGCGGGCGAGCATCGGCCACGGCGCCGAGAACCTGCCCGCCGGAGACGGTGTCGAGGTGATCTACTCCTCGGCGGTGCCGGCGGCGAACGTCGAGCGGGCCTCGGCTCGTGAGCGCAACCTGCGCGAGCGGCCACGCGCGGAGCTGCTGTCCGAGCTCACGGCGCTCAGACGGACGATCGCCGTGGCGGGCACCCATGGCAAGACGACGACCGCCTCGATGCTCGTGGCCGCCCTGCGCGCCGCCGGGCTTGCTCCGGGCTGGCTCGTGGGCGGCTCGGTGGCGGCGGGTCTGCCGAATGCCGAGTGGGGGAGCGGCGACTGGCTCATCGTCGAGGCCGACGAGTCCGACCGCTCGATGCTCAGCCTGAGCGTCGAGATCGCCGTGCTGACGAACGTCGAGCTCGACCACCACTCGACGTTTCACTCGCTGGGCGAGCTGCGGGAGGCCTTCCGCGAGTTTCTGTCCGCCCCCCGCCACGCGGTGATCTGGGACCGGCCCGAGCTCCTCGAGCTGCGAAGCGGGGCCGCCACGCCCTATGACGCGCTCGGGCTGGACCTCACGGCCGGTGGCTCATGCTTCGCCTGGCGCGATCACAGGGTATGCCTGGTCGTGCCGGGCAGCCACAACGCGGTCAACGCCGCGGGCGCCCTCGAGGCCGCCCGGCTGGCCGGCGCCGACGCCGACGCGGCGATCACCGGGCTGGCCGGCTTCCGGGGCGCCGGCAGGCGCTTTCAGCTGCTGGGGACGACTGCGCAGGGGGCGCTCGTCTACGACGACTACGCCCACCATCCCACCGAGGTGGCGGCCACCCTGGAGGCTGCACGGACGCTCGCGCCGCGACGGCTGATCGCCGTCTTTCAGCCCCACCTCTACACGCGAACCGCGCTGCTGGCCCGCGAGTTCGGCGCGGCCCTGGCCCATGCGGACGTGGTGGCGGTGCTCGACGTCTACCCCGCACGCGAGCGCGCCGAGGAGCACCCCGGGGTCAGCGGCCTGACGATCTCCGAGGCGGCAGCGGACGCCGCGGGGGGAAGGCCCGTGTACTGGCTGGCGACGTTCGCCGAAGCAGAGCCCGTCCTGCGGGGCCTCCTGCGGGAGGAAGACCTCTGCATCCTGATGGGCGCGGGTGACATCGATGAGCTGGGGCGCAGGCTCCTCAGAGACCAGCCGCGGTCCGGTGGGGGCGCTCAATGAGGCGCCGGGCGATCGCGCGCGCCGGGCGGCCGGGCCGTCCGTGCGAGGGGCCGATCCGCGTGAGGGACTCCCGATGAGCCTTCCCGAGCCGCCCTCGACGGTGGCGGCCGACTTCCCACTCGCGCGGTTGTCCACCATACGGACCGGCGGCCCGGCCGACTTCTTCGCGCGCCCCGGCGGCGAGGCGGAGCTGCTCGAGATCCTGGCCTGGGCGCGGCTCGCGGGCAGTCCTGTGAGCGTCGTCGGGTCGGGGTCGAACCTGCTGATAGCCGACGAGGGGGTGCGCGGGCTGGTCGTGAAGCTCGTCGGCGATCTGGCGCGCGTCGAGCGGGAGGGACAGCGGATGGTGTGCGGCGGAGGCGCCAGGCTCCCTTCGGTGGCGGCCCGTGCGGCCCGCGAAGGGCTGTCGGGCATCGAGTTCGCCGTCAACATCCCGGGCACCGTGGGCGGCGCGGTTCGCATGAACGCGAACGCCTACGGCGGCGAGCTGGGCCGCGTGCTGGAGTGGGTGACGATCGTCACGGCTGCCGGGACCGAGCGCCGCGGCCCGGAGGAGCTGGGCTTCGGCTACCGGCATTCGAATCTCCGGGCCGGAGAGATCGTCACGCGCGCCTCGTTCCTGCTCGTCCCGGCGGACCCCGCCGACGTCACGGAGACGCTCGCCGAGATGCGCGCTCTGCGCCACGAGGCACAGCCACAGGCGATCAAGACGTTCGGATCCACGTTCAAGAACCCCGGGGACCCGCGCTCGGAGGGTCGCAGCGCCGGGCTGCTGCTGGCCGAGGCCGGCTGTAACGGTCTGACCATCGGGGGAGCGCGTTTCGCCCCGAAGCACGCCAACTTCATCGAGAACATGGGCGAGGCCACCACCGCGGACGTGCTCGCCGTGATGGCCGAGGGCCGCCGCCGCGTGCTCGAGCGCTTCGGCGTGGAGCTCGAGCCCGAGGTGCAGACGCTGGGCGACGTGCGCCTCGACACCTAGCGCGGCGCCTGACCGCCGCTAGGAGCACGCCGTCGGGGGGCGCGCAACGCTCCGACGCTTGCCTGGCCGCGCGAGGGATTTCGCCCGCGTGGTCGAAGAACCTCCTGAATGGCTCGCTCCCTCGCCACCCGCCCGGGCCGATCGGTCGCCTCGACCGGCATCGGGCGAGCAGGGACGCGTTGGCGCCGTCCCACGGCGGGCCGCTGGAGGCGCTCGCTTCGTGTCTTCGAGCCGCTGCGCCGCTGCGCGGCCTACTTCCGGCGCCATCGTCGCCTGCGCCGGGCGCTCGTGGCGCTGGCAGCCGTCTTGGTGGCGCTCGCGGGAGGATGGCTGTGGCTGCGCGACTCCTCGCTCGTGGCGGTCGAACGCGTGCAGATCAGCGGCGTGCGTGGGCCGGACGCGCGGGCGATCGAAACGGCCTTGGGCAACGCGGCGCGGCGCATGAGCACACTCGACGTGCGGCCGGCGGCGTTGCGGGCAGCCGTCGCGCCGTTCCGCCTGGTGCGCGAGCTGGCGGCGACTCCAAGCTTCCCCCACGGCCTGCGCATCTCCGTGATCGAGCAGCTGCCCGTGGCGGCCGTCTCGGCGGGTGGACAGCGAACCGCGGTGGCGGCCGATGGGGTGCTGCTCGGGCCCGCCTTCCTCTCGGGCTCCCTACCGACGCTCAGCGGGAGCTCTGAAGTCGTTGCCGGGCAGCGCCTGAAGAGCCCCGGCCTGATTGCCGCGGCGAGCTTGCTGGGGGCGGCGCCGGCTCCGCTGGCCAAGCTGGTGGCGCGCGTCTTCACGGGGCCGATGGGTCTTACGGTGGCGATGCGAAACGGCCTGCACGTCTACTTCGGGGACGCATCGAGGCCTCACGCCAAGTGGCTCGCGCTCGCGCGGGTGCTGGCGGAACCCCGAGCGGCCGGCGCGTCATACGTCGACGTGCGGCTTCCCGAACGGCCCGCCGCGGGCTTTGCCCCGGGCACGGCCGGAGCGGCCACGGCGGCCGGCACCGGCACGACCGCGACGGGCCCCGAACAGGCGCTCTCTCCGGAATCGGCCGCGGCCGCTCTGAGCACGGCCCTCGCGGGCTCCACCGGCGGCGGGTCCTCAGCGGCGAAGGAAAGTGCCCCTCCGGCGGGCGCGCCGACCGAAGGCAATTCCGGCGCTGCCGGGGAAACCACCTCGAGCGCTCCCGCCCAGGCGCAGGCCGGCGCGCCCGCCGAAGCTCCGGCCGCGACCCCGACATCCGGCGGCTGAGATACACTCAACCTCAACTTTAGACAGAGGCACGTATCGGGGCAAATCTCGAGCAAGGGTCGAGAGTTTGGCGATCTGCAACGAATGTTGCGAGAGCGGGCGCTCGTTGACAGGGCGAAGTTGCCTGCATAACGTGGGCATCTCGGCGGTTCGGCGACCAGTATGCTTCGAACCCTAATTTCCTACTGAAGGCTTCGGGCAGAACCATCATGGAGAGCACCGGAAGTTATCTGGCGGTCATAAAGGTCGTGGGCGTTGGCGGGGGCGGGACGAACGCGGTGAGCCGCATGGTCGACGCCGGGTTGCGCGGCGTCGAGTTCATCGCCGCCAACACGGACGCGCAGGCGCTCGCGATGTGCGACGCCGACATCAAGCTGAACATCGGCCACGAGTCGACCAAGGGCCTCGGCGCCGGAGCCGACCCCGACGTCGGCCTGGCCGCGGCCTCGGAGTCGCGCGATGACATCAAGGAGGCGCTGAAGGGCGCCGACATGGTGTTCGTGACCGCGGGCGAGGGCGGCGGGACCGGCACGGGCGCCGCGCCCGTGATCGCCGAGATCGCCAAGAACGAGATCGGCGCGCTCACGGTCGGGGTGGTCACGCGCCCGTTCGACTTCGAGGGCTCCCAGCGCGGCCGTCAGGCGACCGAGGGCATCGAGCGCCTGCGCGAGGTCGTGGACACGCTGATCGTGATCCCCAACGAGAAGCTGCTCGCGGTGGTCGAGCGACGCACCTCGATGCTCGACGCGTTCCGCGAGGCCGACAACGTCCTGCGCCAGGGCGTGCAGGGGATCACCGACCTGATCACGATCCCCGGCCTGATCAACCTCGACTTCGCCGATGTCCGCACGATCATGCAAGACGCCGGCTCGGCGTTGATGGGGATCGGCGTCGCCGGCGGCGAGAGCCGCTGCGGTGACGCCGCGAAGGCCGCGATCTCATCGCCGCTCTTGGAAGAGTCCGTCGACGGGGCCACGGGGATCCTCTTGAACATCACCGGCGGCAAGGATCTCGGCCTGTTCGAGGTCAACGACGCCGCGGAGATCATCCAGAACGCGGCCGACCCGAACGCGAACATCATCTTCGGGGCGGTCATCGACGAGAGCATGTCCGACGACGTGCGCGTGACGGTGATCGGCACGGGCTTCGACCATCGCCCGGGGCGCTCCGCGCGCCGCGACAGCCGGGCGCGCCGCCCCGATCGCGGGCCGCGAATCGACGACCGCCAGCGCTCGTCCCTGGAGATCTCCGAGGACGACATAGACGTCCCTCCCTTCCTGCGCTAGCCGGACGGCCGGCTGCAGGCGCTTCGCTAGCCTGAGGCGATGTCGTCGCCGGTCTCGCCACCCCTCAGCCGCACCCCGCTTTTCGAGTGCCACCGGGCGGCCGGGGCCAAGCTCGTGGACTTCGCGGGCTGGGAGATGCCCGTCCAGTACGAGGGCATCCGCCAGGAGCACATGGCCGTGCGCGAGGCGTGCGGGGTCTTCGACGTCTCGCACATGGGTGAGATCGAGACCTCGGGCCCCGGAGCCCCGCAGCTGCTGCAGCGCCTGCTCTCCAACGACGTCTCGAAGATCCCGCCGGGCGGGGCCCAGTACAGCGTGCTCTGCCGGGAGGATGGCGGGGTGCTCGACGACGTCTTCGTGTACCGCCTGGACGACGAGCGCTACCTGACCGTGACGAACGCCGCCAACCACTCGCGTGACCTCGACTGGTTCCGCGCACATGCGCCGGACTTCCCCGAGGCGCATGTGACCGACAGGATCGACGACTACGCGATGCTCGCGGTCCAGGGGCCGCGAGCGCGCGCCATCGTGGAGGAGATCTCCGAGGGCCCGCTGCCGGCGCGGATGACCGCCGCGATGGGGCTGCTTGCGGGCAGAGAGGTGCTCGTGTGCGGCACCGGCTACACCGGCGAGGACGGAGTCGAGCTGCTCTGTCGTCCGGCTGACGCCCCCGCGCTGTGGGAAGAGGTCGTGCGGCGCGGCGCGGTCCCCGCGGGACTGGCCGCGCGCGACACGCTGCGCCTCGAGGCGTGCTTTCACCTCTACGGCAACGACCTGACGCTCGATCGCTCGCCGATCGAGGCGGGGCTCGGCTGGTGCTGCCGCGAGGCCACCGGCTTCATCGGCGCCGACGCCGTCCGCGCCGTGCGCGAGTCCGGCCCGTCCGAGAAGCTCGTCGCCTTTGCGGTCGAGGGCCCCGGCATCGCCCGCCAGGGGAACCCCGTGCTCGGCGGCGGCGAGGTGACGAGCGGAACGCTCTCGCCCAGCCTCGGGATCGGGATCGGCCTCGCCTACGTGCCCCCCGAGTGCGCGGCTGTCGGGACCCGGCTGCAGATCGACGTTCGTGGCAAGATGCGGCCCGCCACAGTCAAGGAGAAGCCGCTCTACCGAAAGGGCTCGTGAAATGACCGAGGCCAGCTACCCCGACGATCTGCTGTACCACCCCGAGCACGATTGGGCGCGCGTCGAGGGCTCCCAGGCGACGCTCGGCATCACCTGGTATGCCCAGGACGCGCTGGGTGAGGTCGTGTTCTTCGACCCGCCCGCCATCGGCGCGAACCTCGTGAAGGACTCCCCCTATGCCGAGGTCGAGTCGGTGAAGGCCGTCTCGGATGTCGTCGCTCCGCTGTCCGGGGAGATCGTCGAGGTCAACCAGGCCCTGGTTGATAATCCCCAGCCGATCAACGAGGACCCCTACGGGGAGGGCTGGCTCGTGAAGGTGCGCCTGGACGACCCCTCCGAGTGCGACGCCCTGATGGACGCCGACTCCTATGCGGCCACGCTGGGTGGCTAGGCTGACCGCAGGACCTTGAGTCGCTACACGGCCATCACTGCAAGTGACCTCGACGCGATGCTCGCGGCGATCGGTGTCGGCTCGGTGCAGGAGATCGTCGAGCGCCAGATCCCCGAGGCGGTGCGACTGAACCGGCCACTCGAGCTCCCCGGCGGGCTTCCAGAGCAGGAGGTGTACGCCCACCTGCGAGCGCTGGCCGAGCGCAACACGAGCGCCGAAGACGAGTTGAGCTTCCTCGGGGCGGGGATGTACGACCACTACGTTCCGGCGCTGATCGACATGCTGACCGAGCGCTCGGAGTTCCTTACCCCGTACACCCCCTACCAGCCCGAGATCTCACAGGGCGGGCTGCAGGTGATGTTCGAGTATCAGACCGCGATCTCCGAGCTCACGGCCCTGCCGGTCTCGAACGCGTCGGTCTACGAGGGGGCCTCGGCCGTCGCGGCGGCCGCCTACCTGGCCAAGCTGCACAACGGCGCGCGCCGGCTTGTCGTCAGCGCGGGCCTTCACCCCCACGCGATCGAGACGCTCCGCACCTATGCCCACGGCTACGGGATGGAGGTCGTCGAGGTGCCGCTGCACGAGGGCCTCACCGACCTGCACGCGTGGGAGCAGGCGATCGACGCGGACACGAGCGCGGCGATCTTCGCGCAGCCGAACTTCTACGGCGCGGTCGAGGACGCGGCGTCCCTCAGCGCCGCGGTGACAGCCGCCGCCGCGTCCGGCGGCCCGGCCGAGGCCGGCGCGGGCGCATCCGGCGCGCCCCGCGGTGGGGCCGGAGCGCGAGCGAGGAGCGCCCGGCGCCCGCTCGTCGTCGCGCAGGTCGATCCGATCGCGCTCGGCGTCCTTCAGCCCCCGGGGGAATGCGGCGTCGACGTCGCGGTGGGCGAGGGTCAGTCGCTCGGCAACCGCCTTGACTTCGGCGGTCCCTCGTTCGGCTTCTTCGCCGCCCGCGAGGAGTCGCTGCGCCGCATGCCTGGGCGCATCGCCGGGGAGACCTTCGACGTGGACGGCCGGCGCGGGTTCGTGCTGACGCTGCAGACCCGCGAGCAGCACATTCGCCGCGAGAAGGCCACCTCGAACATCTGCACCGCTCAGGCCCTCAATGCGCTCGCCGGGGTCGTCTATCTGAGCTGGCTGGGGCGGCGGGGCATCGTCGAGCTGGGCGAGCTGCTGCTCGCACGCACGCACTACGCGCGAGAGACGCTCGCCGGCCTTCCGGGCGTCGAGAAGCTGCACGACCAGCCGGTGATCCGCGAGTTCGCGGTGCGCCTCGATGCCGACGTCGCGCAGGTCAAGCGCCGCTGTGCTCTCCAGGGCGTCAACCCCGGGGTGGACCTGCAGGCGCTCACCGGCCGCCCCGAGGACCGTGGCGGGCTGCTCGTCGCGATCACCGAGCGCCGGTCGCGTGCCGACATCGACCGCCTCGCCGAGGTGCTCGGTGCGGCGGTCGCGGTGACCGAGCAGAGATTGGCCGGCGAGGCGGTGAGCGCGTGAGCGCGCTCAGCGAGGGCCCGCTGCGCGCCGATCCGGGGATCGATGCGCATCCGTCGGGCAACGGCGAGCGTGGGAAACCCGCGCCTGCCGGCGTCGCCACGCCGACGCGCCCCGGTGATCACGCGACCACGATCTTCCAGAAGGGCGCGCCCGGGCGCCGCGCGTTCGTCTGTCCGCCGCTCGACGTTCCGCCGGTCGACCCGGACGAGCTGCTTCCGGGGCGCTTTCGCCGGGCGCAGGCGCCGCGTCTGCCGGAGGTCTCCGAGCCGGAGATCGTGCGCCACTACGTCGGCCTCTCGAAGCGCAACTTCGATCTGGACTCCGGCTTCTACCCGCTGGGGTCGTGCACGATGAAGCACAACCCCCGCATGCACGAGCGCGTGGCGGCGCTGCCCGGCCACGCCCGGCTGCACCCGCTGCAGGATCCCGAGCGCGCGCAGGGCGCGCTCGAGCTGATGTGGAACCTGCAGGAGGCGCTCGCCGAGATCTCCGGCCTGCCCCATGTCTCGCTGCAGCCCTCCGCCGGCTCCCACGGCGAGCTGGCCGGCGTGCTGCTCAGCCGCGCCTACCACGAGGACCGGGGCCAGGCGCGCCACCGAGTGCTCACCCCCGACACCGCGCACGGGACGAACCCCGCGACGGTCACGATGGCGGGGCTCGAGGTCGTCGTGCTCGCCACCGACGCGGCAGGCGGGGTGGATCTGGACGATCTGCGGGCCAAGGCGGACTCCGATGTGGCCTGCTTGATGCTCACGAACCCCAACACGCTCGGGCTGTTCGATCCGAACATCGAGGAGATCGCGGCGATCGTGCACGGGGTGGGGGCCACGCTGTACTACGACGGCGCCAACCTCAATGCGGTGATGGGGCTCTCGCGGCCGGGCGACATGGGCTTCGACATCGTCCACTTCAACCTGCACAAGTCCTTCACCCAGCCGCACGGCGGTGGAGGCCCCGGATCGGGGCCGATAGCGGTGTCCGAGCGCATCGCCCCGTATCTACCGCGGCCGCTCGTCGTACGCCGCGAGGACGGCGCCTTCGACCTGGACTCAGAGCGCGGCAGCTCGATCGGGCGGCTGCGCGGGTTCCAGGGCAACTACGGCTGCCTGGTGCGTGCGTACGCCTACATCTGCTCGCTCGGCGCCGATGGGTTGAGGGACGCCTCCGAGGCGGCCGTGCTGAACGCGAACTACCTGCTCGCCCGGCTGAAGGAAGAGGGGGTCGCCGAGTACCTGCCGCTCGCCTACGGAGAGCTCTGCATGCACGAGTTCGTGCTCTCGGGCGGCCCGATGAAGCGGGCCCTCGGCATAAAGACGCTCGATCTCGCCAAGCGGCTGCTCGACTTCGGCTATCACCCGCCGACGGTGTACTTCCCGCTGCTCGTGGAGGAGGCTCTGATGGTCGAGCCCACCGAGACCGAGACGCGGGAGACGCTCGACGCGTTCGCCGACGCGATCGCGGCGATCCTGAAGGAGGCCGCGGAGGATCCGGAGATCGCGAGGAACGCGCCGTACACGACGCCGGTGCGCCGCCTGAACGAGGTCGCCGCCGCCAAGCACCCGGTCATCCGCCAGGACCTGGGTTAGGCTGGCGGGCGGTGGCGATCGAGTACCGCAGCCTCGGCAGCACGGGAGTCAAGGTCAGCCCGCTGTGCCTCGGGGCGATGATGTTCGGAGCCTGGGGGAACACCGATCACGAGGACTCGATTCGCATCATCCACCGGGCGCTCGACGCCGGGATCAACTTCATCGACACCGCCGACGTCTACTCGCGCGGGGAGTCCGAGGAGATCGTCGGAAAGGCGCTGGCCGGCGGACGCCGCGACTCCGTGGTCCTTGCCAGCAAGGTCCACGGCACGATGGGGGAGGATCCCAACCAGTACGGGAACTCGCGCCGCTGGATCGTCAAGGAGGTGGAGAGCAGCCTGCGGCGCCTTGGCACAGACTGGATCGACCTCTACCAGATCCACCGCCCCGAGCCCGACACCGACATCGACGAGACGCTCGGCGCGCTCAGCGACCTCGTGCGCGCGGGCAAGGTGCGCTACATCGGCAGCTCGACGTTTCCCGCCCACCAGATCGTCGAGGCGCAGTGGACCGCCGAGCGGCGCGGTCACGTCCGCTTCGTCTGCGAGCAGCCTCCCTACTCGCTGCTCACCCGGGGGATCGAGAACGAGGTCCTGCCGGTGTGCGAGAAATACCGGATGGGCGTGATCCCCTGGAGCCCGCTGGGCGGCGGCTGGCTGTCGGGCAGGTACGGCAGGGGCGGTGAGACTCCGAGCTCCAGCAGGCGCGCGCAGATGCTGCCCCAGCGCTTCGACATGTCGCTCCCGGGCAACCAGCGCAAGCTCGAGGCTGTGCAGGCGCTGACGGAGCTCGCCGACGGGGCCGGGATCCCCCTGCTCGAGATGGCCCTCGCCTTCGTCACCGGCCATCCCGCCGTCACCGCGGCGATCATCGGTCCGCGCACGATGGAGCAGCTCGAGAGCCAGTTGCCTGCGCTCGAGAGCTCGCTGAGCGCCGAGGTGCTCGACCGGATCGACGAGATCGTGCCGCCCGGGGTCAACGTCAACCCGAACGACCGCGGCTGGGACCCGCCCTGGATCGTGGACAGCTCGCTGCGGCGGCGCTAGCCCGGGTCACCAAACGCGTGCGCATCTTCTCCGGAATCCAGCCCACGGGGCGCAAGCACCTCGGCAACTACCTGGGCGCGATCGTTCAGTACGTCGCCGGCCAGGAGCGGGGCGAGGGCATCTTCTGCATCGTCGATCTACATGCGATCACGGTCGCCTACGAGCCCGCCGAGCTGCGCGCGCGGCTCTACGACACGGCGGCGATCCTGCTCGCCGCCGGCCTGGACCCCGCGCGCTGCACGCTCTTTCGCCAGAGCGACGTGCACGAGCACAGCGAGCTGACCTGGCTGCTCAGCAGCGTGACGGAGCTCGGCCGGCTGCAGCGGATGCACCAGTTCCGCGACAAGTCGACAGCCCAGCGCGAGCTCGTGTCCGCCGGCCTGCTGCTCTATCCCGTGCTGCAGGCCGCCGACGTGCTCGCCTACCGCGCAGAGGAGGTACCGGTCGGCGAGGACCAGCGCGAGCACCTCGAGCTGATGCGCGACGTCGCCCGGCGCTTCAACGCCCGTTTCGGCGACGGGGAGGACGTGCTCGTGGTGCCCGAGCACCGCATCCCCGCGGTCGGCGCCCGGATCATGGACCTGCAGGACCCGACGAACAAGATGTCCACGACCGGCGGCGGCGGGCAGGGGACCGTATATGTGCTCGACGAGCCGGAGGCGATCGAGAAGAAGCTCAAGAGCGCGGTCACCGACTCGGGCAGCGAGGTGCGCCGCGCCGCCGGCAAGCCCGGTATCACGAACCTGATCGAGATCCTCGCGGCGGTCCGCGGGCTCGATCCGGCGGCGGTCGAGGCCGAGTTCGCGGACGCGCGCTACGGTGAATTCAAGGTCGCCGTCGCGCGTGCGGTGATCGACTATCTGGAGCCGGTGCGCTTGCGCTACCAGGAGCTGCGCGCCGACGAGGCGGCGCTGGAGGCGATTCTCCTGAGCGGGGCCTCCCGGGCGCGGGCGATGGCCTCAGAGACGCTCGCCGACGTGCGCGAGCACATGGGGCTGGGCGGACCCCGCGCGACGCCCGGCGCCACCCCGTCGGAGGCGGTCGATACGGTGAGGCGATGAGGGCCTCGCCCGAAATCAGGCTCGCCACGCTCGAGCTCGACCTCGAGGTGTTCAGCGGGCCGTTCGATCTGCTGCTGACCCTCGTGCTGCGCGAAGAGGTCGACCTGCTCGAGCTGCAGCTCGCCGAGGTCGTGCTCGCCTACCTCGACCACCTCGAGAGCCGCGGGGAGCTCGACCTGGAGACCGCGACCGAGTTCATCGTGCTGATCGCCGCGCTGTTGGAGCTCAAGTCCATGCTGATGCTGAGCGGCGACGAGGAGGAGCTCGACGGCGTCGAGCCCGAGCAGGCCGCCGAGGAGCTGCTGGCGCGGATGCTCGAGGCCCGTCGCTACCGCTCCGCCTCCGAGCACCTGCGCGAGCTGCTCGCGCGCGAGCACGGCGTGCGCTTTCGCGCAGCCCCGCTGCCGGCCCATCTTCGCCGGACGATCATCCAGCCGCCCGAGGCCTCGCAGGACCCGAGCGCGCTCGGTGAGGCGATCGGCCGGCTGCTCGCGATGCCGCCCGCGATCAGCCTGCGCCACATCGCAGTCTCCCGGGTCACGGTCGCCGAGCGGCTGGCGCACCTGCGGGGCCTGCTGGCCCGCCGGACCTTCAGCTTCGATGAGGCCGTCCGTGGCGCCGACAGGGTGACAGTGGCCGTCACCCTGTTCGCCCTGCTCGAGCTGTACAAGGCCGGGGAGGCCCGCTGGGAGCAGCAGGAGAGCTTCGGCGAGATAACCGTGCACGCCCACTCCGCGCGCGCACCGCAGGCGCCGGTCGCCCGCCCCGCGAAGATGGCAGGGTGAACGACGTGGACGTCGTGAGCGCCGTGGGGCGGTTCCCCGAGGATGGCTCCAGCGCCGGAAGGGCCTCCGGCGCCCCGGCGCCCGACGAGCAGACGCCCTCGCTGGCGCGCACGGTCGAGGCGCTCCTGTTCCTGTCAACCGACCCCGTCAGCGCCGCGGACCTCGCCGATGCCACCGAGGCGGGCGAGGAGGCGGTGCTGGCCGCGCTCGCGCTGCTCGGCGAGCAGTACGCCCCCGGGCGGCGCGGAATCACCCTGCGCGAGCTCGGCGGCGGCTGGACGCTGGCCAGCGACCCGGCCGCCGAGGACGCCGCCCGGCGCCTGTTCAGCCGGGCGCGCATCTCCACCCTCACCCCCGCGCAGGCCGAGACGCTGGCGATCGTCGCCTACCTGCAGCCGATCTCCCGCCCGGAGATCACCCGCATCCGCGGCGTGAGCGCGGACTCGGCGGTCGCCACGCTGCTCGAGCGCGGCCTGATCGAGGAAGCCGGCCGCTCCCAGTTCGGCGCGATCCTCTACAGCACGAGCATCCAGTTCCTGAAGCTCTTCGGGCTGCGCACGCTCGATGATCTGCCCGACGTCGCCCGCTGGGACCCGACGCCCGAGGAGCAGGCAGAGCTGCGCGACCGCCTGCTGCGCGCAGGCGAGGCCCGCGCGAGCGCCGGACCCTAGGACGCCGCGGAGCGCCGCCGGCGGTGTCCTCGGGCGATCGTGTGCAGAGCACACTTCACTCCCTGCGTCCTTGCCTGACTTGCCCCGCCACGCCCTGGGGAATCCGGGCGTTCACGGCGCCAAATGGTCAGCCTGTACGGGCTGCCAGCTGACCGCAGGCGGCGTCGATGTCGCGGCCGCGCGTGAGGCGGACGGTGGCGGGCACGCCGTGGGCCTCGAGCGCCGCGCGGAACGCGGCGATCGACTCGGGCGTGGATCCTCTGTAGGGCGAGTCTGTGGGGTTGTAGGGGATCAGGTTGACCTTGTAGATCGAGGGCTCGTCCTCGCGCCCGCGGGACAGCGCACTGGCCAGGGCCAGGGCCTGCTCGTAGCGGTCGTTGACGCCCGCGAGCATCACGTACTCGACGAACACACGGCGGCGCTTGCGCTCGTAGAACGCCCGGCATGCGTCGAGCACGTCGGCGAGCGGGAAGCGCTCGTTGACGGGCATCAGCTCGGAGCGGAGCGCTTCATCGGCCGCGTGCAGCGACACGGCGAGGCGCAGCGGCATCTCCTGCTCGGCGAGCCGTTCGATCCCGGGGATCCAGCCGACCGTCGAGATCGCCGTGCGGCGGTGGGTGATGCCGACGTCGGGGAGGCGCTCGCACGCGGCCAGAACATTGTCGAGGTTCAGCATCGGCTCGCCCATGCCCATGAACACGCAGTGGTCGACGGGCTCGATGCGGCGGAAGTACAGCGCCTGGTCGACGATCTCCGAGGCGGTCAGGTTGCGAGCGAACTTCATGTGCCCGGTGGCGCAGAAGGTGCAGGTCAGAGGGCAGCCCGATTGCGCCGAGACGCAGATCGAGCGCCGTCCGTCGCGGAAGCGCATCATCACCGCCTCCAGCGGGCGCCCGTCCGTCGTGGCGAACAGCGCCTTGACGGTGCCGTCGCTCGCGCGGGCCTCGCTCTGCAGCGTGAGGCTCGAGAAGGGCAGCTCCCGCGTCAGGGCCTCGCGCAGGGTGGCGGGGAGGTTCGTCATCTCCTGATAGCCGCTCGCGCCCCTGGCGGCCCACGCCCAAACCTGGCCGGCGCGAAAGCGCGGCTCGCCGCGGTCCGCGAGGGTCTGGTCGAGCAGCTGAAGGTCCATGGCGGATCTGAGAGGCGGTATCTCCGGGACGGCGGTGAGCTTTGGCGGGCGGGGCGGTGGCGAGGCGTGGCGGGCGGGGTGTGGTCTGACCATCCTATGGTTGCACCAGATGAGCCCCTCCACGCACTCGAGCCGATGCGCCTAGTCAAGTTCGTCGCACACGCGGGAGCGGCCTCGCGCCGCTCGGCCGAGACGCTGATCGCCGCCGGACGCGTCAGCGTCGACGGTGAGATCGTGACCGATCCGGCGCGAGCAGTCGCGCCGGGCAGCTGTGTGACGCTCGACGGGCGATCGCTGGCCGGGCCCGAGCCGCGCGTGCACTTCGCCGTGAACAAGCCGGTGGGCGTCATCTCCACCGCGCAGGACACCCATGGGCGCCCGACGGTGACCGAGCTCGTGCCCGCGCGAGGGCTGCGGCTGTACCCGGTCGGGCGATTGGACGCCGACAGCAGCGGCCTGATCCTGCTCACGAACGACGGCGAGCTTGCCAACCGGTTGACCCACCCGAGCTTTCAGGTTCCTCGGACCTACCTCGCCAGGGTCGGCGGCGGACCGGTGGGGCGGGCGGAGCTGCAGAGGCTGCGCGACGGAGTGGACCTCGACGACGGTCTCACGGCGCCCGCCCGCGTGCGGCGGATCGGCGAGAACCTGATCGAGCTGACGATCCGCGAGGGCCGCAATCGCCAGGTGCGGCGGATGTGCGAGGCCGTCGGGCACCCGGTCCTTCAGCTGCAGCGCGTCGGCTTCGGCCCGCTGCGGCTGGACGGCCTGAAGCCCGGCGCGCACAGGCGGCTGAGCGCACCCGAGGTCGAGCGGCTGCGCGCGCTCTGACAGAATCGCACGATGCTGCGACTGTATGCCCTGCGCGGAGCAATCAGCGTGGATCGCAACGACGCCCAGGACATCCTGGATGCGACCACGGAGCTGATGAACGCGATCATGGAGCGCAACGCCCTCGCCCCGGAGGACGTCGTCAGCTGCATCTTCACCGCGACGAACGATCTCAACGCGGAGTTTCCCGCCGTCGCCGCGCGCGCGGTGGGCTTTCAGAGCGTCCCGCTGCTGTGCGCTCGGGAGATCGCGGTGCCCCGCTCGCTGCCGCGCGTGATCAGGGTGCTGATCCACTATCACGCCGAGGAGGGCCACTCCCCCAAGCACGTCTACCTCGGGGAGGCGGGCGCGCTGCGCACCGACCTCGGCGCGGCGCAGTAGGGCGGCGCTCGCCCGAAGCGGGCTCCCGCGCCCGGCGGACCGGGCGAAAGGCGGCACTCGGCCCCGCCCGCCCGGCGGGCCGCCGGGCAGCGCCTCCCTAGCCGCGGCACAATGGGTGGGTGGCCCTTGAGTTCTCCGAGCGCATCCGTCGCATCGCGTCCTACCCGGCGGCCGGCGGCTACGCGCAGAACGCGCCGTCGGTGCGGCTGGCGAGCAACGAGTCGCCCTACCCGCCGCTGCCCGCTGTGCGAGATGCGATCGATCACGCGGTGGCCAGCCTCAACCGCTACCCGGATCCCTCCAACTCGGTTCTGCGCGCACGGCTGAGCGACCGCTACGGGGTGCCGGTCTCCCGCATCGCGATCGGCAACGGCTCGTGCGACATCCTGCTCGCCGCCGGCGAGGCGCTTCTCGAGCCGGGGGCGGAGGTCGTGTACGCGTGGCCCTCGTTCTCGGTCTACCCCCACCTCAGCGCCGCATCCGGCGCGCGCGCCGTGACGGTCCCGCTGGACGGCGCCGAGCGCCACGACCTGCAGGCGATGCTGCGGGAGATCACCGTCGCGACGCGGCTGGTGATCGTCTGCAATCCGAACAACCCCACGAGCACGGCGGTGCCCCTCGCGGACATCGCGCGCTTCCTGGAGGACGTGCCGCCCGAGGTGTGCGTGGTCGTGGACGAGGCCTACTGCGAGTTCAACCTGCTCGAGGACCCGGACGCCTCGATCGACCTGCTCGACAGCCACCCGAACCTCGCGCTGCTGCGCACCTTCTCCAAGGTGCACGGCCTGTGCGGGCTGCGCGTGGGCTTCGCGCTGTGCGGCTCCGAGGACCTGCCGCGCGCCCTCGACCAGGTCCGCCAGCCGTTCTTCTGCAACGCGCTCGCCCAGGCCGCGGCGGTCGAGGCGCTGGCGCACCAGGACTCGGTCATCGATCGCGTGACCCGCACGGTGGCCGAGCGCATCTCGGTGGACGAGCGGCTGCGCGCGCTGGGCATCGAGCCGGCCGACTCGCAGGCCAACTTCTGCTGGTTCCACCTCGGCGAGAACCGCGACGAGCAGGAGGTGATGTCGGGCCTGCTGCAGCGCGGCGTGCTGGTCCGCGGCGGAACCGCGCTCGGCGGGGCGGGCGCTCTGCGCGTCACCTACGGGACCTCCGAGGAGAACGCACGCTTCCTGGAGGCGCTTGCCGAGGTCCTGTAAAGGTGCTACAACCCTTCACAGACGATCATGAACGCATCGGTCACCGCATCTGCCCGTAGCTCGCTCGCGTGTGCCGCATGGTCGTCCGACGCCTACGCCTGGCGATTTATCTAGGCGCTTCGGCCCGGGTCCGCACGTGAGCGGGCCCCCCTAGGGTCGCACCGGGTCCCGCGAGTCGGGACTGAGCGCCTCCTCAACGGGGCTCCGACTGCCCTTCCTCACGATCGTCGCGCCGCCAGGCGCACGATCTTCACGGACTTCAAATCCCAGCACATAAGATCCCAGGCGTAATTGAAAGGATGAATCGATGATGATTGTCATGAACGAGACCGCCACCGAGGAGGAGGTGGATGCGGTCGTCGAGAAGATCCAACGAGCGGGGGCCGTCGCCCACCGCAGCCGCGGCGCGCGCGTGACCGTGATCGGTGCGATCGGCGACGTGGAGCAGGACGCCACCGTCGAGGGCCTCGGACTGGAGGGCCAGCCGGGCGTCGACCGGGTGGTGCCGATCCTCAAGCCATACAAGCTCGCCTCGCTGCAGATCACCCACGGGCAGCGCACGGTCATCGACATCGAAGGCCGCAAGATCGGCGGAGAGAGCTTCGCGTTGATCGCGGGTCCCTGCACGGTCGAGTCGCGCGAGCAGACGCTGCAGACCGCCCGCATCGTGCAGGAGGCCGGCGCGACGCTGTTCCGCGGCGGCGCCTACAAGCCCCGCACGTCTCCCTACGCGTTCCAGGGACTCGGCCAGGAGGGACTGAAGATGCTGGCCGAGGCCAAGGCCGAGACGGGCCTGCCGATCGTCACCGAGCTCATGGACATCCGGGACCTCGACGTCGTCCTCGAGGTCGCCGACGTGATCCAGATCGGCGCGCGGAACATGCAGAACTACCCGCTGCTGGCCGAGATCGGCCGCTCGGGCCGCCCCGCGCTGCTGAAGCGGGGGCTCTCGGCGCCGCTCGACGAGCTCCTGATGGCCGCCGAGTACATCCTCAAGGAAGGGAATCCGAGCGTGATGCTGTGCGAGCGGGGGATCCGCACGTTCGAGACCGACCATCGCCGCAGCACGCTCGACCTGATGGCCGTGCCGATACTCAAGGAGCTCACGCATCTCCCGGTGATCGTCGACCCCAGTCACGCCGCCGGCCGGCGCGAGCTAGTGCTGCCGCTGTCGCTGGCCGCGGCCGCGGCGGGTGCCGACGGCATCATCGTCGAGACGCACCCCAACCCCGAGGAGGCGATCTGCGACGGACCCCAGGCGCTGAGGGCGGATGGGTTCGCTGAGTACGTCGGCGCGGTGGAGCGCGCTGCGGCGCTCGCGGGCAAGGCGCTCAGCGCGGCGTGAAGGTAGCCGTCGTCGGGGTCGGGCTGATCGGTGGCTCCATCGGGCTCGCGGCGCGGCGGCGGGCCGGGGCGCAGGTGTGCGGGTATGACCCCGATCAGCGCGTCTGCGAGGCGGCACTGGCCCTCGGTGCGATCGACACGCGGGCGGACGACGTCGGGCAGGCGGTGCGGGGGGCCGACGTCGTCTTCGTGGCCGCGCCGGTGGCAGCGCTCGCGGAGGCTGTGCGCGCAGCCCTCGACAGCGCGGGCCCGGACTGCGTGGTCAGCGACGTGGGCTCCACCAAGCGCGTCGTCGCGGGCGCCGGAGCCGACGAGCGCTTCGTCGGCGGACATCCCCTGGCCGGCGCCGAGACCGCCGGCGTTCAGAACGCCCGCGAGGACCTGTTCGCGGGTGCCACCTGGTACCTGTCGCCGGCCAGCGGCACCGCCGGGGTGCTCTACGAGCGGCTGCACCGCCTTCTGACGAGCTTCGGCGCGCAGCCGACCGCGATCGACGCCGACACGCACGACCGCCTGATGGCGTCCGTATCGCACTTACCGCACGTGCTCGCCAACCTGCTGGTCGCGCAGGCGGCCAACCTCCTCGGCGGCGAGGAGTCGACGCGCCTGCCGGCGGTCGGGCCGAGCTTCCGCGAAGCCACGCGGGTCGCCGGTGCGAACAGCTCGATCTGGACCGACATCTACCTCTCGAACCGCGAGGCGCTGGTGACGGCGATCGACGAGTTCGCCGATCGCCTGGCGAGCGTTCGCGGTGCGCTGTTGGCCGGAGACGCGGCGGAGATCACCGCCTGGAACGAGCGCGCCCGCGCGCACCGCGACGCGCTGCTCGGGGTGGGACCCCACGACGGCGAGGTGCACGAGCTGCGTGTCTCGGTGCCTAACCGCCCGGGCGTGATCGCCGAGATCGCGCTGGCGCTCGGCCGCGCGGGCGTGAACATCCTCGACATGGCCCTGTCGCCCTCGGACGACAACAGCCAGGGCGTTCTGGCGCTGTGGATCGGCGGCGAGTCGCCCGCAGGACGTGCCCAGCAAGAGGTCGCCGGTCTGGGCTTTCCCGTGGCGCGGGCATGAGGATCACCCGTGGCGCGGGCATGAGGATCGGACGATGAACATGCGCTTCGAGCCGGCTCGCGGGCTCTCGGGCGGGCTGAGAGCGCCGGCGGACAAGTCGATCTCCCACCGCGCCGCGGTGCTCGGGGCGATGGCCTCCGAACCGGTGCACATCGAGGGCTACCTGCAGGCTGCCGACACCTCATCCGCCCTGGATGCGGTGCGCGCGCTGGGCGCGCTCGTCGAGGTGCGCGACGGGGAGGTGGTCGTGCGCGGCAGCGGCCTGCGCGAGGCGCGCGAGCCGGACGGGCCGATCGACGTGGGCAACGCCGGCACGCTGCTGCGCCTGCTTCCGGGCTGGCTGGCGGCCCAGGACGGGCGATCCTTCACGCTCGACGGCGACGAGTCGATCCGCCGCCGGCCGGTCGATCGGGTCGTCGAGCCGCTCCGCCAGATGGGCGCGAAGCTCAAGGCCCGAAACGGGCGCCTGCCCCCGCTCGAGATACGCGGCGCCCGGCTGCGGTCGATCTCATACGAGATGAAGGTGGCAAGCGCCCAGGTCAAGTCGTGCGTGCTGCTGGCGGCGCTCGCGGCCGACGGTGCGACCACGGTGGGCGAGCCGGCCCGCAGCCGCGACCACACCGAGCGGATGCTCCTGGGCGCAGGCGTGGGGATCCACCGGAACGGCCGTCATGTCACGGTCGTGAACACCGACGAGCTGCTGCTCGGAAGCGTCAAGGTCCCCGGCGACGCGAGCTCGGCCGCGTTCCTCGTCGCGGCCGGCGTGCTCGTGCCCGGCTCGCGCCTGTTGATCAGCGACGTGGGCGTCAACTGGACGCGCACGGGCTTCCTGCGCATCCTGCGGCGTATGCGCGGCATCGTCCTGGGAGACCTCGAGGACGAGACGGGCGAGCTCTCGCCGAGCGAGCCGGTCAGCGACCTCGACGTGGCCCATGGAGCGCTGGAGGGAACCGTCGTCGAGCCGGAGGAGGTGCCGCTGGCGATCGACGAGCTGCCGCTCGTGGCCCTGCTCGGCTGCTTCGCCGAGGGCGAGACCGTCGTGCGGGGGGCACAGGAGCTGCGAGTCAAGGAGTCCGATCGGATCGCGGGCGTCGTCGAGGGCCTGCGCGGCCTCGGGGCGGACATCGAGGCGACCGACGACGGGTTCGCGGTCCGCGGCACCGGCGGGCTGCTCGGCGGCTCGATCGAGGCACGGGGCGACCACCGGCTCGCGATGATGGGCGCGGTGGCCGGTCTGGCCTCGCGCGATGGAGTCGAGGTCCGCGGCGTGGAGGCTGCCGCGGTCTCCTACCCGGGGTTCCTGAAGGACCTGGCCACGCTGGCCGCGTGATGGCGGCTCCGGAACCTTGCTCGTAGCGATCGACGGGCCCGCCGGCGCCGGCAAGTCGACGGTCGCGCGCGCGCTGGCCCGCGAGCTCGGTTTCACCTACCTGGACAGCGGCGCGATGTACCGCTGCGTGGCGCTGCTGTCGATCGCCTCACCGCAGGCGCAGCCGGCGGCGCTGGCGGCCGCGGCGGGCATCGAGCTCTCGAGCTCGCCGGGCCGGGTGCTGCTCAGCGGACGCGACGTGACCGAGGAGATCCGCGCCCCAGAGGTCTCCGAGGCCGCCTCGCGGGTGGCGGCCGATCCGGGGGTCCGCGCCGCGCTCGTGGCAAAGCAGCGCGAGCTGATCGCGGGCGGAGACTGGGTGGTCGAGGGTCGCGACATCGGCACGGTCGTCGCGCCGGACGCCGCGCTCAAGGTGTTCCTGACGGCCGGCTCGCGCGAGCGCGCGCACCGGCGCGCGGCGCAGCTGGGCGCCGACCCCGAGGTGGTGCTCGCCGAGCAGACGCTGCGCGACGAGCGCGACACGATGCGCGAGCACAGCCCCCTGGCGCCCGCGCCCGGGGCCGTGACGCTCGACACGACCGGCCTCACGGTGAAGGACGCGGTTGCGCGCATCGCGGCGCTCGCGCGGGCCTCGGACCGCCCCGGCTGACCGGCCGGCGGGGATCACCCAGTCATACTGGCTGTCATGAAGGTCGCCGTCGTCGGCTATCCGAACGTGGGGAAGTCCTCGCTGATCAATCGCCTCACGGGCACGCGCGAGGCGGTCGTGCACGAGCGCCCCGGGGTGACGCGCGATCGCAAGGAGCTCGACTGCGAGTGGGGCGGGCTCCAGTTCAAGCTGATCGACACGGGCGGAGTGGACCTCCTCGACGAGGATCCGCTCGCGGTCTCGATCCGCGATCAGGCGCGAGCGGGCCTCGCGGAAGCGCAGGTGGCGGTCCTGGTCGTCGACGCGCGCGCCGGCGTGGGGCCGGGCGACGAGGAGATGGCCGAGCTGCTGCGCCGCTCCCCGCTGCCCACGATCGTGGCCGCGAACAAGTGCGACGGGGTCGCCCAGCTGCCGCTCGCGGCCGAGTTTCACCGGCTCGGCCTCGGAGAGCCCCTCGCCGTGTCCGCGGCGCAGGGCCTTGGCACCGGGGACCTGCTCGACAGGATCGTCGAGCTGCTGCGGGATGCCGAAGCTTCCGGCGCCGATGAGGACTCGGCGAAGGACACGATCCGGCTCGCGGTGATCGGCCGGCCGAACGTCGGCAAGTCCTCTTTGGTCAACCGATTCCTCGGCGAGGAGCGGGTGATCGTCTCCGAGGTCGCGGGCACCACGCGCGACGCGATCGACATGCCGCTGATGGTGGGCGACCGCAGGCTCGTGCTCGTGGACACCGCCGGGCTGCGCCGCCAGTCGAAGGTCGCCGACTCGATCGAGTACTACACGGCTCTGCGCTCCCACCGCGCGGCGCAGCGCGCGGACGTGGCGCTCGTCGTGTGCGACGCGGCCGACGGCGTGAGCACCCAGGACCTGCGAATCGCAGAGCTCGCGATGAAGGCCGGCTGCGCCACGGTGATCGTGCTGAACAAGTGGGATCTCCACGAGGGTGGCGAGGAGGACCTCGACCGCGACCGCGACCGCGTCGCCGAGAAGCTGCGCTTGCGTCCCCGGGTGCTGACGGCGAGCGCCCTGACCGGCCGCCACGTCTCGCGCCTGCTCACGGAGGCGATAACGCTCGGCGACCGCATGTCCTCGCGCATCCCGACCCCTGAGCTGAACCGCTTTCTCTCGGAGGCGGTCCAGGCTCGCCAGCCGCCGGTCGGCACGCGCCGCGGCTCGAGCCAGCACCGCCTGAAGCTGATCTACATGGCCCAGATCGGCGAGCGCCCGCCGCGGTTTGCGATCCAGGTGAACTCCCGGACGCGCGTGAGCCGCGACTATGCCTACTTCCTCGAGAACCGGCTGCGTGCCCGCTACGGGATGGACGGCGTGCCGTTGATCATCGACTTCGTCGAGCGCGGCCAGCGGGGGGGCGGCGCGCGGCGCTCGCGCGGCGCGGGCGAGTCTCCCGAGGGTGCGCGCACGGTCGCCGGCTCGCGCTGAGCGCCACGGTCGGCCCGGTGCCCTAGACTTTCCCGGCTTTCGCCGGACCTTGCCCTCGAAGGACGAACCTGGAGCGAATCGCAGCGGCCATGAACCAGCTTTCCGACAACGAATTCCTCTTCACCTCCGAGTCCGTCACGGAGGGACACCCGGACAAGATCGCCGACCAGATCTCAGACGGCGTCCTCGATGCGGTCCTGACCAACGACCCGTACGGCCGCGTGGCCTGCGAGACGCTCGTCAACACGGGCCTGATCGTCGTCTCCGGTGAGATCTCCACCGAGACCTACGTCGACATCCAGGACATCGCCCGCGAGACGGTGCGCAGGATCGGCTACGACAACGCCGCCTACGGCTTCGACTGCCACACGTGCGCGGTGATCAATGCGATCGACAAGCAGTCGCCGGACATCGCCCAGGGAGTCGATGCCGCCTATGAGACCCGCCACGATCCCTCCGACGAAGACGAGCTCGACATCGCCGGTGCGGGCGACCAGGGGATGATGTTCGGCTACGCCTCGAACGAGACCGAGGAGCTCATGCCGCTCCCGATCTCCCTGGCCCACAAGCTCGCCAAGCGCCTCTCGGAGGTCCGCAAGGGAGAGGTCGTGCCCTACCTGCGCCCAGACGGCAAGACGCAGGTGACGGTCCGCTATCAGGACGGCAAGCCGGTGGAGATCGAAAAGATCCTCATCTCCACCCAGCACGCCGACGGCATCGACGCCGAGACGCTGATCAAGCCGGATCTGCTGGAGCACGTGCTGCGGCCGGTGCTGCCGGCCGATCTCTACGATGAGAAGAAGCTCGTCCGGAACTTCCTGTGCAACCCCACGGGACGCTTCGTGATCGGCGGACCGATGGGCGACTGCGGGCTGACCGGGCGGAAGATCATCGTCGACACCTACGGCGGTATGGCCCGCCACGGCGGCGGGGCATTCTCGGGCAAGGACCCCTCGAAGGTCGACCGCTCGGCGGCCTACGCGGTGCGCTGGGTGGCCAAGAACATCGTGGCCGCCGGCCTGGCCGACCGCGCCGAGGTGCAGGTCGCCTATGCGATCGGGGTCGCACACCCGGTGTCGGTGATGGTCGAGACGTTCGGCACCGAGCACGAGGGCACCACCCGCGCCAGGATCGCGCGGGCCGTCGATGAGGTCTTCGACCTGCGGCCCGGATCGTTCCGCGAGGAGCTCAAGCTGCACAGGCCGATCTACCAGAAGACCGCCGCCTACGGCCATTTCGGCCGCGACGACCATGACTTCACGTGGGAGCGGACCGACAAGGCTGCCGCGCTGCGATCCGCCGCCGGGCTCTGACCGGCTGCGCGTCTAGAGTGGGCGCGGCCGTGGGGCGAACGGCTCGACGCCAGTGGTCGTGTCCGGCCTTGAACGCCTCCGGCCCGCCCACTTGATGTCAGCAATCGCCCAGGTCGAGCCAATGACCACGGCCCGCGGTCTGCGCGGGCCGTTCGACTATCGGCTGCCCGAGGAGCTGCGCGGCGGCGCGGTCGACGTCGGCTCGATGCTGGTTGTGCCCTTCGGGCGCCGGGAGGTGCTTGGCGTGGTCGTCGGGTTGGCCGACAGAAGCGAGGTGGCCGCCGAGAAGCTGCTTGCCCCGCTGCGCGCCCTGGAGCTGGGCGTGCCCGCCGACCTGGTGGCGCTTGCCGAGTGGATCGCCGCCGAATACTGCTCGACGATCTCCCGCGCCCTCGGCCTCGTGCTGCCGCCCGGGGCCACCCGCCGGCTGAGCGGGCGCAAGCGCCGGGCGGTGGCCCGTCCGGAGCATCTCGCCGTCGGGTCGCGCAGCCCCGATCCACCCGAGTTGAGCAGCGAACAGGAGTTGGTCCTGCGGTCGCTCAACGCGGTCATTCAGGAGCGCCGAACCGAGGAGCGGCTGCTGCACGGCGTCACGGGGTCCGGCAAGACGGAGATCTACCTGCGCGCAACCGCGACGGCGCTTGCCCAGGGACGCGGGGCGATCGTGCTCGTCCCGGAGATCGCGCTGACCCCGCAGATCGTGGGGCGCTTCATCGAACGCTTCGGCGACACCGTGGCGGTCCTGCACTCGAGGCTGCGACCGGCCGAGCGCTACGCGGAGTGGCGGCGGCTGCGCGCGGGGCAGGCGCGCGTCTGCGTGGGTCCGCGCTCGGCCGTGTTCGCGCCGATCGAGGACCTCGGCCTGATCGTCGTGGACGAGGAGCACGACGCCTCCTACAAGCACGAGGGTGATCCCCGCTACGACGCCCGCGACGTCGCGGCCGAGCGCGCCGCCCGGTGCGATGCGCTCTTGCTGCTCGGCAGCGCGACCCCGCGACCCGAGAGCGCCCATCGCCTGGAGCGTTCGACGCTGCCGCGCCGGGTGGACGGCCGGCCGCTGCCCGGCGTGCAGGTGCTGGATACGCGCGGGCAGCCGCCCGGTCTTCATCCGCACACCGCGCAGGCGCTGGCGGAGCTGCGGCAGGCCCGTGGCAAGGCGATCGTCCTGCTGAACCGCCGCGGCTGGTCGAACTTCCTCTCCTGCCGCTCCTGTGGGCTCGTCTGGAGCTGCGGGCAGTGTGACGTGGCGCTCGTCCTTCACCGCGCGGGCGGGTACGTGGCGTGCCACCACTGCGGCCACCGCGAGCCCGCGCCGACGCGCTGCCGCGCCTGCTCCTCGACCTCGGTGGCCCGCCACGGCGCCGGGACCGAGCGGCTGGCGCACGACCTCGCGAGCATCCTCGACGACGGCAGCTTTCCGGTCTTCCGGCTCGACGCCGACGTGATCGACGCCGGCGAGCACGGTCCCGGCGTCGGCCCTCTCGCGGGCCATGCCGGAGACGGCGGAGCGGGCGCCCTGCTGCGTCGCTTCGAGGCGGCGCCGTCGGGCGTCCTGATCGGGACGCAGATGGTCGCCAAGGGGCACGACTTCCCCGACGTCACGCTCGGAGTGGTGCTCGACGCGGACGCCACGCTGCGCTTTCCGGACTTCCGTGCCGAGGAGCGCACGTTCGCGCTGATCGCCCAGCTCGCCGGACGGGTCGGGCGAGGCACCGAAGGGCGCGTGCTCGTCCAGACGATCGCCCCGCAGGCGCGCGCGATCGTGCACGCCGCCCGCCACGACAGCGACGGCTTCCTGGCCGGCGAGCTCGAGCGCCGCAGCGCGCTCGGCTATCCGCCCTTCTCCCATCTGATCAGGATCGTGTGCGCGGCCGCCGAGTCCCCGCCGGCGCGTGCCGCCGCCGGGGCTGTGCGCGAGCGTCTCTCCGCCTCCCGGCTCGGGCCCGAAGCGAGCGTGCTCGGCCCGGCGGCGCTGTTTCGCCTGCGCGGCCGCGAGCGCCAGGTGCTGATCGTGAAGGCCGCCGAGCGCCGTACGGCGGTGGCGGCCGTCGGCGAGGCCGTCGCGCATGTGGCCACCCGCGACCGGCGATCGGCCGGCCGGGGGGAAGGCGTCAGTTTCAGCGTGGATGTCGATCCGCAATAGGCGGCCCGCGATCGCGCCACTGGCCGAATGTTGCGCGCTCCATCGACCACCGCCACTATCCTGATCGCGGCCGCGATGGACCGTCGCCCTCACCTGAACGCACGCCTCATGAGCCCGTCCCGCGCGCGAGGATCTGCGCTGGCCGCGTTGCTCGCCCTGGCTGTGCTGGCGGCGGCTGCATCGAGCGCCTCGGCCGTGGTCGTGCATCTGGAAAACGGCAGGGCGCTCAGCTATCAGCCGCTGCGCGGCGCGGCCAAGCCTCTCGCCGGGATCAGGCCCTTCGACGCGTTCTTCTCGAACCTCGACTACAACGGCGGCCCGGTGATGGCGTCGAACACGAACTACGCCGTGTACTGGCGACCCTCGACGGGTCCCAAATACCCGCTTGAATACCAGGAAGGGGTGAACCGGTACTTCACCGATTTGGCCCACGACAGCGGGGGGCACGAAAACGTCGACTCCGTCTCGGCCCAGTACAACGACGCCGCCGGTGAATTCGCGAACTACAACTCGAACTTCGGCGGGGCTTTGATCGACACCGATCCCTACCCGGGAAACGGCTGCACCCGGGCGCCGATCTGTCTGACCGACGCACAGCTCCGGGCGGAGCTCGTCAAATTCGTAAAAGCCCAGGCTCTTCCCACCGACCTCGCGCACGAGTACTTCCTGCTGACTCCCGAAGGGGTGGAGGACTGCTTCGAAGCGTCCGGGGCCCAATGCTCGGCCGGCTCGGCGAAACCGGTCTACTGCGCCTACCACGGCAACATCCCCGTCGGCGGGGGCGAGTTGATCTACTCGAACGACCCCTACGTGACGGGCAACGCCCACTGCGACGACGGCAATCACCCCAACGGCAGCACCTCGGACGGTGTCCTGCAGGGCGGCCTCAGCCACGAGCACAACGAGTCGATCACCGACCCGGAACCGAACAGCGCGTGGACGGACGTCGCAACCGGCGAAACCACGGGCTATGAGAACGGCGACAAGTGTGCCGCGAACGAAGGCACGGCGCTCGGCACGGCGTCCAACGGCGCCAAATACAACCAGGTCATCAACGGCCACTTCTACTGGTACCAGCAGGAGTGGAGCAACCAGACTAAACAGTGCCTGCAACGGTTGACGTTCAGCGGCGCCGAGCCGACCGCGACCTTCACGAGCACAGCGGGCACGGGCACCGAAATGACCTTCGACGCGACCGGGTCCACGGCTCCCGGCGGGGTTGTCGAGTACAGCTGGCAGTTCAACGATGGTCCCGAAGGCAGTCTCAGCACCCCTGAAGAGACCACCACGCCCACGGTCTCCCACCCGTTCCCGACGAACGGACCGTACAAGGTCGCGCTCACCGTGTTCGCGGCAGACGGCACGAGCATCGGTACCGCGCGGACGATCCGCGTCCTCCCGGCCGCCGTGACGGGTGCGGCGTCGCCGCTGACGCAGACCTCGGCGACCCTGAACGCGACGGTCAACCCGAGCGGTGCGGAAGTCAGCGACTGCCACTTCGAATATGGCCCGACCGAAGCCTATGGCTCGAGCGCGACGTGCACGTCCTCGCCGGGGTTCGGGACCAGCCCGGTCGCGGTGTCGGCGGCGATCTCCGCACTTGCCGCGAACATCGCCTACCACTACAGGATCGTCGCGACCAACCCGACCGGGACGAGCAACGGCTCAGACCAAACGTTCAAAACACTCCCCAACGAACCGGCCGCCGTAACGGGAGCGGGGTCGTCGGTGGCCCAGCGGACATCGACGCCTCCGGCAGCCCGGGTCGTCAGATCGGCCAGCAATCTCAGCTCGCTCCACGCAGCGGTCGACCTGAGCACGGGTGTGGTCACGTTGACCGAGGCGGTGGGCGATCCGGGCACCTTCAGCTGGCTGCTCACGTTCCAGAACGGGAAGTTCGGTGTCTTCGCCGCGAGCACGACGAAGTGCCGCAAGGGCTTGATCAGGCTGGGCGGCAGGTGCCGGCCGTCGCGGATCGTCTTTGCGAAAGGCAGCAAGGCCGTCTTCGCTCCCGGCCAGGTGACCTTCACGGTCAGGCCGAGTGCTTCGGCGATCAAGGCGCTGAAGAACGCGCTCAGCCGGAAGAGAGGCCTGCGGGTCGCCGTGCGACTCACATTCCGCCCCTGGCGCGGAGGGGCTTCCGTGTCGCACGCCTCCTCGCTGACCGTCAGGCTGAAGAAGAGGTAGTCGCCACTGCGCCCGTCCCGGGCCCCTCCTCATAAACTCACAGACGATGGCTGAAGAGGACGCATCCGAGGAGCTGCCGCGGCCGGCGTCCGATGACGCCGACGTGGAGGTCGAGCGCGAGCAGGATGCGCCGGCCGTCGCCGAGCTCGACCCCGAGACGCGTGCCCGGCGCGACGCCGCCCTGCGCCAGGTGCGCAAGCTGGGCGACCCTGTGCTGCGCGCAAGTGCGCTGCCGGTGGAGCGCTTCGATGAGGTTCTCAAGGCAGAGATAGAGCGGATGGGGGAGCTGATGCATGATGCGCTCGGTGTCGGGCTGGCCGCGACCCAGCTCGGCGTGCTGCACAGGGTGCTCGTCTATCGCGCGTTTCCGGAGGACCCGGTGACCGCCCTGGTCAACCCGGTCCTCGAGTGGTCCTCGGAGGAGCTCGAGGTCGCCGAGGAGGGGTGCCTCAGCCTGCCCGGGGTGCATGTCGAGGTCGAGCGGGCGGCGCAGGTGAAGGTGCGCGCCCAGGACCAGGACGCAGGAGAGCTCCAGATCGAGGCCGACGGGTTGACCGCACGGGTGATCCAGCACGAGATCGACCACCTGAACGGCGTCCTGATCCTCGATCGCATCTCACGCGGGGCGCGCAAGGAGGCGATGCGGGCGATGCGCGAGGCGCAGGAGACCGCGAGCGCCGCCTAGCGGCCGCCCGCGGCGCGTGGAACCGTGCGCGTCGTCTTTCTCGGCACGTCCGAGTTCGCCGCCACGATCCTCGAGCGGCTTGCCGGCAGCGGAGACGCCCGTCCCGTGCTCGTCGTCACCCGTCCGGACCGCCCGCGCGGGCGAGGCCGGCGCTCGGCCTCGCCACCCGTCGCACAGACCTCGCGGGTGCTCGGGATTCCGCTGGAGCAGCCGGAGAACGTCAACGACGGGCCCGTCAGCGCGCGAATCGCGCAGGCCGGCCCGGACGTGGTCGTCGTGTGCGCGTTCGGGGCGCTGATCAAGGAGCCGCTGCTCTCAGAACGCGAGCTGTTGAACGTCCACCCCTCGCTGCTCCCGCGGTGGCGCGGGGCGGCGCCGATCGAGCGGGCCATAATGGCCGGCGACGAGCGGACGGGCGTGTCGATCATGCGCCTCACCGCGGGGCTCGACAGCGGGCCGGTGTGCCTGACCGCGGCCGAGCGGATCCGCCCCGGCGACACCTACGGCACGTTGGCGGACCGTCTGGCGCAGACGGGGAGCGCGCTGTTGCTGAAGGCCCTGGACCTCAGTGCCCGGGGCACCCCCGCGCCCTTCGTCGAGCAGGACGAGGAGGGCGTCACGTATGCAGAGAAGATCACCGCGGCGGATCGGCTACTCGATCCGGCAAGGCCCGCGGTCGAGGTCGAGCGGGCGGTGCGGGCGCTGCATCCGCATATCGGCGCTCGGGTGGCGCTGGCGGACGGGACGCTGCTGGGCGTGCACCGCGCGGCGCTCCTGCTGGCCGAGGAGCGGGACGATCGTCCCGACGGCGGCCCCGGCGCGAGCGCCCAGCAGCCTCCGGAGGGCGTGAGCGCGCGCGAGGGCCGTCTGCTGCTCGGCTGTCGGCCGGGCACGTTGGAGCTGCTCGTGGTGCAGCCGCCGGGCGGGCGGGCGATGGAGGCGTCCGCCTACCTGCGCGGTCACGAGCTTCCCGGGCGCCGGTAGCCGGTCGCGTAGCCCGGCGGAGCGATGCCCTCAGCCAGGCGGTCGTCGGGCATGGGCGCCCGGGTCTCGGTGACCAGCGGGATCACTCCGGCCCAGGTGGGCAGCGAGTAGTCCTCCTCGTCGTCCACCGGTGGGCCGGTGCGGACCTTGGCCGAGGCCTCGTCGATCGGGAGCGCGAGCACCGCGGTTGCCCTGAGCTCGTTGTCGGTGGGCGCGCGGACGTCCGGCCAGCGGCCCGGCACGATGTGTTCGACGATCGCCTGGAAGGCCGCGAGCTTCTGCTCGCGCTCCCGCACGATCGCCGCCTCGCCCAGCAGCATCACCGAGCGGTAGTTCGCCGAGTGGTGCATCGCGGAGCGCGCCAGCACCAGGCCGTCGATCAGCGACACGGTGAGGCACACCGGCGCGCCCGCCCCGAGGCGCTTGGCGATCCGCCCGGCAGCAGATCCGTGCAGGTAGACCACGTCGCCGCGACGGGCATGCAGCGTGGGGATCACGAGCGGCTGGCCATCCGGCTCGGCTATGCCCAGGTGGGCGATCAGCGCCTCGTCGAGAATCGCGTCGATGACCGCCCGGTCGTGGCTGCCGCGCTCGCGCCTGCGCCGCAGCCGCACGCGCTCGGAGCGCGGCGGCACCGTGCCGCCCGGTGGAGGGGCGGCGGCCGGCCCGCCCGGGGACTTCCGGGGGGCGTCGGGTCCGCTTGGAAGCCGAGCAGGCACTGCATCCCTTTCTGCCATAGTACAGTCGAGTGAATGAGCTGACACAGTATCGGATCAAGGCCGCAAGCGCTGCCGAGCTGGTGAGGAGCATCGAGACGGGCGTGGCCAGCGGGGCGCTTGCCCCCGGGCAGCGCCTGCCCTCCGTGCGCCGGCTCGCTGTCGAGGTCGGCCTCAGCCCGGCCACCGTCGCCGCAGGGCTCGCGGAGCTGCGCCGCCGGGGCGTGGTCCTGACCGAGCAGCGGCGCGCCACGCGTATCGGCGAAGGCCCGCCGATCGGCTCCTCGCGGGTGTCGGTTCCGGTGCCGGCCGGGGCGGCGGACCTCTCGCGGGGCAACCCCGACCCGTCGCTGCTCCCCGACCTGGGTCGCCATCTGGCGCGGTTGAGGCTTCCCGTGCGGCTCTACGGCGAGCCCGCGGTCGTGCCCGGGCTCGCGCTTGCCGCGCGCGAGCAACTGCGGGCCGACGGGGTTCCCGGCGAGTCGCTGTGCGTGGTCAGCGGCGCGCTCGACGGCATCGAGCGGGTGCTGGAAGCCCATCTGCGGCCGGGTGACGGGGTGGCGGTCGAGAACCCGGGCTATGCCGCGCTGTTCGACCTCCTGCGAGCCCGTGGCCTGTCTCTGGAGCCGGTGGAGGTTGATGAGCGCGGCATGCGCCCCGGCGAGCTGCAGGGCGCCCTGGCGCATGGTGCTCGAGCGGCGATCATCACGCCGCGCGGGCAGAATCCGACGGGCGCGGCGCTCGACGCCGAGAGGGCGCTGGAGCTGCAGATGGTTCTAGCGAGGTATCCCGAGGCGCTCGTGATCGAGGACGATCACCTCGGTCAGGTCGCAGGAAGCCCCCTGCACAGCATCGCCGCCGGTCGCGACCGCTGGGCGGCGACCCGCTCGGTGGCCAAGGCGCTCGGGCCCGATCTGCGCCTGGCGGTGCTGGTCGGCGACGCACACACGATCGCCCGGGTGCAGGGACGCCAGCAGTGCGGGCCCGGATGGGTGAGCCACATCCTGCAAAGCCTCGTGCTCGACCTGTGGGCAGACCCCGCCACGCAGGCGCTCGTGCGCCGTGCGAGCGCCACCTACGTCGGGCGGCGCGAGGCGTTCCTGGGCGCCCTGCATCGTCGAGGGGTGCGCGCGAGCGGGGCATCCGGCCTGAACGTGTGGATACCGGTCGACGACGAGGCGGGCGTGGTGGGCGCGCTGCTACAGCGAGGCTGGGTCGTGGCCCCCGGCGCGCCCTACCGGCTGACGGACAGTCGCGCCGCGATCCGTGTCACGATCGCCACGCTCCGCGAGCGTCAGGCGGGGCGGCTGGCCGAGGATCTTGCCGACGTCCTCGCTCCGGCGCGCTCCATCCGCAGCGGATAGCCCATCATGCCGCGCGTGCCAGCTCCGTCGAATGCCGCCATCGCTCCCGCGCGCCGCTGCGCCTATGCGGTGCTGCGCCGCGTGTTCGAGCGCGGCGCCTACGCCGACCGTGCGCTGCAGGCCGAGGCGAAGGCGCTGGACGCGCGCGACAGGGCGCTTGCGATGCAGCTTGCCTATGGCGCGGTGCAGCGGTGCAAGACGCTTGACCATCTGATCGTGCATCTGGCCGAACGGCCCGCCGAGCGCCTGGACCCGCCCGTGCTGGCGGCGCTGCGACTCGGGCTCTACGAGCTGTCCTACATGCGCGGCTCGCCCGACTATGCGGTCGTCGCCGACGCCGTGGAGCTCGCGAAGACGCAGGCACCGGCCGGCCATGGCCTCGTCAACGCGGTGCTGCGCCGGGGCGCCCGGGAGGGCCCGGCACTGCTCGGCGCCCTGACCGAGCAGACGCCCGAGCAGGCTGCCCTGAAGCACTCGCACCCCGAGTGGATCGCGCGCCTCTTCTGGGAGCAGCTGGGCGCGCAGGAAGCACGCGCGCTGATGTCATTCGACAACGAGCCCGGCGAGCTCGCCCTGCGCGCGAACACGCTTCTCACGGATGCCTCCACGCTGGCCGCACAGCTGCCCGTCGCGACGCATGGCGATCCCGCGCTGCCCGAGGCGGTGGTGCTGGAGGGCCCGCTCGACCTGCGCGGCTCGCCGCTGTGGCGCGAGGGCGCGTTCCTCGCCCAGTCGCGCGCGGCGATGCTCGTCGCCCGAGCGCTCGACCCGCAGCCGGGTGAGCGGGTGCTCGACCTGTGTGCCGCGCCGGGCGGCAAGAGCACCCACCTGGCCGCGTTGATGGGTGGCAGCGGGGAGGTGCTCGCCGTCGAGCGCGATCGCCGCAGGGCGGGCTCCCTGGCGCGGACCGCCCAGCGGCTTCACGCCGGCTCCGTCCGGGTCGAGGTCTCAGACGCCGCGCAGCCCCGGCCGGAGGGCGCGAGGTTCGATCGCGTGCTGGTCGATCCGCCCTGCTCGGGGCTCGGCACGCTGCAGTCGCGCGCGGACCTCCGCTGGCGGGTGACGCCCGGAGGGATCGCAGAGATGGCCCGGGCGCAGGCGGCGATCCTCGCGGCCGGCGCGGGCGCCCTCCGTCCGGGCGGCGTGCTTGTCTACTCTACTTGCACGATCTCCCCGATAGAGAACGAGCGACTGATCGCGGCGTTTCTGGACTCCCACCCCGACTTCTGCCTGGATGACCTCGTAGCAGAGTTGCCTGCCTACGGCCTGGCATCCTCTCGCCCCGTAGGCGACCCGAGCGCGACCGATCAGCGCGTCAGCTCGACGCCCTCGCAAGCGGACGCCGGCGCCGGGTTCGTGCTAACGCTGCCCCATCGCGATCGCACGGCCGGCTTCTTCATCGCCCGGCTGCGCCGGAGCTGAGGGATGGAGGGCGGGCGATCGACCCCTCCGAGGGCCGCGGTCGACCTCGGCCCGAAGTGTCCGCACTGCCATGAGCCGTGGCTGCGTCCGACCAACCTGCCGGGACGCTACCGCTGCGTCTACTGCCTGCACCGCTTCGAGCTCACCTCGGTGTGCCCGAACTGCGGCGAGCACTCGACGATCGTGAGGATGTCCTCGACGGCGATTCTCAAGTGCAACAACTGCGGCGAGTCGATGCTGCAGGCGATATGAGCGCTGCGGCGAGCGAGTTGATGCGGGCGGTGCAGGTGGCCCCGTCGATCCTCTCCGCCGACTTCGGCCGGCTGCGCGAGCAGGTCGGGGAGGTTCTGCAGGCGGGCGCGCGGGTGATCCACGTGGACGTGATGGACGGGCACTTCGTCCCTTCGATCACCGTGGGCCCGCTCGTCGTCGCCGCGCTCGCCGAGCGCGTGCACGAGGCGGGCGCGCTCCTCGAGGCGCACCTGATGATCGAGCGGCCCGAGCGCCAGGTGAGCGACTTCGTCGATGCGGGCGCCGACTCGATCACGTTCCATGCGGAGGCCACGCCCCACGCCGCCTACACCGCGGACCTGATCCGCGAGAGCGGGGCGCGGGTCGGGGTGGCGATCAACCCCGGCACGCCGGTCGCTGCGATCGCCGAGCTGGCGGACACGCTCGACCTCGCGCTCTGCATGACCGTCAACCCCGGTTGGGGGGGCCAGGCGTTCATCGAGCGCTCCCCGGAGAAGATCGTGCGCCTGCGAGCGCTGATCGGCGAGCGGGTGGCTCTCGAGGTTGACGGAGGGATCGACCCAGGCACCGCTCCGGCGTGCCGCGCGGCCGGCGCCAACGTGTTCGTCGCCGGCTCGGCGATCTTCCGCGCGGACGATCCCGGCGAGGCCTACCGTGCGATCACACGGGCCGTGGGGGCGGGCTGATCCCCTCCGGCGGGGCGCTGTGCCGGTAGAGCGTCGCGAGGGCAAGCGCCAGGAGGGCGGTCGCACCGGCGTAGCCGATCTCGGTGCGAAGCACCTGTTCGCTGACGGCCGGGGTGAGCATCCAGGCGAGGAACACCACCGCGGCCACGGCCCAGCAGCCCGCGGCCGCGCGCGCGCGGTCGCGGGCCAGTGCGGCCTGGTTGAGCGCCCCCGAGGCCAGGTGCAGGCCCATACCGAGGCCGATCAGCGCGAGGCCGAAGCGCCCATATGAGTAGTGCTGCCCGAAGAGGTGCGACATGACGAACGGCCCGATTGCCAGCAGGCCGAGCGCGACGGCCGCAGCGAACGCGGCGATCGCGATCACCGTCACCCGGATCGCCCGGGCAAAGGCGGCGTGGCCGCGCGTCGTCTCGAGCCCTGCGAGGTGAGGCAGCAAGGAGGTCTGGATCGCCTGAAAGAGCTGCAACGGCGCGCGCGCTATCAACAGCACGTTGAACACGATCCCAGCAAGCGCGGCGTCGGGGGAGGTCGCCGCCACGGTCAGCACGGCGGCGTTTAGGAGCGCCTGCTCGGAGAGCATGATGGTCGACACCCAGCCGGCGAAGCCGGTGCCCCGTCGCAGCGAGAGGTCGTCGTGGGCCGCTGCCTCCTGGACGCCCTCCGTTCCCGGTCCCGCCAGGGCGGCCGCAGCCTCATCGGCGGTGATCGGCCCGGCGAGCGCCGCGTCGGCCTCGTGGACTGCCGCGGGCGTCCCCGGCGGCGTCGCTGCAAGCGCTTGCCGGCGCTCCTGCCCGCGTCGGGCGAAGGCGGCCGGCACTACGATCAGCGAGACCAGCGGCGCCGCGGCGATTCCCAGGGCGACCGCCGTCTGTCCGCTGGCGATCCCGAGAGCGGCCGCGAGCGCGAAGCACAGTCGTGAGAATGACTCCATCAACACGAGGCCGCCGTACAGGGCGAAGTACTCGTGCCCGGCCAGCCATCCGCGTGCGGTGTAGCTGGCGGCGTAGGCCACCGTGCCCACAACGAGCACGTCGTACAGGGGGCCGTAGTGATCGAACACCTGGTCAACGAGCACGCCGCGCAGGGCCAATGCCGCGACGACGAACGCCACCACACAGGCCAGCTGGATGTACATCGGGACGCGCAGCGGGTGCTCGGTGTGCCCGCGCGCGCGGCGCTCGGCGATCGTGCGGGACAGCAGCTGTTCGATGGGGCGGTAGATGACGGAGATGATCACGAACATCACCGACCACAAGAGGGCGATTCGTGACGCCGACGCTTCTCCGAGCACGTGGCTGGCGATCGAGAAGTACGCGAACGTCATCAGGCCCGTGCATGCGATGCCGACCGACAGGATGCGGGCTCCGCGCCCATAGGAGCGCGTCTGCTCGCCGGCGGCGGCGGGCCGCCCGGCCGCGGCATCCGAGCCGCCTCTCTCCGTTGCTGAGCGGGGGCTAGAGGCGGACAAGCAGCATGGTCCAGGGGAAGGGCGAGCGGACCTCGATCACTTCCCCATGGCGTGAGAGCAGCCTGTGAAACGACCGCTTGGACCAGTGGTTGAGATGCCCCGGGGTGTTGCCCAGCTCGCTCCAATAGGCGCCGCGCGCGATGTTCAGCATGCGCCACAGCGGCTCGCGGGGAACCGAGACGAGCAGGTGGCGCTCGGCGCAGCGCGCCATCTCGGTGAGCGTGTGGTCGGGGTCCGGGACGTGCTCGAGCACCTCGATCGCGGTTGCCAGGTCGAACTCGTTCGCGGCGAACGGGAGGTTCTCGGCCTGCATCGTGAGGTACTCGAGGTTGGGCGCCTGGTGCTCGGACCAGCCGGCCTGGATCGACTCCTCCTGCAGGTCGATCCCGACCACGCGGCGCTCGGGCAGGCGCAGCGCCCAGCGGTGGACGAGCACCCCCTCGCCGCAGCCGACGTCGAGCAGCGAGGTTGGGTCGGCCTGGTCGAACAGCTCCTCGAGCGCACGCTCGAAGCCAGCCATCAGCCGGCGCACCACGGGGTTGGTGGAGCCGTACTTGTCGAACGTGTTCCCGGTGACGACCCCGTCCTCGGAGACGGTGACCCCGCTCACAGCCGCACCGCCTCGCGGCGGCGTTCCTCCTCGCGCCGCTCGGCCTCCGAGGCGCTCGCCGTGGGGACGGGGGCTCCCTGGCGGGGCGCTCCGGGGGGCGTTCCGGGTTCGTAGTGCGACGGCGGGACGCCGAGCTCCAGCTCGATCCTTCGAACTCGCTCGAACGTCCTCTGGGTCATCACCCGCTGGGCGGCCAGCAGATCGCCGATCACCCCGAGCGCCCACAGCACGACAGCGGCGATGAACAGCACGGCACCGAGGATCAGCGATTGGACGTGACCCTTGCCGTTGCCTTCGACATAGGCGACGGCGAAGCGAATCCACACCCCCAGCGAGACCAGCCCGATCAGCAGGGCAAGGCTCCAGAACACGCGCAGCGGCTCGTACTGGGCATAGATGCGGAAGATCGACACCGTGTTGCGGCGCACGTAGGCGCCGATCGACGGGAACAGGCGCGACTCGCGCGTCTGGGGGTTCGTGCGGACCGGCACGTGGTCGATCGCCACGAGCAGCTTCCCGGCCTGGATGATCGTCTCGAGGGTGTAGGTGAACTTCGACACCACCATCATCTGGATGGCCGCCTCGCGGTTGTAGGCGCGGAAACCGGAGGTGGTGTCCGGCACGGAGGTCGAGGACGCCTGGCGCACGACCCAGGAGCCGAGACGCTGCAGCGCCTTCTTCAGCGGCGAGAAGTGCTCGATGCCGGTGACCTCGCGATCGCCGACCACCATGTCGGCCTGCCCATCGAGGATCGGGCGCACGAGCCGTGAGACGTCGGGCCCGTAGTACTGGTTGTCGGCGTCCGTGTTCACGATCACATCGGCGCCGAGCTTCAGCGCCGTGTCGATGCCGGCCTGAAAGCCCGTCGCGAGCCCCTTGTTGTTCGTCAGGCGCACCAGGTGATCGACGCCGTGGGCACGTGCGACGGAGACCGTCTCGTCGGTCGAGCCGTCGTCGATGATCAGCCACTCGACGACGTCGAAGCCCTCCACCTCGCGCGGCAGGTCCGCGAGCGTCTGCGGCAGCTGGTCTGCCTCGTTGAAGCAGGGGATCTGAATGATGAGCTTCATCGGCGATGATTGCCTAGACTGGGCTCCCGGCAGTATCCCAAAGCGGAGGACAGGTCTTGGCGCCAAGCGTGTGGGCGGCGCCGGTGCCGGCCCACGACAGCCAAGGCTCGATGCACAGCGCGACGCTCACCAGGCTTCGACCGGGCCCGACGCGGGTCGCGCGGCTGCGCGCCGTGCCGCCCGCGAAATGGGCGAGGATCGGATTCGCCGCGATGTGCGTGGGCGCGCTGGTCGGGTACTTCGCGCTCCCCACCTATCCGACCTACGACTCCTTCTACGCCCTGCTGTGGGGCCGCGACCTGCTGCACCTGCACCTGCCCGACTTCAGCGTGTACCGCAGCCCGACCGAGCACCCGCTGGCGATCGCCTTCGGGATGGTCTGCTCGATCTTCGGGCAGGGCGGTGCGCGGCTCATGGTGCTTGGCTCGATCGGCTCCTACGTGGCCCTCGTCGCCGGCGTCTACCGGCTGGGACGCCTGTGCTTCGGCCCGCTCGTCGGGCTGCTCGCGGGCCTGCTGGTGTTGACCCGCTTCTTCGACGAGAACCTCGCGGCGCAGGGTTACCTGGACATCTCCTACGTCGCGCTGATCGTGTGGGCGGTCGCGCTCGAGGTCGAACGACCGCGGCGCGGCACCGCCGTCCTTCTGATCCTCGCGGCCGCCGGGCTGTTGCGGCCCGAGGCGTGGGCGCTGAGCGGCATCTACTGGCTGTGGTGCTGCGTCGGCGCCGACACTCGCACGCGCCTGACCTACCTCGCGCTGGCCGCGATCGCGCCGGTCGTGTGGGTCGGCATGGACGCGGTGGTGACCGGCAACCCGCTGCACTCGCTGCAATCGACGGCCGGCCTGGCACAGGAACTAGAACGCACCAAGGGATTCTCGAGCGTGCTCGGATCGGTCTGGAGCTTCGCGGTGCGGATCGACAAGCTGCCGGTGGTGATCGGCGGGCTCGTCGGCATACCGCTGGCCGTCTGGCTCGCGCCGCGGCGCGTTCTGACGCCGCTGGCCGCCCTCGTGGCTCTCGTCGGGCTGTTCGTCGCGCAGGGGGCGGCCGGCGCGTCGGTCGTCGACCGCTACCTGATCGGCGCCTCGACGGTGCTGCTGCTGTTCTGCGCGGTGTCGATCGGGGGCTGGTCGATGCTGCGGGCGGGCTCGAAGCTGCGCCGGGTCTGGATCGCCGCCGCCACGGTCCTCGTCGCCTATGGCGCCGTCTCGGCGGCCAGTACGCTGAGCTACTCCAACCTGCGCACGACGCTCGCCTATCACGAGGACTTCCACAAGGGTCTCGCGGTCGCGCTCGCGAGCCCCGCGGTCAGGGCGCAGCTGCGTCGTTGCCCGCTGCTGTCGCTGCCGAACAACAAGCTGATCCCCGACGCCCGCTGGATCCTCGACAGCCTCGACCAGCGTCACATCGTCGCGCGCAGCCAGGCGCGCGCGCAGGTGGCCAGGGGCAACCACGTGCTCGAGAACCGCATCCGCCGGGGTAGCGTCGCGGTGTACCCGCTGGGCAGCGCCGTGTTCTTCAAGGCGATCGTGAACGTCGGCGACGATCCCCGCGACCAGGTTCCGCCGGCCGGCTTCAAACGCGTCTTCACCAGCCGCTACTACGCGGTCTATGCCAACTGCTGAGCGGCGCATGGCGAGCGCCGAGCGATCGACGATCGGCCGGAGCCGGATCGGCGCGCGCGGGGCTCCCGCGCGCCGTTGGGCATGGGCGGGGCTGGGCGGTGTGCTCGCGGGCGCGCTGGCACTGCGGCTGTGGGGCATCGGGCAGGGACTGCCGTACGTCTACAACATCGACGAGAGCGATCACTTCGTGCCCCGGGCGATCGCGATGTTCGGGCATAGCCTCAACCCCCACTACTTCGAAAACCCGCCCGCCTTCACCTACCTGCTGCACGTCCTGTTCGCCGTCTGGTTCGGCGGGGGCGCGGGGGCGGCTCATGCCTACGGTGTGCACCCTGCGGACGTCTACATCGTCGGGCGAGCCTCGGCAGCCGTCCTTGGAACGCTCGCCATCTGGCTGCTCTACCTCGTGGGGGCCCGCCTGTTCGGCCGCGGCGTCGGCCTGCTGGCCGCCGCGGTTCAGGCGGTCGCGTTCCTGCCGGTGTTCTACGCGCACCTTGCGCTCAACGACGTGCCGACGCTCGCGCCCGTGACGCTCTCGCTGCTCGGAACGGCGGGCGTGCTTCGCAGGGGCCGGCTGATCGACTACCTGCTGGCGGGCGTGGGGCTCGGCCTGGCGTGCGCGACCAAGTACACCGGTGGGATCGTCCTGTTGCCGCTGATCGCCGCCTGCGCGGCGCGCTACCTGGATCGGGAGCCCGGCCGCGCGCTGGGCGGCGGCCGACAGCCCGTCGGCCTGCAGGTGATGGGCGGCGTCGCGCTCGCCGGGCTCTGTGCGCTGGTCGCCTTCCTGATCGCAAATCCCTACGCGGTGCTCGACTTCCACGGCTTCCACGCGGCCCTCGTGCATCAGTCGACGGCCTCGGGCGAAGCGCAGGGCAAGCTCGGCGCGCCGAAGGAGTGGGGGGTCCTGTACTACCTCTGGTCGCTCACCTGGGGGCTTGGGTGGGTCCCTGCCCTGGCAGCCCTCGGCGGCGGGCTGACGATCTGGCGCTTCGAGGCGCGGCTCGGCTGGCTGCTCGTCCCCGCGCCGCTGCTGTTCCTCGCCTTCATGGGCTTCCAGGGGCGGTACTTCGGGCGCTGGCTGCTGCCCATCTTCCCGTTCCTCTGCCTGCTGGCGGCGTTCTTCGCGCTCACGCTGGCCGACGTGCTCGCCCGCCGGATCGCGTCAGGCCGGGCACGGGGCACGCCGCGGCGCCCGAGGCGGCCGCCGAGCCGCCTGCGCGCCCTGCTGGTGGCGGCGGTCGTGGTGGCGCTGTGCGCCCAAGGCGCCGTCTACAGCATCCATTCGGGCATGCTTCTCTCGCGTGCCGACACGCGCAACGTGACGCGGGCGTGGATGGTCGCGCATGTGCCGCAGGGTGCGCGCATCGTGGTGGAGCCCGTCGCGCCCAACGGATGGGTGCGAGACGTGCCGGGCAGGCACGGCGGGACCGCGCGGGGCGGGGGTGACGCGTCGTCTGCTGCGCGCTGGAACAAGTACGCCTCCCTGGTCTCGGTGATCTCCCCCGACGGCGAACTCGATCCGAGCGCGCGCAGGGTCGTGGGCATCGAGGACTACGTGCGCACGCTCAGCCCCGCTCTGATCGGCTGGTATGAGCGCGGTGGCTACTGCTGGGTGGTGAGCGGCTCGACAGAGTCCGGGCGGGCGTTCGCCGACCCCGGGTCGGTGCCTCACGCTGTCGCCTACTACCGGGCGCTCGCGCAACAGGCTTCAGTCGCCTACCGCGCCTCGCCCTACGCGCGCGGGCACGGTCCGGTGGCCTTCGGCTTCGACTGGAGCTTCGACTACTACCCGCTCGCCTACTACAGTCCGGGGCCGGCTGTGACGGTCTACCGGCTGCACGGGGGCCGGTGCGGCGGCTGAGCGGGGATATCCTGAACGAAGATGCCCACCTGCACCGACACTGACAAGGCCTATCTGGCGCGGACGATCGAGCTCGCGAAGAACGGCGCGGGAGCCGTCAGGCCCAATCCGGTGGTCGGCGCCGTCGTGGCCCGCGACGGCGAGATCCTCGGCGAGGGCTGGCACAAGGAGTTCGGCGCGGCACACGCGGAGGTCAACGCGATCGAGGCGTGTGGCCTGAAGGATCTGGACGGGGCGACGCTGTACGTGTCGCTCGAGCCCTGCTGTCACGAGGGCAATACGCCGCCCTGCACGGATGCGATCCTGCAGGCTGGGATCAGGAGAGTGGTCGTGGCCTCCGACGACCCCACGGAGAAGGCATCCGGGCGCGGGCTGGGCATCCTGCGCGACGAGGGCGTCGAGGTGGTCATCGCCGACGGTGAGCTCGCCGCGAGCGCGCGGCTGCTCAACCAGGCGTTTCGCAAGCACGCACGCGTCGGGCGTCCATGGGTGCTGTTCAAGTCGGCGATGACACTCGACGGCAAGGTTGCCACTCGCACCGGGGACTCCAAGTGGATCAGCGGCGAGGACAGCCGGGAGCTGGCCCATCGCTGGCGCGCGTCGGTGGACGCGGTGGTCGTGGGGATCGGCACCGCGCTCGCGGATGACCCGCGGTTGACGGCCCGGCCCGACGGCCTGCTGGCCGAGCTGCCCCACCAGCCGCGACGCGTCGTGTTCGACACGCTCGCCCGCCTGCCTCCCACATCCCAACTCGTCGCGGCGGCCGCGGAGATACCCCTCACGCTGGTGGTCTCGAGGGCCGCGGCCCATGCCGACACCGACGCGCTCGAGGCGGCCGGGGTGCAGGTGCTGGTGGCCACCGGCGAGAACGAGCCGGCCCGCGTGCGATCGGCGCTCGATCAGCTGGGAGCGCTGGGGATCGCCTCGGTGCTGCTCGAGGGCGGCCCCCACCTGGCCGGCGCGTTCCTCGACGCGGGCGAGATCGACGAGATCAGGCTGTTCCTGGCCCCGCTGCTGTTGGGAGGCAGCGCCGCCAGAGATCCCCTGGAGGGCAAGGGGGTAGAGCGCATATCCGAGGCGCTCCGTGCGCTGACGTTCGGCTGCCAGAGCGTCGGCGAGGACCTGTTGATCTCTGCCCGCCTGCGCGAGTGGTGAGGGCCGGGGTGAACGGACCGGGAGTCAACCGATGTTCACGGGTCTGATCGGGGACCTGGGCAGCGTGACCGGGCTCGAGCAGAACGGCGCGGGCGCCACGCTCGAGATCCGCACGCGGTTGGCCAATGAGCTGACCGCGGGCGACTCGATCGCGGTCAACGGCGTCTGCCTGACGGCGACGGAGGTGCGCGATGCGAGCTTCCAGACCCAGGCGATGCTCGAGACGCTCGATCGCTCGGCTCTCGGATCGCTGCGCCCGGGAGCGCCGGTGAACCTCGAGCTGGCGCTGCGCGTCGGGGATCGGCTCGGCGGGCATGTCGTCCAGGGCCACATCGACGGCACCGGCGCGGTTCGGGCGGTCCGCGAGGAGGGCTTCGCGCGCGTCGTCGAGATCGAGATCGAGCCGCCGCTGCGCCGCTACCTGGTTCAGAAGGGCTCGGTGGCCGTCGACGGCGTGAGCCTCACGGTCAGCGCGCTGCACGAGGACGGGTTCTCGGTCTCGCTGATCCCCGAGACGCTCGCGCGGACGAACCTCGGGGGGATCGCCGTGGGGGATCTCGTGAACATCGAGGTGGACGTCCTCGCCAAGCACGCCGAGCGGCTGATGCGGGCAAGGCCATGAGCGACCGGTTGAAAGCCGGCGAGCAGACGACCACGCCGTTCGCGACGATCGAGGAGGCGATCGCGGAGATCCGCCGCGGCAGGATGATCGTGGTGTGCGACGACGAGGACCGCGAGAACGAGGGCGACCTCGTGATGGCGGCCCAGTTCGTCACGCCCGAGGCCATCAACTTCATGGCCAAGGAGGCGCGCGGGTGGATCTGCCTCGCTCTCACGCCTGGGCGCTGCGAGGAACTCGGCCTGGAGCTGATGGCGGCCAAGAACGAGTCGGCGCTTCAGACCCCGTTCACGATCACCGTCGAGGCGCGTCACGGCGTGACGACGGGCGTCTCGGCGCACGACCGCGCGCACACGATGCAGGTGGCGATCGACCCGAAGACGCGGCCGGACGATCTTGTGCAGCCAGGTCACGTGAATCCGCTGAAGGCGAAGCTGGGGGGCGTGCTGGAGCGCACCGGGCACACCGAGGCGAGCGTCGATCTTGCGCGCCTGGCGGGCCTGATCCCGGCGGGGGTGATCTGCGAGGTGATGAACGAGGACGGCTCGATGGCCCGCGTGCCGGATCTCGCCAGCTACTGCGAGCGGCACGGACTGAAGATGGTCACGATCGCCGACCTGATCGCCTACCGCAGGCGCAATGACAGGCTGATCGAGCGGGTGGTCTCGACGCGCCTGCCCACCACTTTCGGGGACTTCGAGGCGGTGGGGTACCGCTCGCTGGTCGACGACAAGCACCACGTGGCGCTCGTGAAGGGCGACGTCAACGGACAGCCGGACGTGCTCGTCAGGGTGCATTCGGAGTGCCTGACCGGCGACGTGTTCCATTCTTTGCGCTGCGACTGCGGCGAGCAGCTCGCGGCGGCCCTGTCGATGATCGAGCGCGAGGGGCAGGGGGTGCTCCTGTACCTCTCCCAGGAGGGTCGCGGGATCGGCCTGCTGAACAAGCTGCGCGCCTATCGCCTGCAGGAGGACGGCCTTGACACCGTCGAAGCCAACGAGCGCCTCGGGCTGCCGGCAGACCTGCGCGACTACGGGATCGGCGCCCAGATCCTCGCGGATCTCGGGCTGAGCTCGATCCGGATCCTCACCAACAACCCGAAGAAGATCAGGGGACTCGAGGGCTACGGGCTGTCGGTCAGCGCGCAGATCCCGATCGAGCAGGCACCGAACGAGCACAACGAGGTCTATCTGCGCACGAAGGCCGAGCGCATGGGTCACACGCTGCACCACCAGGGGCTGAACCTGGACGAGGAGCTGCTGCACGCCGAGCGCGAGCAGGACCGGGCCGGGCGCGAGCGGGCGCTCGCCGAGAAACGGCCCGGGCAGTGAGCGACTCCTATGCGATAGCGATCAGCCGCTTCTACGAGGATCTGGCCGAGCGGCTGCTGGCAGGCTCTCGCGCGGCCTTCGCGGAGGCCGGCGAGCCGGACGTGCATGTCTTCGACGTGCCGGGCGCATACGAGCTTCCGCTGGCCGCGAGCTACGCGGCACGGACGGGTCGCTTCGCGGGCGTTGCCTGCCTCGGAGCGGTGATCCGGGGCGAGACCGATCACTACGACTACGTCTGCGCGGAGGTCTCCCGGGGGGTGATGCGCGTGCAGCTCGACACGGGGGTGCCATGCGCGTTTGGCGTGCTCACCTGCGAGACGATGGAGCAGGCGCTGGCGCGCGCCGGCGGCGGACGCCGCGACCAAGGACGCCACGCCGCCGAGGCGGTGCTGCGGATGGTGGCGCTGCGGAGAGAGCTTTCGAGCGGCTAGACTGCCGCCGATGGCCAAGGTTTGTCATAGCTGCGCCAAGGGCCCGGCATTCGGTAACAACCGCAGCCACTCGATGGTGGCGACCAGGCGGCGCTTCGACCCCAACCTGCAGAAGGTCAGGATCATGGTCGGCAGCGCGCCCAAGCGCGTGTACGTCTGTACCCGGTGTTTGAAAGCGGGCAAGGTAGAGAAGGCAGTCTGAGCCCGGCGCGCGACCCTGATCGCCCCCGCACCCAGCCGACCGCGGGGCCGCTCTGGTCGCTCGAGCGGGCGGATTGTCTGCAGGGGGCGATCCGCACCTCGCAACCCGCCGCGCGGCGAAGCTGATAGACGTGTCGTCGTGACCGACACCAATCTGGTCCGCTTTCGGGTCGCCGTGGCGGGGGCGCTGGCGCATCTGGAATCGCGTCGCGAGGAGGTCAACGACCTGAACGTGTTCCCGGTCGCCGACGGGGACACGGGGGACAACATGGCGCTGACGCTGCGTGCCGTGCTCGCCGAGCTCGATCGCCTGCAGGGAGCCGACGAGCGGCGGACGATCGACGAGATCGGCCGCGAGGAGATCGTGCAGTCGGTCGCGCGCGCCGCGCTTTTGGGAGCGCGCGGCAACTCCGGTGTGATCCTCTCCCAGCTGATTCGCGGCGCGGCCGAGGAGCTCGTCAGCCGGCCGGGCCAGCTGATCGACGCGACGCTCATCGGCGCGGCGCTCGCGAACGCGGCGGATCGCGCCTACTCCTCGGTGCGAGAGCCCGCCGAGGGGACGATCCTGACCGTGGCCCGCGAGATGGCCCACAAGATCGTTACCGACGTCGCACACAGCGAAGGCAACCCGCGGCTCGGACCCGGCACCGCGCGGCGCGAACAGGATGAGGCGATCGCCGAGGCGCTCGAGCGCGCGGTGGTCGCGGGGCAGGACTCGGTGAAGCGCGGCCCTGAGCTGCTCGCCGCGCTGCGCGACGCGGGCGTGGTCGATGCCGGCGGCTACGGGCTGACGATCATGTTCGCGGGCGTGGTGGCCGCCCTGCGCGGTGACGACCCGCCCGAGCTCGACCATCACGCGCCCGCTCGGATCAGCCATCCCGAGCACAGCTCGGGCACCTATCGCTTCTGCACCAACTTCGCCGTCACCGGCGACGGCCTGAGCCCGCAGGTGTTCATCCGGCCCCTCGAGACGCTCGGCGACTCCGTGCTGGTCGTGGGTGACTCGACCACGTTGAAGGTGCACCTGCACACCGACGACCCCGAAGAGGCCACGGCGGTGTTCGCGGGGGCAGGGGAGGTCTCGCGGCTGGACGTCGCGGACATGTACCTGCAGGTCGCCGTGCGCGACGAGCGGCTGACGGGCCGCCCGGCGCCGGCGCCCCACGGCGCGGGGCTCGGCGTGCCTGCCGCGGAGATCAGTGCGGGCGGCGCGGGCGCCGCTGGAGGCGCGCGGGCGCGGTGCGGGGCGGTGGCGGTCGTCAGCGGCGAGGGCCTCGTGGAGATGTTCCGCGAGCTCGGCGTGCACACGATCGACGGCGGACCGACGCTCAACCCGTCGACTTACGATCTGCTCGCCGGGATCCACGAGGTGCCGGCCGAGGAGGTCGTCGTGCTGGCGAACAGCGCCAACGTGATCATGGCGGCCGAGCGCGCCGCGGAGCTCTCGGACAAGCAGGTGCTGGTGGCGCCCACGACCAGCCAGCAGGCCGGTCTCGCCGCTGCGGTCGCGCTCGCACCCGATCGCACCGTGGAGGAGAACGCGCAGGCCCTGACCGAGGCGCTCTCGAGGGTGCGCACGGGAGCCGTCGCGCCGGCGGCCCGCGACGACGCGCAGGGCCGCTTCAAGCGGGGAGATGCGGTGGGGTTCCTCGACGATCAGGTTCTCGCCTGGGGCGACCCCGCGGAGACACTGCGCGCGGTCCTCCGAGCGCTCGCGAGCGGCAGAGCCGCCGGCTCGGGTGGCGCGAACGACGTTCCGGGGGCCGGCGCGCCCGGCGACCCCGGCGGCCACGGCGCGGGGCCCCTCGCTCGGCCCGAGCTGATCAGCGTCCTGGCCGGCGAGCACGCGCCGCTTGGCCTCGAGGACGTCGAAGGCATGGTGAACGGCGGCGTCGAGCTCGAGCTGCATCACGGCGGGCAGCCTGCTTACTGGTGGCTGCTGACAGCCGAGTAGCGCCTCCGCCCGACCCCTCGCGGCGATCGGGGGGTTTCGCGGCGCGATCCGGGGGCTTCGCGGCGATCCTGGATGGTGGGCCGGGATAGACGACGTGCCCGAACCGAGCCCCGACCGCGGTTACGACCGGCCCTCAGATCATGATCGCCCGTCAATGCCCGCCACGCAGACCCCTGTCACCGTGCACGCCGTGCCGCCGCGCCGCGAGCGCACGGGCATGCACGAGTTCGCATCGACGCGGGCCCTCAGCCGGGGGGAGCTGCTCGGCGCGCCGGTGCGCTGGCCGCGGCCGTCGAGGCTGGCTGCTGCGCTTGAGCTCTCCGGTCCGAAGATGGCCGATGCGATGGACGCCCTCGGGGTGCGCACCGTGGGGGAACTGCTCGAGCACCTCCCGAAGGACAGCCGCGATGCCCGCACGGTCGCCGGGCTGCGCGCGGGCGAGCAGGCCACCGTCGCGGTGCGGGTCCGGGCGATAGCGGCGCGAGCTGTCCGCCGGCGCGGCATGCGCCCGCTGGTGCAGGCGACGGTCTTCGATGACACCGGGAGCATGCGGGCCACGTTCTTCAACCAGCCGTGGCTGGTCGACCGCTACCCGCCGGGGACGCGTCTGCTGCTGCACGGCAAGGCCGATCGCCGAGGGGGCTTTCGCGTCTCCCACCACGCGATCGGCTCCGATCCGCGGCTGCGGGCGCACGGTGAGGAAGGCGCGCCGGAGGCGGTCGATGGTGGCGGTGCGCCTGGCGCCCGGGGCTCGACAGGCCCCGGCGCTCGAAGCTCGGGCGGCGCGGCCGGCGACGCCGGGGCGGTGGCCCACTACCCGGCTGCCGAGGGCGTCACCTCGACGCAGATTCTCACGCTCGTCCAGGGCGCGAGGGATCAGCTCCACGACGTGACCGAGCCGCTGGCGGCACGGGTACGGGTGATCGAGGGGCTGCCAGAGCGGGCCGGCGCGCTTGCCGCGATGCATTTTCCGCGCGACGCAACCGACCCCGAGACCGGCCGGGAGAGGCTGGCGTTCGAGGAGCTGCTGTTGACCCAGCTGGTGTTCCTGCGGCGCCGCGCCAGGCGCCGAGCGCGCAGGGGAGCGTGCGCGCTCGACGGGGACGCCTCGCTGACCGATCGCTGGCTTCGATCCGGGTTGCCGTTTGCGCTGACCGGCGATCAGCAGAGCGCGATCGAGACGATCCGGGAGGACCTCGGCGAACCCCGCGCGATGCAGAGGCTGCTGATAGGAGAGGTGGGCAGCGGCAAGACCGTCGTGGCCCTCTATGCGATGCTGCGCGCCGTCGAGCACGGCCGGCAGGCGGCGTTGATGGCTCCGACCGAGACGCTCGCCGAACAGCACTTCGCGACGCTTCAGCGGCTGATCGGCGCCGAGCCCGTGGCCTGCGCGCTGCTCACGGGCTCCACCCCGGCGCGCCGGCGGCAGGACATCCTCGGCAAGCTTGAAAGCGGCGAGCTGTCGCTGATCGTGGGCACGCACGCGCTGATCGAGCCGGACGTTCGCTTCAGCGCCCTGGCGGTCGCCGTGGTCGACGAGCAGCACCGCTTCGGCGTGCGCCAGCGGGCGGCGCTGGACGGCAAGGGCGCTCCGCACATGCTGCACATGACCGCGACGCCGATCCCCCGGACCCTCGCGCTGGCCGGCTACGGCGACCTCGACGCGAGTACCCTGCGCGAGCTGCCAGTCGGCAGGCAGGCGATCGACACGCGCCTCGTGACCGGCGAGCGCGCGCGCGAACGCGCCTACGACGAGCTGCGCGAGCAGCTGCGGGCCGGCAGGCAGGCCTATGTCGTGTGTCCGCTGGTCGAGGAGGTCTCGCCGTCGCAGGAGGGGGTGTTCGCGTCGACCGGGGCCCAGCAGCCGCAGGGCGCTCAGCGCGCGGCGACCGCCGAGCTGCGTCGCCTGCGCGACGGGGAGCTGAAGGGCTTTGAGCTGGTCCTGCTGCACGGCGGCATGCGCCCGCGCGAGAAGCAGGCAGCGATGGCCGCGTTCGCGTCCGGGAAGGCCGACGTGCTGGTTGCCACGACGGTCATCGAGGTTGGAATCGACGTGCCGAATGCGACGGTCATGCTCGTGGAGAATGCGGATCGCTTCGGGATCTCCCAGCTGCACCAGCTGCGCGGCCGGGTGGGGCGCGGCGAGCACCGGGCGAGCTGCCTGCTGGTTGGCCCGCCCGCGCCGGGCGGCTCCGCGAGGCTGCGCGCGCTCGTCGAGCACTCCGATGGCTTCACCCTGGCCGAGATCGACCTCGCGCTGCGCAAGGAGGGCGAGCTGGTCGGGACGCGCCAGTCCGGCTTCAGGCAGTACGAGGTGGCGTGCCTGCCCGAGGACTCAGTGCTGCTCGAGCGTGCGCGGACGTGGGCGCAGGAGATCGTCGCGGTCGACCCCGAGCTGCGGGGGGCCGAGCACGCGCTCCTCGGCCAGGCGCTTCTGCGGAAGTTCGGCGCGGAGGCGCTCGACCCCATCCCGGCCTAGATGCGGCTTCGCTGCGCCGACCGTGAGGCGGGACTTCGCTGTGCCGGCCGTTACGGTGGTCGCATGCGGGCGATCGGGCGGGGCGCATGCGCGTGATCTCGGGGCGTCTCGGCGGCCGGCGCCTGCAGGCGCCGAGGGGCCGGGCGACGCGGCCGACCTCCGACCGGGTGAGGGAGGCGCTGTTCTCGATGCTCGGGGACGTCGAGGGAGCCGACGTGCTCGACCTGTTCGCCGGCACGGGCGCGCTGGGCATAGAGGCGCTGTCGCGGGGAGCCGGGAGAGCCGTCTTCGTGGAGTCCGACGGGGGTGCGCTGCGGGCGCTCACGGCGAATCTCGAGGCGCTCGGGATCAACTCGACGCAGGCCGAGGTGCGCCGGCGCGACGCGCTCGGCGCGCTGCGGAGCGCACGCGAGCACGAAGAGACATACGATCTCGTCTTCATCGACCCCCCCTACAGGCAGGCGCACGAGTGGGGGCCCGAGCTGTCGGCGATCCTGCCGTCGCTGCTCAGGCCCGCGGCGCGCGTCGTGGTCGAGAGCGATCGGCGGGCCCCGCTGGAGCTCCGGGCGGAGGTCGAGCGGGAACGGCGTTATGGCGATACCACGATCAGAATCCACAGGCACACATGAGTCGAGCTGACAAGTCGATAGTGGTGTGCCCGGGGTCCTATGACCCGGTGACGAACGGTCATCTCGACGTGATCCGGCGCGCCGCGAACCTGTATGACGAAGTAGTGGTCGCCGTCGTCAACCGCTCGGTGCGCAAGGACCAATCGCTGTTCGGGATCGAGGAGCGCCTGGGCTTCATCGAACGGGCGCTGGTCGATCAGGAGGGCGTCCGCGCGGAGGCCTTCAGCACGCTCGTGGTGGAGTTCGCAAGGAGCGTGGGTGCGATCGCGATCGTGAAGGGCCTGCGAGCAATCTCCGACTTCGAGTACGAGCTGGAGATGAACCAGCTCAACCGTCGCCAGGATCCGGGGATAGAGTCGGTGTATCTGATGGCGAGCCCGCAGTACAGTTTCCTGTCATCGAGCGGCGTCAAGGAACTCGCAACGTTTGGGGGGAAGATCGAGGATCTCGTTCCCGACGAGGTGGCCGGGCGCTTGCAGGAAGAGTTGAGGCGCTGACGAAATGGAATGTGAGGCGTGATGTCGAACTTCGTGTGGAGCTTCGCGACCGGACAGGATGCCGGGCGCGATTTCGAATTCATCGCTACACCGCGGGGCCGGAGGCCCTTCGGGCGGAGGTCCCACGGAGGTGAGCCCTAGATGGATGTCCTTGTACTCATAGACAAGCTCGACGACCTGGTGCACAACGCCAAGTCGGTCCCCATGACCGACCAGGTGAGGGTGGACAAGGAGGAGATCTACGACATCCTCGACCAGATGCGCGCGACGATCCCCGAGGAGATCAAGCAGGCGCGATGGATCGTCAAGGAGCGCCAGGAGATGCTCGCCGAGGCCAAGAAGGAGGCCGAGCGGATCGTCAAGGACGCGCGCGAGCGCCAGGAGCGGCTGGTGGGCGAGGAGGAGGTCACCAAGCAGGCTGAGCGCGCCGCCGAGGACATCGTCGAGGACGCCCGCGCGCGGGAGCGCGAGATCAGGCTCGGAGCCGAGGACTACGCCGACGAGATACTGAACACGCTCGAGGTCAACCTGTCGAAGTTCATCGCCGCGGTCCAGCGTGGCCGCGAGCGGCTGCAGGGAAAGGACGAACCGGCTGAGGTAGGTTGACGGCACGACGCGATCGGTGACGCCGGTTGGGATAGGGTCAACCGATGAACGTGCGAGACGTCAGGCAGAGCGTGCACGTGGCGTGGACGCTGTTGGGCACCGGGATGATGCAGCCGGTGCGCCCGGACAAGGCGGTGCGCTCCATCGCGACGCTGCGCCGCTGGGGGCCGACCTCGGCGGCCGCGTACGCGGGCGCTGCGATCCGCCACCCGGACGGCCTGGCGATCGTCGACGAGCGGGGCACGCTCACGTTCGAGGAAGTCGACCGGCGGACGAACGCCCTGGCGCACGAGTTGAGGGACGCAGGGGTCTCCGAACACGACGGGGTCGCGATCATGTGCCGCAACCACCGCGGGTTCGTGGACGCGACCGTGGCCGTCTCGAAGCTGGGCGCGGGCGCCCTCTACCTCAACACCGAGTTCGCTGGTCCCCAGATCGCGGACGTGCTCGAGCGCGAGGACCCCGTTGCGGTGATCTACGACGAGGAGTTCGCCGATCTGGTGGGCGACACGGGCGGTCGCAGGATGGGCTTCGTCGCGTGGAGCGATCCGGGGGCGAGCCTGGCGGATCCGCTGCTTGAGGACCTGATCGACGGAGGCCGGGAATCCGGGCTGCAGGCGCCCGCGGAAAAGGGCCGCGTGGTGATCCTCACGTCGGGCACCACGGGGACGCCCAAGGGGGCGGCGCGCAAACAGCCGGACTCGCTGGCGCCGGCGGCGGCGCTCTTCTCGAAGATCCCGCTGAAGGCCCGGGAGACGACTGTGATCGCGGCGCCGATGTTCCATTCATGGGGCTTCGCGCATTTCACGCTCGGGATGGCGCTGGCCAGCACCCTCGTGCTGCGCCGGCGGTTCGACCCGGAGGAGACCCTCAGGGCGGTGGCGCACCACCGGGCGACCGCGCTCGTGGTCGTGCCGGTGATGCTGCAGCGGATGCTCGACCTGGGAGCCGAGACGATCTCGCGCTATGACCTGAGCTCGTTGAAGGTGATCGCGGCGAGCGGGTCGACGCTCCCCGGCGAGCTGGCGACGCATGCGATGGACGCATTCGGCGAGGTCCTCTACAACCTGTACGGCTCCACCGAGGTGGCGTGGGCGACGATCGCCACCCCCGAGGACCTGCGTGCCGCCCCGGGGACCGCCGGACGGCCTCCGATGGGAACGGTCGTGAAGCTGCTCGATGCGGATGGCCGTGAGGTCAAGCCGGGAGACGGCGGGCGGATCTTCGTCGCCAACGAGATGATGTTCGAGGGGTACACCGGCGGCGGCGGAAAGGAGATCGTCGGGGGGCTGATGAGCACCGGCGACGTCGGTCGGTTCGACGGTAGCGGGCGACTGTTCGTTGACGGGCGGGACGACGAGATGATCGTGAGCGGCGGGGAGAACGTGTTTCCGCGCGAGGTCGAGGACCTGCTCGCCGACCATCCGGGGATCGACGAGGCCTCGGTCGTGGGCGTGCCCGACGAGAAGTTCGGCCAGCGGCTCAAGGCGTTCGTCGTGCTGCACGGCTCCTCCGGGCTGACCGAGGAGCAGGTGAAGGGTTACGTCAGGGAGAACCTCGCGCGCTACAAGGTGCCACGCGAGGTCGTGTTCCTCGACGAACTGCCGCGCAACGCGACCGGCAAGGTTCTGAAGCGCGAACTGAAGGCCCGCGGATAGCGCTCGGCCCCCCCGGCGGTCGCTAGCCTTGGGGATATGGCCGCAGAGACCCACGACTTCGATCTGGCCGGCCTGCGGCTGCGGGCCGGAGAGGGCCGCAGGCTCGAGCTCGACGTGCGGATCCCGCCGCTCATGCTGGGCAGCGAGCGCTACACCGCGGATCCGGAGCGAGTGCCCGTGCTGCTCGACGTCTCACGGATGACGGGCGGCGGCTACGCGCTGCGCCTGCGCTTCATCGCCTCGCTCACGGGGCCGTGCGTGCGCTGCCTGAATCAGGCCGCCGCCAACGTGGTCGTCGACGCGCGCGAGGCCGACAGGCCGGGGGGCGGCGCGGAGCTCGAGAGCCCGTATGTCAGCGGGGAGACGCTCGACCTGGCGGCCTGGGCGCGTGACGCCTTCATGCTGTCGGCGCCCCTGAAGGTGCTCTGCCGGGAGGCTTGCGCAGGGCTCTGCCCGGTGTGCGCTGCGGACCTGAACGAGGCCGGTCCCGAGCACCATCATGAGAAGGCGCCAGACCCGCGCTTCGCGAAGCTGCGCGAGTTGAAGCTCGAGTAGCTGACCGGCGGGCTGGTAGCCTTCTGCACCCGATGGCCGTCCCGAAGAAAAAGCAGTCCCACAGCCGCACCGCCAAGCGCCGCGCGCAGCACAAGATCGGCACGCCCGCGGTGAACGCGTGCCCGACGTGTCACAGCCCCCGCAGGCCGCACAGGGTGTGCCCTGTGTGCGGCTCCTACGCGGGCCGCGAGGTCGTGGCGCCCGTCGCGCACGGCGAGCACGAGCACGAGCACGACGACGAGTAGCGGCGGAGTGGCGTCAGGGGCCGCGTCCGGTTCGTCGCCCGACCACCCGGAAGGCTCCGGTGGACCCGTGATCGCCGTTGACTGCAACGGCTCGGACCTCGGTCCGGCGGAGGTCGCGGCGGGAGCGGCGATCGCCACGAGCCGCGGCGCGCGCGTGATCCTGTTCGGCCCCGCCGCTGAGCTCGACGCGCCGGCCGGCGTGGAGGTCGTGGATGCGCCGGTCTCGATCGCCAAGAGCGCCGACCCCGCGAGCGCGGTTCGAGCCACCCCCGAGGCCTCGATCGTGCAGGCGGCCAGGGCGGTCGCGGAGGGCAGGGCGCAGGCGCTCGTGTGTGCGGGAGGCACGGGCGCCGCGCTGGCCGCCGGATCGTTCAACATCAAGCGCGCCCGCGGCATCTACCGTCCGGCGCTCGCGATCCCGCTGCCGGTTCCGGGCCGGCCGGTGACGCTCCTGGACGTGGGAGCCAACGCCGAGGCGAGGCGGGAGCACCTGGTCCAGTTCGCGTTCATGGGAGCCGCGCTCGCGCGCACCGTGCTGGGGGTCGAGCGTCCGCGGGTGGGGCTGCTCTCCAATGGCGAGGAGCCTGCGCGCGGGACCGCGCTGGTGGTGGAGGTCCACTCACAGCTCGCGGAGCGCGCGAGCGCGGATCTCGACGCCTTCGAGTTCGTCGGGAACGTGGAGGGGGGCGATGTGGTGGGAGGCGCGGCCGACGTGATCGTGACCGACGGCTTCACCGGGAACATCGCCCTGAAGCTGATGGAGGGCGTCTCGCAGACGATGCTCGGAGCCGTCAGGGATGCGGCGACCTCCTCGCCGCGCGCGAAGCTCGGCGGCTTGCTGCTGCGGAGCGCGTTGCAGGGGTTCCGCGAGCGGATCGACCCGGAGGCGCACGGCGGGGCCTACCTGCTGGGGTTGCGCAGCCTCGGGGTCGTTCCCCATGGGCGGTTCACGCGGAAGGGCTTCGCGCAGGCGATCCTGCGCGCGGAGCGCGGCGCGCGCGCGGACATCGTGGGGCAGGCCCACAGGGCGCTCGCGCAGGCGGGAGCGCTCCGTGAGGCGCCCGTGTCCGCGCGGGTCGCTAGCCTGCCGCAGACCGAATGAGACGCTTCTCCGGACCCACCACAGCGCGGCGCTCGGATGTGCGAAAGGCGATCGGGATCGCGCCCCGGGCCGCGCGCGATGCGCGATGAGCACCCGCACCCGCGAGGAGGTGTTCGCGCTAATCCAGGCGCATCTGGCCGACGAGCTAGATGTCGAGCCGGAGGCGATCGGGGACGGGACCCGCTTCAAGGAGGATCTGGAGGCGGACTCGTTGGACCTGTACACGCTGGTACAGGAGCTCGAGGACACCTACGGGGTGAGGATGTCCGACGAGCAGGCCGCCCAGATACTTACGGTCGGTCAGGCCGTTGACTTCGTGCTCGCCCACGACGGGACGGCCGATGTGGAGCGATGAAGCTGCTGAGCGACCTGTTGGACGAGTTGCCGCAGGAGCTTGTCCGGCAGGTGTTCACCCACGCATCGTGGAGCGAGCGGCGCAGCGACTCCTACGCCCGCCTGGCGTTCCTCGGGGACAGCGTGCTTGCGCTGGCGGTCACGGCGCACCTGTATCCGCGTCTGGAGGCCGAGCGCTACGGGGCCGGGCGGCTCACGAAGATCCGCGCTCAGGCCGTGTCCGGGGTGTCCTGCCGGGCCGTGGCCGAGCGCTTGGGGCTGCCCGAGCGGCTGCGCGCGGCTGCGCCCGCGGGCGTGCAGGAGAGCGCGGCGGCGCTTGTCGAGACCGAGCGGGTGCTCGCGGCGGTGATCGAGGCGGTCATCGGAGCGTGCTATCTGCACGCTGGGTACGAGCGCACGGCCGAAGCCGTGGTCGAGGCGTTCGGGCCGGAGATCGAGCAGGCGCTCGAGCACCCCGTGGACTTCAAGTCCTCCCTGCAGGAGCTGCTCGCTCGACGGGGCGCGCACGTCAGCTACGAGATCGCGCAGGAGGCCGGACCGCCGCACGAGCGCACCTACGAGGTGGTTGCGCTGGTGGACGGCCGGGAGCTCGGAAGAGGGAGCGGCAGGAGCAAGAAGCACGCCGAGCAGGAGGCCGCCCGCGAGGCGGTGGAGGGACTGGAGGGCTAGTGGCGCAGCTCACCAACGCCGGAGAGGGCACTGCATGCGCCTGAAGTCGCTCACGCTGACCGGCTTCAAGTCGTTCCCGGACCGCACCCAGCTGGACTTCGGCCCGGGGGTCAGCGTGGTGGTCGGTCCAAACGGGTCGGGCAAGTCCAACGTCACCGACGCGATCCTCTGGGGGTTGGGCGAGCAGTCGCCGCTGGCCGTCCGCGGCCAGTCGATGCAGGACGTGATCTTCGGCGGCGGGCGGGGAGTGCAGGCTCGCAGCGCGGCCGAGGTGGAGATCGTGCTGGACAACTCCGACGGGACGCTCGAGCTGCCGCTGAGCGAGATATCGATCGTGCGGCGCCTGGACCGTGCGGGGGAGGGTGGCTACCGGCTGAACGGTGCCCGCTGCCGGCTGAGCGACGTGATCGAGGTGCTCTCCGACACCGGGCTGGGCAAGGAGATGCACTCCGTTGTCTCGCAGGGGCGGGTCGAGGCGATCGTGACCTCAAAGCCTCGCGATCGGCGCCTGCTGATCGAGGAGGCCGCCGGGCTGGGCAAGCACCGCAAGCGCCGACGCCGCGCGCAGCTGAAGCTCGAGCGCACCCAGGAGAACGTCGACCGTGCGCTCGACGTGGAGCGCGAGGCGCGGACCCGGCTGCGACCGCTCAAGCGCCAGGCCGAGGCGGCGAAGCTGCACGAGCGTCTCGAGCGCCAGATGCTCGACGTGCGCCTCGAGCTGGCGCGCGACTCCACGCGGGCCCGGCGCCATGAGCTGGCCGGGGCCGAGGAGCGCGTGGCAGAGGTGCGCGCCCAGCGCGCGGCGCATGAGGCGCGCCTGCAGACGGTCGTCGATCGCCGGGGCAGGGCCGAACGGGCGCTCACCGAGCGCTCGGAGCGCCACGACGCGCTCGCACGCCGTCTCTATGACGCTCGCTCGGCGCGCGAGCGCGTGCGCTTGCGCGGCGAGCAGGTGGACACGAGCTCGCAGGTGCTCGCACGCCGGATCGAGCGCGTCGAGTCCGAACTGAGCGCGTGGAGCGAGGCGGCCGGCGAGATCGCGGCGCAGGGCGCGTCCGCGCCGGAGGGAGCGCACCGGCGGGAGGATCCGTCGGGCGACGGGGCGCCTTCTGCGCTCGAGGGTGAGGATCGACACGCCGGCGCGAACGGGCAGAGCTTGCTGGGCGCGCGTTTCTGGTCGCAGGCCTGGCAGGACGTTCGCAAGCTGATTCTCGAGGGCGTCGAGCGCGTGCTCTCACAACCGGACCCGCGCGGGCGGTCGGTCGCGGCGGGCGAGGTCGCCGAGGAAGCGGAGCGCGCCGCGCGGGCAGCGGTCGAGCGGGCGCTTTCGGAGGCGTCGTTCGGGGACGAGGCTTCCGGCGCGCGTCACGAGGCCAAGCGGCCGGCCGGCGATGCGGACGAGCGATCGCGGCGGATCGAGCGCCTGTGCGCCCAGCGCGCGGCCGACACCGCGGCGGCGCCGCTCGCGGAGCGTCTGAAGGCTGCGATCGAGCAGGCCGCGCAGGCCGCCGACGCGCGCGTGGAGCAGTTCGAGGGTGACCTCGGTCAGGACGCCGGCGCGGGCGAGGAGGTGGCCGGCGAGCTGCGCGAGTGCGCCGGCGAGGAGGCGCAGATCCACTCGCGCCTGCGGGCCGTCGGCGATCTCGTGACGGAGGCGGAGGTTGCCGCGCAGCGCCTGCGCGACCAGACCGCCGAGGCCGAGCAGGAGCTCGAGGGACTGGTCGAGCGGCTGGGACTCGGGCAGGCCGAGGCGGGCGATCGAGAGGGTCGCGAGGACGGCGCGCAGCCGCCGGACCCGGTCGCCGGCGCCGGCGAGGAGGCCCTCGCCGAGGAGCAGGTGCTGGCGCTCCGCGCCCGCCTCGAGCGCCTCGTGCGGCGGGGCGAGCAGCTCGGGCCCGTCAACCCGCTCGCCCAGCAGGAGTACGCCGAGGCGCTCGCCCACGTGGAGGAGATGGAGTCCCGCCGCGGAGACCTGGAAACGGCGCTGCGGGAGCTGCGCGCCGTGATCCGCGACACCGACCGCCAGATACAGGAGACCTTCCAGGAGACCTTCCAGGCGGCTGCGCGCAACTTCGAGGAGCTCGTCGGCCACGTGTTCCCCGGGGGCTCGGGGCGGCTGCGGCTCGTCCGTGACGAGCAGGCTCAGCGCCCGGTGCTCGGCGGGCAGTCGCTGTCCAATGGCCGCTCCTCGCTCGGCGGCTCGGAGCTCGGGAGCATCGCCGCCGCGGACGCCGGAGACGCGCCGGACGCCGAGGCCATCGAGGATGCCGCGGAGGCGGAGGCGGAGGCGGCGCTCGAGCGGCAGTCCGAGGAGGAGCTGCTCGGAGTGGAGATCGAGATCACGCCCGCGGGCAAGTCGATGAAGCGGCTCTCCCTGCTGTCGGGCGGAGAGAAGTCGATGACCGCGCTGGCGTTCCTGTTCGCGGTGTTCCTCGCGCGGCCGTGCCCGTTCTACGTGCTCGACGAGGTCGAGGCGGCGTTGGACGATCTGAACCTCGAGCGCTTCCTGGCGCTGCTGCGCCGCTACGCCGACCGTGCGCAGTTCATCGTGATCACCCACCAGAAGCGCACGATGGAGGCGGCGGACTGGCTCTACGGCGTGTCGATGGGCGCGGACGGCGTGTCGAAGGTCATCTCGCGGAGCCTCCCCTCGGAGCAGGCCGACAGGCCCGAGGTCGCCGAGGTCGCCTGAGCGGGTCGCTGCTATCGTCGCGCGGCCGTGGCGCGCGACTGGAGCGATCTGTTCATCGTCGACGACGCCGCCGCCGGCGGCCGGGGGGACTCGGCGGGGGTCGCAGGCGAGCTGTCCTCCGGCGGGAGCTCGCCCGCCGCCGCTCCGGGGGCGCCGGCGGGCACGCGCAGCGGGTTCTTTCGCCGCCTGCGCGAGAGCATGGCGAAGACCCGTCAGGCGCTTGGCTCAGAGATCCAGGCGACGCTGTTCGGAGTGCTCGACGAGCAGACCTGGGAACGGCTGGAGGAGGCGCTCATCATGGCGGACGTCGGCGCGAGCACGACCGCCTCGGTTGTGAGCACGCTCGAGGCGGAGGCCGCCGAAGAGAAGATCGAGGGCGGCGAGGCGCTCAGCGAGCGGCTGATCGCCCTGCTGGCGGAGACCGCCCGGGTGGGCGACGGCCGGATCGACATCCGATCAAGCCCGACGGTCATCCTGGCCGTCGGCGTGAACGGGACGGGAAAGACGACGACGATCGGAAAGCTCGCGTGGCACCTGACCCACGAGCTGGGGCTGAGCGTCCTGCTCGGAGCCGCCGACACGTTCAGGGCGGCCGCCGCCGAGCAGCTCGAAGGCTGGGCCCGGCGAGCCGGGTGCGAGATCGTCGTCGGACCCGAGGGCTCTGACCCCGGCGCGGTTGCCTTCGATGCGATCGCGCAGGCGCGGAGCAGGGGGGTGGATGTGGTGATCGTGGACACGGCCGGACGGCTTCACACGCAGGACGACCTGATGGGCGAGCTGGCCAAGGTGCGAAGGGTGATCGCCCGCCAGCTGGAGGGCGCCCCCCATGAGACGCTGCTGACGCTCGACGCGACCACTGGCCAGAACGGGCTGCGCCAGGCCAGGCTGTTCGCCGAGGCCTCGCAGGTCACCGGGGTGGTCCTCACCAAGCTCGACGGGACCGCGCGCGGCGGAATCGCGCTGGCGATCGCCCGCGAGCTCGGCCTGCCGGTGAAGCTGATCGGCGTGGGGGAGTCCGTCGAGGACCTGCGTCCCTTTGACCCCGAGGACTTCGCGCGCGCTCTGATCGCGCAGGCGTGAGTCACCCTGCGCGGCGCGGCCAGACGAGGTCCGCTCCGGTCGCGGAGGGATAACCTGGAGGCATGGACGCCTGGATCATCTGGTTGGTGGCCGCCTGCGTCCTTGGCGTAGGGGAGATGCACCAGGGCGGCTTCTACCTGGCCCCGTTCGCCCTCGGGGCTGCCCTTGCGGCCGTCGTGAGCCTGCTCGGGGTGAGCGCCGGCCTCGGCGCGGTCGTGTTCCTGCTCACCTCGGGAATCGTCTTCGCGACGCTGCGCCCGGTGGCTCGCCGGCATCGTCGGATACCGCCGGCGATCCGCACGGGGGCCGCCGCGCTCGTGGGCAAGCCCGCGGTCGTGCTCGAGCGGATCGCCAACGACGAGGGCGTCGGGTGCGTGAAGATCGACGGCGGCGAGGTGTGGACCGCACGCAGCTACGACCAGGACGAGGTGATCGACGCCGGCGAGCGAGTCGAGGTCGTCGAGATCAGGGGAGCTACGGCTCTCGTGATGCATTGATGGCGCGTAAGCTCCTGATGCGCTGATCTGAAGCGCAAGCAACGAGAAAGGAAACCCTCCGATGGCTCCGCTGATCGTCACTGCCGTGGTCGTGGTCTTCGTACTCGTCGTGGCCGCGCGCACCATCCGCGTCATCCCTCAGGCCCGCGCGGGGGTGGTCGAGCGGCTCGGCCGTTACAGTCGCACGCTGACGCCGGGGCTGACGATCCTCACGCCGTTCATCGACCGCGTGAAGCCGCTCGTGGACCTCCGCGAGCAGGTCGTCAACTTCAAGCCGCAGTCGGTGATCACCGAAGACAACGTGGTCGTGGGCATCGAAACGGTCCTCTACTTCACGATTACCGACCCGCGCTCGGCGACCTATGAAATCGCCGACCCGCTGCAGGCGATCGAGCAGTTGACGGTGACGACGCTTCGCAACGTGATCGGCGGCCTCTCCCTCGAGGCTACCTTGACCGCGCGCGAGAACGTCAACACCGAGCTGCGCGTGGTCCTCGACGAGGCGACCGGGAAGTGGGGCATCAGGATCAACCGCGTGGAGATCAAGTCGGTCGACCCGCCGGCGGACATCAGGACGGCGATGGAGAAGCAGATGCGCGCCGAGCGCGACCGCCGTGCAGCGATCCTCACCGCCGAAGGCGAGAAGCAGGCGCAGATCCTCACCGCCGAGGGCGAGCAGCAGGCTGCCGTGCTCAGGGCCGAGGGCGCCCGCCAGGCGGCGATCCTGCGCGCAGAGGGCGAAGCCAAGGCGATCGACACCGTCTTCACGGCGATCCACAAGGGCAAACCGGACCGCGAGCTGCTGAGCTACGAATACCTGCAGATGCTTCCCCAGCTCGCCGAAGGCGATGCGAACAAGGTCTTCGTGGTGCCCTCCGAGTTCGCACAGGCGTTCGGCGGCATCGGCGAGGCGTTGAGCCGCAGCGCCTCGGCTGGCCCGCCGCCCGCGCCGCCGGCGCGCCCGGCGCGCCCGCCCCACAGCGACTCCGACGCCTGAGCCGAGCTCGGAGCGCCCTCGGCGGGGCGCGGGGGCTGCGAGAATCAGGCTCATGTTCGACTCGTTGGCCGAGAAGCTGCAGGGAACGCTCTCTGATGTGCGCAACCGCGGCACCCTCACCGAGGAGAACATCGACGCCGCGATGCGCGAGATCCGCCTCGCGCTGCTCGAGGCGGACGTCAACTTCAAGGTCGTCAGGAAGTTCACCGCCGAGCTGAAGGAGCGCTGCCTCGGGGCCGAGGTGATCGGAAGGCTGAACCCCGGCCAGCAGGTCGTGAAGATCGTCGCGGAGGAGCTGACGGCGCTGATGGGCGGCGCCTCTGGGGGGCTGAGCTTCTCGCCGCGACCGCCCACGGTGATCCTGATGGCGGGATTGCAGGGCTCGGGCAAGACGACCGCGGCCGCGAAGCTCGCCTCCTACCTGCGCGAGGAGCACTCCTCCAGCGTGGCGCTGGCCGCATGCGACACCCAGCGGCCCGCCGCCGTCGAGCAGCTGGTGAAGGTGGGCGCCCAGGCCGGGGCGGAGGTCTACGAGCAGGGGACCGAGCGCGATCCGGTGGACATCGCCGCGTGGGCTCTGCAGCGGGCGCAGCGAGAGGGCAAGGACGTTCTGATCGTGGACACGAGCGGTCGCCTGCATGTGGACGAGGCGCTGATGGCCGAGCTCGTGCGGATTCGCGCCGCGGTGAAACCCCACGACGTGCTGCTGGTCGTGGACGCGATGACCGGCCAGGATGCGGTCAATGTCGCCGAGCGGTTCGCCGAGGAGGTGCAGTTCGACGGTGTCGTCCTGAGCAAGCTCGACGGCGATGCACGCGGTGGAGCCGCGCTGTCGGTCAAGGCGGTTACGGGCAAGCCGATCCTGTTCGCCTCAACCGGCGAGAAGCTCGAGCAGTTCGAGCGATTCCACCCCGACCGCATGGCGCAGCGGATCCTCGGGATGGGCGACATGATGAGCCTGATCGAGAAGGCCGAGCGCGAGTTCGACGAGACCGAGGCGATCCAGCTGGAGCGCAAGCTGCGCCGCAACGAGTTCGGGCTCGACGATTTCCTGGACCAGCTGAAGACGATTCGGCGGATGGGCCCGCTGACGGGCCTGCTCTCGATGATCCCCGGGCTCGGGTCCTCCCAGCAGCTGCAGGACATGAAGGTGGACGAGCGCGAGCTTGACCGGATTCAGGCGATCATCCTGTCGATGACGCCCGAGGAGCGGAGAAGGCCGGAGCTCATCAAGGGATCGCGCCGCCTGCGGATCGCGCGCGGGTCGGGCACGAACGTCCAACAGGTCAACCGGCTGGTCAAGCAGTTCGGCCAGATGCGCAAGGTCATGCGCCAGGTCGGGCGCGGCAAGATCCCGGATATCGGCGCGCTCACGCGCGGCGCTCGCTGAGCGCCCGGCTCCTAGCGTGCGCACCGTCTAAGCTCTGTCGGCACAACGAGCGGAAAGAGGAAACGTGGCGGTCAGGCTCAGGCTCACGCGAGTGGGCGGAAACAAGGATCCGATGTGGCGAGTGGTCGTGGCCGACCAGCGCTCGCCGCGCGACGGTCGCGTGATCGAGATGATCGGCCACTACAACGCCCAGACGGAGCCTTCGACGATCGTGATCGACGAGGAGCGCGCGCGCAGCTGGCTGGCGCGCGGCGCCCAGCCGACAGCCACGGTGCGCAAGCTGTTGCGCATACAGGGCATCGAGACTCCTACCGGCTAGCGCCCGCCGGGCCCCGGACCGGAGGTCCGGGGACCTGGGACTGGACTGAGCTCTGATGCCCACCGAGATCCCCAGACAGCTGCTGGAGTACCTGGCACAGGGCCTCGTCGATGAGCCCGATGAGGTGTCGGTCGAGCAGTTCGAGGAGGACGACGGCACGATCGTGCTGGAGCTGTGCGTGGCCCCGGACGACTACGGCAAGGTCATCGGCCGCGGCGGGCGCACGGCACATGCGCTGCGAACGGTGGTGAAAGCCGCCGCGACCGGGGAGGGATGCCACGTGCTCGTCGACATCGTGGACTGACTCGCTGCGATGGCGCAAAACAGGTGATGGGTTCGCGCGCTGATGGCTGACGGGCAGCGGGCCGACGGCGCCGCGGCAGAGCTCGAGGCCGGACGCGTGGGCCGTCCACACGGCCTTGACGGCAGCTTCTACGTGACGCGCGCGAAGACGCGCCTGCTGTCGGTCGGAGTCGGCGTGAGCGTGGGCGAGCGGACCGCGGCGATCGTGCGGCGCGCAGGGACCGAGCAGCGACCGATCGTGCGCCTCGAGGGCGTCGAGAACCGCCCGGCGGCGGAGGCGATCCGGGGCATGGCGCTGATGGTCAAGGTGACCCAGGCCCCGGCGCTCGGCGAGGGGGAGTGGTGGGCACACGAACTCGAGGGCTGCCAGGTGGTGGCCGCCGGCACGCTGCTCGGGACGGTCGGGCGGATGATCGAGCTGCCCTCCTGCGAGGCGCTGGAGGTGCACCGCGAGCAGGGCGGCGAGCCGCTGCTCGTGCCGATGGTCAAGGATGCGATCCGCCGCGTCGAGACCTCCCGGGGGCGCATCGAGGTCGACCCGGAGTTCCTCGACCTGCCCGAGCCCTCGGGCGATCCGGCAGGGCGCGAGCTCACGGAGGAGCCCGGCGAGCGTGACGAGCACGGAGGATCCTCGTGAACATCGACGTCTTCACGCTCTTTCCGGAGTCGTTCGAGTGGTTCGTCTCCCAGCGCCATGTGAGCAACGCCCTGGTCCACGGCTCTCGCCTTCAGTGCGTGAACTTCCGCGACCACACTCCGCTGAGCGGACGGCAGGTCGACGACACGCCGTTCGGGGGCGGCGCGGGCATGGTGCTGCGCGTTGACGTCGTCGACAGCGCGCTGCGCGCGCACTACGGCATCGACCCGGTCGATCTGCGGGTGGAGCGCCGGGTGATCCTCCTGGCGCCGGGGGGCCGGGTGCTCGAGGAGGGTCTCGTGGACGAGTTGACGGCTGAGCCCGCTCTGACGCTGCTGTGCGGGCGCTATGAGGGTTTCGACCAGCGGATCGCCGAGCACTTCGCGAGCGACGTGGTCTCGGTCGGGCGCTATGTTCTGTCGGGGGGAGAGCTGGCCGCGATGATCGTGTGCGACGCGGTGTTGCGCAAGCTGCCCGGTGCACTAGGGGACGAGCGCTCGGCGATCGAGGAGTCCTTCAGCGTGGCGCTCGACGGGGGTCTCGAGTACCCCCACTACACCCGTCCGGCCGAGTACCGCGGCTGGCGCGTGCCCGACGTTTTGCTCTCCGGGCATCACGAGCGGATAGCCCAGTGGCGCCGTGAGCAGAGCCGCAGGCAGAGCGTGGATCGGACGGGCGAGGCCGACCGGGGACCGCAGAGCACCGGCTGACCGCAGCCGGCGGAGTGGGTCGTCCGCTACCATTGCTCAGCACGCTGGCCGGAGCCCCGTTCGGGGCATCCTCCCTCGGCCATCAACGCGTCTACCTCCTTCACCGTCATGAGCAGCGTCATCGAAACCATCGAGCGCGGGCAGCTGCGCCGCGTTCCCAACTTCGCGCCGGGCGATCGCGTGAAGGTGCACTTTCAGGTGATCGAGGGCGCTCGCCGTCGCATCCAGGTCTTCGAGGGCGTGGTCATCAAGCGCCAGGGGCACGGTGCGCGGGAGACGTTCACGGTGCGCAAGCAGTCCTTCGGTGTGGGCGTGGAGCGCATGTTTCCGGTGCACTCGCCGAAGATCGAGCGGATCGAGCTTGCCGCGCGGGGCGACGTGCGCCGCGCGAAGCTCTACTACCTGCGCGATCGCGTCGGCAAGCGCGCCCGCGTGCGCGAGCGTCGCTACACCGGCCCCGAGGAGACGGTCGAGCCCGGCCTGCTGGTCGAGGTCTCCCCCGAGGGGGCCGCCGGCGCGACCGACGCGGAGGGTGTGACGGCGGAGGAGACGGTGATCGAGGGTGCGCAGCACGCGGAGCCTGCCGAGGCCGGCGCAGAGGACGCCGCGCAGGAGCAGCCGGCCGCCGAGGTCTCCCCCGCAGATGACGCCGCGCAGGAGCAGCCGGCCGCCGAGGTCCCGCCCCCGGCGGACACGGCGCCGGCGACCGCCGCGTCGGACGCGGTCGAGGATGACTCCTCCGATGCCGGCGACGACGCCCATGAGGGCGTCCACGGCGGCGCCGGGCCGGCGTGAAGACGCGGGCAAAGGCCTCGAAATCAGCCACCAGCTCGATCGTTGAGCTGGTGTTGATCGTTCTCGTTGCGCTCGGCCTTGCGCTCGCCATCCAGGCGTTCATTGTCAAGCCCTATCGCATCCCGAGCGGTTCGATGGAGCCGACGCTTTCGATCGGCCAGCGCGTGCTCGTCAACCGCATCGGTACCCACTTCAGCGACCCGCACATCGGTGAGATCGCCGTGTTCCACCCTCCTCTGGGTGCGCAGGAAAGCGCGGACGGACCTGCCAAATGCGGGCCCGTGCCTCACGTTGTGATCGAGGGCACCGAAGCGTGCTCCGCACCCGTGCCGAACGAGGCGGGCGTGAACTTCATCAAGCGGATCGTCGCCGGCCCGGGCGACACGATCTCCATTCGTGAAGGACATGTGTTCCGCAATGGCGTCGCTGAGAAGGACTCCTACATCAGGCCGTGCGCCGAACGGGACCCGAAATGCAACTTCCCCAAGCCGATCAGGATTCCCGCCGGTCACTGGTTCATGATGGGGGACAACCGTGGGGAATCCGATGACAGCAGGTTCTGGGGACCCGTTCCCACCGGATGGATCATCGGAGGCGCCTTTGCCACCTACTGGCCCATCGACCGCATCGGGACCCTTTAGGCCGTCCGAGCCCGCCGGGTCGTCCGTCGTGCCTAGGCGGACGTCGGGGTCATCGGCTCGCGCGAGACGCCGCGCGCGTCGGAGCTCCAGCGGGAGGCGGTTGTTCGCCTTCGACCGTCGATTGGGCGTTCGCCTGGTGGCCGGCGCCGACGAGGCCGGGCGGGGCTGCCTGGCGGGACCGCTGGTGGCGGCGGGGGTGCTGTTCGACTACGAGGCGCTCACCACCCGGGAGCTGCGAGCGCTGAGCGCGCTGAACGACTCCAAGCAGCACACCTCCCAGGCGCGAGAGGAGCTGTATCCGCACGTGATGCGCAGCGCCGCCCGCGTGGTGGTCGTCTCGCGGTGTGTGCGCGGGATCGACGCTCGCGGGCTGCACAAGACGAACCTCGCCGCGCTGCGTGACGCGCTGCGCGGGGTCACGCGCGACGTCCCGGGGGAGGTGCTGTGCCTGGTGGACGGCTTCTCGGTGGCGGAGTTCGAGCGCCCCCAGCGCGCGATCGTCGATGGCGACGCCACGAGCGCCGCGATCGCAGCGGCCTCGATCGTCGCCAAGGTGACGCGCGACCGCTACATGCGCCACGCCGACGTTCTGCACCCCGGATGGAGCTTCGCCGAGCACGTCGGCTACTCGACGCCCGAGCACCGCGAGGCGATCCTCCGCCAGGGCGTCTCGCCACTGCACAGGATGTCCTTCCAGTCGCTCGCATACCAGCAGCTGGCGTTGTAGAGCCTCGCCCCGCGCCCTCACGGATCCCCCCAAACACCCGGCGCCCGCAACGCCATCGACCACCAGGCCCCGGAGGGCCCCCTCGATCACCAGGCCCCCTCCACGTGGTCGATGCGCACGGGTCTGCCGGACGCGTCGACGATCACCCCGATCGCGTCGAAGCGGATGCTGCGGGCGGTCGGGCGCACCCGTCCCTCCTCGTGCAGCCAGCCCACGGCGAGGCGTCGCAGACGGGCTCGCTGGCGCGGGCGCAGCCACGCAAGGGGCTCCTGGTCGGGGCGGACGCCCCGTCGGGACGCGGCAACGCGGCGGGTCTTCACCTCGGCGAACACCAGCGTGCGGCCGTCGAACACGATCAGGTCTATCTCTCCCGCGCGACAGCGCTCGTTGCGTGCGAGCGTCGAGAAGCCGAGCCCGTGGAGGTGCGCCTCGGCCAGATCCTCGCCGAGCCGGCCGAGCGGGCGGCGCTGGTCGATGCCTCGCGAGCCGGCGGGCCGGGCACGGGCGGGTCGCGCGACGGTTTGCGCTCGGGGTGGCGGGTGCTCGGCGCGCACGATCGAGAACGCTATGGGGTTCGGTGTGACGCAAGGCGCCCGTGTGTGCCGGTTCAGTGACCAAGCCGCAAGAAGACCGTGCCCCCGATCCGTACCATCGACCGGTGGCGCCCGCCGGCCGAGCATTCTCCGCCGTGGCGCGGGCATTCTCCGCTCTGCTCGCGTAGCCTCCCGCCGTGTGGACGAGGACTCTCCGATCGCGCGTGCAGCTGCGGACCAGGGGGATTCGCCCGCCGGGGACCTCGGCCGCGGGGGCGACGCTACCCGCCGGGGGCGCGGGCCGGGGGCGATCGACGGGGTCACGGGCTTCATGGGGATGCGCTGGGAGGACGCCCAGACGGTTCGCCTGGAGATCCGCCCGGAGCTGATCAACGCCGGGGGGCTGCTGTCGGGCGTGGTGGGCTACGCGCTGGTCGACTACTGCATGGGGTCCACCCTGTGGGCGCAGACCACGGCGCAGGAGCGCATCGCGACGATCAGCATCTCGATCAACTACATCGCAACTGCCACCGAGGGGGAGATTGTCTGCCGCTCGGTCTTGGACCGTCGGAATCGCACCACAGGGGTGATGCGGGCCGAGGTCTTGCACATGGACACGAGGCTCTTGGCGACCGCGATAGGCACCTACGGCATCTATCCCCGCAAGGATCGTCCTCGGGCCAAAGACGACTGATGACCGCCGACGGCAGGCCGGAGGATGACTTTGAGCCATACGCCGGTCTGCTCAGACGTAGACGCCCGCGTGCTGCCGCCGAACGCCCCGCCGAGGAGCGTGAATAAGGAGATGCTGGACGCCAACGTCGAGAATCTTCGTGTGCTGGCGTCGGTATTCTCGACCCAGACGATCCAGGCGCTATGCGAGGCATGGCGAAGGGGTGAGGTCGACCTGTCGCTCCTTGACCCCGAGGTCATCTACGAGGACCAGCAGATGCCCGACCATGTGGGCGAGAGCTATCGTGGGCATGAGGGCGTTCTGCGGGCGATGGAAACTTGGTCAGAGCCGTTTGAGGAGATGACGAACGAGCTACAGCGAATCGTCGGCTCCGGCGAGGTGTCGGTGTCGATCCACCGGCTGCGAGCAACAGCGCGGTACACGGGGATCAGGTTCGAAGAGCCCAGCGCCTACGTCTGGGTATTCCGGGACGGGAAGGTAATCCACGTCACGGGGTTTCGAGATCCAGACGAGGCTCTCACAGCCGCAGGGCTGGAGGGATAGGCGATGCCGCAGGAGAACGTCGATCTCGTTCGGGGAGTGTTGGCGCGGTTCATCGCAACCGGCGAACTGTCGTGGGACTTGATGCACGAGGAGATCGAGGTCCACGACCACGACATCATGGACGCGGGCGAGTACCGGGGACATCTGGACCTCGCGCGCTGGCTTGAGAACTGGGGTGCGGCGTGGGCGGATTTCAGCATCGAGCCAGAAGAGTTCCTGGATGCTGGCACGGGTGTCGTTTCGGTCTTCCGGATGAAAGCGACAGGACAGGGCAGCGGGGTAGCCATCGAACGCCAGGACGCGATCGTCTGGAAGGTCCGCGACGGCAAGATCACGCGCCTGGACTACTACAACAACCGTCAGCAGGCCCTCGAAGCCGCAGGGCTGGAGGGGTAGCAATGCCGCAGGAAAACGTGAAGGTCGTCGTCCCGCCCGGGCTTCCCAGGCCACCCGGCGGGCCATCTGACGGCACGCGAGGACCGGCCGACGGGCGAGACCGGCGCGAATACTGGCGCCCGCCGCCCGCACAAGCGCAGTGAACGATGAGCGGCGGTGAACGGCCACGCGTCACGCGCACCGTGCTCACGATCGCCGGCTCGGACTCGGGCGGCGGCGCGGGCATCCAGGCCGACCTGAAGGCGTTCGCGCGCTGCGGCGTGCACGGAACGACAGCGATCACGGCGATCACCGCGCAGAGCACGGTTGGCGTCTCCGCGATCCATCAGGTGCCCCCGGAGATCATCCTCGCTCAGGTGCGGGCGGTCCTCGAGGACATCGGAGCTGATGCCGTCAAGGTGGGGATGCTCGGCACCGTCGCCGGGACGCTCGCCGTCGCGCGTGCACTCGACGAGCTGCCGGCCGGCACCCCGGTTGTGGTGGACCCCGTGATGGTCGCGGAGTCCGGAGCGCCGCTGCTCGAGCCCGACGCGCGGCGCGCGCTGGTCGAGGAGATCCTGCCGCGCGCGAGCGTGCTCACCCCGAACCTGCCGGAGGCGCGCGTGCTCGCGGTCCTCGACCCCTCGGGCCCGGCCGACGGTCCCGCCGGCGAGGAGGATGCCGAGGCGGAGCTCCTCGCGCGCGCAGTGCTCGCGCTCGGCCCCGGGATCGTCGTTCTGACAGGCGGCCACCGCGCGCGCGCGGTGGACCTCCTGCTGGACTCCGCAGGTGATGGGCGGATCGTCGAGATCGCCGGCGAGCGCCATCCCGACGGCTCCGCGCACGGCTCCGGATGCACGCACGCGGCGGTGCTCGCCGCGCAGCTCGCGCTCGGTCGCACGCCGCTTGAGGCCGCGCGCGTCGCGCGAGCGCTCACCGGCGAGGCGATCGCGAACGGGCTGCGCGACATCGGCCGCGGTGCGGGCCCTGTCGATGTCCTGCATCTGGCTGGCATGCGCGCGCGATGAGCGGTCGGGCGTGGGTGTTTGCCATAATCCGAAGACGATGAAGCTGCTGCGGATGAAGCCGGGGCATGGTGAGGTTCTGCTCGCGGAGGGGGATGTGAACGTAGCCGAGCAGGAGCAGGAGCTGATCGAGGCGTTCCGGCGTGAGCTCGACGCGGGAATGTGGGCGGCGGTGCCGGTCGAGACCCGCAACGGCCACCGCGAGGCCGAGCTGGTCAGGAGCTTCGCGGAGGTGCCCCGGGATGCAGCGCGGGTGATCTTCTTCCCGCGCGCGGCCGGGGGAGCGCCCCGGCCTGCGCGATAGCAGCATGGCACTCGGCATGGGCACCGCGGCGATCGTCCTGGTCGCGTTGCTGGGCGAGCTCACCCGGCCGAGGTTGGGCGAGGCGATCGCCAGGTTCCGGGCAGAGCGCCGGGCACGTGCCCGGCGGCTCACGGAGACCGGGTATGACCCGGGACGCGAGCGGCGCGCCGAGCAGCGCGCTCGAGAGCTGCTGCGCTCGTGCATCGACAGCGAGGACTGGGCGATGTACCGCGACCTCGGCTTCCTGCGCGTGTGGGGTGGTCTCGGCGGAGATGCGCACGCCCGGGGGCCACACCGCGATGAGGATCGCCCGGGCGCCGAGCCCACGGTGGACGCCCCCGGCGGCGCGACGGGAGGGGCGGGGCGCCCCAGCGGATCCGGTACGGCGCCCGGCGCGCCGTACGCCTACCTGATCTACCCGCACAGGCCGATAGTCGCCTACATCCCCCAGACGGGAGCGCTGTTGAACGAGTACTGCGTGGCCTTCCCGGATCACTCGAGGCCTTATGGCAGCGCGCGGCTGCCGGACTCCGACGATGTGCTCGCCAAGTGGATGGCGCTCACGGCCGACGAGCGGCGGCTGATCGCCGATGCGAACATGCATCTTCCGGGCCGTCAGATCGATCCCGACAGGGTCCGCCGTGACCTGCTGCGCCTCTCCCGCTGGGAGCGCGAGCGCATCGGCCAGCAGGCCGATAATGTGCGCGCCGCGTGAGCGCTCCCACCGCCTTTGACGTAAAGCACAAGAGCCGGGCCCTCACGGAGGGCCCCGAGCGGGCGGCGGCTCGTGCGTACCTGCACGGAATCGGCTACTCCGCCGAGGATCTCGCCAAGCCGATCGTCGGCGTGGCGCACTCGTGGATCGAGACGATGCCGTGCAACTTCAACAACCGCGTGCTCGCCGCGAAGGTCAAGGAGGGAATACGCGCCGCCGGTGGCACACCGATGGAGTTGAACACGATCGCGATCTCCGACGGCATCACGATGGGGACGGCCGGAATGCGCGCCTCGCTGGTCTCACGGGAGGTGATCGCCGACTCGATCGAGCTCGTCGCGAGTGCCCACAGCTTCGATGCGCTCGTGGCGATAAGCGGCTGTGACAAGACGATCCCGGGAACCGTGATGGCGCTCGCGCGCTTGGACATTCCGGGGCTGATGCTCTACGGGGGCTCGATCCGTCCCGGCAGGTACAGGGGCGCCGACGTGACCATCCAGCAGGTGTTCGAGGCGGTCGGGGGGTACGCCGCAGGGAAGATCACCGAGGCTGAGCTGCACGAACTGGAGGAGGTCGCCTCGCCGGGGGCGGGGGCGTGCGGCGGGCAGTTCACCGCCAACACGATGGCGATGGCGTTCGAGGCGCTCGGGATCTCGCCCGCCGGGTCCTCGATGGTGCCGGCCGAGGATGGGCGCAAGCCGGAGGTGGCCAGGCAGTGCGGCGAGCTCGTGATGGACGTGCTGCGCAGAGGTCAGCGCCCGAGCCACGTGATCACAAAGCAGGCGCTCCAGAACGCGATCGCGGCGGTTGCGACGAGTGGGGGCTCCACGAACGGGGTGCTCCACCTGCTGGCCGTCGCCCGCGAAATGGGTGTGCCCCTGCAGATCGAGGAGTTCGACGAGATATCCGAGCGCACGCCGCTGCTCTGCGACCTGCAGCCGGGCGGGCGCTACGTGGCCACCGACCTGTATGAGGCCGGCGGCGTCCCTCTGGTTCTCAAGCGCATGCTGGACGCGGGCGTTCTGCACCCGGACGCGCGGACCGTCACGGGCAGGACGATCGGCGAGCACGCCGAGGAGGCCGTGGAGACCGCGGGACAGCGCGTCGTGCGACCGCTGGACGATCCGCTGAAGCCGACCGGCGGTTTCGCGATCCTGCGCGGGAACGTGGCGCCGGATGGGTGCGTCGTGAAGCTGGCCGGCCACGAGCGGCGCAGCCACACCGGCCCGGCGCGCGTGTTCGACGGCGAGGAGGCCGCGATGGCGGCTGTGCTCGCGGGCGAGGTCCACGAGGGCGACGTGGTGGTGATCCGCAACGAGGGACCCGTCGGCGGGCCGGGGATGCGCGAGATGCTCGCCGTCACGGGGGCGCTCGTCGGGGAGGGCCTGGGCGAGACGGTGGCACTGATCACCGACGGGCGATTCTCCGGCGCCACCCACGGCTTCATGGTGGCCCACATCGCGCCCGAGGCCGCCAAGGGTGGTCCCATCGCGGCGCTCTCCGAGGGCGATGAGATCAAGATCGACGTCGACTCCCGCCGCATCGACGTGTCGCTGACAGACGAGCAGATCGCCGAGCGTTCGGCGGCCTACGTCCCCGCGCGGCGGGCCGAAGAGCATGTCGACATCGCCATCCAGAAGTACGCGAAGCTCGTCGGAAGCGCTGCCGAGGGTGCCGTGGCGCGCTGAGCGCCGGCGCCGCCGGAGCCTCCGCCCTGACACATCGCAACGCCCGGTAGGGCACAGGTGGGGCGCCGACTGCCCGGTCGCCTACAATGACCCGTCGCTGAAAGTGCCGGTGCAGGTTCAGCCAAGGGGGGCTCATCGAGTCGCTCCGTAGACGGTTCTGCAGCCAGGCAGGGATGCCGATGGGGGGTCGCTGAGAATGGACGTTGCATCGATGGAGCCGCTCGCGCGAATGGCGAGCGGGCGCGGGCGATGAGGATTGCGATCGACATTGACTCGACGCTGCACCACTTCTGGGACATTCTCTCGGAGGTGTCGGTGCGCCGGTTCGGCATCGATCTGCCCTACGAGGAGCAGGTCACGTGGGGGATCACCCGTCTGCGTCCCGAGCAGGTGGCGCTGTGCATCGAGGAGTGCCACGGCGAAGAGCGCATCCTCTCCGGCGCCCCCTACCCGGGCGCGGTCGAGGCGGTGGGGCGCTGGCACGCCGAAGGCCACTTCCTGCACATCACGAGCCACCGCGCGCCCGACCGCCGGGACGCCACCGCCCGCTGGCTCGAGCTGGTGGGCCTGCCCTTCGACGACTTGTGCTGCTCCTACGAGAAGGTCGCCCGCTGCGCCGATCTCGGGATCGACCTGCTGATCGACGACGGCCCGCTTAACCTGGCGGCGGCGATCGACCGCGGCATGGTCGCCGCGACCATCAGACACCCGTGGAATCGCGATCTCTGCGAGGAGGAGGACGTGATCTGCGCGGAGGACTGGTTCGAGCTCGACCGGCTGCTGCGGCCGGTGCTCGCCAGGAAGGGTGCCGGGGCAGGGGCGGCGAACTAGCGTTGATGGACACCGCCTGGAATTCCGCGCTGGAGCTGCTCGAGGAGGATCTGCGCCGACGCGACGCGGCCGAGCGGACGCGCCGGGCCTACCTCGGCGACGTCGCGCAGTTCGCGCGCTGGGCCGGCGCCCAGGGTCTCGCGCCGCAGAGCGTCGGACCGAAGGCCGTGCGCCGCTACATCGCCCAGCTCTCAGACAGGGCGCCGCACTCCGGCGCGGGCGGCCCGCGCGGTGGCGGGGCCGCCCCCACGACGACCGCCCGCAAGCTGGCGGCGCTGCGCGCGCTGTTCGCCAGCCAGCGCGAGCACGGACTGATCTCCCAGAACCCGGCGGATCTCGTCTCCACGCCGCGGCGCCCGTCGCATCTGCCCCGCGTGCTGAGCGCCCGGCAGGCCGCGCGGCTGCTCGACGGGATTCCCAGCGCCACACCCCTGCAGATGCGCGACCGCGCCCTGTTCGAGCTCGCCTACGGGTGCGGCCTGCGAGCCGAGGAGCTCGTGTCGCTGCGGACCGCCGACGTGGACCACGACGGAGAGCAGCTGCGAGTCGAGGGGAAGGGCCGAAAGACGCGGTTCGTGCCCGTAGGGGAGCCTGCGATGGCGGCGGTGAGGCTCTACCTGGAGCGCGCTCGTCCCGCGCTCACGACGCCGGCGGTGAGGGGGGATGGGGCCGCCGCGCCCGTGGGCGCAGGCGCCCCCGGCGCCCTGTTCCTCAGCAAGACCGGCCGGCCGCTCGGCACGAGCGACGTCCGCCGCAGGCTGCGAACGTGGACGAGCCGGGTGGGGGCGCTGGGAGACCAGGCGGCCGGAGGAGTCTCGCCCCACGCGCTGAGACACAGCTTCGCCACGCACCTGCTCGACGGCGGAGCGGATCTGCGGAGCATCCAGGAGTTGCTCGGGCATGCGAGCGTGTCGAGCACCCAGATTTATACTCGGGTAGAGTCCGCGAGGCTAAGAAGCGCCTACGCGCGCAGTCACCCTCGGGCCTGAGGCGGCGGGAGATGACCCCGGAGACGAACGTCAAACCGATTGAGCTGCGCGAACTCTGGCGGCGTTATAAGTCCGACGGCGACAGTCGCATTCGCGAGCGGCTGGTCGTCGCCTATTCCCCGCTGGTCAAGTACGTGGCCGGACGCACCGCCGCGGGGCTGCCGCCGCACGTCGAGGAGGCCGACCTGATCTCCTACGGCCTGGTGGGGCTGATCTCCGCGATCGAGCGGTTCGACCTGTCGAGGGAGATCAAGTTCGAGACCTACGCGATCATGCGCATCAAGGGGGCGATCATCGACGAGCTGCGCTCGATGGACTGGGTGCCGCGCAGCGTGCGGGCACGGGCGCGTGAAGTGGAGCGCGCGAACGCCAAGCTCGAGAACTCGCTCCAGCGGACGCCCACCGACGAAGAGATCGCCGACGAGCTCGGCGTGACTGTCGAGGAGCTGAACGAATCCCTGCTGGCGATCTCGCATTCCTCGATGGTCGCCCTGGACGAGCTGTGGAGCGTCTCTGACTCCAGCGGCGACCAGGTGTCGCTGATGGACACGATCGAGGACCCCGGGGCGCCGGACCCGGCAAAGTCACTCGACATGGGCGACCTGAAGGACAGGATCGCCGAGTCGATCGCGCAGCTGCCCGAGCGGGAGAAGCTCGTGATAGCGCTCTACTACTACGAGAACCTGACCCTGCGCGAGATCGGCGAGGTGCTCGGCGTGACCGAGTCGCGCGTCTCCCAGATGCACACGAAGGCGGTTCTGCGCCTGCGCTCGCGGATGCAGGAGGAGTCCTTCGACGGCTGAGTCTTGGGAGGCAATGACGCTCGGCGCGCCTGCTTGAGGTCGGTGCCGCCGGCCTCACGGCGTCGGCTCCCGGCCGGGCCTTCACTGACGAGGCGCGTGGCGATGACGGGGATGTGAGCGGCGTCGTGGCTTCGAATGGGCGGGTCGCGATGACGGGGATGTGAGCGGCGTCGCTGCCTTCTCGCCGAGCCGGGCTCCGCTTCTCGATTCACCTTGTGACCGCTCCGCCCGCCACGGCCGTTACCCTGCCGGCCGTCCGGGCCGGCTGTGTCTCGGACATCGCGTGGCGCGGACCAGGGGGGTGGGCTGTGTCTCGGACATCGCGTGGGGCGGACCAGGGGGGCTGGCTGTGTCTCGGACATCGCGTGGGGCGGACCAGGGGGGTGGGCTGTGTCTCGGACATCGCGTGTGCGGATCGCGGCGGCCTGGGCCCTAGCTTGTGGGCGCAAACGGCGGTATCGTGCTCGGACCCGGAGAAGGAGAGATGCCAATGCACACCGCAGCGGACCGTATTCGCAACGTCGCCCTCGTTGGTCATCGTGGGTCCGGGAAGACTTCGCTGCACGAGGCGTTGCTGTTCGAGGCGGGGGTGACGAGCCGGCTCGGCTCGGTGCCCGATCACAGCACGATCTCGGACTCCGACCCCGACGAGCAGGCACGCCAGATGTCGATCTCGACGGCGCTCAGCTCGTTCGAGTGGCAGGAGCGCAAGATCAACCTGCTCGACACACCCGGTGAGCCGAGCTTCGTGGCGGACGCGTTGGGGGCGCTGCGCGTCTGCGAGTCGGCCGTGTTCGTCGTCAACGGCGTGCTCGGCGTGGAGGTCTCCACGAGCCGCCTTTGGGCGCGCGCGGCCGAACTGGACATCGCGCGGATGCTGTTCGTCAACATGCTCGACCGCGAGCGCGCCGACTTCTTTCGCACGCTGGAGCAGCTCAAGAAGGCGTTCGGGCCCCATGTCGTGGCGACGGAGATCCCGATCGGCTCAGAGCACGAGATCGAGGGCGTCATCGATCTCGTCGACATGAAGGCGTTCCGCCAGGACTCCGCCGAGCGGGGGGCCTGGAGCGAGACGGAGATCCCGGATGCGCAGGCGGAACTCGCCCAGGAATACAGGGAGAAGCTGATGGACGAGGTCTGTGAAGTCTCCGATGCGTTGATGGAGCGCTACCTGGATGGGCAGGAGATCTCTCACGAGGAGGTCGTCGGGGCCCTCAAGGAGGGCACGAACCACGGCAAGATATTCCCGGTCGTGTGCGGCGTGGCAACGAGCAACCTCGGCACCTCGCGCCTGCTGGATGCGATCGTCGAGGACCTGCCCTCGCCGGTCAAGCACGGCGCGCTGAGGGTCGGGGAGGTGGAGCTCTCGCCGGCCGAGGACGGCGAGCTGTTCGCCTACGTCTTCAAGACCCGTGCGGACCAGTTCGCGGGGCGGATCAACCTGCTGCGCGTCTACCAGGGCGTGCTGCGCGCTGACAGCCAGGTGCTCAACACTCGCGCCCACGCCAAGGAGCGCATCGGGCAGCTGGTGCTGTTCGCCGGCAAGGAGGTCCAGCACGTGCCGGAGTTCGGCCCCGGCGACATCGGCGCGGTTGCCAAGCTCAAGGAAACGCGTGCCGGCGACTGGCTCGCCACGCGTGAGGTGCCGATCGAGATGCCGCGCCTGAAGCTGCCCGCGCCGGTGATGGCATTTGCCGTGGAGCCGAAGAGCCGGGGAGACGAGGAGAAGGTGTTCGCGTCGCTGCGCCGCCTGCAGGAGGAGGATCCGACGATCGACCTGCACCGCGACCAGCAGACGAGCGAGCAGATCGTCGCCGGGCTCTCGCAGGTGCATGTCGAAGTGATCGTCGATCGGCTGCGCGAGCGCTTCGGCGTGGAGGTGGCGCTGAAGCCGCCGCGCGTGCCCTACCAGGAGACGATCCGCAGCTCGGCCACGGCGCACGGCCGGCACAAGAAGCAGTCAGGCGGGCGCGGCCAGTTCGGCGACTGCCAGATCGAGATCGAACCGCTCGCCGATGCGAGCCAGGCCGACGGCTTCGAGTTCGTGGACCAGATCAAGGGCGGGGTGATCCCGCACTCGTTCATCCCGGCGGTCGAGAAGGGCGTGCGCGAGGCGATGCAGAGCGGCGTGCTGGCGGGCTACCCTGTCAAGGGGGTTCGCGTGCGGCTTTTCGACGGCGCCCACCACAGCGTCGATTCCTCGGAGATCGCGTTCAAGCTGGCGGGCGTACAGGCGATGAGGACGGCGCTCGAGCAGGCGGACCCGGTCCTGCTGGAGCCGATCATGCAGGTTGTCGTCTCGGTGCCCGAGGCACATGTGGGCGACGTGATCGGCGACCTCAACAGCCGCCGCGGCCGTCCTCAAGGGATGGAGCCGGTGGGGACGATGACGGAGATCAAGGCGGAGGTGCCGATGGCCGAGATGCTCACCTACGCTCCCGACCTGCGCTCGATCACGGGGGGCCAGGGCGATTACACGCTTGAGTTCCTACGTTACGAGGAGGTCCCCGGCCATCTCGCGCAGAAGGTAGTCGAGCAGGCCACCGACGAGCACGCGACCACGCATGCATGACGCCCACCGCGAGGCGCCGCTGATCGGGGCAGGCTACCCTCCCCAGCGAATGGCAACCCGGTCGATCGTCACCTCCCAGCCGGACGTAACCTGCGATGTGTGCCAACGACGGCTGCTGCGCGGCGAGCAACCCGAGATCTTCCTCGCGGCGGGCGAGCCCCGCACCGTGTGCGAGTTGTGCGCGCCGCGCGCCGCGCACGAGGGGTGGTTGCGCGAGACCGATCATGGTCCGGTGAGCCTGCCCGCGGCACGTCCCCGGCGCGGGCGCAACCTGTTTGGAAGGCTGCGCCAGGCGAAGCCCGCGGACGTCGCGACGCCGGTGGCGCCGGCGAGCGTGTCCTACGATCGCGGGGGCGAGCCGTATGACTTCCTGAGCGGACCCGCGGCGGTTGCCCGGGAGCCCGTCTCCTTCCCGGGGGAGAGCCCGCCGGAGATCGCGGGCATCGCACCCGCTGCGGCGTTCGCGGCTCAGCGCGCGGAGGCCGAGCCGGCACCGGGCGCAAGCGAGGGACCGCAGGTCGGGAGGGCCGCGCCGGCGGGCGAGGAGCTCCTGCAGAGCGCGATCGAGGGGTTCAATGCCAGCGAGTTCCCGCGCCGCATCGCGGGCGTCGCCCGCTCGCTGGGTGCTCCCGACGTGACGGTCCGCCCCGTCGAATACCTCGCGAGAGCGGCCACGATCGTGGTCGCCTGGGAGCTCTGCTGGTACCGCTATGAGGTGGATCTCGACAACGAGCCCGCAGCGACGCGGCTGCTCGACCAGGGGACGGAGCTCGGAGAGCTCGCACGCGAGGATCGGCTTGTGAACGCGGTGGCCGACGAGGCCGGCGCGCTGTCCCTGTCGGGTCCTTAGGCGGCAGAGCTTGCTTATTTGCAGGCAAAGAGTAAGATCGGGCTTGCGATGATCTATTGCGTAGTCCCCCAGCCGCTCGCCGACGAGCTCTATCCGAAGCTCGTGGATCACTACGCCGGCGAGGAGAACGTGAGTGTGATCGTCGACCGGCGTGAGTTCGACCGGCGCGCTCGTCGTGGCCGCGCGGTCGCCGGCGCGGGCGCCGAGGACGGCGCGCAGAGGCGCATGGTGCGCGACCGCCGCAGGGCGCGCATGCCCGGCGACCTTCTGCCGCTGGCCCGCACCCCCTAACCGACGATCCCACGCACGCCCGCCCGGACGGGGCCTGCTCGGCGACTCGCCCCGCCCGAGGTCGGCGAAACCGGTGCTCCAGCGGATATAGGATGGCGGGATGCGACAGGTATTTGGGGGCGCGGTCCTCGTCAGCGCCGGGATCGCGGCATTCATCGAGGCCCACACGTACAAGCCGCACCGGCCCGAAATCGAACCGCTGTCCACGACGCCGCTGTCCAGGGGCGGCTATGACCTCCTGCGCATCATCGGCTGGGTGCTCGTGGTCTTCGGCACGGTGATCATCATCACCGGCCTGATCGCCTACTGGACGAGGCAGACCCTCCTCTTGGAAGAAGAGCTCAAAGGGCTCAGCAGGACGAAGGGCAAGAAGAGGGTCGGCGCGGCGACGGAGAAGATCTGAGACCCCAACGGGCGGGACCGCGGAAGGGCGAAGCACGGTGAAGGTGATCGTGCACGTGGACGGTGGCGCGCGCGGCAATCCGGGGCCGGCGGCCGCCGCGTGCGTGATCACCTCGCCGCAGGGCGAGGAGCTGGGCGCGCACTCCGAGCTCTTGGGCACGGTGACGAACAACGTGGCCGAGTACCGCGCGCTGCTGCTCGGGCTGCGCTACGCGCGGGAGCTGGGTGCCCGCGAGGTCGAGGTGGTGGGCGACTCCGAGCTGATCGCCAACCAGGTCAAGGGCACCTACAAGGTCAAGCACGAGGCGATGCGCCCGCTGCACCGGCAGGCGATGGCCGCGCTCGGCGAATTCGATCGCTGGACGATCCGGACGGTGCCGCGCTCGCAGAATGCGCGCGCCGACGCGCTGGTGAACGAGGCGCTCGACCGGGCTCGCAGCGCCCCGAGCGGCTGAGACGACCCCTCAGTGCAGCGGCTGGGCCGACTGCGCGATCCCGAGCATCTGCTGGTTGGTGAGGTCCTCGAGCAGTGTGTTCGTGACCCAGTAGAGCGCTCCTCCCTGCCGCCATGCGATCGCGTGCACGTGAGCGCCGTCGGAGAAGATCATGTAGCTGCGGTGGCCGATCCTGCGGGTTTCGTCGGGGTGGGCGATGATCGGCGGGTCGGGCCAGTCGGTGCCCTCCAGGTTGTAGTAGCCGCCGAGGCCGTTCTGCTGGAAGACGACCACGTATGCGTGGCGCAGGTGATTGTGGGTGTCCGGCAGGGTGTATGCGCGCATCGGCTGCGCCACCGCGGGGCCGCTCTGAAGGGATGGATAGAGGACTCCGAAGGGCACGTGTGTCGCGGTGCTCGCGATCGCGCTCTGGCTGGTCGTCGTCGGATACAGGCCGATCGCGCCGGGGGAGCCAGCCGTCGAGCTCGGGTGGCCCCGCCGTGTGCCATGGGGGGCCGGGGCGGGCACGTGCAGGTGCACCTTCTGCGTGCCCGACATGAAGTCTTTGAGCGTGGCTTCCGCAAGGGCCGGCGTGGTGGTGACGAAGGACACGCCCTTCAGCTGGGAGTTCACGTTCGTGGTCTGGAACTTGACCTGGCGCAGCGGCTTGCCCTGCGAGAAGGCGATCAGCTTGGCGAGTTCGATGAGCTCGCCGGCGGAGTCGTGGAAGGTGCTCGAGATCGCATGCCCGACGGCCTTCGCGACCGTGTCGATCTGCCCGATCACGTCTTCGGGGGATATCTGCTCGCGCAGGTCGCGCAGGAAGTCCTGCTGGCGCGCCACGCGGACGAAATCGGAGTCGCCGTGGCGATAGCGCACGTAGCTGAGGGCGTTCTGGTAGCAGAGCTTCTGGTAACCGGGCTGGAGGTTGATTTCGGAGTAGTTTTCTTCGGGCCCCCCGCCGTTGACGTGGTAGTAGCGGTGGTCGACGTTGACGTAGACGCAGCCGAGCGCGTCCACGACGTTGATGAAACCCGCGAAGTTCACGTCCACGATCCCGGCGAGCTTCAGGCCCGGGAACACCTGGTGCTCGATGGTTTCGGCCGCCAGCACCATTCCCCCCCTGACGCCCGCCATCTTGCTCCCGATCGTGTAGGCGGCGTTGATCTTTTCGCTCGGGTAGTACTGGCCGTGGGCGGCCGTGATGTTGACCATCAAATCGCGCGGGACCGAGAGCACCGAGGTCTGGCCCTGTTCGGGATCGAAGCGGACGAGCAGGATCGTGTCGCTGTGGGGCGGGTCGGTGCGGTCATAGGAGTCCTTGGCCCGCGCCCGGCGGTCGGAGCCGAGGATGAGGAACGTCTGCGGCCCGCCGTTGTAGATCGGCGTGACGACGCTCTTCGGCGCGTTGATCTGGTTAGCCTTGGGGAACACCTCGTCGGCGATGCCGCTGACCGTGTTGAGGGCGACGATCGCCGTCGCGCCGCCGCTGAGCAGCACGATCAGCCCGCCCGCGATCAGAAACCGCTTGAACATGCCCCGCCCCGGCGAGGGCGGGCGCTGGTCATCCATGGGGTGTCAGCAAGGAGCAGCTCATCCGGTTCGAATCTTGCAGGGTGCCCTGCTGAGGTACGCTCGTCCAGCAGGGTAACGTGCAGCCCGGCGTGCCGCGCCGGGAGGGAAGGTACGCTCGGAGCGTGCTGAGCGCCAGAAACCGCGAGCTGGTGGGCCTCGTGCCCGCCGCGCTGCTGGTCACCGCGGGCTTCACCGCGATCTTCATACAGGCCCAGAACAACGCCCCGAGGGCCTCGACGAACTTCACGCTGAATCACGCCTCGAAAGTCTCGTTCACCTACGGAGCGGTCTTCCTGGGCCTGTGCCTGGCGGCGCATCTGGTGATCCGCTACGCGCTGCCCTACGCGGATCCCTACCTGTTCCCGCTCGCAGCGGTCCTCGCGAGCGTGGGGATCGTGATGGTGTACCGGATCGACCCGGTGCTGGCCCGTCAGCAGGCGCAGTGGATGGTGCTCGGCCTGGTGCTGTTCGCGGCGACCATCCTCGCGCTGCGCCGCCGCGGCGTCGGGGTGCTCGAGCGCTACCGCTACACGATCGCGGCGGTCGCGATCGGCATGACGGTCCTTCCCCGGCTGCCCGGCATCGGGGAGCAGGTCAACGGGGCCTACCTGGACATCCACGTGGGTCGCGTGTCCTTCCAGCCCGCCGAGCTCGCGAAGGTCGCGATCGTCGTGTTCCTCGCCAGCTACCTGCGCGACAACCGCCAGATCCTCGTCACCGCCGGGCGCCGCGTGCTCGGCCTGACCATCCCTCCGATGAAGCAGTTCGGCCCGATGCTCCTCGTGTGGGGGGCCGCGATGGCGACGCTCCTGCTCACGCGCGAGCTCGGCACGTCGCTGATGTTCTACGGAGCATTCCTTGCGCTGCTCTATGTGGCGACCGGGCGCTTCTCGTTTCCGCTCATCGGACTCGTGCTGTTCGCACTCGGCGCGTGGTTCGTGGTGGGCCACGTCAGCCACGTGCAGGCGCGGGTGCTCGCGTGGGAACACCCCTTCGATCCCGCCCTCTACCACCGGGCGGTGGGGGGCAGCTACCAGATCGCACAGTCGCTGTTCGCCCAGGCGGACGGAGGCCTGCTCGGAACCGGCTTCGACCAGTCGCTGCTGCGCGGACCGCAACATGGCGCCTCGATCCTGCCGGTTCCCGAAAGCGACATGATCTATGCGGTGATCGTCAACGAGCTGGGGCTGGCGGGTGCCTCGGCGCTGCTGCTCGTCTACCTGCTGTTCGTGGTGCGCGGGCTGATGACGGCGGTGCTCGCGCGCGACTCGTTCTCGAAGCTGCTCGCGACGGGCCTCTCGTTCGTCGTCGCCATGCAGGTGTTCGTAATCGTCGGCGGCGTCACGCGCGTCATCCCGCTGACCGGCGTGACGCTGCCGTTCGTCGCCTACGGGGGATCCTCGGTGGTCATGAACTTCGTGCTGCTCGCCCTGTTGCTCGTCATATCCGACCGGGCAAGGCGGCCGTACGGGCGCTCTGAGCATCCCTGAGCGGTCCAGTCGAGCGAACGCCCCGCAGGGGACCCTGGCGACCCGTCGAACAGTGCCTGAACCATGCAGACCACGACGATCGCCTGCGCCACCTCGCGCGTGTTCCTCAGGGCGCCCGCGCGATCGGTGCACCGCCGCTACCGCGGGCTCGCCGACGCCGGATCCGCGGCGTCGCGGTTCTGCTCGGCCGCGGGCCTGCACCGCCGGCCGTGGCTCGAGCGTCTGCGCACGGCGCTGGCGGAGGATCTGTTCGTGCTGCACTACCAGCCGATCGTCTCGCTGTCGGACGGGCGCATCTCCCACTACGAGGCCCTCGTGCGCCTCGCCGACGAACCCGCCGGGCGCCTGGTCGCTCCCGCGAGGTTCCTGCCGGCGGCCGAGCGCTACGGGCTGATCCGGGACATCGACCGGATGGTGGTGGAGAAGGTGACAGCGCTCTTGGGCGGTGGCGCACCGGTCAGCGTCGCGGTCAACCTGTCGGCGCTCTCGGTCACCGACCAGGGAATGTTCGAGCACATCGAGCGCTGCCTCGATGCCTTTGGGGTCGATCCTGCGCGGCTCGTGATAGAGCTCACCGAGACCGCCTCGATCTCCGACATGGAGCGGGCGAGGGCCTTCTGCGAGAGCGTGCAGGCGCTCGGCTGCGCGATCGCGCTCGACGACTTCGGGGCGGGCTTCGGCTCCCTGCAGTACCTCAAGCAGCTGCCGTTCCGCTATCTGAAGATCGACGGTGACTTCATCCGCGGCCTGCCCGGCTCCCCCAACGACCAGCTCGTGGTCAAGGCGATCGTCGGGGTGGTCAGGGGGATGGGCGCCCGGACGATCGCCGAGTTCGTCGGCGATCAGCCGACGATGAGGCTGCTGGAGGACTTCGGCGTCGACTACGCCCAGGGCTTCGAGGTCGGACGGCCGCGCGCGGGCGTGCCGTCGGCCGGATAGCGTCCGGCGGGCGGATAGCGCGCTGGAGCCGTCGCGCGCCGCGGTCCTCTAGGGTGGGCGACCGAATGCGCGCGGTCACGTTCATCGCTCCGGGCGAGGTGCTCGTCGCCGAGGTCTCCGAGCCCGAGATCCTGCACCCCGGAGATGCGATCGTGCGCATCGAGGCCAGCGGCGTGTGCGGGTCGGACCTGCACATCTACCACGGCCGCGTGAAGATCGAGCCGGGCTTCACGATCGGCCACGAGTACGTTGGCACCGTCCTTCAGACGGGCGCGGACGTCGCGGACGTGAGCGTCGGCGACCGCGTGCTGGGGTGCTTTCAGACGGCTTGCGGACGATGCTTCTTCTGCCGCCGGGGGTGGTTTCACAAGTGCGACGCCTCGCGCACGTTCGGCCACGGGGCGGCGCTCGGCGCGCTGCAGGGCACGCAGGCCGAGCGGGCGCTCGTGCCCAACGCGGATCTCGTCCTGCGAAAGGTGCCACCGGGCATGAGCGACGACGTGGCGCTGTTCGCCGGCGACGTGATGGGCACCGGCTACCACGCGGTCGTGGAAAGCGGCCTGCGCCCGGGAGACGTGGCTGCGGTGCTCGGCCTCGGGCCGGTCGGGCTGTGCGCCGTGCAGGCCGCGCGCGCGGTCGGCGCGGCGCAGGTGATCGCCGTGGACTCGGTCCCCGAGCGCCTGGCCGTGGCGGAGTCGTTCGGTGCGCGGGCGGTGCATCTCAGCGAGGGCGATCCGCGCGCCGCCGCGCGCGAGGCCACCGACGGGCGCGGGGTGGACGTGTGCATCGACGCCGTCGGCGACCCGCGCGCGCTCGAGCTGGCGTTGCGACTGACCCGCAAGTGCGGCACCGTCCAGGCGATCGGCGTCTACGCGGAGCGCTGCGAGGTGCACATGGGCCTGCTGTGGATCAAGGCGCTGAACCTCCGCTCGGGCCACGCCAACGTGATCGGCCACCTCGACAGCGTGCTGGCGATGATGGCCGCCGGTGTGCTCGATCCGAGCGTGCTCGTCACGCACCACATGAACCTCGACGAGGCGCCCGAGGCGTACGCTCTGTACGACCGCCGCGAGGCGCTTAAGATCGTGCTTTCACCCTAGCCCGCACAAGGAGCCCTCATGAACGCCGCCACCGAGACAGCCGCCGCACTCCCCGATGCGCTGGGCCCCGCAGCGCGCGAGTTCCTCTCACGGCCCCAGCGGCTGCTGATCGGCGCGGAGCGCCCCGAGGCGGCCGATGGGCGCACGTTCGCGACGCTCGACCCCGCCACCGGCCGGGAGATCGTGCAGGTCGCACAAGCCGGCAAGGAGGACGTCGATCGCGCGGTCGCCGCGGCGCGCCAGGCGTTCGCCGAGGGCCCGTGGTCCTCGATGCCGGCGTCCGGGCGCGAGCGGCTGATGCTGGCGCTGGCCGCCGCGATCGAGGAGCACGCCCAGGAACTTGCCCAGATCGAGTCGCTGGACAACGGCAAGCCGGTCGGGCTCGCCCAATATGTCGACGTCGCTGGGACTGTCGGGCACCTGCGCTACTTCGCGGGCTGGCCCACGAAGATCGAGGGTGGGGTCCTGCCCGTGAGCGCGCCCGACATGCTCTGCTACACGCGCCGCGAACCCGTCGGCGTGTGTGGGCAAATAGTGCCGTGGAACTTCCCCCTGCTGATGGCTGCGTGGAAGATCGCGCCGGCGCTGGCCGCGGGGTGCACGATCGTGCTGAAGCCCGCCGAGCAGACGCCGCTGAGCGCCCTGCGCCTCGGTGAGCTGGCGCTGGAGGTGGGGTTCCCGCCGGGCGTGCTGAACGTGCTGACCGGGGATGGGGTGACCGGCGCGGCGCTCGTCGATCACGCAGCGATCGAGAAGATCGCCTTCACCGGCTCGACGGAGGTCGGGCGCGAGATCGGCGCCAAGGCGGGTCGCGCGCTGAAGCGCTTGACGCTCGAGCTGGGTGGAAAGTCCCCGAACGTGATCCTCCCTGACGCGGACATCGAGGCCGCGGTGAAGGGGTCCTTCCAGGCGATCTACTTCAACTCCGGTCAGGCGTGCAATGCGGGTTCGCGTCTGTTCGTGCCTTCCGAGCGCTTCGACGATGTCGTTGGCGCCCTCGTAGAGGCGGCGAACACCACACGGTTGGGAGCGGGCCTGGATCCAGAGAGCCAGCTCGGGCCGCTCGTATCGGCCGAGCAGCAGGAGCGCGTGATGGGCTACATCGACTCCGGCCGCGCCGAGGGTGCCGAGCTGCTGGCCGGCGGCGAGGCCGCGCTGACCGACAGCGGCGGCTACTTCGTCGCGCCGACGGTGTTCAGCGCCACCTCCGACGACCTGCGGATCGCACGCGAGGAGATCTTCGGCCCGGTGCTCGTCGCCTCGCCGTACGACACGCTCGAGGAGGTCGCGCGTCGCGCGAACGACGGCGACTACGGTCTCGCCGCCGGGGTATGGACGAGAGACGTGAGCAACGCCCACCGGCTGGCGGGGATGCTGCGCGCGGGCTCGGTGTACATCAACACCTGGGGGACCGTCGATCCGTGTGCGCCGTTCGGCGGCTTCAAGGCATCGGGCATCGGCCGCGAGCACGGCCACGACGGTCTCGATGCCTACCTCGAGACGAAGACCGTCTGGACCGCGCTGTGAGCCGCGCGGCGTCGTGAGCGTCGCCGCGCAGAGCGAACTTGGCCTGACACGCTCGCGCCCCGCGCAGTGGGCGCCCGCGCTCGCGACGGTATGCGCGCTGCTGCTCGTGGCCGCAACCGCCGAGATCGTCCTCGACGGGGCGCTCGGCCACTCGGCGCTGATCCCCAAATCGCCGGAAATCGCGGGCTGGCTGAGAGGCATCGGAGAGCGCCTGGGCTTCCGAGTCTTCTTGATCGCGATCCTCGTGTCGGCTGGCGCATACGCCGGGCTGCTCGCGCTGGCGGGCGCGGTCTCCAAACGCGCCGCCATCGTCCTCATCGGGACGCTCCATCTGATCGTGTTCGCCGGGCCGATCCTGCTCTCGACGGACGTCTTCAGCTACATCGCCTACGCCCGCATGGGCGTTCTTCACGGCATCAATCCGTACCTCCACGGGCCGCTCGCGATCGCACAGGATCCGATCTACCGGTATGTGGGGCAGGACTGGAAGCACGTCGCCACGGCCTACGGGCCGCTGTACACGCTGCTGTCCTATCCGCTGGCTCCGCTCGGGCTCAAGGGGGCGCTGTGGGGGATGAAGGTGGCGGCGCTGCTCGCGAGCGCCGGGACGCTGGCGCTGACATGGCGCTGCGCGTGCGCGCGGGCGTTCAACCCCGTTGCCGCGATCCTCGCGGTGGGCGTCAACCCGCTGTATCTCATCTACGGCCTGGGCGGAGCGCACAACGACCTGATCATGCTCCTGCTGATGATGGCCGCCGTCAGCCTGACATTCGCCGGAAGGGACGCGGCCGCCGCCGCCACGGTCGTGGCGGGGGCGCTCGTCAAGGTCACCGTGGGGGTCCTCTTGCCGTTCATGATCCTCGCCAGGCGCAGCCGGGCGCAACTTCTCGGCGCCGCCGGCGCGCTCGGCCTCGGAGCTTTGATCGCCTACGCGGCATTCGGCACGCACGGCGTCGACCTCGTCGCTGCGCTGAACCGCGACGCCGCGTTCGTCTCCACCGACAGCTTTCCGACGGAGATCGCTCACCTGTTCGGCAAGCCGGGGGTGTTCCCGGTCGACCACGACCTGCTCAAGGCGGCGCTCGTGCTGATCGTGCTGCACCTGCTATGGCGCACCTGGCGCGGCTACGACTGGGTCGCGGCCGCGGGCTGGACGTTGCTCGCGATCTCGGTGACCAGCACCTGGCTGCTCGCCTGGTACATCCTCTGGCCGCTGCCGCTGGCGGTGATCGCGCGCGATCGCCGCCTGCTGGTCGCGACGCTGTTCGTGCAGGCGCTGTTCATCGTCCACCAGACCGCGCCGCTCTTCGTGCCGGTGTCATGAGCGAGGCTCCCGCACCGCCACAGCAGGGCTACGCCGCGCGCCTGCCCGAGTGGGCGCGTCCCCGCGAGGTTGAGCCGCGCGGGAGCGGCAGGATGCGCCTCGTGGAGACGACGGTCCTGCTTCTCGCCGCCCTGCTGTTGGCGGTCGCAACGATCAACGACGTGGTGCGCCAGACCCACGTAAATCAGCGCCTCGTGATCGACCTGCACACGTGGCGCGCGGCCACTGGCCACGACTACCACGGCCTTTCGATCGGGCAGGACATCCACGGCCACAGCACCCGCGAGGTGGTCTGCGGCAACACCTCCCCCGGCTCCCCGAAAGAGCGGGTCCAGCTGTGCCTGGTGATCACGGGGCCTGTCGTGGGCGGGCTGCGCGCGACGCACGGCGGCTGGTACCTGCCGCCCAAGGTCGAGGACCTGCGCGCGTACCGCTACGGGTGCTTCGGCTCGGCGGTCGCGCAAGGGCAGTGTCCGCGGTGAGCACCATGGCGACTGCCGGGGCGCAGCCGCTGGCGCGCGCGCAGGCTCGCCTCCCACCGTGGTGGGCGCTGACGGCGCTCGTGATCCTCGCAGCCGCGCTGCGGCTCTCGACGCTCGATCTGCAGAGCTTCTGGTATGACGAGGCGTTCACGCCGGTCCACGTCCTGCATCGGAGCCTGTGGGCGACTCTGCGTGCGGTGTCGCACACCGAGAACTCCCCGCCCCTCTGGTACGTGATCGCCTGGGCGGACGCTCGCGTGCTCGGAACCGGTGAGGTGGCGCTGCGCCTGCCGTCCGCGCTCGCCGGTATCGCGGCGATCCCCGTCGTATGGGCGATCGGTAATCAGCTGACGGGCCGCCGGGCCGCGCTCGTGGGGGCTGCGCTCGTGGCCGTCAACCCGCTGTTCGTCTGGTATTCGCAGGAGGCGCGCGTCTATTCGCTGTTCGCGCTGACGGTGGCTGTCGCGATGCTGTGCTTCGTGCGCGCCGAGCGTGAGCCGACTCCCGCTCGCATGGCGTGGTTCGCGCTCAGCGGGTCGCTGGCGCTGCTCACCCACTACTTCGCAGTGTTCCTGCTCATCCCGATGGTGCTGTGGCTCGCCTGGGGCTTGCCGGCCCTCAGAGGAGCCGCCAGACGCGCGGGGCTGCTCGCGATCGCGGCGATCGCGGTCGTCGGCCTCGCGCTGCTCCCACTCGTCTCGGCGCAGGGCGGCCACGGCACGCAGTGGATCGGCCGGTGGGCGCTGTCGAGTCGCCTGCAGGCGATCCCGCAGTACTACCTCACGGGCAACTCCGGCGCGCCGCTCGGCCATGGCGTCGAGCTGCTCCTGGCACTGCCGGTTCTCGCCGGGGTGGGCTTCGGCCTGTGGCGGCTGCTCGAGCGCCCGCCGCGGCCCGGCGATCCCCGCGAGGCGCAGGAGCAGCGCGCCGTGGCGCTCACGCTGTTTATCGCGGCCGGTGGCATCCTCATCCCAATCGTGCTCGCGGCCTTCGGGGCCGACTACCTCGCGCCGCGCAATCTCCTCGGCGCGATGATCCCCGTCACCGTGCTGATCGCGATCCTCCTCGCCTCGCCACGCGCCGGGCGCGCGGGGATGGCGCTTGCAGCCACGATCGCCGCCGGGTTCCTCGTGATCTCGGTCGACGTCGCTCTCAGCCCACGCCTGCAGCGGGGGAACTGGCGGGGCGTGGCAAGGGCGCTGGGCAGAGGGGGCCGCGACCGGGTGATCACGACGGTCGAGCTCGGGGCGGCGCCGCTCGAGTATTACCTGCCGCCGCTGCACAACCTCCCGCGCGGGGCGTCGGTGGCGGTCCGCGAGGTCGACGAGGCCGGCTACGCTCCGCTGCGCTCCTCGGCGGGGCGCCCGCCTGCGGTCGGGTTTCACCTGCTCGAACGGCTGGACATCGACGGGCTGATCGTCTACCGCTTCGTCTCGCCCGTCGTGCGGACGGTCTCCGAGGCGGCACTGCGCCGCCACGTGATAACACTCGCCCATCCGGAGGTGCTCGTGTCGGGCGCCTCGCAGGCCTCCCCCCGGCGCGCCGAGATCTCCCCCCGGCACGCCGAGGCCTCCCCCCAGCGCGCCGAGGCCTCCTCCCGCGCGCCGAGGCCTCCCGCCGGGACGCCCCGGTCTCCGGCGGGCGCGGGCTGATGTCGTCGCCGGTGAAAAAGATCTAGCTTTCCGGCATGGCGTCGTCGACCGTCGGGGTTCGCAGCGAGGCTGAGGTGGCGCTGAGACGCGCCCGCGAGCATCTTCTCTCGCTCCAGGACGAGGCGGGATGGTGGCAGGGGGAGCTCGAGACCAACGTCACGATGGACGCCGAGGACATGCTGCTGCGCGAGTTCCTCGGAATTCGCACCCCCGACCAGACCGAGCGCTCGGCGGCGTGGATCCGTGCCCGCCAGCGCGCGGACGGGACCTGGGCCAACTTCCATGGCGGCCCGGGAGACCTGTCGACGACGATCGAGGCCTACTGGGCGTTGCGACTGGCGGGAGATCCGCCCGATGCCGATCACATGCTCGCGGCGGCGAGCTTCATCCGCGAGGCGGGGGGCCTGCAGCGGGCCCGTGTGTTCACGCACGTGTGGATGGCGCTGTTCGGCCTATGGCCGTGGGAGCGCGTTCCGGCGCTGCCGCCGGAGATCGTTCTGCTGCCCTCCTGGATGCCGCTGAACGTCTACGACTTCGCCTGCTGGGCGCGCCAGACGATCGTCGCGCTGTCGCTGGTCAAAGCGCGCCGTCCCGTGCATCGCCTGCCGTTCGGCCTGGACGAGCTGCGCGGCGCGGGTGCGCCGGGCGGCGACGGGGTCGGGTCGGCGTGGCTGGCCCGGCTCGACCGCGTCCTGCGCGCCTACGAGCGGATGCCGATCGGACCGCTGCGCCGCGGCGCGATCGCCCAAGCCGAGCGCTGGATCGTGCGCCGTCAGGAGGCCGACGGCTCCTGGGGAGGCATCCAGCCGCCGTGGGTCTACTCGCTGATGGCGCTCTTCCTGTGCGGCTATCCGCTCGATCACCCGGTGATGAGGCGTGGCCTTGAGGGCCTCGACCGGTTCATGATCGAGGACCGCGAGGACCCCCACGACGTGGGCGCCCCGGCGGGGCCCAGCCGGCGCCTTGAAGCGTGCCAGTCGCCGGTCTGGGACACGGCGCTGTCAATCGTCGCGCTGAGCGACGCGGGCCTGTCGAAGGACCACCCGGCCTTGGTGCGCGCCGCCCGTTGGCTGCTCGGCCAGGAGGTCACCGTCCGCGGAGACTGGTCGGTGGCCAGGCCCGACCTCGCGCCCGGCGGCTGGGCGTTCGAGTTTGCGAACGTGAACTACCCGGACGTCGACGACACGGCCGAGGTCGTGCTCGCGCTGTGCCGCGTCGGCGGTGGGCCGGCGGGCGACTCGGCGGGGTTCGCCTCGCAGGCGGCCGGGGGGCGTGGGGCTCCCCCAGCCGGTGCACCGCCCGGCGCGCCGGGATCCCTGCCGGGGATCGAGGGAGCGATTCAGCGGGCGCTCCGGTGGGTCGCAGGGATGCAGAGCTCGGCTGGGGGCTGGGGGGCGTTCGACGCCGAGAACACCCGCAGGCTCGTGCGCGAGCTTCCATTCCTTGACTTCGGCGAGGTGATCGACGAGCCGAGCGCGGACGTTACGGCCCACGCGGTCGAGATGCTCGCGCTGCTAGGGCTCTCCGACTCACCCGCCACCCGTCGCAGCGTGCGCTGGCTGATCGAGCAGCAGGAGCCGGACGGGTCGTGGTTCGGCCGCTGGGGCGTGAACCACGTCTACGGCACCGGCGCGGTGCTGCCCGCGCTCATCGCCGCCGGGGTCCCGCCGTCCACGGAGAGCATCCGCCGTGCAGTGCGGTGGCTCTCGGAGCACCAGAACGAGGACGGGGGCTGGGGCGAGGATCCGCGCTCCTACGACGACCCCGCCTGGATCGGCCGCGGCCCGAGCACGGCGTCGCAGACGGCGTGGGCGCTGCTGGCGCTGCATGCCGCCGACCACGCGGGCCTCGAGGGGTGCTCGCGCGCGATCGAGCGCGGGGTGCGGTGGCTCATGGACACCCAGCGCGCGGACGGGGGCTGGGACGAGCGCGAGTACACCGGCACCGGCTTTCCGTCGGACTACTACATCAACTACCACCTCTACCGGCTCATGTTTCCCGTGATGGCGCTCGGGCGCTGCCTGCGCGACTGCCTCACCGACGGCATCCCCGAGCGACGGGAGTGATGCTGGTAGTCGACGCACCGATCGGCTCCGGCACGGCGGTCGCGGTGATGGCGCGCGCCGACAGCGAGAACTTCCCGGTCGCGAGCCGCCTGCTTCCAGGACGGGTGCGCCCACACCTTCTCGCGATCTACGGCTTCGCCCGTCTGGCCGACGAGCTGGGGGACTCGGCGCCGGGCGACCGCCTGGCGGCGCTGGACTGGCTCGCGCTGGAACTCGACCGGGCCTTTCAGGGCAGCGCCGAGCACCCGTTGCTGGCCCGCCTGACACCAACGCTGCGCGAGTGCTCCCTGCCGCGCGAGCCTTTCGAACGCCTGATCGAGGCCAACCGGGTGGACCAGCGCGTCGCGCGATATCTGACGTGGGAGCAGCTGCGCGGCTATTGCGCCCTCTCGGCGGACCCCGTCGGCGAGCTCGTGCTCGGGGTGCTCGGCCGGGCCACGCCCGAGCGCGTTGCGCTCTCGAACTCGATCTGCACCGCCCTGCAGCTCGCCGAGCACTGCCAGGACGTCGCCGAGGACCTCGCCCGCGGGCGCGTCTACCTGCCGGCGGAGGACCTCGACCGCTTCGGGTGCACGACGGCCGAACTGGCGGGCGACCACGCGGGCGAGCCGCTTCGCGGCGTGCTGGCCTTCGAGGTGCAGCGTGCGAGGGAGCTGCTGGCCGAGGGCGCGCCGCTGCTCGACGGGCTGCAGGGGCGCGAACGGCTGGGGGTCGCGGCGTTCGCGGCAGGGGGCCGCGCCGCCCTCGACGCGATCGAGCGCGCCGGCTACGACGTGCTTGCCGGGCCGCCTCGGGCGAGCCGCCCGCGACGGGCGCTGGCCCTGGCGAGCGTGCTCGCCGAGGCTCGCGCGAGACGCCGATGAGGACCTCGAGCGGGCCGCGCCGGCGCGCTCGCAGACGCCGCGCGGGGGGCCGGGCGTGAGCATCGAGGTATCCGTCGCCGAGGCCTACGGCCATTGCGAGTCGGTGACCCGCGAGCAGGCTGCGAACTTCTACTACGGCATCCGGCTCTTGCCCCGCGACCGGCGCCGGGCGATGTGCGCCGTCTACGCGTTCGCCCGTCGCGTCGATGACATCGGCGACGGCTCGCTCGAGCGCGAGGAGAAGCTCCGCCGGCTCGACGTCGAGGCGCGGGCGCTGGCGGGGCTGGAACGCGCCGATCGCCGCGTCGCAGGCGGCCGTGATCGGGTGATGGTGGCGCTGGCGGACGCCCACGAGCGCTTCTCGCTGCCGCCCGGCGCGCTGGGCGAGCTGATCGAAGGCGTGCGGATGGACGTCGACGGCGTGACCTACGAGCGCTTCGAGGACCTGGTGCTCTACTGCCGCCGCGTGGCGGGTGCGATCGGGCGGGTGTGCCTGGCGATCTTCGGAGTTCGCGAGGAGCACTCCGCCGAGCTCGCAGACGCGGAACAGCTCGCGGATGATCTCGGCGTGGCGATGCAGCTCACGAACATCCTGCGCGACCTGCGCGAGGACGCCGAGAACGGGCGCGTCTACCTGCCCGCGGAGGATCTCCGGCGCTTCGGTCTGGCCGCGCCCGGCCGCGAGCCCGACGCGCGGGCGGTGCTGGCCTTGATCGCGCAGGGCGCTCGGCGCTCGGACGAGCGCGCCCCGGATGAGGGCGGGCAGGGAGGGCTGCACGCGCTGATGCGCTTCGAGGCCGAGCGGGCGCAGAGCCGGTTTCACAGCGGAGCAGCGCTCGCGCGGTTGCTGGACCGGCGCAGCGCGGCGTGCGTGCTGGCGATGGCCGGCATCTACAGCAGGCTGCTTGACAGGATCGAGGCCGATCCCGAGCGGGCGCTGAGAAAGCGACTTTCGCTCCCGGCGCGGGAGAAGGCGTGGGTGGCGGCGCGCAGCATGCTCGGAGCGCACGGTTGAGCGCCGGGCGCCGTGTGCTCGTGATCGGCGGCGGGCTCGCCGGCATCACGGCGGCGCTCGACTGCGCGGCGGCGGGCGCGCGAGTGACGCTGGTCGAGGTCAGGCGCAGGCTCGGCGGAGCTGCCTACTCGTTCGAGCGCGACGGCCTGCAGATCGACAACGGCCAGCACGTGTTCCTGCGCTGCTGCGGCACGTATCGCGCGCTGCTCGGGCGCCTGGGCAGCGAGGATCGGGTGTTCGTTCAGCCTCGCCTGGAGATCCCCGTGCTGAAGCCTGGAGCGGACACGGTGGTTCTACGCAGGAGCTCGCTGCCCGCGCCGCTGCATCTGGCGGGGGCACTCGCCCGTTACCCGCATCTGCGGATCGGACAGCGGCTGGGCGCCGCGCGGGCGGCGCTCGCCCTGATGCGCCTTCAGCCTGCCGGCACCGCTGGGGCCCCAGAGGACCCGGCGAAGCGCGACGCGCTCGGTGCGCGCCCCGAACAGGCGCTCGATCGGCTGACGTTCGGCGATTGGCTCGAGCGTCACGGCCAGGGCCCGGCCGCGGTCAGCGCGCTGTGGGACCTGATCGCCCTGCCGACGCTGAACCTCCCCGCCGCGCAGGCCTCGCTCGCGCTCGCGGCGTTCGTGTTTCGCACCGGGCTGCTGTCCGCTGCGGACGCGGGTGACATCGGCTTTCATGCGGCGCCCCTCGGCGCAACGATCGGCGAGCCGGCCGGCGAGGCGCTGGCAGGGGCGGGCGTCGAGGTCCGGCTCGGCTGGCGCGCCGAGCGGCTCGTCCCGGTCACCGGGGGAATCGAGCTGCATGGACGCGGATCCCGGGGCTCCGGGGGAGAAGAGGATGGGACCGTTCCCCGCGCCGACGCGCCACAGCCTGGCGCCGCGGACGGGGAGAGCATGGAAGGCCTGAGCGCCGAGACGGCGATTGTGGCGCTCCCGCACGCACGTGCCGCCACGCTTCTTGAGCCGCTGCTGCCGCAGCTGGCGCACAGGCTGGGCGGGCTCGGGGCCTCCCCGATCGTGAACCTGCACGTGGTGTATGACCGCGAGGTCTGCGCGCATCGGTTCGCCGCGGGGGTGGGCACGCCGGTGCAGTACCTGTTCGATCGCACGGTCGCCTCCGGGGCGCCCCCGGGCTGTCAGTATCTGGCCGTGTCGCTGTCGGGCGCAGAACGGGAGATGCGGATGAGCGTGGATGCGCTGCGCGAGCGCTACCTGCCGGCGCTCGGTGAGCTGCTTCCGCGTGCGCGCGACGCGCAGGTGGAGCGCTTCATCGTGACGCGCGAGCACGCCGCCACGTTCCGCGCGGCACCCGGAGTTGCGGCGCTGCGCCCCGGTCCGCAGACGGCCGTGCCCGAGATCCTGCTGGCGGGCTCATGGACGGACACGGGCTGGCCGGCGACGCTCGAGGGCGCCGTGCTTAGCGGACACGCCGCGGCGGACTGCGCGCTGCGCAGGCTCGGCATCTGGACCGCCACAGCGGCCGGCGACGGGGCGCTAGGCGTCATCGCTGCGAAGGCAGGGGACGGCGCGCCGGCGTGAGCGAGCTGCTGATCGCCGCTCCGATGCGCCTTGAGGCCCTGCTGGTGCGCTCGGGCGCGAGGCGAGCGCGCGTGTACCGGACCGGCATGGGGCCCCGGCGCGCCCGCACGGCGGCGGGCGCGCTGGCGCGCGAACCGGGGGACGCGCTGCTCGTGCTCGGCTTCTGCGGGGGGCTGGACGAGCATTCGGTGCCCGGTGAAGTCGTGGTCGCCGAGGAGGTGCGGGCCGCCGAGGACGAAGGGCACGATGAGCAGAGCGTGACCTGTGCGGGCGCCCGGGAGCTCACCGAGGCGCTCGTCGCGCGGGGTCTGCGGGCGCGCACCGGCACGGTCGTGTGCGTGTCGCGACTGGCGCTCGGCGAGCGCCGCGCACAGCTGGCCGAGCGCGGTGCGATCGCCGTTGACATGGAGTCGGTGTGGCTCGCCCGGGGGGCGGGCGGACGGCCGTTCGGCGTGGTGCGTGTGATGCTGGACAGCCCGTCGCATGAGCTCTTTCGCCCGCAGATGCCGGCTGCCGCCGTGCGCGCGGCGGGAGCCCTGCGGCGCGCGGCCGGCGCCCTTCGCGAATGGGCGCCCCCGGGCTAAGGTAGCGGCATGGCGGTTCCGATCAGGCAGGGGACGCGCATGGGCTGGTACCTGATGCGCCAGCGGCTGGCCAAACGCGAGAAGTTCCCGCTGATCGTCGAGTTGGAGCCCCTGTTCCAATGCAACCTGGCGTGCTCGGGCTGCGGGAAGATCCAGCACCCCGAGCACGAGCTGCGCCGGCGGATGCCGGTCGAGCAGGCGATCGGCGCGATCGAGGAGTCCGGCGCGCCGATGGTCTCGATCGCCGGCGGCGAGCCGCTCATCCACCCCGAGATCCACACGATCGCCGCGGAGCTCGTGAAGCGCAAGAAGTTCGTCTACCTGTGCACCAACGCGCTGCTGCTCGAGCGCAAGCTCGAGAAGTTCAATCCGAGCCCTTACTTCGCCTGGGCGGTGCACATGGACGGCCTGCGCGAGCGCCACGACGCGTCGGTCGAGCGCGAGGGCACCTTCGACAAGGCGGTCTCGGCGATCAAGGCCGCCAAGGCGGCAGGCTTCCGGGTGACGACGAACACGACGTTCTTCACCCACGATTCGCCGAAAACGGTGCGCGAGGTGCTCGACTTCCTGAACGACGACCTCGAAGTCGACGAAATGATGATCTCGCCGGCCTACGCGTACGAGAAAGCGCCCGACCAGGAGCATTTCCTCGGCGTGCAGCAGACTCGCAAGCTGTTCGGGGAGGCGTTCGCCGACGGCCGGCGCAAGCGGTGGCGGCTCAACCACAGCCCGCTCTTCCTCGACTTCCTGGAGGGCAAGGCCGAATTCGACTGCACCGCATGGGGGATTCCCAGCTACTCGCTGTTCGGCTGGCAGCGCCCCTGCTACCTGATGTCCGACGGCTACACGGAGACCTACAAAGAGCTGATCGAGACGACCGACTGGAGCAAGTATGGCCGCGGCCGGGACCCGCGCTGCGAGAACTGCATGGCTCACTGCGGCTACGAGCCCACGGCGGTTCTCAAGACCACCCACTCGCTGCGCCAGTCGCTGCGCGCGCTCGCCGGCTAGGGCCGCCTCTCGCCGGCTAGGCCTGGGCCTCGGGCGCTCCTTTCAGCCGGATGTCCTGCCAGGTGAGGCCCTCTCCGAGCAGGGCCGGAATCCCGAGTGCGAGCGCCGTCAGGACCTCGACCGCCTGCAGGATGATGCCGTAGGCCAGCGCCTGTTCCGCGCCCACCCCGTAGGCCGTGAGCACGACAAGGCATGCGGCCTGGAAGACGCCCACGTTCGACGGGGTGGCAGGGAGGATCGCGCTGACGTTCACCGCGAGCAGGATCGCGGCGGCGGTCGCCAGGTTGGCATGCGACTGCAGGCCGAGCGCGAGCACGATCGCGTAGCAGGCGAGCCACTGCAGCGTCCAGGCGAGCAGCTGGCAGACGATCGCGGCGACTCCGTAGCGCGGGCGCGCGAACACGATCAGGCCGCGCCGGGCCAGTTCGAGGGCGCGCGCGATCGCGTTCGCGGCGCGCGAGACGCGCGCCGAGGGCGAGTGCTGCCCGAGCACGAGCAGGCGCGGGCCGGCGAGCACGAGCGCTGCCACGAGCAGCGGGACCGCCAGCGCGGTCACGATCCCGGCCACGTGTCCGTGCAGCAACGGCACGCTGGTGAACGTCACGCCCGCCAGCAGCGCCAGGGCGAGTATGTTGATCAACGTCTGCGAGAAGACGGTTCCGGCCACCACGGGCAGCATGCTGCGCGTCGGGCCATCGAGCCGGCGCGTCAAGACGAGCATGCGCGTCGGCTCGCCGATCCGTCCCGGGAACACCGCCGAGGCCATAACGCCGATCATCGTTGCGCGTATGACCGGAGCCCAGCCGATCTCGGTGTCCGGCAGCGCGGCACGCAGCACCGCGTGCCAGGAGACCGCGCGCAGCAGCAGCGACAGCCCCATCAGCGCGAGTGCCAGCGCGACCCAGCCAGGCGTCGCGGTGATCAGGGCGTGGCCGATCCGGTGAAGGCCGATGCGCGAGAGCGCGAACGCGAGGAGCCCCGCCACGATGATCACCGCGACGATGAGGCCGGCGCGCCTCCAGACGGCGCCGCCGCGCCGGGGCAGCGGGTTCTCCGATGTGCCCATCGCGCGGGGTCTATCAGAGCGCCGTGTTCGATCCGGTCGGGGGCGCATCATCTGCTTAGCGCAACCCGCGTAGGCCACGGGTCCGGACGCCGGCCGGTAGCCTGAGCCTGAGATGCCTTTAGGCGGACCTGTCACGATGATCCCCAGATGACCCTCAAGGAAACGCCGGTCGCCTCTCCGCCGCCGCAGAAGAGCGAGGAGCGGCGCCGGGAGGGAGTCCCCCCGCCGGGGAGCCCTCCCTACGACGACGGCCCGGTCGCGATCGAGCACGAGACGTTCGACAGCGTCGCGAACCTGGTGGTCACGGTCCTGCCGGTGGGGCTGTTGGGTCTCGCGGCGTGGCTGGCTTGGGGCGGGACGCTTCACTGGCCGGACCTCGTCGTGCTGGCGGTCACCTACCTGCTGACCGGCCTCGGAGTGACGGTCGGCTACCACCGGCTGTTCACCCATCGCAGCTTCTCGACCAGCCGGCCGATGCGGGCGCTGTTCGCGGCGCTCGGCTCGGCGGCGATCGAGGGCCCGGTGATCGAGTGGGTCTCCAACCACCGCAAGCATCACCGGTTCTCAGACCAGCCGGGGGATCCGCACAGCCCGCATCTCGACAGCGCGGAGGGCTGGCGGGGGGCGTTGCGCGGCCTGTTTCACGCGCACGTCGGCTGGATCTTCAGGGGCAGCGATCTGGCAAGCGAGGAGCGCTACGCGAAGGACCTCCTCGCCGACCCCGTGGTGAGCTTCATCGATCGCACCTTCCCGGTCTGGGTGCTGGCCGGGCTCGCCTTCCCCTTCGGCCTGGGTGTCGCGCTGACCGGCACGATCGTCGGAGGTCTAACTGGCCTGCTGTGGGGCGGGGCGGTGCGGATCTTCTGCCTTCACCACGCGACCTTCTCGATCAACTCCCTCTGCCACTTCTTCGGACGCCGCCGTTTCACGACGGGCGATCAGTCGCGCAACCTGGTCTGGCTCGCGGTGCCGACCCTCGGCGAGGCGTGGCACAACAACCACCACGCCTTCCCGACCTCGGCGCGTCACGGACTGCGCTGGTGGCAGATCGACCCATCGGCCTGGCTGATCGCCGCTCTCGAGCGCCTGGGGCTCGTGTGGAACGTGGTCCGCGTGACCCCCGAGCGCCAGCGCACGAAGCTCACCGGCGGAAGCTAGCGCTCGAGCGGTGATCGCGGTCGCTCAAGGGGTGGCCGAGCGCTCCGGCTTCACGGCACCGTAGCGGCGCCAGTGGCGCTCCGGGATCGCGTCGGGATCCTTGTACCAGTACCAGGTGCACGGGTCGCTGGAGTAGTCCTCCGGCGGGTCCGAGGGGTAGAGCGGGTAGCCCGACCACTGGATCGGCAGCGACTCGTTCATGAAGCTGCAATGCGTGCAGTAGAGGGGAAAGCCCTTGCGGCCGAAGGACCAGTCGTGGGCCTCGCGGGTTCCACCGCCGTCGGGCAGGCCCTCGTAGGCGCCGTTGCGCACGAGCCGCTGGCCCGACCCGCAGGGGTTCATCGTGAAGGTCACCTTCTCGTCGTCCTCGGTGATCGTGAAGCTGCCCGGGTTGGGGCCCACACCCGAGCAGGAGTGCGCGCGCCACGTCGCGGCGAGCAGGCCGACGAGCTCGCGTCGGTCGAGCGCCACGATCGCGTCGTGGTGGCGGCGCCAGCCGCGGCCCATGCTCTCTGTCCATGCCTCGGCGACACCCTCGTCGCCCAGCCGCTGCTGGATGAACGAGACCAGGTCGAGCACGCCGGCCGCCATCAGGTCGTGCAGCATCTGCCACTCGTGCTTCATCTCGAGGCACAGGCGTCTGGCCTCGTCGAGCTCGCCCGCGTCGATCGCCTCGACGGCGCGGTCCATCGTCGGCCGCGAGAGCCGTTCGAGCTCCCCCTGCGAAAACCAGCGGTCTGTCATCGTTGCCTCCTTCGATGATGATCGAGGCCCCATTGTGAACGACCGGCGCAAGGCGCTGGTCACGGGCGCGGCACGCGGCATCGGCGCGGCGGTCGCCCGGCGCCTGGCCGCCGACGGGCTCGAGGTGGTGACGCTCGATTTGCAGCCGGGATGCGACATCGCTCTGGACGTCTCGGCGGATCCCTTCCCGGCGCTCGGAGACGTCGACGTCTGCGTCGCCAATGCGGGAATCACCACCACGATCGCGCCCGCCCACAAGATGACCGCGGCTCAGTGGCAGCGCGACATCGACGTCAACCTGACGGGAGCCTTTCGCACCGTGCAGGCCTGTCTCGGAGGCATGCGCTCGCGCGGCCACGGCCGGGTGATCGCGATCTCGAGCATCGCGGCGCTCGGGGGGCTGCCCGGGCAGGTGGCATATGCCGCGTCGAAGTCCGGCCTGTTGGGAATGGTCCGCACGATCGCCAGCGAGAACGCCTCGCACGGCATCACAGCCAACGCGGTGCTTCCCGGTCTGGTGGCGACCGAGCAGGTGCTCGCGATGCCCGAGGAGGTGCGCGAGCGGGTGCTGCGCGCCCTGCCCTCGGGCAGGTTCGTCGAGCCCGCGGAGATCGCCGCGGCCGTCGCCTTTCTCGCAGGCTCACAGGCCGCCCAGATCAGCGGCCAGGCGATCGCGGTCGACGGCGGGGCCTCGCTGCCCCAGCTCTCGCTCGGCAGCGCGTCTCGCTGACGTCGCCCCGCGTGCGCCGCGGGGGTCTGGCGCGGCCGGAGGGCGCGAGCATCAACCTTTCGCCGCCGCGCCGTTAGGATCCAGGAATGGGCGAGCTTCCTTCTGTGTGCGTCATCGGAGCCGGCATGAGCGGGCTCACCGCCTGTAAGGCGCTAGGGGACTTCGGCGTCCCCCACACCTGCTTCGAGGCATCTGACGAAGTTGGCGGGAACTGGTACTTCAAGAACCCCAACGGGGTCTCGTCGGCCTACCGATCGCTGCATATCGACATCTCCAAGCCCTCGATCTCCTTCCGGGACTTCCCGATGCCCGATCGCTATCCGGACTACCCGCACCACACGCACATCTTCGAGTGGCTGTGCGACTACGCCGATGCCTTCGCGTTGCGCGAGCGGATCCAGTTCCAGACGCGCGTGAGCAACGCCGTGCGAGGCTCGAGCGGCGGGTGGCAGATCACGCTCGAGGACGGCAGACGGGAGAGCTTCGACGCGCTGCTCGTCTGCAACGGCCATCACTGGGATGCGCGCTACCCCGAGTTCCCGGGGTCCTTCGACGGACCTCAGATCCACTCGCACGACTACATCGACCCGAGCACCCCGCTGGATCTGTACGGCAAGCGGGTGCTCGTCGTCGGGATCGGCAACAGCGCAGTGGACATCGTCTCCGAGCTCGCTCGCAAGACGGTCTCGGACACCGTCTTCCTGTCGACCCGCTCGGGCGCCTACGTGGTGCCCAAGTACATCTTCGGCAAGCCGGCCGACCAGGTGGTCAAGACGAACCCGCGCCTGCCGGTCGGCCTCCAACGACGAGCCGCCCGACTTCTGCCGCGGATCTTCTCCGGGCGCATGGAGGACTTCGGGCTGCCCACGCCCAACCACAACTTCATGGACGCCCACCCGACCGTCTCAAGTGAGCTGCTGGGACGCCTCGGCGCCGGCGATGCGGTGGCCAAGGGCGACGTCTCAGAGCTCCTCGGGGACCGCGTGCGGTTCGCCGACGGAACTGTCGAGCCGTTCGACGCGATCATCTACGCCACCGGCTACAAGGTGAGCTTCCCCTTCTTTGACTCCGAGTTCCTCTCCGCACCGGAAAACGTGCTGGCGCTCTACAAGCGGATGCTCAAGCCGGGGCTCGATGACATCGCGTTCATCGGGCTCGGTCAGCCGATTCCCACGCTCTTCCCGTTCTCGGAGCTTCAGTCGAAGGTCGCCGCGCGCTGGTTGAGCGGCGATTGGGCTCCTCCGCCGCAGAGCGAGATGGAAGAGGAGATCCGTCGCGACGAGGCTTTCCACACCGGTCACTTCATCAACAAGCCGCGGCACACGATGCAGCTGGAATGGTATGCCTTCGAGCACGAGCTGAAGACGCGCTCGATTCCGGCCGGCCAGGCGCGCGCGCGAGCGGGCGCACCGACCGGCAGAGCCGCCGCGGGGCGCGCCGCGGCGCTCAGTGGCGCAGCGCTCGCGGCATGAGCGCCGTCTCGTTCGACAGCGGCGGCGTGCGCTGCGCGGGCGTTCATCTGCCCGGCGAGACCGACGAGTTCGCCGACGGCGACGGCCGGCGGCCCTGCGTCGTGCTCGCCCACGGCTTCGGCGGCACTGTGGACTCGGGGGTGCTGCCCTTCGCGGAGCGCTACGCCGCAGCAGGCTTTGACGCGCTGGCCTTCGACTACCGGCACTTCGGCTCGAGCGACGGCGAGCCCCGGCAGCTGCTCTCGGTATCCCGCCAGCTCGAGGACTATGCCGCCGCGATCGCGTTCGCGCGCACGCTGGAGGGCGTCGACCCCGATCGAATCGTCGTGTGGGGCTCCTCCTACGCCGGCGGGCACGTCGTGCCCGCGGCGGTCGCCGACGGGCGCGTCGCGGCGGCGATCTCGCAGGTGCCGGCGATGGACGGCATGGTGGCGCTGGGCAACGTCGTGCGGTACGCCGGCCCCGGACAGCTCGCAAGGCTCGTGCTGGCCGGGTTGCGGGACCTCGCCGCCTCGGTCGCCGGCCGGCCCCCGGTAATGGTTGCGGTGGTCGGACCTCCGGGCAGCCTCGCCATGATGACGACCGTCGACGCGGAACCCGGCTATCTGGCGATCGCCGGCCCCTCGTGGCGCAACGAGGTCGCCGCGCGGATCGCCTTGAAAGCCGCCGCGTACCGACCCGGCCTGCAGGCCGACCGCCTGCCCTGCCCGATCCTCGTGCAGATCGCCGACGGCGACTCGGTCGCACCGGTGAAGGCCGCCCAGGATGCCGCGTGGCGGGCGACCGGCAGGGCGGAGGTCAGGACCTATCCGATCGGGCATTTCGAAATCTACACGGGCCCGCCGTTCGAGCGTGCTGTCACCGACCAGCTGCACTTCCTGCGACGGCACGTGGGTGCCTCCTCGCACGGGCGGCCGGTGGCCCAGGCGCTCTAGCGGGGGCGCGGGTCCGGGCCGCCGGGGATCTCGGTGGCGCATCAACCGCTCCTGCACAGGGCGATCAGCGGCGCGGCGCGACCGGTAGCCTACGGCCGCGTCGCATAATCAAGACAACGCCCGGTGCGGCCTTGGCCGCGCCGTGCCGGATCAATGGAGGTTGGAATGGCAAGCCTGCAGGCAAAGCGATTCGAGTCACCGGACGAGGTGCGACCCTTCAAGGACGACAAGGGGGCAGTCAAACTGGTCGATCTGGGGGGCAACATGGTCGGCCAGGGCACTTTCCAGCCCGGGTGGCGCTGGTCAGAGCACGTCAAGCCGCTCTCCGGCACCGACAGCTGCCAGGTCGATCACATCGGCTACGTTCTGGAGGGGCGGATGAGAGTGGCGATGGACGGTGGCGAGGAGCTCGAGGTCGGGCCCGGCGACGTGTTCCACATGCCGGCCGGCCACGACGCGTGGATCGTCGGCGAGCAGCCCTGTGTCCTGCTCGACTTCGGCGGGCTCCAAGGCTACGCCAAGGCGGACTGAACCCTCACCTCACCGGCACCTTCCGTGGCCATCGAGATCGCCGAGCAGACCATCGCCGCCCACGGCGGACGGCAACTCTGGGAGAGCGCGTCCGAGATCGGCGTGGAGATCTCATCGGGCGGGCTGGCATTCGCCTCGAAGCTCCAGGGCCACGCCGTGCGTGGCGTGCAGGCGCGCATCTCCACGCAGGGCCAGCATGTCGTGTTCGCGCCCTACCCGCGACCGGGCCAGCGAGGAGTCCTAGAAGCCGGCGGCACGGTCCGAATCGAGACGGACGAGGGAGGGCTCGTGGAAGCTCGCGAGAACGCGCGGCGCGCGTTCTCCGATCTGCGTCACAAGCTGTGGTGGGACCGGCTGGACATCCTCTACTTCGCCACGTGCGCGCTGTGGACCTACATCTCGACGCCGTTCGTGCTCGCGCGCGAGGACTATGGGGTGCGCGAGATCGATCCCTGGAACGAAGACGGACTGCGGTGGCGGCGACTTGCGGTGAGGTTTCCCGACCACGTGCACACGCACTCTCGCGAGCAGGTCTTCTACGTGGACGGGGACGGCCTGATCCGGCGCCACGACTACACCGCCGAGCCGATCGGCGGCTGGGCGAAGGCGGCCCACTACTGCTTCGAGCATCGAACCTTCGATGGGCTCGTGGTCCCGACCTACCGGCGCGTATACCCGCGCAAGGCCAACAATCAGCGGCGGGCCCGTCCGTCGCTCGTATGGATCGAGGTGCCGACCGCGACGGTCCACCGCTGAGCGAGCCGCCGCCACGATTCGTCGCGGCGGCTCCGCCCGGCTCCGTCAGGTCCGCTGGACGATGAACAGCGTGTTTGCGTCCTGGTCGCGGAAGAAGAACATCGGCGGCACTGGATCTCCCATTCGCATCACCTCCGCGTCGGCGTCCACGCCCTTGGCCCGCAGGCTTGCATGGTCGGCGTCGATGTCCGAGGTGGTGAGCGCCACGCCGGTCTCGACCCCCGCCGAGCGCCCTTCGCGCGGGGGAACGAGCGCGATCGAGGTCGCAGCACCCGGCGGCGCCACTTCAACCCAGCGCTCGCCACCGCCGAAGGGAATATCGGCGCGCTTCTCGAAGCCGAGCTTGTCGGTGTAGAACTCGATCGCCCGGTCCTGGTCGCTCACGGGAACGATCACCGTTCCAACCTGCGTGACGTGGGTTCCGGTGGTGGTCTCGGTCATCTTCATCCTCCTGTTCGTGGGGGTCTTGTTGTTGGACCGAGCGGCGCGGAGAAACTCATCGCTTCCGAGCGCGCTCGGCGCCGGTGCTCCGGGGTCGGCTAGGATCGCGCGATGAGCACGCGCGTGGTCATCCTCGGCGCCGGCTTCGGCGGTCTGCAGCTCTCGACAATGCTCTCAGAGGCGCTCGGCGAGAGCGTCGAGGTCAGCCTGATCGACAAGAACGACGCGTTCGTGTTCGGGTACTCCAAGCTGGACGTGATGTTCGGCCGCACGACGCCCGAGGCGGTCCGCCTCGCATACGCGGACATCGCGAAGCCCGGGGTGCGCTTCCTGCGCCAGACGGTCACCGCGATCGACCCCGAGCAGCGCCGGGTGACCACCGACCAGGGCGTGCACGAGGCCGACGTGCTGGTGCTGGCACTCGGCGCCGACTACGACATGGACGCGACGCCGGGGCTCGCCGAGGCGGGCAACGAGTTCTACTCGGTTGAGGGCGCCGCGCGGCTGGCCGAACTGCTCCCCGCGTTCTCGCGGGGCAAGGCGATCATCGGGGTCTGCGGCGCCCCTTTCAAGTGCCCGCCCGCTCCAAGCGAGGCGGCGCTGCTGCTGGACGACTACCTGTCGGCCAGGGGCGTCCGGTCGGATTGCGAGATCTCGTTCGTGATCCCCCTACCCAGCCCGGTTCCACCGTCGCCGGAGACCTCCCGCGCGCTGCTCGCAGTATTCGCCGAGCGGGGAATCGAGTTCATCCCCGACCGACGCGTGAGCTCGCTTGACCCGGCACGCAGGGTCGCCGTGCTCGACGACGGGAGCGAGATGCCCTACGACCTCTTCCTCGGCGTGCCCAAGCACTGCGCGCCCGACGTCGTGGTGGCCAGCGGCATGATCGATGACGCGTACGTTCCGGTGAATCCGAGGACGCTGCAGACGCGCTTCCCCGGCGTGTACGCGATCGGTGACGTCGCCGGCGTCGGAGTGCCGAAAGCCGGGGTGTTCGCCGAGGGGGCCGCGCGGGTCGTCGCAGACTCGCTGATCGCGAGTGCCAGGAGCGGTGAGCCGCCGGAGCCGTACGACGGTCGCGGGTCCTGCTACATCGAGTTCGGCTCAGGTCGTGTCGGACGCGTCGACGTGGACTTCCTTTCGGGGCCGAAGCCGACAGGGACATTCCAGGCACCGTCCAGCGCCCTGGTCGCCGAGAAGCAGCACTTCGGCTCCAGTCGGCGCGCCCTCTGGTTCGGTCGCTAGAAGACGGCGTCGCTACCGCCTGCGCGCAGTCTCGGCCGCGGCGTCCCGGGCAGCGCGCGCGGGACGCCGAGACGGAACCTGCCATCCTTGCCATGAGCGAGGGCGGCTCACTCGTAGGAGACGCGTCCGAGGGTGATGCAGGGGCGTGCGAAGCGGTGTCCTGGACACCGCGATCACGTTCGAGGTCGACCCGCCGCAGCCTGCGCAGATGGCCGAGCGCATCACTGCCGCCGCGCGGACGCACGCGTGGCTGTGCTCGAGCAGGGACGGCCGCGTCGTCGGCTACGCGTACGGCGGGCCGCTGAAGCCAGCGCGCGGTTGACTGGTGGACGCGCTGCTAGCGGGCGCGTCGGCGCGCGGCGGCCATGCTGCGGCGAACCTCCCCGACTCTCTGGCGTCGCGCCAGAGCAGCGACGAGCCCGGGTGCGATGGGACCGAGAAGACCTCCGAGCCGCACGAGAGGCGCGGCCACATCAACCTCGGCGATGTCTCGCCGGATCGCTCTCACAACCGCGGCCGCGACCTCCTCGGGCGAGTTCGTCCGGATGGTGCTCGGCAGCTGAACCTGCGTCTGGGCGAACATGCCGGCCCCCCGGATGGGTCCCGGGAACACGGCGGAGACCGCCACGCCGCTCGCGCCGAGCTCCTCGCGCAGCGAAAGGGCGAGGCCTCACAAGCCCCACTTCGTCGCCGCGTACAGCGCGCCGTTGCCGGGTGTGGCCATCTTCCCTGCGATCGACGAGATGAACACGATGTGGCCTTCCCGGCGTTCGCGCATGTCGCGCGCGACGATCGCCGACAGCAACGCGGGCGCGGTCAGGTTGACCGCGATGACCTGCTCGATGTCCTCGCCGCGGAGGTCGGCCAGGTCCTCCGCGGCGTCCAGACCGGCGTTCAACACGAGGACCTCGACGCTGCCGGCCTCTGCCGCGAGGCGGCGAACTGCCTCCCCGGCTCCCAGATCGGCGATCACGACGGCGGCGTTCAGCTCGTCGGCGAGTGGGCTAAGTGCGTCCTCGCGGCGAGCCGTGAGGATGAGATCGGCTCCGCGGTTTAACAGCTCGCGCGCGATCGCGGCTCCGATGCCACCGTTCGCGCCGGTAACGAGGGCCCGCCGACCCTGGAGCTCCATGACACGATCCTAACGAGCGCCGCGTTCGAGCTCCCAACTCGCCCGGGAGCCCGCGTCGGGCATGACCCGTGGGCTACCTGACGAGACGAACGTCGGCTTCCGTCGCCTGCCGCAGGCTCCTGGCGAGGCGATTCCCGCCAAGCGTAAGCCGATGGCGAGGGAGGAGGACGAGGTCGAACGCGTGCTCAGCCGCCCAGGCCGTGAGAGGCGGCTCGGGGCTGCCGAGGAGAACCGTGAAAGTGGCTCGTCCCGCCGCAGATCCCAGGTCCTCTCGCGCCTGGCGCAGCTCCGTCTCGGCCTCGCCGCGCACGGCGCAGTTATAGGGACCCGCTCCACCTCCTCCACAGCAGCGCAAAGGCCGAGCCTGCGGCGCGAGCGTGACGACCGACAGCTGGCTGCCCGCTTCGGCCAGTTCAGCCGCCTCGCGCAGCGCCGCTTCGCCGCTGCGGCCGGGTTCGAAGACGACCAGGACGCGCGCCGGGCGACCTGCGGTCGCACCAGGACCGTCGTCGACCGTGCCGCTGTCCAGCGTGGCATCGAGCCCGCGCATAGCCAGCCAATATACGCCGCAGACGGGCCGTCCTTACCGCAACGTCAGTCCGACCTTCGCTCGGCCCGTCGTGCTCGAACCATTCGCCTCCCGATCGTGTCGCTGACGGCCGTCGCAAGCCAGATGATCGCCGTCGCGAGCACGTAGGTCTGCAGGCCGCTGATGGTCAGCCCGCTGACGATGACGTTGACGATGAACAACGAGACGATCGTCGACGCTAGGGCCAGCAGGCCGGCCAGGGCGATCGAAGGCTCGCGGACGAGCACGCGCAGAGCCATGAACTGAACGCCGAGGTGGACGATCCAGAAGATGAGCGTCGCCTCCACGACAGCCGTCGCGTCGATCGAGAATTTGCTGAGCAGGGCGCTCGAGAGCAGCACGCCGACCGCTATCCCGGCCAGCGAGGTGCCCACGCGGATTCCGAGGCGGATCAGCATGAGCGGATCCTAGGCCTCCGGCCGAGCGACCGCCTGGCCGCGAGCCGGGCTGGAACTCGCGAAAGGCAGGCCGCGGAGGTGCCTTGGACATCGAACATCAGTGGAGCATCGACCAACGGCGGGCCTCTCCTCGGTTTGCGGTCCTCCTCAGGCGCGGCCGAGCGCACGTGCGTGCTTGAGGCCGCGCCGCGCCATGAAGCCGTTGGCCAGCAGCAGCAGCGTCTTGTTCGCCGGCGCCCGGAAGCCGTTCTCCCCCGAGTATCTCGTCGTCGGCGTTAGACCACACGGGGCGACCATACCCAAGCCAAAGCGGGCGGGCCATGGGGCCGGGCAGGCCGCGTGCTTCGCGCGGCATCGCAAGCAGTAGCACGGAGAAGGAGCACGGGCTCCGAGCTCGCACAGAGCCGTGCCGTAGGATTGGCGACGTTGTCCACCGCTGGCGCCACGGCTGTGCTGTCACTCGTGCCCTCACAGGAGGAGACGATGCTCCGTGAGGCCGTGGCGGGGATCTGCCGCGGCTTCGGGCGCGAGTACATGCAGCGAAAGCGCGAGGCCGGTCAACCGCCGAGCGAGCTGTGGGATGCCCTGGCCTCGCGCGGATATCTGGGGGTGAACATCCCCGAGGAGTACGACGGGGGCGGTCTGGGGATGGCGGCGCTCTCGTGGGTGGGCGAGGAGATCTCTGCGGCCGGCTGTGCGCTGCTGCTGATCGTGGTCTCACCAGCCATCGTGGGCAACATCTTGACCCGGCACGGGACCATCGCCCAGAAGGAGCGCTGGCTGCGCGGCATCGGTAGGGGGACGACGAAGATCGCCTTCGCGATCACCGAGGCCGACGCAGGAAGCAACTCGCACAACCTGGCGACCTCGCTGCGACGCGAGAACGGCCGCTTCCTGCTCAACGGACAGAAGACCTACATCTCCGGCGTCGAGGATGCCGACGCCGTGTTGGTGGTCGCACGCACGCGGCTTGCCGACGGCAAGCTCGGTCTGCCCTCGCTGGCGATCGTCGACGTCGACGCACCCGGATTCACGCGTCAGCAGATCCCGATGGCCGTCCGTGGAGCCGACAAGCAGTGGACGCTGTTCTTCGACGATGTCGAGCTCGAGGAGGAGCGACTGATCGGAGGCGAGAACGGGGGCCTCGGTGTGGTGTTCGACGGCCTCAATCCCGAGCGCATCATGGGTGCGTCGATCTCGACCGGCATCGGGCGCTTGGCGCTTGAGCGGGGCGCCGCCTACGCACGAGAGCGGCGGGTCTGGGGACAGCCGATCGGGGTACACCAGGGCGTGGCCCACCCGCTGGCCGAGGCGAAGATCGAACTCGAGCTCGCGCGGCTGATGACCCAGAAGGCGGCGGCCCTCTACGACGCCGGCGTCCCGGGAGCGGGCGAGGCGGCCAACATGGCCAAGTATGCCGCGGCGGAGGCCGGGATCCAGTGTGTGGACCACGCCATCCAGGCCCACGGTGGCAACGGATTCGCGCTGGAGTACGGCCTCAGCGACCTCTGGTGGGGAGTTCGTGTTGCGCGCACCGCGCCAGTGTCGCGCGAGATGGTTCTCAACTACGTGGCCGAGCACTCGCTCGGGCTGCCGAAGTCCTACTAGTGTCCTGAGTCAGAAATTCGACGGCGTTTCCCGGCGCCTGCCCGCGCCCGACGCCCGCCAACGGCGCTCACGTACCACGAGTACGCACCGCACCGCCGTCGAACGTCGCACGCAACCATGCATCCGGCAAACACTCGCCCAATTTCTGACTCAGGACACTAGCGGCGGCACGCTCGGACCCTCTGGGTCAGGTTATCCACGAAAACATGGACGGCAAGATCACCGTCACCCCCTGATCTCGACGGGGGCGCCGCTGCGCTCCGGCAGCCCCCGGACAGATCGTCTCGCAGGGTCAAGAGATGCCGTCCCGTCGTCGCATCGAGCGCCCGCTCGACGGCTTTGAGGGCCTGGCCTCGCCGCGATCGGGACGGCGCTCCAGCCGGCGGAACAACGGGGGCCTCGAGGCCCCCGTTGTCCGTTGCTCGATACGCGGCGGCCGACCAGCTGGGTCGAGCCGTCTCAAAGGCCTCCTACTGGAGTTTCGACGGCCCTATGACCACGTTTGGTTTGTCCACGACCGGTGCGCTGTTGCCGGTGACTGTGAGTGATCCCACTATGTGGTTGTTGATCACGGTCGTCCCGCCGGCGTTGCCTGTCACCGTGACCGGTCCCGTCACGGTGACCGAGTTGATCAGAACGCCGGCCTTGTTGCCCTTGACGGTGACCGGCCCGACGATGGAGCCGGCAGGGCACGCGGCGTTGCCTTCACCGATTGCGACCGAACCGGTGCCGTTGATCGCTTCGACGGCTCCCGTGATCCTCGACCCGCAGATGCGCAGCTGCGCCGCGCCGTTGGCCTTGAGCGGTCCCGTGATCAGGCCGCCCTCGACATCGAGCGCACCGCCGGGTTCAACGGTCACCGGGCCGGTGATCTTCCCAGTCGAGGTGAGTTCGACCCATTCGCCGTTCTTCACGACGAGCGGCCCGGTGACGTTGCCCGAGATCACTTTGGGCCCGAACGTCGCCACGACGCCCGCGTGATCAGAGGGCCAGATGAACGGTTTCGCTTCTGGGTTCGGCGTGTTGCCGACCAGATGCTCACTGAGGATCGGGAAGTTCCCGCGCGTGAACACGTGATCGAGTTCATTGCCAACCTGGTATTCCGCTTCCGGGTCGTTGACCAGGTCTTCAAAGGCCAGGTGGCAGCAGGTCAGCGGGGGGGCGCCCAGTCCCGCTGCGGTCCAGCTGTCCGTGAAGCCTGCCCCGGGAAACGCCCCGTAGGCGGCAGGACCGTACGGGGGCGGGGAAGTATTCGGCCCCGAGTTGAAGTCGCCGGTGACGACCACGGGAAGCGTGGTGTTGGCCGGCCCTTCGATCAGTTCTTTGGCCTGAAGAAGGCGCACGATCCCCGAGGGCTCCAGCGCGTCGAGATGTGTGGTGATGAACCGGAACGCCCTGCCCCGGAAGTTCGCGTCGATCGACTCCCAGCTGTCGGTAAATGGAATGACTTCTTTGGTGATCGGGTTTTCCAGCGTGACTTTGCAGAATTCGCAGCTGTAGGTGCCCGACTGCGGGTTGGACAGCTGAAGCTGTTTGGCCGGCAGATCGGTCCGGGCGAGGATCACGCCGCGTTCGACCATGCCGACGGCGGTGAGCCCATAAGGCGCGGGGCCCGGGGCGACCGGGAAGGCCAGCGTGAAGTTGCCTTCCGGGCGGGTCGTCATGGAGACGGCCTGATAGTGCATCCCGTCGGCTTCGAGCGCTTCGACGAGCACTTTGGTGAAGTCTTCGCTGACCGGGGTGGGCAGGCCGAACGGGTTCGCGGGGTTGAATTCTCCCTTGTGCCAGGTGGCGACCTCCTGCAAACCCACTAGCACGGGCTTGTTCTGCGTGATCGACGCCGCGATCTGCTTCGCGCGGTCTTTGAAGCGGGTGGCGAGGTAGGTCCCATAGTCCGCGGTCGTCGCCGCGATCGCTTCATTGAAGCTCACGGGGTTTTTGCTAGTCGCGAGCACCCGGATGTGGGCGAACTCCGTGCCCTGGTAGACGTTCTGCGTCATGACCGTGACTGGCCCGCCCGCATGGGCGGTGGCGGTGCCGATCGCCCCCCAAGCGACGGCGAAGATGATGACCGCGCGACGTAGTGCGGGCGGTCGGAGAACGGTGGAAACTGCGTGCTGGCGCATCGTGCGCTCCTCCTAGCCGGTAGATGCCCCCGGGCACCCGACCCCGAGGCATCGTCCCCTCGTGTGTTAGCGCGAGGCTCTGTTCCCCGCGCATACTCTGTCCCGGCAGGGCACGCTACTCCTTCCTCGATGGGTCTGGGCAATAGGTTGCTCCGCGTCGGCTCCTGGGCGCTGGTGATCGGGCGCCGGAGCCGAGGTTGGCCGTTCTTCGGACCCTTCAGCTCATCGCCCGTCGCGCAGAACCTCGTCCAGCGTCCGGGCGCTGAGCACGGACGCGGGCTGCTCGGCGACGATGTCCGAGCCCGGTCGCGCCTCGACGTCGCGCCGCTTGACCAGCAGCCATTGCGGTTTGGCCCCCGGCCGCGTGCGCTGCAGCGCAAAGCCACCGTGGAGCTTCTCGCCGTGCAGGACGAAGACGCCGTGGCCCCGGTCCAGCGCATCCGGCCAGGCCACCCTGCCGCCATGCTCGTATTGGCCGCGATCCCATACCACCACGGCGCCCCGGTCGGTCGGGCCCTCGAAGGCGTTGTGCTCGATCTCGTGGTCGGCGACCTGGACGGCCAGGCGCTTGACGGACGGGTCCATCGACGGGCCCTTGGGCACCGCCCAGGAGCGCATGACGCCGTCCACCTCCAAGCGCAGGTCGAAATGGCGCGACCCGGCCGCATGCGCCTGCACGACGAAGGCGCCGGCGCTCACGCCGCGCACGGCGAACTGCTCGTGGCCCTCGAGCGGGAGATCGTCCACCGCCACGTCGAGAACCGCGGCGCCCGGAGGGCCGTCGCGCAGGAAGGCAAGAAGCGACTCGATGGCGGCGGACGGACCCTCGGCGTGAACCGCCACGGTGCCGTCTTCGGCGTTTCGCACCCAGCCCAGGACTCCGAGCTCGTTGGCCCGGTTTCGGGTGGCCTCGCGGAAGCCGACGCCCTGGACAGTCCCGCCCACAACAACTCGAACCGCCCGGGTGCTGGAGTCCAATGTGCGCGCAAGATGGCACAACCGGGCGCAACTCGTCGGTTCTGGGCTCACCCTTCTCTGGCGCTCGTGTTCATTCGCCCATGATCGCGCGCGCGACCACCAGGCGCTGGATCTCGTTCGTGCCCTCCCAGATCTGGTAGAGCTTGGCGTCCCGATACCACTTCTCGACCGGGTGATCGCGTACATAGCCGTGACCGCCGAGAATCTGGATCGCCTCGGTGCAGCAGCGCACGGCGACGTCGGCGGTCAGGCACTTGGCCATCGAACCCTCGGCGAGCGCGAGCGGCCGGCCGCTCGTCGCCAGCCAGCCGGCGCGCCATAGCAGCGCGCGCGCCGCCTCGATCTCGATCGCCATGTCGGCGAGCTTGAAGCCCACCGCCTGATGGCGCCCGATCGGCACCCCGAACGCGGTACGCTCTCTCGCGTAGTCGCGCGCGTACTCGAATGCGGCCCGCGCGATGCCCAGCGCCGCGGCCGCGAACGTCATGCGGGAGTACTGCAGGAGGGTGAGCGCCTGGGCAGCGCCCGAGAGCTCGCCGTCGCCTCGCGATGAGCGCTGCAGCTGCGGTGCGGTGGGCGCACCGGCGAGGCGGTTGGAGTCGGGGACCCGGCAGTTCTCGAGGATCACCTCGGCCGTGTGGGAGGCTCGCATCCCGAGCTTGCGCTCCTTGCGCCCCATGGAAAGCCCAGGCGTGCCGCTTTCGACGATGAACGCTCCCATCCCTCGCTCGCCCTCCACGCGCGCGAACACGATGTGGATGTCGGCGATGCCGCCGTTGGTGATGAACTGCTTGCGCCCGTCCAGCACCCAGTCGGTACCCGCACGCCGCGCTGTGGTCGCAATCGCCGCGACGTCGGAGCCCGCCTGTGGCTCGGTCAGGCAGAGCGCGCCCAGGTGCACCTCGTCCGGGTCGCAGAACAGGGGCAGATAGCGGTGCCGCTGCGCCTCGGTGCCGAAAGCCAGGATCGGGCCGGCGGCGTATGTGCTGGAGGTGATCTCTGTGGCGATCGCCGCGCAGCCCCAGGCCAGCTCCTCGGTGACGATGAAGTTCGTCACCCCGACGATGCCGTCAGGCACGCCTCCGCCGCCGTGCTCTTCCGGCAGCCCGTAGCTGAGCAGCCCGACCTTGACCGCCTTGCGCAACACGGGCCAGGGCATCTCCTCGCGCTCATCGTAATCAGCTGCCACCGGGCGGATCTCGCGCCGTGCGAAGTCGCGCGCGAGCTCCTGGATGGCCCGCTGCTCGTCGGTGAGGGAGAAGTCGATCACATCCTCTCCTCGCCGGTGACGATCTCCTTAGCATTTGCGCTCCTCGACGCGCAGACGTCTCGGCATACGTCTCGCACGCGCCGACCCGCGGTGACAAGCGGGGACGGCCCAGCGTCTTCCGGGTAGCGCCTTCCCGGGGGAGCCTCGACCAGTTGGAGTTTGAAGGCGTTGACCGGCGGGCGGGCGAAGAAGACCGCTGCGGTGCCCTTTCGTTTTTCGATCCGGATCAGCGTCATGGTCCAGCTTGGGTTGGGATGTGTCGGGGGTGCTCGGGACCAGCGTTAGACGAGTGCCACAGGATGTCACCGATTCGCGGGAGGAGACTTCGCCTCCGGCTCATATGCCGCGGGCGCCTCGTCCGCCTTCGTCCCATGCGCCGGCGCGCAGAGGTGAGCACCAGGAAGCAGAAAGGACACCGGGTGGCCGGCAGCTGGTCTTTCTGTATGAACCGATCGACACCATAAGATCTGTCTCTCCAGCAATCGCTAGCCAGGAGGCCAAGCGGTGTCCAGCCAAATCAGGACGATGCCCATGATCACCCTCGAAACGGACTGGAACGAGGGTCGTGAGCCAGCGTCGGGACGAGCTGAAGGCAGATGGCTCGCTCGCAGCGCTCGCGCGGTTCTGAATGCGCCCTAGCCTTGGCGGGCGTGAGCGCCGTGCCCGCGGCGGCGGTCCTGTAACGCGCGTCGGCTCGCGCACGCCTTCCATGAGTGATGAGCGGGACGACGCAAACCTTGACCGGGCGCACCTGCACGCGCGCGAGCGCGGCGTGCTGGGCCCGCTCTACGGGCTCGTGCGCTTGCTGGTCACGCCGGTGCTGCGCGGGTGGTTTCGGGTGCGCATCGCCGGGACCGATCACATCCCCGCCACGGGCGCCGCGATCATCGCGCCCAACCACAAGAGCTTTCTCGACCCGTTCTTCGTCGGGATAGCCACCCGGCGCCACGTGCGGTATATGGCGAAGACCGAGTTGTTCAAAGGACCGTTGGGCCGGCTTCTCCTGGGCCTCGGCGCCTTCCCGGTGCGTCGCGGCGAGGCCGACGCCGCCGCCATGCAGACCGCCCGCCTAATCCTCGAGCAGGGGGGGTTGGTCGTGGTCTTCCCTGAGGGCACCAGAGTCGAGGACCCCGACGCGCTCGGCTCCCCCCACCACGGCGCCGGCAGGTTGGCGCTGCAGACCGGTGCGCCGATCATCCCCGCGGCGATCGCCGGCACCCAGAAGCTGTGGCTCGGGCCTGTTCCCAAGCCGCGACGAGTGCAGCTCGCGTTCCTGCCCGCGATCGAGCCGCAGCAGCTCTCAGACAGGCCCGACGCGGTCAGCGAACTGATCGACCGTGAGCTGTGGCCGGCCGTCCAGCGGGAGTATGGTCGCGAGCTGGCCCGTCCGGGTGCGATTCTCGCCGGGCTGGCTGCGGTCGGGCTCGGTGCCGGCCTTGTTGCTCGCCGGCAGGCCAGAGCCAACACGCGCCTGCTCGGCGTCGTCGAGCCGCGGAAGGCGCGCCGGCGAAAGGGGAGGAAGCGCGGCCAGCGTCGCTAGACGCCGTGCTTCGCGACCTGCGCCTGGAGGTGGCACGACGTGGGTCCCGCTTGAGGGTCTCGGCCCGGTATGGTGCGGCGATGCCCTCCGCGTGGCCGGCGCTTTCCTACGAGGAGTGGAGCGAGACATGCGACACGCTCCACGCGCACACGCAGGTTCTCGGCAAGCTCGCGGCGCGGCTCGCCCCACCCGAGCCGCAGCTGCAACACGCGGCGCTGCGTCTGAGCGCGCGAGGTTGGGAGACGCTTCCACTGCGGGCGCCAAACGGCTCGGGGGCGCTTGCAATCGCACTCGATCTGCGAGGCCACGAGGCGCTCGTCGAACACAGCGACGGACGCGTCAAGCGCGTCGCGCTTGCCCCCGACCGGCCGGTGGGCGAGGTCACGCGCGAACTGCTGGAGGCGGTCCGCGGTCTCGGAGGGCCCGTGGAGATCGACCCCACCCCGCAGGAGGTGTCGTGGAGCGTGCCCCTCGACGAGGACGACGAGCACCAGCGCTACGACCCCGACGAGGTCGCCTCCTACTTCGCGGCGGCGACTCGCGCCGCACTCGTCCTCGCGGCGTTCCGCGCGCCGTATCGCGGACGCTCGACGCCGGTGAACGCGTGGTGGGGTTCGTTCGACCTCGCGGTCAGCCTCTTCTCCGGCGTGCCTGCCGATCCGCCGTCGAACGACTTCATCATGCGCAACGCGATGGATTCTCAGGAGGTCGCCATCGGCTGGTGGCCCGGCGATGCGCGCTACGAGCGAGCGGCGTTCTACGCTTACGCGCACCCGGCGCCCGAGGGGTTCGCGGCCGCGACGCTCGTCCCCCCGGCCGCGCGCTGGGAGGCCGTGCTCGGCGAGTACATCCTGGACTGGGACGATCTCCGCTCGAGTCCCGATCCGCAAGCGTTAGGGCTCGAATTTGCCCATTCAGCGTTCCGCCATGCGTGCTTGGTATGCGATTGGGATCCAGCGCTCTCCGCCAGCGCCGAGGGGACACCGCCGCCCATCAGGTGATGCGGAGCAAGAAGCGTCTTCATGCCTTCGAGTTTCGCCGGCCGCGGCGTAGCAGGGCCTCGATTCGTTCTCCGCTGAGGTCAGCCGGCGGAGTCGAGGCGGTGAAGTGGTTCAGCATCTCGATGAAGCGCTCGGGATCGTCATTGAACGGAAAGTGGCCGGCGCCCGGAAAGACCTCCAGACGGCTGTGCGGCATCAGCTCGTGTGCGCGGCGCCCGTGCTGGAGCGGAATGATCGGGTCCTTCGCCCCCCAGATCAGCATCGTCGGGACGTCCTCGGAGAGGTAGAGGCGGTCGCGAGCGTCAACCCGCTGGCCCCTTGGGTCGATGACCGAGCGGGCTGTATGAACGAATGCGCGCCGGGCGTCGGAGTCGCCCAGCGAGTCCAGGCCCTCGGCTAGGCCGCGCACGTCCGCACTCGCCCTCACGCCGAGGCGTCCGAGCACCCGCCCGACAGTGCGCCCGATGGTGCGCGTGATCGGGCCGAACAGGAGGGGAAGAACGAACTCGGCACCCGGCAATGTCGCCGCCCGCAGCGCAAGACTGACCTCTTCGCCCAACCCGCCGCTGTCCACCAGCACCAGCCGCTCCAGGCGATCTGGGAACTGGTAGCCGAACTGCATCGCGATGCCGCCGCCCAGTGAATGCCCGACGACCGTAGCCTTGGAGACGCCGAGGACCGAGAGTAGGTCGCGTAAGCCGTTGGCGTAGGCGCCGAGCGAGTAGTCGCCGCGGGGCTTGCCCGAGCGGCCGTGACCGAGCAGGTCGGGTGCGACGACCGTGTGCTGCTCGGCCAGGCCGTGCATCACCGAACGCCATGTCCGCGAGCTGGACGTGATTCCGTGGATCAGGAGGATCGCGGGGCCCTCCCCCAGCAGGTGGTAGGCGACGCGCTGTCCGTGGAGGTCCACCTCAGGCACGGCCGCACAATACCCGCTGCCGGAACGACGGATCGCACCCGGGCGAGCGCCTTGGCTCTGTTCTTGTGCGCGACGCGGTGCGGCCTCTGACCCTTCTGCACGCTGGGGTCATCGGTGTAGGGGTCGAATTGCGTTCGTCCCGCCGTCAACACACTGGTGGAGGGCCACCCGATATCGCGCATATCGGGTCCGGGGACTCTAACCCCCTGACACGCGGATTATGATGGGGGCGGATCGATGCAGTCGGAACGTCGGCGCCACGCGGTCTGAGCTTTACGATCGTCAAGGGTTGATCGGCCCGCCCGTGGCCCTGCTTGCACCAAGGTCGAGGGGAGAACACCATGGCTGAGCCCGCAAAAAAACCCGTTGACGGTCCGCAGGACGCCAATCCGGTCGTTGACACCGCATGGATTCAGTCTCGTCTTGGTGACACGAACGTCCAGCTGATTGAGCTCGACGTGAGCCCGGCTGCATACGACGACGGCCACATCCCGACCGCAGTCTTCTGGAATGCCTACGCCGACCTGCGCGATTCAGACTACAAGCCAGTCGGACGGGCCGACTTGGAACGCTTGCTGTCGCGCTCCGGCGTAGCGCCTGACACGACGATCGTCTTCTACGGCTACGGAGCCGCCCTCGGATTTTGGTTGATGAAGGCACATGGCCACCGAGACGTCCGGATGCTGGTGGGGTCGCGCGAGCAATGGTCGGAGAACGCCGGCCAATGGAGCAGGCAGGTGCCCGAGCCGGCCGAGAGCTCCTATCCGCTCCCGAGTCCAGACCCCAACCTGGCTTCCAGCCGAGCGAACGTCGAGGCTGCAATCGGCGATCCCGACCAAGTGCTGCTCGATGTTCGCTCGACGCGGGAGTTCAGCGGCGAGCATTTTTGGCCGTCAGGAGCGAGCGAGGACACGGGACGTGCAGGACATATTCCGGGTGCGATCACCGTGCCGATCGACCTGCTGCGCGCCGAGGACGACACATTCAGGACCGCGCAGGAGATGCGCCGCGCGCTGGAAGATGCCGGCGTTGACCCTCAGCAACAGGTCATCACCTACTGCACGATCGGCAACCGCGCGAGCCAAGCGTGGTTTGCGCTGAAATATCTCCTTGACTACCCCAACGTGACCGTCTACTACGCCTCCTGGGTTGAGTGGGGGAGGAGTCCGGACACCCCGGTCGAGTGTGAGTAGGCGCACGTTGCCCGGCCGGGAGCCCCGGCCGGGCGGCCTTGGTCTTGACGGTCGTAGTCAGCCTCCGGCGCGCCTGTCAAGCCGCGGACGCGCCCGCGATTGCGGTGGCTTGTTCCCTTATGAGGTCGGCCGCTTTCTCGGCGATCATGATCGTCGCGGCGTTGGTGTTGCCGCGGACGATCGTGGGCATGACCGACGCGTCGACGACGCGAAGGCCCCCGACGCCGTGGACCTTCAGCTGCGGGTCCACCACGGGGCCAATGGCGCAGCTTGACGTGGGGTGGTAGATCGTCATCGTCTGGTCCTCGATGTAGGCCCACAGTTCTTCGTCGCTGGAGTCAGGGCCGGGCGCCTCGAACTCGCCGGTGATCACGCTCTTGAAGGCGTCCTGCTGCGCGATCCGCAGCGCAACCTTGGTGCCGGCGAGGATCGTCGCCCGGTCCTCGTCGGTCGTCAGGTAGTTGTGCCGGATCCTGGGCTTGACGTACGGGCTCGGAGTCCGGAGCGTCACCGAGCCGCGGCTCGTGGGCTTGACGACCCCTGGGCCGAACGCGACGCCGTGCTCGACGGCCGCGCCGAGCCCTTCCTGGTGGAACAGGACCGGCGCGCAGTGGAACTGGCAGTCCGGCGCGTCGAGGCCGGCGCGGGTGCGGATGAAGCCGCCGGCCTCGGCGATGTTCGAGGAGAGCGGGCCGCGGCCCTCGGTCTGCAGCAGCTCGACGTTCTCCGGGGTCATCGCCGTCATCAGGGACTCGTGATCGGCTTTCCAGTTCATGAGCGTCATGCAGTGGTCTTGCAGGCCCTCGCCGACCGGGAGGTCAGTGCGGACCTCGATGCCGAACAGCGAAAGTGCCTCGGCCGAGCCGATCCCGGACAGCATCAGCAGTTGCGGTGACTGGTAGGCACCCGCCGAGAGGATCACCTCGCGTGCAGCACCCACCTCCTCGATCGTGCCGGCGTGGTCGATCTCCACGCCACTCGCGCGATCCCCGTCGAACAGAATCCGAAGAGCCAGCGCGTCGGTGATGACCGTCAGATTCTGGCGTCCCATGTTCGGGTGCAGGTAGCGGACAGCGGTGCTCGCACGCATCCCGTTCTCCTGTGTGGTCTGGTAGCGGCCAAAGCCCTCTTGGCGCGCGCCGTTGAAGTCCGGGTTGCGCTCATGGCCAGCCTGCGTCGCGGCCTCGACGAACACGTCGGCGATCGGGCTCATCGCCCGGCTCTCGCGGATCGGCAGCGGCCCACCCACGCCGTGGAACTGGTCCTCGCCGCGCTCGTTGTCCTCCGACTTCTTGAAGTACGGAAGGGCATCGTCGTAGGACCAGCCCCTGGCTCCCATCGTCGCCCATTCGTCGAAGTCCGCTCGGTTGCCGCGGATGTAGACCATCGCGTTCATCGAGCTGCAACCGCCGAGCACCTTGGCCCGCGGCAGATACGCGCGCCGGCCGCCAAGCGCGGACTCCGGCTCCGTGGAGAAGTCCCAGTCGCGCCGTCCCTTGAAGAGCGCGCCAAATGCGGCTGGAATGTGGATCTCGTCGTCGGTGTCCGCGCCGCCAGCCTCCAGCAGCGCGACGGTGACGCTCGGGTCCTCCGACAGACGCGCCGCGAGCACCGCTCCCGCCGAGCCCGCACCAACGATGACGTAGTCGTGCATGCTTTCCCCCTAGTGATGTGGCGGCGAGCGCCGTCCCGTGCGCAGACCATACCCCCGATCCGCGGGTCGCTGCTGCTCGGCATCTCCGCGCGGCCGGATGGTCCTCCGTGTTGTCGCGATCCGACACCGCTCCATCATCTATCGCGGTGCCGAGGTGACCGTCAGCGTCGGCCGGGATCCAGGCCGGAGCAACGCGCCGCCGGACGGGGGCTAGGACAGGCCCTCTGGAAACGCGTAGAGAACATGCGGGAGCTTGCCGCCCAACCAAACCCCCTGCCCGAGGTCGCCTTTGTGCCATGTGGTGCAGCGGCGATCCTCCGACGGTGACGACGCCGTTGCGGCCGCCCGTCCCGTGGCGATTGTCCGGCGCACGGGAGGGGCTGGCCGCGTATCGGCTGTCAGGTAGCGCGGCCTCAGCGGTTTGCCTTCACCACTCGTAGCACGCGGTGACGGGTCGCGCTTGTGCTGACCGGCTTGACTGTTTTGTGCGTCGGGGCGCCGATTGCGTTGATTAGCCACCCGAAGTGCCATTCGCCATCGGATCCACAGGTGAAAAGGCCGATTTTTGAGCCGACCGGCACTGTTTCGAGTTTGCCGTCGTTTTCGATGAGACAGCCCGTCGCCGTGCCCGTACCTTTCTTTGTGTCTGCGCTGGCAGGGCTGGCCGCACTAAGCGTCATGGCGACTACGCCGATCGCGGTCGCGACGCAACCTTTACGCATGAGCTTTGCCGCGGTGGTGGTGATCTCTATGGTGTGCATTTGCTCCTCCTTGTTGGGAGTTGGGTGATTGACACCACCATCGTCGTCTGCCCTTGCGTCCACGCATAGCCACCCAAGGGTTAGTCGTCCTCACCCTCGCGCTAGATGAGAGCGGTGCCGGCGGACGCAACGCCGGCTCGTCCCACGCCTGGACCTCTCAGCCGCCGAGCGACCACTGGACTTGTCCCAGCCCCGGAAAGGCGAGCGCCGCGGCTGTCGCACCGGTCAGATCCCACTCCCGACCAGCGATGTACGGCCCACGGTCGATCACCGGCACCGTCAGGGTGCGGCCAGCGTACGTGAAGGTGACCAGCGTGCCGCAAGGCGCCGTCTTGTGGGCCACCCCGAGCTGGTCGCGCCCCAGCACGCCGCCGCACGCGAGGCCGAGACCGTAGTCGGTGAACACCGACGCCACGCTCACCTGGATCCCCGACTTTGGCTCCATCGACCACGGCAGCAATCCCGCCAGGCTGGCGGCGGCTGCGCTGAGCGCCCGTTGGTGTTCCTGACGCTGGATGGCGTCCATCTGCGCCAGCTCGCGCCGCACCTCGGCGTCCGAGGGCGCGCCGGGCGCGGGCTGGAATGCGGCCGGGACCGGATGGGCGGGCGGTATCGGGCGGGGCGGTTGTGGTCTCGCCGGAGCGACCGCGGCCGAGGACGGAGCGCTCTCGGAGTCCGACGAACTCCTTCCCGCGAGCGGAGTGACCGTCGCTGGGGCGGCCGGAACGGCGCGCTGTCGGGTAGCGACGCTGGCGGCGGGGGCCGAGGCGCCGCAGCCAGCGGCCAGTGTGGCGGCGAGGAGCAGCGCGACCGCGGTCGCGCCGGCTGCGCCGGTCGGGAGCCGATAGACCTCGCTTTGCCCGTGCATTCGCTCGTTTCCTCGGCTAGCCACTTCGCGCGCCCGCCTAGCCGATGCGTGGCGGTCGCGCAAACAAGCTCGTGAGCCGCCCGTTGCGCGGGTCGGCGGCGCCCGCGAGCAGCGGCAGACCGAGCGCTTCCTCGACGCTGGCGAGAGTCCCATAGTGGTCGACCGTCCGACCCGCGCGCGCGCCGCGGCGCACCTGCGGGCCCATGACGATCGTGACTATGTGCCCGCCCTGTGCCACGCCCGCGCAGCATTCGCGGTTCGAGCTGCCCTCATCCCAGGTGAGCACGATGAAGCCCCGCGGCCCGAGCTCGCGCAGGAGCGCCGGGACGGTGTGGGACAGGAACCGGTCTGCGCCGGTGACGCCGCAGTCGTGACCGTCGTCGCAGAGGTTCGGCGAGATCCAGGAGTAGGTCGGCAACCGTCCGTGGCGTAGGTCCGCGGCAAGCTGAGCGAATCCAACGAGGCGGCTGCAGCGGCTCGGAGAGCCGGCGATGTCCTCGTAGTAGATGAATGGGTTGTGCTTCTTTGCGTAGCCCCCCGCGGTGGCACCCCGAAAGCACGCAGCGGGCTCATCCTCCAGGTAGGCCTTCCAGGGGATTCTCGCCGCTTCGAGCTGGTCGACGATGTTGCGCGCCGCGACGTGGCATTCGGTGCAGTCCGAGGTCACGCCCTGCGTTGAGCCGCTCGTCAGAGCCAGGTAATTGGGTAGCGAGGGATGGGTAATCGCGAAGCTCTGCGTCGCCAGTCCGTAGCGGCGCGCCAGGGAGTTCGTATAGGGCGCCGCGGCGTTGCCGAGCACATCGGCGTACTCGGCATTCTCCATCACGAGCACGATCACGTGCGAGGATCTCGAGTGCGGAAGTGCGGACGTGGCCTGAACACCCAGCGATCCGCCTGGGCGCGCCTGCGCACAGCCGACAGCGAACGTGAGCGCGAGTGCGATGACGCTCACGCTCCCAAGGAGGCTTCGCTGCACCCTGTGATCATCGCATAGGCAAACGACTCCCCCTGGGGAAGGCATGGTCGAGGCGCGCAGGATCCGAGGCGCTGGCCCGCGGCGACTCGCTCGACGGACCGGCGGGGAGTTCATCGGAAGGTCGTCATGCCCGCGGCCCTTGGCGATCGCCTCGGGCCGGGCCTGGGTCTGCTCGGCGTAGATCTCGCTGAGCTCGACGATCGCGCGGTTAGTCCTGCGCCCACTCAAGTCGGAAAGAGCGGGCTATGGTTCGCGGTCGAACCCGAGACCAAGGAGATCCAGATGTCATCACAGCCCGCGGAGCAGCCAGACGAGTTCGAGGCGCTGTACGTGCAAAGCGCCCAGGGGGTTACGGGCCACGACGGCGAGTTCACGCTGCACGGGCTCGCCCCCTCGACCCTGATGTTCTCCGACCGGCCCGAGCGCATAGTTGGGCATCTCACGGCCGCACAGTTCGTGGAGGGTTGGGGGCACGGCGAGAACAGCTTCCTTGACGATCCGCCGAACGCCGTCCTCTCGTTCCTCGAGGAGGGGGATGAGATTCCCGAGGATGTGGTGGTCACGCTCACGAATCCGCGGATGGAGGGTGCGGACCTCACGTACGACGCCACGGTCCTCGAGGGTGAGCTGCCCGGCACCACCGGTCCGTGCTCGTTGTTCATCGACCCCGTCGGGCGGCCACTAAGCCCCGTCTCGGTCATGGGCGTGCGGCGGCGCCAGAGGCGGCGGGCCAGACGCCTCTGACACTCGCTCGCAGAGCGTCGCACCGCGTTGTCTGATGGCTGATCGCGAGTGCGACGCTCATCGCACTTGTGGGTGCGACCGTCTTGGTGTGGCCGATGCTGGCGCCGATCCCCAAGTGGCGCCGGCTCCGCCCGGACAAAGCAGGCGTGTCGGCATAGTCGGCGCCGGCGCCTCCGCGTCGTCCCAAGAAGGTGTCTCACGGGTGCCAGTCCAGACGCCTGCATCCAGGTGATTGCGGGCGCCCGGCCTGGACTCCATTGCGGACGCTGCAGTGCGCCGAGGCGGGCGACACGGTCACGACTGCTTCGCCGCGGCCAGGCGGAAGTATTGGGAGCCGGCGCCGAGACGACGAGTGCTACTTCAGCGCGACGTGCGTTCGGCCCTTGCTCAGACGCTCGCTCGCCCCGCGAAAGCAGTGGATGGGGTGGCATCCCCGCAACTTTGATTACATGCTGGTGGCAAGTTCCGACTTCCCGGGTGCAGGGGATGGCACGGATGACTGACGTTGACGCTCGCAGAGTTCTTTGAGTTGCTCTTCGACGACGCTCCGGTCGGCTTCCGCGCGTATGACGGCAGTGTGTCTGATCGAAGCGACGCTGTAGGGATGGTCGAGGTCCGCTCACCGAGGGCCGCCCGCTACCTCATGACCGCGCCGGGAGAGCTGGGGCTGGCACGTGCCTACGTGATGGGCGATCTCGAAGTCCATGGCGACCTGCACGCGACGCTGCACAACCTGCTCGCGCACAGGTGTGAGTCGGTTCCGTGGGATCAGGTGCTCCGCTTCGCACGGCGCTGGATGCTTCGTCGCCCCCCGATTCCCTCCGAGGAGGCTAGAGCTCCGTGGCGCCGCGGACTCGAGCGCCACTCAAAGGCGCGGGATGCGCAGGCGATCTCCCACCACTACGATCTGTCGAATCGTTTCTACGAGCTCGTGCTCGGTCGTTCAATGGCCTACTCGTGCGCGGTATTCACAACTCCGGGCACCACGCTTCAGGAGGCCCAGCGCGAGAAGTTTGACCTCATCTGCCGCAAGCTCGACCTAAAGCCCGGCGAGCGCCTACTCGACATCGGCGCCGGCTGGGGCGGGCTCGTGCGCCACGCCGCTGAGCACTACGGCGTGCGGGCACTCGGTGTCACCCTCTCACACGAGCAGGCCGACTGGGCCCGCCGTGCGATAGCTGACGCGGGGCTCTACCACCGTGCCGACGTGCGCTTTCTCGACTACCGGGACCTAGCCGCAACGGGCTTCGACGCGATCTCCTCCGTTGGCGCGATGGAGCACATCGGAACGGCTCAGCTGGGTCCGCATTTCCAGTCGATGGCCGCCCGCCTGCGACCCCAGGGCAGGATGCTCAATCACACGATCACCCGCTCCTCAAACCACGAGCGCCAGCGCACCGGCCCGTTCCTCGACCGCTACGTGTTTCCCGACGGGGAACTTCAAGGCCTCGGGACGGTCATCGGCGCGATGCACGATCACGGCCTCGAGGTGCGCCACGAGGAGAACCTACGCGAGCACTACGCGAGGACGCTGTGTGAGTGGGGGGCCAATCTCGAACGCCACTGGAAGCGGGCAGTAGCCGAGGTCGGAGAGCGCCGAGCGCGCATCTGGCGCCTGTACATGGCGATCTCGCGCGTAGGGTTCGACCTCAACCGCATCCAGATTCATCAGATCCTCGGCGTGCACGTGAGCGCCGACGGAGGTTCCGGGATGCCCTCTCGGCCGTCCTGGGAGCGCTCGCCAAGTGAGGAACCGTCTGCGGCGCTCGCGCAGATGTCACAGTCTGGCCTTGCCATGCGGTCAGGGCATCTCGGAGGGTAGTTCTCACGCCCGGGCGCCTGCACTTGCTGGCAGGCGCGAGAGCACGAGCCGCGACGGTCGAGTCAACCAACGACAACCCCGGATCGCGTGCTTGACACGTGGTCCCTGCACAGATAAGCAGTGGCGCGCGCGGGCATCCAATGCGCGAACGCTAGCCATACAGGCGCGGTCGCTGCTCGCCTGCGCCAGTGTTTGGCGATTTGCACCGACCCCGGAGATCACGCGCATCGGACATCTTGAGGCGGGCCGGCTGCCCCCATCATGCGTCGTCGCATGATGGGGGCAGGCCGGTCAGTGGCTCCTTTTCGAGCAGCTACGGTGTGATGCGCACCACCTGGCCCGTCGGGCCAGCGCCGTTGCTGGCGGGCGCGATGCTCCAGTTCGACACGTACAGGGCCCGATCCGGTCCGGCAGCGAACCCGTTGGGGAACGAGAGGGGACTGTCGGTGTGTCCGGGGCTGTTCGAGACGACCGGGATGGGTGCGGTGCTGTGGGGGGGAACCCGCACAACGGCTCCCGTTCCGGGCGCGAAGCTTTCGAACCCGAGAGTCGAGAACTCCGCGGCATAGAACTGACCGTCGGAGCCGAATCCGCAGCCTGTCACCGCGGTGAGCCCGCTCGCCCACACTTCCGGCTGCTGCCCCGGCACGACGCGCCAGACGATCGACTTGCCAGGCCCGTTGCCTCCGCCCGTCAGCTCTCCGACGTACAGGGCGCCGTCAGCGCCACGGTCGATACAGGTCGGAACCGCGTCGGAGACCGGCGGGTTCGGGAAGAACGCGACTACGCTGACCGACCCGTCCCGCCGTACTCGATCGAGCGTGTTGGCACCGGCATCGGTGACCCAAACTTGGTCCTCCGAGGCAAGCACGCCGTAGGGGTTCGCGTCGGGGAACTGTTCGGGAACGAGTTCTTTGTGTTCTTTGGTCCACTGGAAGTCGAAGTGCCCAACGTCGGCGACTACCTTCGACTCACCGCTCGGGTGAACCTTGATCAGCCGCCCCAACTGGGCGCTGCCTTCTTCGATCGTTTTCGCGGACAGGAATTTGCCGGCCGCGGGTGGGACGGCGTCTGAGGACTCGCCCACAATCCCGAACAGACTCCCGTTGTCGCGCACAGACACCCCGTCGATACCGATCGCGGCAGAGCCGTCGGGGCCGGCAAGGGACACGATGCCGGAGACGACCCGATGGACACCCCACGCATCGATTCTGCCAATCCCGCTCGTGAAGCCCACGCAGGTTGGTGCTTCTTCCGGTGTTTGCGCCGGAATGCATTCGGTGCCGCCGTGGCCGGCTTCGGCGACATATAGCCGGCCGTCCTGCCCGAACGCCAGTCCCCTTGGGTTGTCCAGGCCACTCGCGATCGGGGTGATGGTCGGCCCTTTTGGGGGCGGAGCTTTGTGGTGCTCCTTCCGACCCTTGTGGTGCTCCCTGGGGGAAGCCTTGTGATGGTCCCTCGCACCGTCGCCCCCCGCCCATGCTGGGCCAGATACGACGCATGCGGCGAACAGGGACGCAGCACAAGTCGTGAGTACCCGCCGAAGTCCAGACACGTCCATGTCTCCTCTCCTTTTCGACGCAGATCCAGAGGATCTGCCTGCTCAGCTTCGCCCGGCGAGACAGGCCAAGTTCAGCGTGGCCCCGCGCCAATGGGCGAAACGTCTACAAAACGGGCCAAACCTTAGCGTAGGTCAGGCGCTCTTGCGGGCGGGTTGCCGGGTGGATCGAACAGACCATCCGGAGGCGGCAGACGCGCGTTACGGGTGGCCTTCGAATCTCATTGCCGCCAGCGCGGTGCGGCACTCCGCGACTTCGCGGGTGACGAGCCCCGCACCGAGACGCCCGGCGGTCTCCTCGGCCTGCTCGAGCATCTGCTGTGCGCGGTCGAGGTCCTCAGGCCAGGCCGCGGGCGATGAGCGCGCGGGCCGTGACTGCGTGTCAGGAGCCGGAGGTTGCGACTGCGATGAGTTCCAGAAGCGCGTCGCGCGTTGGCTTCGGCGTTGTCTCTGGCTCCGGCTCACGCGCGGCCGCGAGCGCTCGCGCCCGCTCAAGCACGGCGGTGTTCTCTGCCAGTGCGCCGACGGAGTCGAGCTGCAAATCCCATCTTGTGACGGCTCGGTAGACGGCGGGGTCTTCCTCGGCCGCGGGCAGGACGACGCTGTGGATGAGCCCGTGACCGTGGGCTGGGTCGTCCCACTCGGGCTCTCCGTCCTGTAAGCGGCGGAACGCTCTGTCGCGTGCACGCGAGAGCTCGAAGCGACCGGTGATCTCTGCGCCGCGCCGCGCCTCGAACGCCAGTGCCTGGGCTTGGGGATCGCCGGGGTGCTCGGTCAGGACGTCGACGAGCGTTGTTGCCGCGGCGAGGGCCGACCCCGCTCCCCATGCGTAGAGCGAGTTCGTCTGGCAGCGCGCGTCGCCGATGACGTGCACGCCCAACGCGATCGGACGTCCGGCGGTGACGAACTGGCGCAGCAGGTTGCGCTCCTCGCCCATCGCGGCGACCGGCCCGATCGGCGTCGCGCGCTCGGGTTCGAGCCAGTCGAGACTCTCGGGCAGCGCCCGGGCGCCCGCCATGTAGGCAGCCTCGTGGCGCAGCGCGCGCAGCTCGCGATCCCGCGCCGGCGGGCACAGCTCGACGCAGAAGGTGGACTGGTCGGCGCCGAAGATTTCGTACTTCATGTAGCCCAGGTCGCCCTCCACGGCGAGCTCGGTCGACACGTGGTGGTCCTCGCCCGGTCCCAACCGGATGCGGAAGAACCGCGTGTAGCAGACGAACCCGCAGCCCTCGGATTGCTCGACGGGTGCCGAGGCGCCGATCTCCTGAAACCAGCGCTGTACCGGAACGCGTCGTCCCCCCGCGATGACCACGGTCCGCGCGGCGATCGACCCCTCCTCGCGCGTGCGAACGCCAACGACCTTCGGCACTCCAGGAATCAGAGACGGCTCGGCGACGAGCCCAACCACGTCACATCCACAACGCAGCTGCACCGTCGGCTCCGCCTGAACGGCCTGGCGGAGGATTCCCTCGAGGACAGGGCGGCGACACATGATCGCTGTCATCTCGCCGTCCTCGGGCAGACGCTCGTCGCCCGGCATGTCCGCCGCGAAGTCGACCAGCGGAGCGCCGGCCGCGTACAGGTGCTCGAGCACGTCTGGAGCGCGCTGCCCGAGCAGCATGCGAAAGCCCGACAGGAAGCAGTGCCCGAGACGCGCCTGCGGAATGCCGGGGCGACCCCAGTCAGACCACATCTCCTCGGTCGAGGGTGGGACGGGTGCGGGGTCGCGCTCGCAGACTACGACGCTGCGCCCCTCACGGCCGAGCAGAAGCGCGGTCGCGAGTCCGCCGATGCCGGCGCCGACGATCACGACCTCCGCCACAGTGCAGCCTCCCGCCCCCAGCGTCGCGCCCGACCGCGGCGGCCGACCGCCCACACAATCACTGACGACGATACCGGTACTCCACCCGGTACGCGGTGTCTTGATTGAGACTCAGGGCTCCTCCTTCGTAGGGTCCGACGCCAGGGCCCGCGCGAGGTGAGCGTTGTCTCCGCGGTTCGTCCGGCCGGTATCCCGTAGGCGAGGTGAGTGGCCATGACGGGCCAGCACGCCGGCCGACGAGCCCCGCCCCGTCAGGGGTGCGCGCTCAACGAGCGTCGCGCCACATCGTGGTGATCACCGGCCCACCCTCGGGGCCGAACTCGCCGCGTCGACGGAAGCCGAGAGTTTCGTAGCGGGGGAGGTTGGCGGGATTGGTCGACTCAAGGTAGGCGGGCATCCGCTCTGCGTCGATGCGGGCGAGATTGTCGTGGATGAGCGCGGTCCCGAGTCCACGACCCGCGTGGTCGCGGTGCGTCGCCCACAAGCTGAGGTAGTAGTGCGGCTCGTCCTGCGGATGCTGCTCGTCAAAGCGCTCGAAGAGGGCCTGCACCTCGCGTGCTCGCGAGCCGAGCAGCGCGGTGAGGAGTTGCTCGAAAGCCCGCTCCTCCTCGCTCGTCATCTCCGGCTCGCCCGGCGGCAGCCAGAGGGCCACCGCCTCGGCGTTGTCGGTCATGCGGACCCACGGGTATCGCACGCCAGCGAGAGCAAAGGCGCGCATGAACTCATACAGCCGCTGCGCCCGGCTCGTCCTCTCAGGAAACGCCCACAGACCCCAGACTGGGTCGTCGTGGAAGGCGCTCGTAAGGCACGCTGCAACCGCAGGCACGTCATCCGGCGCTGCGGCGCGTCCCTCGGACGAAGACCCCCCAGTCATCGCTTTGCACTCTACCGCTGCATCGCTTGGCCGGTATGAGGCCCGTCTGCTCATCACCCACCCCTGACGCCACCTCCGGATTGGAGAAGTCAGCCGGCCTGGAGCGTGCGGGCTACTGCAATGGCATGGCGAAGCGAGCGTCAGCTAGTTCGCGGCGCGCACTGCTCCAGTTCGTCAGCGAGCCCGGATCAGCCGGGGGAGAGGCGGCGTCACTCATCGCGGTCGCGCGCGCCGATTTCCTTGAGCGCGGTCTCAATCACGTCGAGACGCACGCCGATCTGATCGAGCTTCGCGGAGACGACGTCGCTCTCGGTGCCCTCGATGCGCCTGCGCGCATTCTCGATGAAAGTCGAGGTGATCGCGGCCGTGATGACGGTCAGAAAGCCGATCCCGCCGATCATCACCAGCGCGGCGATGAGCCGTCCCGTAGTGCTCGTTGGCACGAGGTCTCCATAGCCGACCGTCGTCACCGTCTGCACGGCCCACCACAGGCCGTCGCCGATGTTGGGGAAGTTCTGTTCGTCGGTGAAGTGGATCAGCACCCCGGCGATGATCGTCGCGGAGACGGTGAAGGACGCGATGATCCGCGCCGCCCGCGGGGCGGTCAGCGGCTTGCGCAGCAGGAAGTTCTCTGCTCGCGGGTGGGCGGCGGCGGAGCGGCCGCGCTCCCTTTGGAGGTGGTCATGGTCGTGATCTCCTTACGATCTGCGGGTGAGGTTCTCCGGTCGGGTCGGGCCTAGACCTCCGGAGCGGGGGTTGAGGATTTGGAGGATGGCGACGCCTCAGCGGTGCTGACATGCGGCTGCTCGGCTGCGGGCTTCTGCTCGTACTGGAGAGCGCGGCGCCAGCCGCTGAGGATCTGATGCACCGAAGCGGCGCCGATGATCGGCTCGAGGGGCGCCGGCAGCTCGCTGGGATAGAACAGGAAGGGACGGGTCTGGGGCCCGCCCATGCCCCCGTGGAATGAGATGAGCTCCTCGAAGGCGCAGCCCTCGTCGAGCTGGCGGTCGTAGAAGCTGTTGACCATGATGTCCGCGACGTGCTCGAAGGCGTCGGTGCGTTCCAGGTGCGCGGATGCGGTGCTCGAGAGGCCGGCGAGCGGATCCTCGCCGTCGACGCGACCGGTGGCCAGGTAGGCGGTGCCGCGCGCGCCGAGGACGACCGGCCCGTGCTCGGCTGAGTGCACGAGCAGAAAGCCGATGTGGGGGTGCTCCCGAAGCGCTCCGAGCAACCGGGGATGGCGCTCTTCGATCTCCTCTAGCGTCAAGCGCCGCTGCTCTTCCATCAGGTAGATCAGGCCGAGGTTCCCGGAGCCGAGAACGATCACCTCGCGGTCACTGACGTCGTCCTTGGAGCTCTTGCCGTCGGACGCGGCGCGACCGGTGGCCTCGTTGAGAGCATGACCGACGGCGGCGTCGTTCTCGTCGCCCCCGGTGAGTCGAGACACGGTGCCGGTCTGGAGCGAGCGCTCGACTAGCTCGTCGAGGCCGTAGCCGTTGCGTTGCTTGAAGGTGGCGCCCTGCGTCTGGCCGTGATCGGAGAGGACGACGAGCTTGTAGGGCCTGGGTGCGTAGCGACACGCGCGTGCGATGCGCCCGAAGTGCTCGTCGAGCTCATACAGCGCCTCCATCGTGTCGGTGCGCTCGAGCCCCGAGTGATGGGCGACCTCGTCGTAGCTTGAGAACGTCGCGTAGACGGCGGGCCTGCCGCTCATCATGTCGGTGAGCACGCCGAAGACGATCAGGTCGCGCACGACCACGCACAATGCCGCACGCAGGAAGGGGTAATACCCGCCGCGGTGACCGCGGGGTCGAACGTCGCGCCGGCGCTGGCGCGTGGCTGCGAGCAGCTCGAGGATCACCTCCCATCCGAACAGGACCAGCGCCCGCGTTACGTTGAAGCCGTTGGCCAGGAACGGACGGTATCCCGGGTTCGCCTGCTTCTCGGCCTCCATCCGGCTGACCGTGAGGATGACCTCGTCCGCCTCCCCGGAAAGCAGGTTGCCACGGCTCGCGCCTCCGTCGATGAGCAGCCCGCGGCCGCTCGCATGGCGGGCCTCGATCTCCGCGCAGTCGGCGGGCGCTGAACATGTCATCAGCCGCCCCGTCTCCTTCTCGACCCAGCGAAAAGCGGGGATGTCCTCGTTGGAGCCGAGCAGGATCCCGGCCTGGCTGGCCCCGGTCTGCGAGGAGAGGTCGGTCTCCCACTCGACCAGGCGATGCGTGCCCTCCTGAAGCCAACGAGCCAGGTTGGGCGCGTGGCCGTCGCGCATCGCGCGCTGGAGCACCGGAAGCGCCAGTCCGTCGATCTCCAGGTACACGATCCCGGGCGCGTCCGTTGACGTCGGCTTGCCTCGCCGACGCGCGATCCGCCGGATCACGCGGAGCGTGTAGGTGTCGTCATCGTCGGCGCCGAAGATCACCTCGAGCACCACGCTCGCCGCGGCCATGACCAGCGAGGCCAGCAACGCGTCCCCGAACGTATCGACGGTGATCGCGTCGGGAGCGACTTCGGAGACGACCAGCAGCATGAGCGCGTCGACGAACAGCACCAGCACGAAGCCCAGCGCCAGGGTGAACGGCAGGCGCAGCGCCGCCACAAGCGGTGGCAGCACCGCGTTCAGGATCGCGATCAGAGCAGCCGCGAGGAGCGCGCCACCGAAGCCGTGAACGCTCACGCCGGCAACGATTTCTGCCGCCACGAGCAACGCTAGGGTCGCTACCAGCCACGACACGAGCACGCGAACCAGCCGGAAACGCGGCGGCTGCGGGCTCCACTGCATAGCCTCCCCGTACTGGGAGTCCAGCGCCTGCACTGTCATGTCCCGCTCCGAGGCACCGGGCGCGTACTGGCGAGCGGCGCCGCCGAGCCCTGGGGCGCGTCGCAGAGCGCCCGGAGCAGCGCTCGTCTCATCGGGCCACCCCGTTCGCCAGTGGCCTGAAGATCCCGCCGGGCGGAGCACCGTCACGCAGTCCGGGGCCCTGGACGATCGCCTCCCTGACAGGCGTAAGCCAAGGACGCCGTCGGCAGCAGTCGGCGCACGGCACCGCCAGCCGTCCGCTCAAGGCCCTCCGCTGCTGCTGGCACGCGTTGGCCATTGCTCTTTTTCCTTGTCTTGATCGATCACGTGGGGACCTTGCGCGGCACCGACGCGTGGGCACTGGATACGCCGCGCGCGTCGTCATGTCCGGGCGGGCTCCGCGGCGCGGAACGCCTCGGTCGCGTCCTCCACACGTTTCATAGATGTGCTCCTCGCCCACCTTTGGGGTGATGCCGAACGTGTCGAGCTGCTTGCGCACCCTTTCGTTGACTGCGCACAGCGCGAGGACGACGGTGCGGTCGTGCAGCTGGTCGGCGACTTCGGCGAGCGTCTTGCCGCCGGTGTAGTCGAGGTCGTCGATCGCGGCGCAGTCAAGGATGAGCCAGCGTGGCGGATCGTCGACGTTTACGAGCCGAATCGGGATTGGCCCCGGACTCGACATCGAGGCCCAGCCCGACGCCGTCAAGCAAGGCCTCATGCGGGCCGAGCTGCTCGGGATGGCGCTGCTCAAACAGCAGTTCCTCAGCGGCGACTGGGCGACGGTCGTCGACGGCTGGCGCTACCCGCCGCCGGAGATCGGGCGCTTCGGCGACGACTTCCTGTTCCGGGCGGCAGACCAGTCGATGGCCGGGATCATGTGCAACGACCCCGCCGAGGCCGTCTACCTGGTCAACTTCGACGACGCCGAGGGCAACAAGCTGGGGGCTGACCACCGCTACCGGATCCACTTCGACGCCGACGACATGCCGCCGGTCGATTCGTTCTGGTCGCTGGGGATGTACGGCTCCGACCTCAACCTGGTCGCCAACTCGATCGACCGCTACTCGATCGGCGACGCACGGGCGGCCTGAAGAAGGATGCCGACGGCGGGCTGACGATTTGGCTGCAGTCCGAGTCTCCGGGCAGCGACGAGGAGGCGAACTGGCTGCCGTCACCGGGCGACGGTGAGTGGTTCGTGATCCTGCGCATGTACCGGCCGCGGCCGGAGGTAATCGACGCCAAGTGGAAGTGCCCGCCGATCGAGCCGCATAGCTGAGCGGCACGACATCGAATCCCATCTGGGATGTCGCGCCCCCTGGGCGCAAGCCAGTGACCAGGGGGGATCGGCCGCTTGGCGTTGGACGCCATGACTCGACGCCGCCCTCCTTTGGTTGTCGATGCGGATCATCTGATCCGCGCCAGAGAGTCCTCGCCTGCTCGGGGACCGGGGCTGGTCGGGGGTGCGAGCATTGTGTCGCCTCGATCGACACGCAGGAGCCCCAGCACGGCAGGTCGTCAATGCTGTTTTCGCGGGCGAAGCAGTCGTGTGGGCGTTGTCGGTGCGGGCAGCTCCAGGTCGTCCCAAGCGGTCGTCTCGGTCGCGATGCGCATAGCTCCTGCCTTTACGCGAAAGCAGCGCTGACGACCTGGTGGGCCATGATCGCGTGACCCACGCGGCGACCGCGGCCTGGGCGACCGCTACCCCGCGGTGCCGGGCATGAACGGAGACCTATAATCGCCTGCCGAGTGGCCTCTCGGGCAAGCCGTGCTCTCCCCGGCGGCGGCCCGCACCCCGCAGCCCAAACCCCTAGGAGGATGACCGTGCCACCCGCGCGCCGAACAGGCCCTGACGGAACCCCACAAGAGCTCACACGACAGCAGATCGAGAGCCTTGAGGCGATGTACGGCAACCGCTACCTGCTCGAGCCGGCGCCGAGCGAGAAGCTGCCCAAGGCGGGCATGACCGCCGAGGAAGCGATGGGCCTGGTCCAGCAGGAGATGGTGCTCGACGGCCTGCCAGCCCGCAACCTGGCGACGTTCGTGACGACCTGGATGGAGCCCGAGGCAGAGCAGGTGATCCAGGAATCCCTGCGCGTCAACTTCATCGACCACGCCGAGTATCCGCAGTCGGCCGAGATCGAGCAGCGCTGTATCCGGATGCTCGCCGACCTCTTCAACGCCCCCGGCGAGACGACCGGCGCGCGTACGCAGGGGTCCTCGGAGGCGATCATGCTCGGAGCCCTGTCGCTGAAGTGGAAGTGGCGCGAGCGCCGCCAGGCAGCCGGGAAGTCGCTCGACTCCCCGAACCTCGTGTTCGGCGGGGATGTGCACGTCGTGTGGGAGAAGTTCTGCCGCTACTTCGACGTCGAGCCCCGCATCGTTCCGCTGAAGCCGGACAAGTACACCATCGGCCCCGAGGACGTGGAGCCGCACGTCGACGAGAACACGATCGGCGTCGCCGCCGTGCTCGGAACGACCTTCACCGGCCACGCCGACGACATCGTCGGCATCAACGACCTCCTGCTCGACCTCAAGAACGACAAGGGCATGGATGTGCCGCTACACGTCGACGGGGCAAGCGGCGGCTTCGTCTGGCCGTTCCTCTACCCCCACTCCGAGTGGGACTTTCGCCTCGAGCAGGTCCGCTCGATCAACGTCTCGGGCCACAAGTTCGGCCTCGTCTACCCCGGGATCGGATGGCTCGTGTTCAGGGAGAAGAGCGATCTCCCGGAGGACCTCGTGTTCTACGAGAACTATCTCGGCAAGCGCGACGCGACGTTCACCCTGAACTTCTCCACCGGCTCGGCGATGGTGCTCGCGCAGTACTACAACTTCGTGCGCCTGGGCCACGAGGGCTACCGCTACATCATGGAGACGATGAATTACAACGCGCGCACGCTCGCCAAGGAGATCGAGGCAATCGGCGAGTTCGAGCTGATCGGAGGCGAGCAGGACGAGCAGCTCCCGCTCGTGGCGTTCAAACTCACCGGCGGGCAGAACTACGACGAGTTCGACGTATCCGCGCAGCTGGCTGCCGAGCGCGGCTGGATGGTGCCCGCCTACACGCTGCCGCCCAACGCCGAACACATCAAGATCATGCGCGTGCTCGTCAAGGAGACGCTAGGGCACTCGCTTACGATGACGCTCGGCCGGGACATCGCCGAGGCGTGCAAGACGCTCGCAGCCAAGGGCGGCCTGCACGAGCGCGATCGCAAGCGTGTCAAGACGAACACCGGGTTCTGAGCCCGACGGGAAGAACATGGGCGGGGCACCCCCGCGATAGTCCGTGATGATCGCGGACCGGCTCTAGCGGTTCGTGCTGGAGGGGTGTGTGAGCATGAGCTCGATCAGCGGGTGCCCCGACCTCGAACGCCTACCCGGCGATACAGGGCCCTCGCTAAGGCCGTCGAGTCCGGGAGGATCACCGCCGAGACAGGGCTCTGATCAACGGGGCCAATAGGTAGCGTCGTGCCCCATCGGTGTGATCCCGCGTCGCATCACGGTGACGCCGAGCAGCGCGTCGAGGGGCTTCGGTACGCGCGCGGCGTTTGGGTGTCGGGTGGCCGAACCCGCCCGAAAAATGCGGCACCGCTCCTCGAGAAATGAAAGGTCGACCTCACACCATGAGCCAGCCTGATCGAAGCAAGCTTCCGATCCGACGGCAACCGCTCGGTGGGGTGGCCAACAGGACCCTCGACGGCTCGCGTCCGGACTGGGAGGCGATCGGCCACGTCGATGCGCCGGATGGCGCGCCGAACGTCCTGCTGGTCCTCACGGTTCGCGGCATCATCGATGCCTGATCCGCTGACACCCTGGCCCTTTTTCGGACCTTCGGCCTGAGCCCCGACAAAAGAAAACCCCGCCGTAGCGGGGTTTTCGTCGAGTGCCGGAGGAGGGACTCGAACCCCCGACACGCGGATTATGATTCCCACGAGGCAAAAGTGAGAAGGCCCTGCAAATCGGTAGGAAACGGGTCCTCAAAATCGCGCCGTGCAGACAAATGTGCAAACAATTGCGCGACTTTTGTCACGGCGATGGGGCGGTCTCGAGCGCCTCGTAGCGGTCGATTGCGGTCGGTTTCCGGCCGCCGAGGCAGTCGCTCCTCGGGCAGCTAGCAGTCCGGAGATCACGACGCGTCGGCGGGGCATGAGTGGCGTTCGGCGTCCGAGCCGGCTACCTTGTTGGGGATGAATGAGACGCTGCGTCTGACGATCGTCTACGAGGATGGCGGCGACGGCTGGATCGTCGCGTCGATCCCCGAGGTTCCCGGCACCCACAGCCAGGGCCGCAGCCGCGAGGAGGCGCGCGAGAACGTGATCGACGCCTTGCAGACGATGCTCACGCCCGACGAGGCGTTGGACACGCCGGCCGACGGCGAGCCGCTCATCTTCACCGCCCAGCGGTGAAGCGCCGGGCGCTCGAGGCGCACTTGCGCGAGCACGGCTGCCGCGTCGTCGGCGGCACCAAGCACGAGAAGTGGCGCGGACCGACCGGACGAGCATCGGTGCTGCCGCGCCACAACGAGATCGCCTGGCCGCTCGCACGAAAGGTCTGCCGCGACCTCAAGATCCCGCTGTTCACGGGCTCACGCTGACGGTAAGCGCCTGGCGCAGCCATCGCTGAGATATCCCGCTGGCCTGAGCGCTGAGTAGGATCGGCAAATGAGCAAAGACAGGGCTGCCGATGCCGATCAACAGCTCCTCGGCGACTTCAAGCAGGGAATGGCCAGCTGGGCCAGCGCAGTGGAGGCGCACAAGCAGGCGCCCCCGGACCTCGGCTTCGCCGCCCGACTGGCTGCGCTCGCGCAGGGCGCGACCGAGGCGGCGCGTGTCTGCCGCGCGGCGGACGCTCAGGGGTTTGAGTGGCCGCCCGCGCGCAAGGCCGACAGTGAGCCACCGTATGAGCTGCGGGCAGGCACCGGGCGGCGTGGACCCGAAGAGCTCTGGCGACGCTTTGACCAGGCGATAACACGACTTGGCACGGTGGCGGCAGGCGAGGACATGCTCGAGGTGGCGCGCGCCTATGAGGAGTTGGCGGAGGTTGTCGGAGAGCTCGCAAAGGCCGTCAAGGCCGAAGACCGCGGTAGCGGGCCGCGTCCGCGGACGCGCGCGCGGCGCTCGGCCTAGCCTCAGCCGCGACTCATGCGGTGGCTGAGTCGGTGTAAAGCAGGAGCGAGCCGAGGGACCGACCCCGCGAGTGCTCTCTGCCCGAGACGGGCTGAGGGCGACGTCGGCCGGGACGCTCGCTTGCGTGAAAAGCGGGCGCGCTGATCCGTTCGGCGGAGACGCCTGTTAATCGTCCAACGCGAGCGTGAGTCAGGCCCTCCGTCGGATGCTCGCTCGTCCCCGAAAGCGACAGCGCGCGAAGCTTTCGGATAGGTACGAACGTCGCATTAGTGCTCCTCGCCATCGGATGGGTGCTCGCCCGGCCTTGAGCTGCTTCGGCGTTGGGATGCGTATCCTGCTGGCATGTCGTCCGAGACGCGGGCAGTCTTTACGCCGCGCACACGTCGGGTCGGCGGCCTCTCCGAGGCATTAGTCGAGCCCGACCTGGACGCTGGAGAAGCGGTGGAGTTGGTCGCTGTGATCAAGGCGCTGGCTGACCCGACCCGTCTGAGGATTGTGGATGCGCTGCGTAAGGCCAGTCCGGAGGCGATTTGTCAGGTCGAGTTGATGCCGTTGTTCGAGATGAGTCAGCCGGCACTGGCGAAACACCTGAAGATCCTCCTCTCTGCAGGAGTTATAGGGAGCGAGCGGCGCGGCCTGTGGGCTTACTACTTCATCTTCCCCGATCGCCTGCGCGACCTCGCCGCGTGGTTGGCGTGACACGCACCGCTGGTCAGCGCGCTCCTCTCGACGCGGTAGTCGTGGCGGCGAGTCTTATGCGGCCTGCGAGAGCTCGGCTCGTCGCGCGGTCGCAGGGACCTCTGTCGGCAGCAGGAGCGAGAGCAGCCCGGCCACGATGAGGAACACCGTTGAGACCCACAGGCATGCGGTAAGGCCGTGCCATTGATAGATCAGTCCGGACAGGATGGTGCCGGCGAGTCGTCCGAAGGCGTTGGCCATGTAGTAGAAGCCGACGTTCATCGCGACCTTGTCGTTGTCCGCGTAGGCCAGGATCAGGTAGGAGTGGACCGCGGAGTTCGCGGCGAACGCGATCGCGAAGGGGATCAGGCCGATGACGATCGTGGCGGTGGGGTCGAGGTTGGCGTCGAGCGCGAGGGCCATCGCTGCCGGACACAGGGCAACGCCAAAGGCCAACCACGCGGCCATCCTGCCGTCGGGCTCGCCGTTGGGGCCGCTGCCGCGCTTGCGGACGAAGCGTGGTGCGGCCGCCTGCACAGCGCCGTAGCCGATCACCCAGGCTGCGAGCAGGGTTCCGGTCTTCCAGAAGCTCCAGTGCAGTTCGGAATACAGGAAGAACGGCAGACCGACCACGAACCACACGTCGCGGGCTGCGAATAGGAAGATGCGCGCGGCTGCCAGGATGTTGACCGCTCGGTTGTTGGAGAACATCTGCTTGAACTTGGCGGTCTTGTCTGGCTTGCCGAGGTGTCCGCGCATCATCGTCAAGGTCACGATCAGTGCGACGAGTACGAGTCCGGCAAGCGCCATCACGGCGGGCTGGAAGCCGATGAGTGTGAGCAGCACGCCGCCGAGGAAGAAGCCGACGCCCTTCAGTGCGTTCTTTGATCCCGTGAGGATCGCGACCCAGCGGTAGAGCGCGGACTGATCGTCTGCGGCGACGACGAGCTTGACGGCGCTCTTGGAGCTCATCTTGTTCAGGTCCTTCGCGACGCCCGAGAGAGCCTGGGAGACCATGACGTAGGGAACGACGAGCAGCGACGGTGGCACGAGGCCGAGCATGCACAGCGCCGTGAACTGGATCGCCAGGCCCATGTAGAGCGTGATCTTCAGGCCGAGTCGGGCCGCGAGCCAGCCGCCGACGAGGTTCGTGACTATCCCCGCGATCTCGTAGAACACGAAGAGCGAGGCGACCTGCAGCGGCGTGTAGCCGAGCTGATCGAAGTAGAAGAGGACCAGTGTCCGGATCGCGCCGTCGACCAGCGTGTCGGTCCAGTACGCACCCGTCACCAGGATGTAGTTGCGCATGTCCCCGCGCGCCGTCGGCGCAGAGCCCTGCGCGGGCGCGGCGGTGCTGCTAGCCATCGGCTGAGCCCGACGGCAGACCGTCGGCGATCTTGCGCGCGAGCTCGACGAGACGGTTGGCGTAGCCCCACTCGTTGTCATACCAAGCCAGGACCTTTACCTGTGTCTGATCGGTCACCATGGTCGAGAGAGCGTCGACGATTCCGGAGCGCGGGTCGTCGCGGTAGTCGACCGATACGAGCGGGCGCTCCTCATAGCCAAGTATCCCGGCCAGAGAACCATCGGCGGCGTCGCGAAGCAGCCCGTTGATCTCTTCGACCGTGGTCGGTCGGGTGACCTCAAAGACGCAGTCGGTGAGCGAGGCGTTGAGCATGGGAACGCGCACTGCCAGGCCGTTCAGTTTCCCTTGAAGCTCGGGGAAGATCAGGCCGATCGCAGTCGCAGATCCGGTGGTCGTGGGGATGAGCGAGAGGCTGGACGCGCGCGCCCTCCGTAGGTCCTTGTGCGGCGCGTCGACGACCACCTGCGTGTTCGTCATGTCGTGGAGCGTCGTTATCTGCCCGTGGCGGATGCCGACTCCCTGGTGGATGACCTTGACGACCGGTGCCAGACAGTTCGTCGTGCAGGACGCCGCTGTAAGGAGGTCATGCGTCGAGGGATCGTAGAGGTGGTCGTTGACTCCGACGACGACGTTCAGCGCTCGGCCTTTGACGGGGGCCGCGACGATGACCTTGCGCACTCCCTGCCTGAAGTAGGCGTCGAGTGACTCCTCGGTGCGGAAGCGGCCCGAGCACTCGAGCACGACCTCAACGCCCAGCTCTCCCCACGGGACGTCTCCGGGCTCGGCCTTGTCGCTAAAGCTGACGGTGGTCCCCTCGATGGTGAGCGCGTTCCCGTCGCCCCGAACATCCTCGGACCACCGTCCGTGAACGGAGTCGAAGGTCAGCAGATGCGCGACCGTGCCCGCGTCCCCGTTCAGCTCGTTGATGTGCGCGAAGCTGAGCTCCGGCCAGCCCCAGGCGGCTCGGAGCGCCAGCCGACCCATCCGTCCGAAGCCGTTGATGCCGACGCGTGCGCTCACGCGGTCTCGCCAAGGAGGTGGCAGGTCTCTTGGCGCAGGCATTCGCGTGTCTGGTGGTGCGCGAGCGTCAGGATATGGCTGCGTACTCGGGCACCCTCGAAGCCTTGTAGGACCGCGTCGGCACACGCTCGGATTTCCTCGGCGGGCTTGGTTTCGGCGAATTCCTCCACAAGCTTCGGCAGGAGCCGCTCAAGACGTAAATGATGGGCGGTGCGGTCGGTCCGGATCGCCTCAAGACGCGTCGCGACCAGCTCGCGGACCTGCGCCTCGATTCCGTCGCGGATCGCCCGGACATCCTCGATCGGCCGACCCGCCGGGTCGGGAATGTCCCACGCCTCGACGGCGCTCGCCACGTATGGGCAGGCATCGCCGCAGCCCATCGTCACGGCCCAGTCGGCGTGCAGCTGCATCTCAAGCGAGAGCCGGTTAGGGCGCCGGCCAGAGATGTCGATCCCCGACTCGCGCATCGCCTCCACGACCACGGGTGAGATCTCACGAGCAGGTTCGGTGCCGGCGGACTCAGCGACAACGTCGTGGGGGCCGTAGCGCTCGAAGAACGCCTGGGCCATCTGCGAGCGCCCAGCGTTGTGAACACAGACAAACAGCACGTAGCGCAGCGATCGCTGCTGGCCAAGGCCGCCGTCGATAGTCATGGTGGCGATCGTATTACATTGACAACAACCACTTCAATAGATATAACAAGATTGATGTCTGTCAATCTTGAGCTCGCTCCGAAGGTCAAGCGCCCCAAGGGTGAGCCGTGCTGTGAGCCGGTCGTCTACCCCGAAGTCGAGCGCGGTGAGGCGCTACGCATGGCCGAGGTCGCCAAGGCGCTAGGCGACCCAATCCGCCTACAGCTCGTCGACGTGCTTCGCAAGCACGCCGGCAAGGTCTGTGTCTGCGAGCTCGTGCCGCTTTTTGACGTCTCTCAGCCGACCCTCAGCCATCACCTCAAGAAGCTGCGCGACGCGGGCTTGGTGGACTCAGAGCGCCAGGGCCTGTGGGCCTACTACTACGTCATCCCCGACGCGATGAAGGAGCTATCGATATGGCTGAGCTGAGCACCCCTACTTCGTCCTGCTGCGCTCCCGAGGCGCAGGCCACCTGCTGTGAGCCCTCAGAGAAGCAGGCGTGCTGCAGCACCAGCGCAGCCGGAGGCAGCTGCGGCTGCTCGGCCGGCATCAAGACCGAGCCTGACATCCGCGAGACGGTGCGCGACCGCTACGCCGCCGCGGCCCGCGCAATCGCCGAGACCCAATCGACATCGTGTGGCTGTGGCCCGGTGAGCACCGTGGACTCCAACGGCACCCAGGTCTTCGGCTCCACTCTCTACGACGCGAGCGAAACCGAGGGCGCAACCGCGACGGCGGTACAGGCCTCCCTCGGCTGCGGCGTCCCGACCGCCGTCGCCAACCTGAGAGAGGGCGAGACAGTGCTCGACCTCGGGTCGGGCGCGGGCGCGGACGTGCTGATCTCCGCAGGCCGGGTCGGACCGACAGGCAA
>CAWERP010000010.1:0-5130 GCA_963811445.1 uncultured Solirubrobacterales bacterium
AGCTGCCGGCGCGTCGGTGCTGGTCGCATCTCGCTGATCCGTTCGCCAGACCGCCCACGAAACCGCCCACGAACCCGCCCACGCGGGCCGCGCTCGACCGTAACCACGGGCTTCCGCACCTGTCTCCCCGCCGTCGGCACGTTCGCAATCCCCGGAGCAGCAGCTTGGTGGGGCGCACATCACCCTCCCGATCACCCAGGAGGATCTGGGCGGCTGGATGGTGTCGTCGCGCGCCGGCGTAGCCAAGACGCTGCAAACCCTGCTTGGACGTGGCTGGATCGAAACCGACGTCGGCGGATCAAACTCGACTCCTTGCGCGCCCGATCCATGTAGTCACCCAGTGAGCGCGAAACCGCGGTCGGCCTCGAGTAAGAGCTGAGAGATATGGATGTCGTCGGCCCTGCTGCCGGCGCGGTGTGGCTTATGATCGCTCGGATATGCGACGCAACCCAAAGAACGCAAAGGAGGAGCGATGCCGCGGTACTTGATCGAGCGCGTTTTCGGCGACGCGGTTGAAGAGGACATGGGGAGGATCGGCTCAACCTCGAAGCGCGTCATCGCGCAGGAGTTCCCGGACGTGACATGGGAGCACAGCTACGTCGTCAGCGACGAGTCCAGCAACGAGCCCGGCATCAAGACCTTCTGTGTCTACGAGGCTCCGAACGAGGAGAGCGTACGCAAGCACGCCGCGGTAGTCGGTGAGCACGCTGTCACGCGTGTGTACGAGATCGGCGCCGTCGTGACACCGGCGGATTTCGCGGACTGACGGCACGCTCGACCGCGCCGCCGATAGCGCTGGGCGTCCGCAGACGAGCCCGCTCGACCCGTGCGATCGCGCGCCTTCACAGCTTCACTTCGCGTCCTGGGGCGCGCCCTAAGTGTCTCCGGGCGTCATGGCGTGGGTAAAGCGCGCATAGGCAATCGCCCGCTTCAGTTGCACGTCGCGCCGGCGTCTCGCATCATCCTCAGGTATCAGGCCGAGTGCTTGGTTGTAGAGGGTCACTGCCTCCGCCTCTGCGCATCCGTTCCCGGCCTGCTCAGCCGCCATGAGCAGGTAGTGGACGGTCTGGTCTGAGTGGCCGGCCTCGCGCCAGTGGTAGGCAAGGATCGCCGCTGAGCCGCCGGCGGAACCCACCGCCTCCGAGAGTTCGGCCACGAGCCGCTCGCCCGGCTCCTCAGCGCATAGCTGCTCCAGCGCCTCGGCCACCCGCCGGTGAAGCCGGCCGCGTCGCATGGCGCCTAGAGTGTCATAGAGGGCGTGGTCGATCAGCGCGTGGGCGAAGCTAAAGCGCCCTACGCGCTCCGGGGACTCCACCAGCAGCGAGGCATGCACTCCCGTCTCGAGCGCGTCGAGCAGTTCTTCCTCATCGCCATCTATCAGCAGATCGAGCAACTCGACGTCGAACGTGCGCCCGATCACGGCCGCCATGGTCAGGATCTGCTGCGACTGCTCGCCCAGCCGTTCCACTCGGCGGCACACGACTTCGCGCACACTCTGAGGCAGCCCCAAGTCCGCGATCGAGGACCGCAGCACCCAACGCCCATCGGAACCCTGGGCGATCGCGCCGGACTCGATCAGGTGACGCAGAACCTCGGCCACGAAGAACGGGTTTCCGTCGGTCTCCTGCGTGACCTCTTGCGCCAGCTGGAGGCCCACGGCGTCGATCTCGTGCCCCGCTGCCGCGGCCATCATCTCTGCGACCTCATCCACCCCAAGGCCGTGCAACGCGAGACGCTCGACACCTTCCACCCGGCGCAAGTCCGCGAGAAGGTCGGTCAACGGATGGCGCCGGTCAAGATCGGACTCCCTATAGATTCCCAGCACGAGCAACGCCGGGTGTACTGGTGCCATCGCTACGTGCTTGAGCAGCGACAGGGTCTGTCCGTCCGCCCAGTGCAGGTCATCGAGCACGAACACAACCGGACCGTGATCGCACGCCGCATCCAAGAGACCTGCGACCGCCTCGAACAGCAGATAGCGCTCGGTCTCGGAGTCGGCCTGCTGCGGAGACGGGACCGCCGCCACACGCTTGGTCAAACCGCGCACTAGGCGCATGACCTCGCCGCCGTAGCGCTCCACATGCGCGGACAGCACCTCTATGGGCGCATGCTCTACGTAGTGCGATAGTGCCTGGATCCACGGCCCGTAAGGTGCGCCCAGATCCTCCTCGGCCGTCCCCCAGCACACGGTGAAACCCGCGCTGTGGGTCTCAAGCGCAGTGTGTGTCGCCAGTCGCGTCTTGCCGATCCCCGGATCACCGGAGAGGAGCACTACCCGCCGGTGCCCGTCACGCGCCTCCTGTGCGCATTCTTGAAGCCGTTTTCGCTCCTTGGCCCGCCCAACATAGGCGATCGCCGGCACCGAACGCAGGGCAGTCGGCAAGACGGACGCTCCAAAATCGTCCTGTGCCGTCAACGGCTCCCAGCCTGCCGCGAACGCCTCCACCGGCTCCGGGATGCCCTTCAGCTCCAACATCCCCACCGACTCGAACGAACCCCCCTCGCGCGGACCGGCCATCATCCGCGCCAGAGCCGAGGCGAGGATCCCGTCGCTGAGCGCCTTATCGCAGAGACGCGTCGCCTCGATCGCCGGCATCCCGAAGTAATCGCCCTCCTCAACCGTCGCCTCCCCAACTCCGATCCCGATCCGCACATGCAACTTCTCATCTGCGAAACGGTTGCGCCGCTCCATCAGCTGCTGCATGCGCACCGCACACCCGACCGCGGCCGACGAGCTGGCGAACGCCACCATCAGGCCATCCCCCGTATTCTTGACCTCCCGACCCTGGCACGCCTCGATCGCCTTGCGCAGCAGACCGAAATGCTCTCGCCGCAGCTCATCGGCACGTACCCCACCCACCCGCGAAGCCAACGCGGTCGAATCGACCAGATCGGTAATCAGAATCGAGGCCAGCTCAACCGAAGCCAATGCCATCCTCTCGTTACGTCGCTACACCAGCACGGTTCAACTCAAATCTGGGCCATTCAAGTCTCGCTGAGCACTCTACAGCAACCTCCACCGCAGCCACGAACCAGTGCGAGCAGTGATGGCCCCCTCGTGGAGCGCTTTCGGCCGGTAGTTTCCACCGCAGGCTGACCTCCATGACCCGCGTGGCCCCCGGGACCTTTATCGCGTCGCTGAACAGCGACGAGCGCGGGGCGCTGCACGAGCTCGGGGTGCGGCGAAGCTTCCCGCGCGGCGCGGCATTGATGTTCCAGAATGAGCCCGACGGGCGCGTGATGCTGCTCCTGGCCGGACGAGTGAAGGTCGCGCGCCTGGACCATGACGGGCACGAGATGCTGCTCAGCATCCGCGACCCCGGGGATGTTCTCGGCGAGCTGGCGCTGATTGACGGTCTGCCCCGCATCGCGACCGTGACCGCGCTTGAGCCGGTTGAGGCGCTCGTAACAACCGCCGAGACATTCCGCCTTCACCTGGAATCCACCCCGCGCGTCGCGGTCGCGCTCTTAGAGGTCGTCACACGACGTTTTCGAGAGACAACGCTCAAGCGCTCGCAATTCTCCGCCTCGGACACGATGGGCCGCTTGGCTGCGCGGATAGTGGAGCTCGCGGAGCGCTACGGCGAATCATCCGAGGAGGGGGTGACGGTCATCTCCCCGCTCTCCAGAGAGGATCTAGCAGCGTGGACGGGCGCCTCGCGCGCGGGCGTCGCACATGCGCTTCAGGCGCTGCGCGAGCTCGACTGGGTGCACACCGAGCGTCGACGGCTGCTTGTTCGTGATCTGTCGGCGCTACGTGCACGCGCGGCGTAGTCCGCCACGCCGGAGCTTCGACCTAGTCACAAGACCGCGCGGTCGCGCGGACATGTCTGCACAGAGCGTCGACGTCGTCGCTATCCCAGCAGTCAAGCGGACCTTTCGAAACGGACAGACCGCGAACGGGCTGGGTCCAGAACTGGACGCGGGAATGTCCAGAACTGCGTGGATAGCGCCACCGCGAGCCTAGAGGCTTCCCGCATAGGCACTGCTGACGCGGTTTGCGCGCACGCCTGGTGCGTCTTCCGGGTGCCGGCTGATTCCAACGAACAGGAGGCAGACATGAGCACTAACACAAACACATACGAGGCGGCAGGCCACACGCGGATATCCGGTCAAACGCGGCGGGCGGGCGTGAGTCTGCGCGTGCGTCTGCGGCGCGGGCGAATCGATCGCGACCTGGCCGAGGCTCGCGTGCGCGACCGCTCTGAGGAGCACGCGCTGCGCGCAGCGCAGCTCGCCTCTGAGGTGACTCGTCGCGACACCGCGCGCTCGTTGCGCGAAGTCGTAGCCGCCGCAGAGAATCCTCGGGCGGAGTGGCTCGGTTCAACGGCGCTGCTGAACAGAGACGTCGTGGTGCCTTCGCGAGAGGGACTCATGGGACTGGCCGAGCGGCTCGAAAAGCCGGGTTCGGTCGGCCCGTGTGGAGTCGCGCGGGCGCGCGTGCTGGCGTCCGACGGAATGGGCCCCTTGTACAACCCGGCCTCTGAGCGCTCCATTAGCGAGGCGATCTCGTGGATCGCCGACGGGCTGGATATGTCCGCGTCAAATGAAGCGTGGGGTGCGGTGCGAGCGCCCAGCGTTTGATCACCCACGTGCTCGCTCTTGCGCGCAGACTGCTCGACGCCTACCTCTACAACTGATCATCCGACGGGCCGAAGGAGACACCATGTTTCAATTCACGAAGCGCACCCTGATCGCGGGAGTAGTCGCTGCCGCGATGACAACGCCGCCCGTCGCCTACGCCAGGATCAACCTGGACCCTCAGGCGCCAACAGCGAGCGGGCAGGCGAGCAGCACGAACGTCCCGCAGATTACTGGCGTCCAAGCGTCCTCGAACGGGTTCGACCGGGCCGACGCCGGGATCGGAGCGGTGGTCACCGTCGCGTTGATGGGTGCCGGCACGGGGATGGTCGTCGGTCGCCGCCGACAGCGCCGCGACGCAGCCACGAGCTGACGGGAAGGATCATCGAGAAGGCGTCCCGAGCGGGCGGCGTGTTTGCCAACACGTCGCCCGTGCCTGCGGCTGCCCAGCGTCGTTGAACTACGCACTCGAGCCCGCGCTCACTTTCGCTTCCGTGAGCAAGCGAGCACGCGACCCTCGCCGGGGGGTCGCTTTCGCTTGGGACGAGC
>CAWERP010000011.1:0-63364 GCA_963811445.1 uncultured Solirubrobacterales bacterium
TCAGAGCCTCCTCGTTCGAGCTCAGGTCGGGCGCGGCCCGCCCTCGTCGCCCACCGCTGTGCCCAGCCCGCGCTCGTGCAGCGTGCGTTTGAGCGCGTGGAAGACTTCGGCGCCGAAGCGCAGGCACTCCGCGAACGTGTGAGCGCCGCAGGGCACCACCATGAACTCCTGGAAGTCGACCTTGTTGTCGGCGTGCGCCCCGCCGTTGAGCACGTTCATCATCGGCACAGGCAGCACTCGCGCCGCCTCACCGCCGAGATACCGCCACAGCGCCAGCCCCTCCTCGGCGGCCTGCGCATGCGCCGCTGCGAGTGACGCCCCGAGAATCGCGTTGGCGCCGAGCCTCGCCTTGTTGGGCGTACCGTCGAGCTCGATCAGCGCCCTGTCCAGACCGCGCTGGTCGGAGGCGTCCATGCCGATCACGCTCTCGGCGATCTCCCCGTCCACGTTCGCCACCGCCCTCGTGACCCCCTTGCCCTCCCAGCGCGCGCCCCCGTCACGCAGCTCTGTCGCCTCGAGCTGGCCCGTCGAGGCGCCCGAGGGCACCGCCGCATGGCCGTGGGCGCCCGAGCGCAGGCCGACCTCGACCTCGACCGTGGGGTTGCCCCGGCTGTCGAGGATCTGCCGCGCATGGACTCGCTCGATCTGACTCATTGCGAAGGCTCGATCTGACTCGTTCCGAAGGCTCGATCCCGGCTCACTGGCGATCCCGGACCCGGCGGCACCGGTGAACAACCGGGAGCGCCTATTGCGTGGGAGAGGCTATTTGGTGCTCGTAGTCGGAGTGCTCGTCGTCGGGACGGCGGAGGAGCCGGTGGACGTCGTGCTTGGTGCTTTGTACTGCTTGCAGTCCTGGACAACGTAGCCCGTCCGGCATTCGGTCCTCCCGGTCCACTTCTTTTTGAATTCTTTGACGAATGCCGTCAGCGCTGCCTGCTGTTGGGAGGCGGTCAGCTGCTGCTTGATCGACGCCTGCGCCTTAGCCAGCGACTGCTGGCTGCCGGGCGTCGTGCTCGTCACTTCAAAGATGTAATAGCCGAAGGCTGTTTTCACCGGCCCCGTCAGGACGTTGGTCTTGGCGGAGAAGATCGCGGAGTCAAGCGACGCGTCCTCCTGGCCTTTCACCACTCCCACGAGCACACCACCATTGGCCTTCGTGGTCGGGTCGATCGACGCGGCCTTTGCGACGCTCGCGAAGCTCTTGCCGGATTCGATTTCCTGCTTGGCTTTCACGGCCGCGGCTTCGGTCTTTGTGAGGATCAGCTTCAGGGTTCGCTTTTCCGGCGTGCCGAAGCGCTGCGGGTGTTCCTTGTAGTACTTTTCGATCTGCGCCTGGCTGACGGTGGCCTTGCTTTTGACGATCTTCTGCTGGATCTTCGCCGAGAGCAGGTTCAGCTTCACTCGCAGCAGCAGGTCCGGAGCGACTGGCCGGAGCTGGCGAGGAATTTTTCGAATTCCGCCGCCTTGGGGAACTGCTGGGCCTTGACCTGTTCGAAGCGCTTCTTGACTTCGCTGTCGCTCACGTTCACGCCGAGGTCCGAGGCTTCGCCGATCACCCATTGCGAGGAGAGCAGGAAGCTGAGCACCTCCTGCTTCAGTGACTGGTACTGCTGTTCGCACTGCGTCTTCAGCTGTGCTTCTGTGGGCGCCGCCTGCCCGGCCGCCGGTTTCGGCGTGACCGCCTTGAGGTGCGCGATGCACGCCGTGTAGTTGGGCGGTTCGGGAACCGGCGGCTTCGCCGCTCCTGGGGCCGTCGCGGCACTCGAGGCCGCCGCAACCGCCAGCCAGTGGTTGAACGTGGATTTCGTGATCGGGGTGTTGCCGACCTTGACGACTGCGTCGCTCGGGATGCCGCCGCCACACGCGGAGAGGCCTGCGACGGCAAATAAAACGGCGCCTAGCGCCGGGATGAAGCGGGGTGCCTTGGACACGCCGACGGCACTCTAGCGGAATCCTCGTGGGCTCGTGCCGGGTAACCGTTCAGGCGGCCTCGCGCATTACCGCCAACAGCACGTCGGCTGCCCGAACGACGGTGGGAAAGCGATCCCTGCCCTCCCTTGGAACTCGCATCGAGACCTGCGAGCGCCCCGACTCATAGAGCGCATCGGGAAGCGCCTCGCGCAACCTCTTGGCGCGCGTCGAGTCCCAGCTCGATCGGGACCACCGCCAGGCGGTCTCCGCGGAAGCTGACGGTGCGCGCACCCGCCTGGCCGAACTTGATGCGCGCCCGCTGCAACGCGAGCAGGTTCTCGAGCGGCTCGGGGACCGCGCCGAAGCGGTCCTCGAGCTCCTCGCGTAGCCGCTCGACGTCGGCCACCTCGAGCGCCGCGGCCACCCGGCGGTGCACCTCGATCTTGCCCTGCTCGTAGGGAACATAATCCGTCGGCACATACGCATCGACGTTCACATCGAGACGCACCGGCTCGGGACCTCCATCCGCCCGGCGCCCGTCCTCGCCCTGACCGTCTGAGTCGACCGCTCCCACCGCCTCCTCGAGCATCTGCATGTAGAGCTCGAACCCGAGCGCTGCCACGTGCCCGGACTGCTCGTCGCCGAGCAGGTGCCCCGCGCCACGCATCTCGAGGTCGCGCATCGCGATCTTGAATCCCGCCCCGAGCTCGGTGTAGTCCGACAGCGCGGAGAGCCGCTGAGCGGCCTCCGAGGTGAGCGCCTGCGCGGAGTCGTAGAGCAGGTAGGCGTACGCCCGCTCGCGGCTGCGCCCGACCCGGCCGCGTATCTGGTAGAGCTGGGCCAGACCGAACGTGTCCGCGTGCTCCACGATCAGCGTGTTCGCCTGCGGGATGTCGATCCCCGACTCGACGATCGACGTGCACACGAGGACGTCCGCGCCGCCGCGCAGGTAGTCCATCATCACCGTCTCCAGCTCGCCTTCGCCCATCTGGCCGTGGGCCACTGCGAAGCGCACCGAAGGGCACAGCGCCCGCAGGCGCTCTGCGGTCTCGTCTATCGAGTCCACGCGGTTGTGCAGGAAGAACGCCTGCCCCTCTCGTTCGTGCTCGCGCAGGATCGCCCGCTTGACGAGCTCCTCCTCGTACTCCCCCACGTAGGTCTTCACGGGCCGCCTGCCCTCCGGTGGCGTCTCCATGACCGAGATGTCGCGCAGTCCGGCCAGCGACATCTGCAGCGTGCGCGGGATGGGCGTCGCCGACATCGCGATCACGTCCACCTTCAGCTTCAGCTGGCGCAGCAGCTCCTTCTGGCGGACGCCGAACCGCTGCTCCTCGTCGACGATCAAGAGCCCCAGGTCCTTTGCTCGGACGTCGCGGGAGAGGACCCGGTGAGTGCCGATCAGGATGTCCACGCGCCCCTCGGCGAAGCCCTTCACCACCGCTTTCTGCTCGGCGGCCGTGCGAAACCGGGAGACGTGCTCGACCGTGATCGGGTAATCGGCCAGCCGCTCGGAGAACGTGCCGAAGTGCTGCTGGGCGAGGATCGTGGTCGGCACGAGCATCAGCACCTGCTTGCCGTCGTTCGCCGCCTTGAACGCCGCCCGCAGCGCGACCTCGGTCTTGCCGTATCCCACGTCACCGCAGATCAGCCGGTCCATCGGCCGCGGCGCCTCCATGTCCTCCTTGACCGCTTCGATCGCCTCGCGCTGGTCGGCGGTCTCAGTGAAGGGGAAGCGCTCCTCGAATTCCCTCTGCCAGTCGGAGTCCACCTCGAACGCGTGCCCGGTGCGCCGGCGCCGCTCGGCGTACAGGCTCAGCAACTCACCCGCGAGCTCCTGTGCGGCGCGGCGCGCTCGCGCCTTCATCGTCTCCCAGCGCGTGCCTCCGAGCTTCGACAGCGGCGGGTGCTCGCCGCCCGCTCCCACGTAGCGCGAGATCTTCGCGAGCTGGTCGGTGGGCACGAACACCCTGTCGTCCCCCTGGTATTCCAGGTAGAGGTAGTCGCGCGTGACCTCCGCCACGGTGCGCGTCTCGAAACCGGCGAACCGTGCGACGCCATGGTCCTCGTGCACGACGATGTCCCCGGTTCGCAGCTCGGCAAACGAGCGAAGCACCCCCCTGCGCGCGCCACCGGGGCCGCCGCGCCCGACGCCGCCGCGGTCACCGTCGTGCTCGGAGCGCCCGGCACGCCGGCGGCGCAGTAGCCGGTGCTCGGGAAACACCGCGAGCTTCAGCGCGGGCGCGACGAAACCCTCGCGCAGCGACGCTCTCGCGAACCGCAGCGATGGCTCGAGCGGCGCGCGCCCGACGTCGACATCCTCGCCCAGCCAGGTCGCCTTCAGCCGCCCAAGGTTGTAGGCCGCGCGCTCCCCCTCCCCGCGACGGGGAAAGGCCACGACGGTCCGATATCCGGAGCGCACGAGCTTCTCGAGCTCCGGCTCGGCCTCCCCGAGCGATCGCGCGCCGGTCTCCGCCGATTGGGCTCGCAGCTCGATTTCCTGCCCCGAGGAGATCGCCGAGAACCAGATCCGGGCCCGATCTGCGAGCGCCGCCTGGATGCTCTCGGGACTCACATACAGGTGGTGGGCATCCTCGTCCGCGAAGGCCGCGCACACATCGGTCCAGTGGTCGCTCAGAGCGGGCGCCAGCTCCTCCTCTGCGGCCACCAGCAGCTCGGTCTCGGCTGCGATCAGCTCCAGCAGAGCGCCGAACCGCTCGACGGGCAGAAGATCGGCGATGTCCGGCCTGCCCGACCCGTCCCGAGCACCCGGATCGCCCGCGCGCGCGCCGGCCGCAAGCGCATCTCTCGCCTCGAGAGCGTCCGCCCGGTGTTCGAGCGCGAGCTCCGCCGCGGGCGCGATCTCGATCTCCTGCACCTCACCCAGGGAGCGCTGGGTAAAGGTCGAGAACCACCGCAGCGACTCGATCTCCACGTCGAACATGTCCACACGCACGGCCCGCTCCTCGGTCGCCGGGAAGACGTCCAGGAGGCCTCCCCGTAGCGCGAACTGCCCGCGCTCGGCGACCTGATCGGTCCGCTCATAGCCCGCCCCCACCAACTCGGCCGCGCACTCCTCCAGGTCCAGCAGGTCCCCCACGCGCAGCACGAAGGAGCGCGGCCGCAGGGCCGGATCGGGCACCTTCTCCGAGAGAGCGGCCGCGCTCACGACCACGACCGGCCCGGTCTCCGATCGAGCCTCCTCGGGCTTCCCGGCGCTCAGCAGGGCGTCCAGCGCGGCCACCCGCAGGCCCACAAGGTGCGGGGGAGGAGCGAGATGGGACTCGTAGGCGACGCCCCGCGACGGGTAATAGCGCACCCGTCGCGGCTCGAGCCATGCCCGCAGATCCGCCGCCATGTCGCGCGCGGCGCGATCGTCGCCCACGACCACGAGCGTCGCTCGCGACTGCGCGGCCGGGTCGATCTCGGCCAGGGCCGCGATCATGAACGGCCGCAGCGAGCTCGAAACGAACGCGTGGCCGCCCTCGCGCGCCAGCCTGCGCGTCGCCTCGTCCTCCTCGACGAGGCCGAGCAGCCCGCGCAGCCCAGACCCGTCAGGAGCCATCCCGTCCGGCCCCCTCTCCCGGTCGGGGCTGCTCAGCCGCCACGGCGTCCCGGCCCTTCGGGGACGCCTGCACCGGCTCGCTCTGCGCGCCGCCCTTCACCCCTCCGCCCAGCACAACCTGCTCGACCTGCTCGCAGGCGCGCCCGATGAGCTCCTCGACGCTCGAGTCGCCCTCGCGGAACCGCCCGAGCACGTAGGCCGAGACGATCTCCGGATCGGTGGAGTCCGGTCGCCCCACGCCCACGCGCACGCGCAGGAACTCCCCGCTGCCGAGCTCCCGCTTGATCGACTTCAGTCCGTTGTGGCCGGCCAGCCCCCCGCCGGCCCGCGTTCGCACCTCGCCGAACGGAAGATCGATCTCGTCGTGGACGACCAGCACCCGGTCGAGCGCCAGCTTGAACGCCCCGCGCGCGGGACCCACCGAGCGACCGGCGTCGTTCATGTAGGTCTGGGGGCACAGCACCGCCACGCGCGGGCGCTTGGGCGTCCCGGGCTCAGCGTCCCGCGGAGCGCGCACGCGTCCCTCTGCGATCCGCCCGAGAAAGCGAGTCCTGACCCGTCCCAGCCCCCAGCGCTCGATGAGCGCCTCGGCGACCATGAAGCCCACGTTGTGGCGCGTTCCCCCGTGCTCGCGACCGGGGTTGCCCAGTCCGACGATGAGCCAGTCGACGGCCCCGCCAGCGCCGCTGCTGCTGCCGCCGCCGCCGCCGAAGGGGCGTCGCAGGAGCTGCTACTCCTCGCCGGAGGAGCCCTCGGCGCCCTCGCCCTCGGCGCCCTCGCCCGGCTCCTCGCCCTCGCCGACGACCTCTGTCTCGGCCTCGATTTCCTCCTCGACCTCGGTCTGCAGGCGGGGAGGGGACAAGGTCGCGACAACAGTCTCCTCGATGTCGTCCAGCAGCGTCACCCCGTCCGGGATCGACACGGCGGAGAGCCCGATCGTTTCGCCGATTTCCATCTCTCCGACCTCGTGCACGATCGACTCGGGGATGGCCGTGGGCAACGCCTCGACGTTCAGCTCGCGGGTGATCTGCTCGAGCACGCCGCCTTCCTTGACGCCGGGGGCCTCCTCGACGCCGGCGAGCTCCAGGGGAACGACCGCATGGATCGCCTCATCCAGGCGCACTCGCAGGAGATCGACGTGAGTCGTCTGGCCACGCACCGGGTCGCGCTGAGCCTCCTTCAGGACGACGGGCGTGGCCTTCTTGCCGTCCACTCTGAGATCGAGCACGGCGCCCGCCGAGGCGAGCGCCAAGCGCAGCTCGCGCGCGTCCGTGTCGAAGCTCACGGGCTCTCCTGCGCCCCCGTAGAGCACACCGGGCACGCGTCCACTGCGACGCAGCCGTCGCGCCGTGCGAGAGCCTCCGGCGTCGCGGCTCCTCACATCGAGCTTGGTGGTCTCGGCCTTGGCGGTGGTTGCTGGCATCGGCGGGGTGTGACTCTATCAACGGTCGGCCCGCGCCACGCCTGGCCGATCCGCAGATCTCCGGCGTTTGCCCGCTGGCCGGCACGCCCCCGGGCCAGGCGCCGCCGGGAGGACCTCACCCGGCCGACGCTCAGCAGTCGGCTTCGTTGGGGATCGGCGCGCTCAGGTACAGAAGGCTGATCGTGATGCCCTGAAACACGCTGCCCGTGCGGCGCACCTTGACGCATTGCACCACCGGCAATCTTCCGATCACCGTCCACGCCAGTCGCGTCGTGCCGGTGGCCGCGCCCAGTGAGTATGCGGTGGCCGATTTCAACGACAGGATCTTGACCGCGCCGGGCCTGCGCAGGCTGCTCGCGTTCGCCCGCACCGTCGCGGCGCACGACGGGCTCCTGCTGCAGCCGCTGAGCAGGGCGAGCATGCCGTTGACGTCTCCTCTCGCCTGCGCCTGGATCAGCGCCGCCTCCTGGTCGCGCTCGATGTTCTCGGTCGAAAGAAACCGCGCGAGCAGCCCGCTGATCGCGAGGAAGGCGAGCCCGCCGAGCACTATCAGCGCGATGCGTTTCAGAACAGCTGGTTGTCTGCCGGTCGTGCTGGCCTGTGCTGGCGAGTGGCCGGACGTCCGGGGTTTGCAGGGGATTCCGGGAATGGCACGGGCTGTCTATGACGGCCCGTGCTGCCCGGTTCGGCTACGTTCGTTGACATCGCGTTGACAACAGCATGCACGAATCCGGCTGCACGGCGCCTACGACCTACTTCGCCTCGACCCGTGAGCGCTAGTGATCGTCGGAGCCTTGATCGTGATCGTCGGGCTGATCCGATCCGGGAGTGCCTGAGCGCTCCCCTTCGACCAGGATCGGCCTGACGATCGACCGATCAAGGGCTCCCTGCTTGCTTGTCGGGCCGAGTCGGCTGACTAGGCTTTCCGGTGTGCTGCCAGTTGCGCCGCATCTAGGGCGCGCTGCCCTCGCCCGCTTCGTCGCTCAGACGCGCTAATTCCTCTTCGCTGAATCCTTCATCTGCCTTGAGTGCCTCGCGCGCCCGGTCGAGGTCTTGCTCCTCGACGCACACGTCACGCGCAGCGGCAGCACCGAGCCGTATGCCCCCGCTAGCCAGTCGCACTGAGAAGCGGATACCTGCCTCCGAGAGCCGCTCAGCGACCATTTCGGCCTCTGCCTCGTTGCTGACTGTAGTTACGATCTTCAGCTCGTCGGACATCTAGAGCGAGGGTAGCGAGTGCCGCACGCATTAGGCGGATGTAGGCTCAAGCTGGAGCGGGCGGTACTTCACGTCGAGGAACTGAACAGGGCGATTCAGCGGTTCCGCGGGACGCAAGCGCACGAACTGATCCGCGACTTCGATGCGGAGGAGACCCGCCCGAGCAAGAGGCGCGGGCGAGGATTGCGGAGCTGACCGAGGCTAGGGCGCGGCTATCGCTCGCGGCCTTGAGTGACCCCGACAAGCGGTCATAGCTCGCGGAGCTGACGGTGGAGCTGGCAGGCGCCGGAGCCGAGTTGGAGCTGATCGGCCTTGCCCGCTTGGAGGCCGAACGCTTGGAGCGCGAGGCGTTGGAGCAGGCCTCCCGGGAGGCAGCGAAGGCAGAGGCCGATCGGATGGCCGAGCTTCAAGCAGAGCGCCAACGCCTGGAGGCGAAGCTCGACAAGAGCGCCCGCGCCTTCGCTCGTGACCTGGCCGCCGTGAACGCCATCGCTCAGGCGCAGGACCAGTACCTCGCGCCCGGCGTGATCGTGGCGATGGTGGCCCCGGCGCTCAACGAGGCGGGAGCGCCGACGCATTGGATCGGCTAACCGACCACAACCGTTTCAACACCACAACATCGAAAGGACAAGTGACAGAAATGGCACCGAGACATCCCAAACGCAAACCCCCTGAGTCGGGCCATCGCGGAAGCCCTCGAAACCCTCGAACCCCACAGAAGTGACCCTGACGTCGGTTCCGCCGCCCGGCGGCTCGAAGCTATCGGCGACGCCCACGCCCAAGAGCAGGGCGAGCCGGACCTGGAGGGTGAAATCGCCAAGTCGATGGTGGACATGGCGGCGCTCCAGAAGTCGGAGAACGTCAGCCCCAAGCTGCGGGAGGCAGCGAGGAGGGTCGATCAGCGCCTCCAGCTCATTCACCTTGGCCGCTCCAACCCGGACGCGGCGAGGCAATGGGTGGAACAACGCACCCCCGCGTGATCGCGCACAAGCTTGCAGGCTGCTCCCACACGGTTGAAGCGCCGCAAGGGCCTGGGGTTGTCTCCTTCCCTCGGGCCGAGGCCGCGCGTCCCCGCCCTCGCCATCTCGGCGGCGAGCTGCGGGGGCGCGTCGGCTCAATCCTCGCGGTAGCCACACGATTCGGACCGCTGCGGGGCGTAGTGTCCGGTCTAGCGTTGAGTGGTCTGACGGGTGTCGAATGGCTGGACGCCGGTCAGCCAACGTCTTTACCAATGATCGGGGGAGCAATGTTCGGAAGACTGTCCGCGTGCCTCATCGTCGCAGTTGTCGGCGGTGCGTTCATCGCCGGTTGCGGGAGTAGCAGCAACAACTCCACATCCAGCAGTCAGACCACCTCAACGACCGCCCCAACCAACTCAACCGCCGCTGGGACGACCTCGACGTCGGCGACCAGCGCTCCTAGTAGCGCGAACAGTGCAGCCGTGCAGGCAGCTGTGACGGCATGCAGGGCGACAATCAATGCTGCCCCGGCGAGTGTGAGGCCCAAAATCGAAAAGATCTGCAACAAAGCCGCAAGCGGTGATCTGGAAGGGGCGCGCAAGGCCGCTAAAGAAGTATGCGTCGAAACCATCAACGCCTCGCCCTTGCCCTCCGGTGCGGCCAAGGAACAGGCGCTCGCTGCCTGCAAGGCCAAGTAGGACATCGCCCGATCGGTAGACCGCCTCCGACCGCCCCGTCAGGCGGCGGGTCGTCTGCGGAATACTCACGGCTGATGCCTGAGGAGTCCACGACCCCCGACCTGGTGGAGGTTGCACGGGAGGTGTTTGAGGCGGCGAGTCGCCGTGACGTGGACGCGATGATGAGCCGTTACGCACCCGATGCAGTCTGGGAGGCGCATCCGCTCGGTGAAGCCTTCGAGGGCGCGGCGGCTATACGCGGGTTCCTTGAAGGATGGTTCAGTTCTTACGAGGCATATCAGACGGTGCCGGAGGAGATTCTCGACCTCGGCAGCGGCGTCGTTCTCGCTGTGATCATCCACGAGGGCCGCCTTGCGGGCAGCAACAGCGAACTTCGGGTGCGGGACGCCCACATCTACGAGTGGCGGGAGGGCATGATCGTGCGGACGACTGTGTACGCCGACATCGACGAGGCTCGTGCTGCCGCCGAACGCCTTGCCGAGGAACGGGGGTAGGCGATGTCGGAGGAGGACGTCGAGGTCATCCGCAAGGGCATCGAGGCGTTCAACGCGGGTGACGTCGAGGCAATGCTTGCGCTGGCCGACCCGGACCTGGAGTGGCGTCCGGCGTTCGGCGCTGCAACAGGCGGAGCGACCGCGTATCACGGCTATGCCGGGTTTCGCGAGTACTGGCGCGGCACACAAGACATCTTCGACTACTTCCGGTTCGAGCCCGAGCAGGTCATCGACGACGGGACGAGCATCGTCGTGGTCGGGCGCGGCAGCGGGCGCGCCAAGGGCAGCGGCATCCAGATCGACCAGCCATTCGCGATGTTGTGGAAGGTTCGCGCTGGCAAGACCGTGTTCGGTCAGACCTTCACCGATCCCGCTGAGGCCCGTGCTGCCGCCGAACGCCTCGCCCAGGAGCGGGGGCAGGCGATGTCGCAGGAGAACTCATGACGCCGTGGGCGTCACCCGCGACGGATGAAATGGGCGAGACTTGGCCCGTGAACGGAGGGGGATGAGCGCTTATTTCTGAGCAGAACGTCGGCATCATCCTGGCTCAGGACTCGTCAGCTACGGGATGCAGCAATCTGAGAGGATCGAGCCATGGCCAGTCCCGATGACGTGATACGCGGCTATGTGGCGGCGATGTCGGCGGCGGATGGAAGCGGGGCGGCGGCCTTCACGGCTGACGATGCGGTCATCGAGCTTCCCAATGGTGCAGCCCTGAGAGGCAAGGAGGGAGCGCGCCAATTCGCCGCGAAGCACGCCGAGAAGGACGGCCAAAAGCGGTCGGTCCGGCTGACCTCGCTGGAGGCTCGCACGCCGGACCGCTTTCTCGCAACGCTGGAGATGACCAACCGCGAGGTCGAAACGGACGAGATTCTCTACTCGCTGGACGTTGGCTCCGTATTCGAGGTCCGTGATGGGCTCATCGTGGGCCAGCGTGTCTTTCCTTCCGCTCACGAGGCCCTCAAAGCCGTGGGGCTGCCGGAGTAGGCGAGGCGTTGCGGGCGGCGGGCCTGTAGCCGTCAGGTGCTGGTGTCCGGAGTGAGGCCGGGGGGCGAGCGTGTTCTTTCGGCCCGGTTCAGAGCGCTCCATAAGTCCGCTAGGATTCTGAGCAACCTCAGGTTCGCGCTTTCGCCGCTGCAGAGCGCGAATACCCTGAACGGCTAGGGACCAGCTTTTTGGTACCGCACGTGGCATGGCGCAGCGGCTTCATAACCAAGCCGAGTTCCTGAGAGGAGCTATGCCACATGACGCATTCAGACGATGAGTTCACGCCGCGCGAGCGCGGGTTGCTGTTCGGTGAGTGTTGGGCACAGTTGTGCCGCGAGGGTGGGGTGATTGCTCACGACCGCGACGGTCGCGAGTTTGACCCGGTTGCGGCAGCCGCAGCGGAGCCGCCGTACATCACCGAGGACACCGAGCCAAGCAAGGTACCGTTTGGGCGCTACCTGCGCAAACGAGTGGCTGCCTGCAGTCAGCGGCACCGTGCGACCGCTCTCACATGCCCGCTACTCCGCAGTGGTCAACACCTACATCGCACCGCGCGAGGTCGGTGGGGTGCCGTTGTGCGCCCTTAGCGGGGGCCACCTCAGCAGCCTATACAGCGAGCTGGAGCGCGAGGGCCTGTCGGTCGCCACGCGGCGCCTCGTCCATGCGGTGGCGCGACACGCGCTGAATGACGCGGTGCGCTGGGACAAGCTGACGCGCAACCCCGCCGCCGCAGCCGACCCGCCAGCGATCCCCCGCAGTCGAGCGCAGTCGTGGAGCGCCCGCGAGCTGCGCGCGTTCCTAGCGCACGTCGAGGGCGATCGGCTGTTCGCACTCTGGCGGCTCGCGGCCACCACGGGGATGCGCCGAGGGGAGCTGCTAGGGGTCACGTGGCGGGCGCTGGACCTCGGAGGCGCCCGCCTGCGGGTTGACCAGCAGCTCATCCCGACCGCTGGCGGCTGCACGTTCGGTCGGCCGAAGTCCAGGCGGTCAGAGCGCACGGTTGCTCTCGACCCGGCCACCGTGGAGGCGCTGCGCCACCACCGCGAGACTCAGCAGCTAGAGCGCGACCTTGCGGGGCCAGCCTACGACGATGGCGACCTTGTGTTCGCTGACGAGCTGGGCCGACCGATCCACCCGCAGCGGCTCACTCAGTGGTTCAGTCAGCACCGCAAGGCGGCGGGCATCGGCTCGGGCAGCCTGCACGTCCTCAGGCACACAAGCGCCACGCTCGCGCTGACCACGACGCCGCCCGTCCCGCTGCACGTCGTGGCCGGTCGGCTGGGGGACGATCCTAAGACGGTGCTGGGCACCTACGCGCACCTGCTGCCGCACTCCGACGCGATGGCCGCTGAGGCGGTCGCCGCCGCTCTCGTTGACAGCCCGTTGACAAATGCGGAGGTTCCGGCGTCTGCAAACGGCTTCCTAGAGCCGTTTCTTGGCCCCTGCGGCTAGAACAGCTGGTTCTCGCCGCCGAACACCTCGCTCACCGAATCGTCGACGAATATCCGCCGGATCGAATCGGTGAGCAGCTCCGCACACGGCAGCACGCGGATGTTCTCCGGGCGGTCGGGACTCACAGGGATCGTGTCCGTCACGACGATCTCCTCCAGCCCGGAGGTCCTCAGGTTCTCGAACGCGTCCCCCGAGAAGACGGCGTGCGTGGCCGCCGCGTAGACCTTGGCGGCACCCTCCTCGATGACCGTCTTCGCCGCTGCCTTCAACGTCCCCGCGGTGTCGATCATGTCATCGACGATCACCGCTGTGCGGCCTTTCACGTCGCCGATCACGTATCCGATCTCCGCCACCTGCTGGGCGGGGCGCTCCTTGTCGAGAATTGCCAGCTCGGCTCCGATCTTCGACGCGAACTTCTTGTTGAGCTTGACCCTTCCCGCGTCCGGCGCGACCACCACGAGATCGGACAGTCCAAGGTCGCCGAAGTATTGGGTGAGCATGAAGAGCGCAGTCATGTGGTCGACGGGCTTCTGGAAGAAACCCTGGATCTGGCCGGCATGCAGGTCCATCGTCAACACCCTGTCAGCGCCTGCCGCCTCAAGCATGCGGGCGACCAGTCGCGCGGAGATCGGCTCCCGCGGCGCCGACTTCTTGTCCTGTCTTGAGTAGCCGAACCAAGGCGTCACGGCGATCACCCTGTGCGCCGAAGCGCCGACGGCCGCGTCGATCATGAACAGCAGCTCCATCAGCGAGTCGTTCGCCGTCACACCCGTCTGGGGATTCCCGCAGGTGGACTGCACGATGAACACATCCGCTCCGCGAATCGACTCCTCGTAGCGGCAGTACACCTCGCCGTCGGAGAACGTCTTCAGGATGACGGGTCCCACGTCCACGCCGAGCTTCTCGGCGATGTCCACCGCAAGCTGCGGGTTGGCGCGCCCGCTGAACAGCATCAGCCGCTTGTTGTAGTCGATCGGCAGGCTTGCCCGTGAGGACTGAGTGCGCGTGTCGATCACGCTGCTCATCGCTTCCCCGATTGTAAACGCTGCTCCTGTCGCTCCGCATACCCCTCGACGTTCTCCTGCCGGGCCCGTGCCACGGCCAGCGCACCGGCGGGCACGTCCTCGGTGACCACCGACCCTGCAGCGGTGTAGGCGCCGTCCCCGACCGCCACCGGAGCGACGTAGGAGGTGTCCACCCCGCCGCGCACACGGCTGCCGATCGTCGTGCGGTGCTTTTCGAGGCCGTCGTAGTTTGCGGTGATCGTGCCCGCGCCCAGATTCGACTGCTCGCCCACGTCGGCGTCCCCGATGTAGGACAGATGGGGAATCTTAGCCCCGGCCCCGATGTCGGAGTTCTTGACCTCCACGAACGTCCCCGCCCTGGCTCCCCGGCGCAAGACGGCCCCGGGGCGCAGGTACCCGAAGGGCCCCACGCTGGCGCCGTCCTCGAGCACGCAATCGATGAGATAGGAGTGCCTCACCGTGCACCCCTCGCCGATCTTCGTGCTCCCCTTGATCGTCGTGAAGGGCTCGATCACCGTGTCGCGCCCGATCTCCACCTCCACGTCGATCACCGTGGCGTCGGGGTCCACGATGCCGACCCCCGCGCGCATGTGCCGCTCGTGGATCCCCCGCTGCGCGAGCCTGCTGACACGTGCCAACTCCACCCGGTCGTTGACGCCGAGCACCAGTCGCTCGTCCTCGATGACGAGCGCATCGACGAGCGCTCCGCTCGAGGCGAGCAGGTCGAGTACCTCGGGCAGGTACAGCTCCCCCTGCGCGTTGTCCGCGCTCAGCCGCGGCAGCGCCTCCCTGAGGGCGCGGCCCTGGAACGCATAGATGCCCGTGTTCACCTCCGTTATCAGGCGCTCCTCGGGGGTCGAGTCCCCCTGCTCCTTGGTCTCGACAACCCGCTCGACCGTCCCGCTCGCGTCGCGCACAACCCGCCCGTAGCCGCTTGGATCGTCGAGCACCGTGCTGAGCATCGTGGCGGCCGCGCCGCTCCTCAGGTGAGCGTCGATCAGCCGGCGGATCGCCTCGACGTCGACAAGCGGCACGTCGCCACTCAGGACCACGACCGGCGCATCGGCGTCGAGGCCGGACGCCGACCCAGAGTCCAGGTCGGCCCCGGACGCCGAGTCAAGCTGCGAAATGGCCGCTCCGACAGCGCCGCCGGTGCCGTTCGCCCGCTGCTGCACCGCCAGGTCTACCCCCGGCGGCAGGACGTGCTCCAGCGCCCTCTCCGGAGAGTCCACCACCACGACCTTTCCGGCTCCCGCCTGAAGGGCCGCCTTCACCGGCCACAGCACCATCGGCCTGCCGCACAGCTCATGCAGCACCTTCGGGGTCCGCGAGCGCATGCGCGTGCCCTGGCCGGCGGCGAGGATCAGGACGGTTGGCGCACTCATCTGAGGGATGCTAATCGCTTGCCCGTGCACACCCGGCTCCCCTGCAGAGCCGTGAGCCTGCGCGCCGCGCCTGCTCGCCGCGCGCCCGCGCACCAGCTCGCCCGCTCACAGGGTTCGCACCGTCGCTAGCTGGGGGGCAGGGATTCGAACCCCGATTCTCAGGACCAAAACCTGATGTCCTGCCATTGGACGACCCCCCAAGGGTCCCAGAACAATAGATAGTGCTCGGCGGGGCCGGGCAACCACAAGCGAGCCCCGGAGGTTGCGCGGTCGTCTCCTGCTTCTGCAAGGATTCCTGCACTCTGTCACGGAGTCTGCAAATGCGGCTGAGCGTCAGCGCTGCGCTCGTTGCCACGTTGCTGATGTCTGCAGGCGCGCCCGGCGCGAGTGCCAAGCCAGCCAGGCGTGCATTGGAACCCTGCGTGGGGGCGAACCTGCTCCCGACCTCAGCCAACGCGGCGACTGTCAGCGCGGCGACGCTGTGCCTGATCGACCGCGTTCGCGCCGCCTACCACCTGCGAGCGCTGCGCCCCAACCGCGAACTGCAGGCGGTGGCAGCCGCCCAGACGTACAGCATGGTGCGCGGTAACTACTTCGCCGACAACCCGCCGAGCGGCCAGACGCTGGCGGCGCGCATCGCGGCCTCCCGCTACCTGGCGCATGCGGCGAGGTTCTTCACGGCCCAGAACATCGGCTGGGGCACGGTCGAAGACGCGAGCCCGGCGCGCATGATCGAAGCCTGGATGGGCTCCCCCGCGCACCGCCGGGTGATCCTCACGGGCGCATTCCGCGATGCAGGGGTGGGCGTGGCCCCCTACGTTCCGTCCGTCGTCGGAGACGGTCTTGGGGGCGCGACCTGGACGGTCGAGTTCGGCGCGCGAGTGCGCTGAGCGCCCGGCTCGGCGTGTCCTGCGCCTGGCTAGCTGCGCCGGCCGGACCCGCGCGGAACCCGTCCGCCCTCGGCCCCCGCCTCCAGGGCGGGCCCGCGCGCGGAGGAGATGCCGAGCACCCGCATCGCCTTCAACCCGAGGCTCAGCTTCTCTCGTCCGTCGCTCGAGCTCACGTCCAGTCCCGAGAGCTCGCGCACGCGCTCGAGCCGGTAGTAGATCGTGTGGCGGTGGGTGAACAGCCGCTGGGCGGTCCCGGCAACGTTGCCGTCCGCCTCCAGGAAGGTCTCGAGGGTGTGCACCATGTCGGTCTCGTACTGCTCGTCGTAGGCTGCCAACGGCTCCACCGTCTCGGCGTAGAAGCGCTGCAGCTCGCTCGGGTTCTCGGTCATCGCCGACAGCAGCAGCCGGTAGGCGCCGGTCTGCTCGAACGCGAGCGACACCTCGGCCGAGCCGCCCTGCGCCACGTTCGCCGCCAGCAGCGCCTCGCCGGCAGCCCGCGGGAGATCGGCTGGATCGGCCGCGATCCGGCTGCGCCCGATCGCGAACGTGTACCCCGTCAGACCGGCCTCCATCTCACGCAGCACCCCATCCGCCGCACGGGCCGCGGTCGTCTCCTCGCCGCCCGGCACCAGCAGGAGCACCTCGGCTCCGAGAATCCCCTCGCGCTCGGACAGCGCGGCGATCGAGCGGCTGACAACCGCCCGCGCGCCGCGCTCGGCCACCGCCCGAACGCGTCCTCGCCAGCCCTCGTCGGTGGGCGCCTGAGGGTGGGCGCGCGCGACGATCATGCTCGCCCCCTCCTCAACGTCCAGCGAGAGCTCCTTCGCGCGCGCCAGCAGCAGATCGCGATCGGTCAGCTCACGGCGGAGCACGGCGCGCAGGAAGTCTGCCGCCGCCGTCTCGGAGACCCGCTCGGGCGCTCTCACGCGCTCGACCTCGGAGGCGATCATCGTCACGAGCAGCCGCCACACGGGCGTGCCGGGCCCCTCCTCCGAGCGGGCATCGTCGCGCGCGCGCATGTGGAGCGCCCCCACCACAGTGTCGGCCACCCGCAGCGGAGTGCTGCTGACGCCCTTGCCCTGCGAGAGCAGCGAACGCTCCTCCGCCGGCGACCTGGCCGCCACCGCGAGGGTTGCTCCCCAGGCGTCCGTCACCGCCAGGCTCGCGTCGAGCGCCTTTGCGGCCGCACGCACCACCTCGGGCAGGCCCGCCCCCGACTCGACCGCCTCGGTGACCGCGTCGAGCGGCGCGAAGTCGGACACCGCGGCTAGCCCCAGAAGTAGACGACGGCAAGCGCGCCGGCCACTCCCAGCCCGACGAGCATGACGAGCACGTAGAGCGACAGCACTGTGGCCGCCAGCCGCTGCCACAACCGTGAGTAGGCGGTCCACGTGGGCACGAGGATCAGACCGGCATACAGCGCCAGGCCGAACGTCGCGGCACAGACGGCCACCAGCTCGTTGATTGCTGTCCTGCTCATCAGGGCTCCGGCTGGGATTGTGACGCACCGTGATGTCGGCCGTCTGCGTCGGTCACCTCGGCGCCGGGCCTACACGGCGTGCGGGCCGTGCTCGGCCACCGTCACCGCGCGGGCGAACCCCGCCTCCACGGGCGTCGCGCAAACCGCCTGCGGCACCCGGCCACGGAGGGCCGCCGCCGGGCCGCCGGGCCCGCCTGGGCCATCGCCACGTGGCGGGCCGGCGGCGGTCGAGCGCGATCTCGCCCGCGAGCCGGCGTCGGTCGCGAACAACCCCACCACGGTCGGTCCCGAACCGCTGACGAGCGCCGTCCGAGCCCCTGCCTCTCGCGCCTCTGCGAGCGCGGCCGCGATCTCCGGGCACAGCGAGACGGCCGCGCGCTGAAGATCGTTGTGCAGAAGCTCGCTCGCCGTCGGGATCGGCGCGCCCCGCTCCACCGCCCCCCAGGCGCGCTCGAGCGCTCGGCGGCGATCCTCGAGCGCATCGCGCCCGCGTGTGAGGCCCAGCCGGTCGGCCTCCGCATACACCTCGCCGGTGGACAGCCCCACGGCCAGCGGCAGCACGAGCAGCCGCAGCGACGCGTCGGGGCCGCGCAGCTGCTGCAGTCGCTCGCCGGCGCCCGTCGCCAGCCAGCACCCGGGGGTGACCTGAGCGGGTACGTCTGCCCCGAGGTCGGCGCCGATCTCGCGCAGCAGCGCCTCGTCGCCCAGCCCGGAGGCGTGCCTGGCCAGGCGCAGCGCGGCAGCCGCGTCCGCCGAGCCGCCTCCGAGCCCGGCCGCCACCGGGACCCGCTTGGCTATGCGCAGCCGCAGCGGCGGGGCCTCCCAGCCGGTCCTCGCACGGAAGGCTCGCAGGGCCGCGCCCGCCAGGTTGTCCGCCGCAGGCCCGGGCACCCCGGGACACAGGACCTCATCGCCGGTCGCTCCCGCCGGGGCGGGCTCGAGGGTCAGCTCGTCGGCCAGCGAGATCGACTGCATCACCGTGGCCAGCTCGTGTCTGCCGTCGTGCGGGCGGGTCGGCCCTACGAACAGCCCGAGGTTGATCTTCGCGGGTGCGAGTGCGCGGCAGGGGTCCATGGCTCCGCCGGGCTAGCGCCCCGGCGCGTTCACAGCTCCAACAGCCGGGCAAGCGCCCGGAAGTCCTCGGGAGAGATACGCTCGGCCCGCGCGTCCGCCGGATGGCCAAGCTGCTGAAGCGCCGCTCTGACCTGCTCGCGCGAGCGCCCCGGCGCCCGCCCGGACAGCATGAGCGAGCCGGCGAGGGTCTTGCGGCGGTGGGCGAACGCACCGCCGACGAGCGCCCGGAGCTCCGGCGAGGGGTCCGGCCGGCCGGCAATAGCCGCTCGCCTGCGCATCCCCACTAGCACCGAGTCCACGTTGGGGCTGGGATGGAACACCGTGCGCGGGATCGCCCGCACGACCTCCACCTCGCAGGCCAGCTGGGCGATCACCGACGGCGTGCCGTAGGCCCCGCTGCCGGGGGCCGCCGCGAGGCGCTCGCCGACCTCGCGCTGGACCATCGCCACCCAGCGGGTCACGCTCGCCAGCTCCTCGATCGTCCGCAGCAGCACACCGGCCGCGATCCCGTAGGGCAGGTTCGCCACGACCTTTGTCGGCTGCGGACGCAGCCCGGCGATGTCGATCGCCATCGCATCCCCCCAGTGGAGCTTCACGTTGGCGTGCGAGTCGGTGGCGTCGCACAGCGCGTCGCGCAGGCGCTCGTCGACCTCGACCACGTGCACGTGGCCCACTCGCTCGGCGAGGTACTCCGAGAGCACCCCGAGGCCCCCGCCGATCTCCAGCACGACGTCGCCCCTCTGAAGCTCGGCGGCGCGACCGATCACCCCGAGGATGTTCGAGTCGATCAGGAAGTTCTGTCCCAGCTCGCGATCGGGGCGCACGTCGAAGCGGCGCATCCGCCGCAGCGTCGGCTGGGTCGGCTCCTGCGAGCTTTCTCGGCCGTTAGAGCGCGCGGCGCGGGCGGGCGCGGGCGTCCGGGAGCTCGGCGACGGCGCGCTCCGGGGAGATCGTCGGGCATCGGCCAACGCGCTCATCCCCAGCCGAACACCCGAGCGGCGTTGCGCTCGACCGTCAGCCCGAGATCGCGCGCCGACACTCCCCGTAACTCGGCCAGAAAGGCGGCCGTGTGCACGACGAACGCGGGCTGGTTGCGCTGCTTGCGCACTGCCTGAGGCGTCAGGTAGGGGGCGTCTGTCTCGACCAGCAGGGAGTCCTCCGGAACCACCTGAGCCGCTCTCGCCAGCTCGGATGAGTTCTTGTAGGTGACATTCCCCGCGAACGAGATGAGGTACCCCCGCGCCAGGCACTCCTCTAGGCGGTCGGGCATCGAGAAGCAGTGGATCACGACGGTCAGGCCGTCCGCTTCGCGTGCGAGCTGCTCGAGCGTCTCATCGTCGGCGGCCCGCGTGTGGATCACCAGCGGCGCCCCCGTCTCGCGGGCCAGCGCGATCTGCGCCGCAAACGCGCGCTCCTGGTCTGCGCGGGGCGCGCCCTCGCGATAGAAGTCAAGCCCCGTCTCGCCGATCGCCCGGCAACGCTCGTGCGCGGCGAGCGCGCGCAGCTCGGTCAGATCGGCCTCGTCGAAGCCCTTTGCGGCGTTGGGGTGGCGGCCGATCGCGGCGTAGACCTGGGGGAAGGCCTCGGCTGCGGCGAGCGCCGCGCGGCAGGACGCGCCGTCGACGCCCACCGTCAGGATGCGCCGGACGCCCGCCGCCTCGGCGGCCGCCACCAGCTCCACGTCGGGCGGGTCGCAGAGGTCCAGATGGGTGTGGGAGTCGATCACGAGTCCGCCACCTCCGAGTCCTTCGGAAACAGCGACTCGACCGCAGCGACGTGCTCGATCCGCCCGCTCCCGAGCTCGGCGCCCGCGAGCGACAGATCCGGAGCTCCGAGCGCCGCGAGCAGCCGCTCGGCGCTCGCCGGGAGGTAGGGCCAGAGCAGCACCGTCACGACCCGCAGCCCCTCCACCAGCGTACGAAGCACCCGCTCGAGGTCCCCCCGGCGCGAGTCGTCCTTGGCCAGGCGCCATGGCGCCTGCTCCTCGACGTAGCGGTTCAGCCGCCGGACCCGCTGCCAGATCTCATCCAGGGCACTCGTGAGCTCGGCCCGGTCGAGCTGCGCCGAGACGCGCTCACGAAGGCCGGCGAAGTCCTCCGCGACGGCGGGATCGACATCGCCCCCCGGCGCCACCCCGTCGCAGAAGCGCCCGAGCATCGCGATCGTCCGGCTGGCGAGGTTGCCCAGCTCGTTGGCCAGCTCGCTCTCGTAGCGCCGCTCGAAGGCAGCCGTCGAGACCGAGCCGTCCTGGCCGAAGGGAACGTCCCGCAGCAGGTAGAAGCGCAGCGCGTCCGCGCCGAACCGGTCGATGATCACGAACGGATCGAGCACGTTGCCCAGCGACTTGCTCATCTTCTCGCCTTCCATCAGCAGATAGCCGTGGACGAAGACGTGCTCGGGCAGGGCGATGTCCGCCGCCATCAGCAGAGCCGGCCAGTACACCGCGTGGAATCGCAGGATGTCCTTGGCGATGACGTGGTAGCTCGCAGGCCAGAAGACCGGCGTGAGGTCCTCGCCCTCGCGCGCGTAGGAGAGCGCGGTGTAGTAGTTGAGGAGCGCGTCGAACCACACGTAGAAGACGTGCTCGGGGTCCCACGGCACCGGCACTCCCCAGGTGAGCTTGTGGCGCGTGAGGGGCACGTCGTGCAGGCCCGAGCGGATGAACGAGAGCGCCTCGTTGTAGCGGGTGCGCGGAGCGACGAAGTCCTCGCGATCGGCGTACAGCTGCTCGAGGGGGCCCTGGAACGAGGAGAGCCTGAAGAAGTAGTTGTCCTCCTGCTCGCGGGTCAGCTCGATGTGGTGGATCGGGCAGCGGTTGCCCTCGTCGATCTCGTTCTCCGCCTTGAAGTCCGCGCACCTCGGGCAGTACCAGCCCTCGAAGGTGCCCTTGTAGACGAACCCGTTCTCCTTCACGCGCACGAGCACCTCCTGCACGCGGGCCATGTGCTGCGGATCGGTCGTGCGGATGAAGAAGTCGTTCGTCGCGCCGATCAGCGGAGCGAGCGCCTGAAAGCGCCGGGCGTTCTTGTCCGCCAGCTCCTGGGGCGCCACGCCGAGGGCGTGCGCGGCGTCCGCCACGGGCTCGCCGTGCTCGTCGGTGCCCGTCAGGAAGAACACGTCGTCTCCCCGCTGGCGGTGGTGACGGGCCAGCGCGTCGGCCGCGATCGTGGTGTACGCGTGCCCCAGGTGAGGCGCCGCGTTGACGTAGTAGATCGGCGTGGTCACGTAGAACGACATGCGCGACGCAGGCTACTGTTCCCCGCGCGTCAGCTCCCGGTACAGCTCGTTGGCACGCACTCCGGTGAGCTTGGCCACAACCGCCGCGCCCGCGCGCACGCGAGCGCCCGCGTCGACCAGCGCTCGAAGCGCCTCCACCGCCTCCTCGCGCCGCGGCTCGCCGGCGAGCGCCGGGCCGACCACGAGCACAACCTCGCCGCGCACCGGGCCCGCCCCGGTCCGCGCGCCGCCGTAGTAGCCGGCGAGCTCCTCGGCGCTCCCACGGCGCACCTCCTCGTGTAGCTTGGTCAGCTCCCGGCACACCGCCACCGGACGCTCGGGGTCGCGCGCGGCGAGCAGCGCCAGCGTGGCCGCGAGCCGACGGGGGGACTCGAACGCGACGAGCGTCTCCGACGCACACGCCAGCAGGTCCTCGAGCTCTGAGCGCTTGCGCGGCAGGAACCCCACGAAGAGCCAGCGCTCGGCGGGCAGACCGGAGGCGACGAGCGCCGTCGTGACCGCGCTCGGGCCCGGCAGCACCTCGACCGCCAGCCCCTCCTGCAGGCACGAGCGCATCAGCGCGAACCCAGGATCGGAGACCAGCGGCGTGCCCGCGTCGGACACGAGCGCCACCACATCGCCCCGGCGGATGCGCGCCACCAGCTCGACCGCGCGGGCACGTTCGTTGTGCTCGTGACAGCTCACCAGCGGCACCGCGATGCCATGCCGCTCGAGCAGCACCTTCGTGTGGCGCGTGTTCTCACAGGCCACCACGTCGGCGGACCGCAGCGCCTTGAGCACGCGGAGCGTCACATCCTCTAGGTTGCCAATCGGAGTCGGGCAGACGACGAGTCGCCCGACTGCCGCATCCGCGGGAGTCATGCGGCAAATATAGGGTCCGCCCCGACCCCTCCCGGACCCACCGTCCGCCCGATGCCCCCCGACGACGATCAGCCCCAGCAGTACACCCGCTACCGCGCCAGGCGCCGGCTGCTGCCCGACCGCGCCGGCGGCGATGTGCTGATCCCCGCGGGCGACGATCGGACTCCCACCGGGGCCCGGTGGCGGCGGATCACGCCGAAGCGGGTTCTTCTCGGCCTGCTCGCGTTCGTTCTCGCCTGGCTCGCGCTCTCGCTGTTGCTGTTCCTGACGAGCTCGCACTTCAGGCGCGTGCCCCCACCCTCCGACGTCGCGGCCGTGCTGGACCCGGCCGGCTTTCCGCTCACCTCGGCCAACAACATCCTCGTGTTGGGTTCCGATCGTCGCCAGAAGAACAGCAAGGAACCCGGGGCCAACACCTCGGGACCGAGCCGATCGGACTCGATCATGCTGATCCGCACCGGCGGCGGGCACGCCGCACGCCTCTCGATCCCGCGGGACACGGTGCTCGAAATCCCGGGTCACGGGCGGCAGAAGATCAATGCCGCGTATGCCTTCGGGGGTCCCGCCCTGTCGATCTCGGTGATCAAGAGCTACCTGGGCATCCCAATCAACCACCTGGTGGAAGTCAACTTCGAAGACTTCCCGCAGCTCGTCGACGCGATGGGCGGCGTCGACTACACCGGCGGCTGCGTCATCTCGCGAATCGACGGCGGCTTTCGCGCCGGCGGCTACACGCTCCGCTTGCCGGCAGGCACCCACCGGCTGAACGGCAAGCAGGCGCTCGCCCTTGCGCGCACGCGGGAGAACCTGTGCGCGTCCAACCAGACCGACCTGCAACGCGAGGAACGCCAGCAGGCGCTGTTCCAGGACATGAAGAGCCGGCTGCTCTCCCCATCGAGCTTCCTGCGCCTGCCCCTGATCGCCTGGAACGCCCCGCCGGCGATCGTCTCGGACATGAGTGGCCCCACGCTGCTCGGCCTGTTCACCGCTTTGGCGATCTCAGGCACCCCGGCGACCCATCTGCTCAAGCCGTCGGGCTCGATAACCCTTCCCGACGGCTCGCAGGGACTGACGGTCTCCGAAGCCGAACGCCACGCCGCGGCGGCACGCTTCCTGAGCGGCTGAACGCCTGCCCTTGGTGGCACGCCTACCGAGCGGCTGAACACCTGCCCGGTAGTCCCGCTCACGGTCGGGCCGTGATCGGGCTCTAGCTCGTGGCGGCGACGGGCTTCACGCGCTTGGACTTCTCGGCGTCCTTGGTGCCCTTCTCGCTCTTCCCCTTGCCCTCCGAGGGCGCGGACTCGCCGCCGGAGGAGGACTTGCCGGAGGAGGACTCGCCGCCGGCGGACGAGCTCGAGGAGGAGGAGCCCTCGCCGGCGGAGCCATCGGTCGAGGACGATGATCCCTCGGCGGCGGCCGCCGTCTCGCGCTGGCGATTGCGCGTGCCGTAGTCGGTGTTGTAGAAGCCTTTCCCCTTGAAATGAACCGCCGGGGGGTGGAGCACCCGCTCGACGGGCACTCCCGTGTCAGGGTCGACGGTGAGCGCAGCATCCGAGAAGGACTGCTGCAACTCGAAGGTCGTCCCGTCGGGGCGTCTGTACTCGTATATCGGCATAGCTGACCCGATTATAGGAGCGCCCTGGTCCTGCCTTTCGCAGATCGCGCAGACTGAACGGCGCGGAGGGCCGTTCGGACGCCCGCAGGACTTGGGAGATCCGGCGCTTCCGATGCGCTGAGAGCGCGACCGCCGTCAGCCGGTCAGGAGCGCGCGCGCGCAGACGATCCCCGCCCGCACCGCCGGTGTGAAGTCCCGATCGGGCTCGGCGAGCATGCGCAGCGCGAACCCGTCTCCTAGAGCGAACAGGCTCTCGGCCACCGCTTCGGGCTCGGCGTGCAGGCGCAGGATGCCCTCCCGTTGCGCCACCGCGAGCATCGCGGCGACCTGCTCACGTGTGCGGCGCATCAGCGCGGCGTACTCCACGGCGATGTCGGCGTTGCGACGCGACAGCGTGAACAGCTCGAACACGAGCGTGACGAAGTCGGGTTCCTCGTGAACGGTCGCCTGCAGGTTCTGGGCCATCAGATCGATGAAGTCCTCGGCGGTCTGGGCCTTGGCCAGTTGACGCTCGAGCAGCTCCATGCGCAGCTCGCAGTCCCGGCGAACCGCCTCGACGAGCAGCTGCTCCTTGGTGCCGAAGTAGTAGTGCAGCAGCCCTCTGGAGACCCCCGCTTCGCGCGAGACGTGGTCGAACGTCGACCCCGCGGTGCCGCGCCGCGCGACGCTCCGGCGCATCGCCTCGACGATGCGCTGGGCCTTCTCGCCGGAGAGCGAACGCGCTCTGCCCCCCGCGGGCGCCGAGGAGCCCCGCGCCTGCGCGGAAGCGTCGGTCTCCAGGGCGGCGTCCAGGGCCGTGGCGTTCATCCTCGGGAGTCGATCTGGGTATCAGCTGGCAGCGGCTGCACCCGCCGGGGCGGGCTCCGACGGCACGGCGGTGGAGCTGTAGTCGAACTCCTCCTCCGAGCCGAAGAGAAGATCGAGCAGCTTGGAGCGCAGACCCTCGCTGAGCGCGACGGCAAGCATGCCCGCGACCGCGAGCAGCAGCAGCTTGCGGCCCATTCCCCCGCGCCGGCGGCGACGCCCCGGGGGCTCGCGCAGCGCGGTCGAGGCGTCCCTGAGGGCATTCGCCGCCTGCTTGAGCTCGTTCTGCAGCTTGCGATCCTCGAACAGAGCCTGGGTGGGGGGCTTGCCGTTGTTCATACGTCCGTAGGCGCTACGCGCCGCGCCGTACGCCGTGAGGAGACTGCCGCGCAGTTCCTCGTCCTCCACGAGACGCTGCAGATACCGGTTTCGCTGCGCCGCTCGCGCCACTTCTCCGGCCCGTCCAATTTTGTCCCTTGCCGCCATCTTGGCCACCTCGCCTCTGCCGAACGCTTTGCTGGTCCGTGCAATATACCCCCCAGCGAGCGGCGCATCCCCGACACGGTCGCGAGGGGCCCGACCGGCCGCGGCCGAGATCTGCCACCTTGGCGTGAAGGGCGGCCTGCTCCTGGGCGGCGGGGAAGCCGACCGGCTGCGGCTGAGGTCTGCCGGCTAGGCGTGAAGGGCGGCCTGCTCCTGGGCCGAGGGGAACGTCCACGCCGCGCGCGAGCGTCGCTCCTGACGGAACACGAGCCGCAGCTGCTGCGGCGGCTTCAGCTGAGCGTCGTTGGGACGGAAGGTCCCGCAGGGCTCCGGTAGATCGAGAGCACACAGGAGGTTGCAACGGAAGTAACATTCGTCACAACTCACCTTTGGCAGCGCCCGTTTGCTCGGCCTTCTCTGCATTGCAACTACCCCCAAACCGCGTTCGGTTGAACGGACCGAGGGTGATCAAAGCACCACCACGAAGGCGGCGCAAGGGGGCCCCGACGACCAACTGCGCAAATCGCAGGGAAAACAGTTTTCTAACCGGAAATAGCCGAAACCGGGTCACGATCGTGTGACAACCTCGCCCGAATGTGACCCAATTTCCGGCGATTGCGCTCTCGCCGAGGATCGTCGTCATGATCTCCTCGGATGCAGATTCTCGTCAGCGGCGCGAGCGGCTTCGTCGGCTCACTTCTGGTTCCCCGGCTGCTCGCCGACGGCCATGCGGTGCGCGCGCTCGGTCGTGACCCGGGACAGGTGCGTAGTGCCCTGGCGCGCGAGTGCTCTGAGGTGGACGCCGGCGAAGCACACATCGTGCGCGGCGACGCGCTCACGGGCCAGGGCCTCTCCCAGGCCCTCAAAGGAGTCGAGGTCGCCTATTACCTGATCCATTCGATGGAGACGCCGCGGATGGCGCGGCGCAGCGGCCCCGTGTCTTTTGAGAACGCCGGCTCGCCGGATCTCTCCGTGGCGGGCCCGTTCCCCGAGCGCGAGCGAACGGCGGCTCACATCTTCGGCGGGGCAGCCGCGCGAGCGGGGGTTCGCCGGATCGTCTACCTCGGCGGGCTCCTGCCCGATCGCCGCCGGGGAGCTTCACCGGACGCCGCAGTTTCAGCCTCGCGCCATCTGGCCAGTCGCGCGGCGGTGGAGCGCATCCTGCTATCGGCGGTACCCGACTCCGTGGCCCTGCGCGCGTCGATAGTGATCGGAGCGCGCTCGCGGTCCTTCCGGTTGCTCGTCCATCTCGTCGAGCGCCTGCCCGTGCTCACGCTGCCCGCCTGGCGGAGGTTCCGCACCCAGCCGATAGACGCCCGTGACGTCACCGAGATGCTCGTCGCCTGCGCCGTCGCGCCCGTGGCGGGCCGATCGCTGGACGTGGGCGGACCCGACGTGCTCACCTACGAGGAGATGATGGAGCGGATCGCCGAGCTGATGCTCGTTAATCGCCCCGTGCTCGGTCTGCGCTTCAGCATGACACCAGTGGCGGCCCGCGTCGTGGCCGCCATCGCCGGCGAGGATCCCGAGCTGGTGCTTCCACTGATGGAGGGCCTGCAGGGCGACCTCCTGCCGGCCGACGACCAGGCGGCGGATCTTCTCGGCGTGCATCTGCACACATACGACGCGGCGGTGGAACACGCTTTGAGCGAGTGGGAGGCACACGAGCGGCTCGCCGCTCGCTGATCGGTGAATACTCCCACACTGTCATGCTGGTGACCCGGCCAGCGACTACCGTTCCGTCCACCCCCGGTCCCCACTCGAGCCCGATGAGCCTAGTCACAGCCTCAACCCAGATCGCGGCCGCACCCGAGGAGGTGTGGAAGATGGTCATGGACCCAGCCCGGCTCGGCGACTGGGTCACGATTCACCGCAGGCTGGTGCATGCCGACGACGGCCCTCCGCGGGTGGGATACGAGATGGATCAGCAACTGCGCCTGCGTGGGGTCAGCCTGGAGGTTCACTGGAAACTCGTCGACTGTCGCCCCGGCGAACGGGCTGTATGGGAGGGTCGCGGGCCGGCACGTTCGCGTGCCCGCACGGAATACCACCTGAGCGGACAGGACGGGGGCACGCGTTTTGACTACCACAACGAGTTCCACCCGCCGCTCGGACCGGTTGGAGCCGTGGTCAGTCGCGCGCTCGTGGGCGGAATGCCCGAGCGGGAGGCCAAGAGGACACTCGCTCGCCTGCGCGCGAGGCTGGAGCAGAGACGCTCCGCGAGAACCGGCTAGTGGTAGGGTGACTCCGGAGACGACGTGATTTGATGACATTAATACTAGTGAAGAGGACGTAACCGTGACCGACTTCCTTGACGACAAGCGCCGCGAGATCACCGACCGCCTGAAGGAGTTGCAGCCCGCCGTGGACGAGTACAGGCGCCTCGAGGCCGCCGCCGCGGCCCTTGCCAACGTCGGCGGATCGGGCCGCCCCGGCGCCGCGAAAGCAACACCTCGCCGGCGTGGACCGGGACGACCGCGCGGCTCGGTCAACGGCTCGAGCGCAGCGGCTGCCCCGGCGAAACCGCGGCGTAAAGCGACTCGTACGGCGGGACGCCGCCGCGCCGGGCGACGTAAAGGCAGCGGCACACGCGCCGCCGAGGCGCTCTCCTTCGTGCAGGGGCAGCCCGGCATCACCATTCCCGAGCTCGCGGCGAAGATGGGGATAAAGCAGAACTACCTCTACCGGGTGCTCCCGGGACTTCAGCAGGAAAGCAAGGTGTCCAAGCGGGGACGGGGCTGGTACCCGAAAGCGTAGGAAGGCCGGCAACCTCAGTCCCGAGCAGTACCGGATCCCCGAGCAGTACCGGATCTCTCCGCGGGTGACAGGGGGCGCGAGATGAGCGCGCCCCCTGCGTCCGCCCGCACGTCTCTCAGATAAGCCCCTGCGATTTGACCATGTCGCGCTCGTCGGTCAGCTCCTTGACCGAAGCGTCGATCCGGGCTCGTGAGAACCCATCGATCTCGAGACCCTGGACGATCGACCACTTGCCGTTCTCACACTGGCAGGGAAACCCGCTGATCAGCTCCTCGGGGATGCCGTAGGAGCCGTCCGATGCCACGCCCATGGAGACCCATTCTCCTGCGGTGTCGCCAACCCAGTCGCGCGTGTGGTCGATCGCGGCGTTCGCCGCCGACGCGGCGCTCGATGCCCCGCGAGCCTCGATGATCGCGGCACCTCGTTTTCCGACATTCGGCAGGAACTCCTCCTCGATCCACGCCTGGTCATCGAGAACCCTGGCCGCCTGCTCGCCCCTCACCTCGGCGTGGAAGAGGTCGGGGTACATCGTCGGCGAGTGGTTACCCCACACACCCATGTGCGAGATGTCGCTCACGGGGACCGCCAGCTTCGCGGCCAGTTGGGCGACCGCCCGGTTGTGGTCGAGGCGCATCATCGATGTGAACCGCTCGCGTGGAATGTCGGGCGCGTTGTTCATCGCGATCAGGCAATTCGTGTTGGCGGGGTTGCCCACGACGAGCACCTTGACGTCCGTGGCGGCCCGGTCGTTCAACGCCTTGCCCTGGACGGTGAAGATCTTGCCGTTCTCCCCGAGCAGCTCGGCACGCTCCATGCCCTTCGTGCGCGGACGCGACCCGACGAGAATCGCCACGTTCACGCCGTCGAAGGCGTCGTTTGCGTCATCGTGCAGGTCGAGGCCGGCCAGCAGGGGAAAGGCGCAGTCGATGAGCTCCATCGCCACGCCGTCGAGGGCCCCCATCGCCGGCGGGATCTCAAGGAGCCGCAGGTCTACCGGCTGCTCTGCACCGAGCAGCTGTCCGCTGGCGATGCGAAAGACGATGCTGTAGCCGATCTGTCCGGCCGCGCCGGTTACGGCGACTCTCACGGGTGTGCTCACGGGGTCATCTCCTGGTTAGCGTGCTGTGCAGTAACGGTTCGCCGATGTGGCGCCGGTCCGGACTCATACCATCGCTCGCTGGAGGCTCTCCTCGACTGACCCGAGGAACTCCTGGGTGGTCTGCCACGGTTGCTCGGGACCGATGAGCAGCGCCAGATCCTTGGTCATGCTCCCGCTTTCGACAGTATCCACGCACACGCGCTCGAGCGTCTCGGCGAAACGTGTCACATCCGGTGTTCCGTCCATCCGGCCGCGGGCCGAAAGGCCGGACGTCCACGCGAAGATCGAGGCGATCGGGTTGGTCGACGTGGGCTTGCCCTGCTGGTGCTGGCGGTAGTGGCGGGTGACCGTTCCGTGGGCCGCCTCCGCCTCGACGGTCTTCCCGTCGGCGGTCATCAACACGCTGGTCATCAGTCCGAGCGAGCCGAAGCCCTGGGCGACGGTGTCGGATTGCACGTCGCCGTCGTAGTTCTTGCACGCCCAGACGTAACCCCCCTCCCACTTCAGGACGGCCGCGACCATGTCGTCGATCAGGCGATGTTCGTAGGTTATTCCGGCGGCCTCGAAGGCGGGCTTGAACTCGGCGTCGTAGATCTCCTGGAAGAGATCCTTGAAGCGCCCGTCGTAGCGCTTGAGGATCGTGTTCTTCGTCGAGAGGTAAACCGGCAGGCCGCGATCCAGGCCGTAACGCAGCGAGGCTCGCGCGAAGTCGCGGATCGAGGAATCGAGGTTGTACATCGCCATCGCAACGCCACCGCCGGGGAAGTCGTAGACGTCGAGCTCGACCGGCTCGCTGCCGTCCTTCGGCGTGAAGGTGAGGGTCAGCCTGCCCTCGCCCTCCACCACGAGATCGGTCGCCCGGTACTGGTCGCCGAACGCATGGCGGCCGATCACGATCGGCTTCGTCCAGCCGGGAACGAGACGCGGGATGTTGGAGATGACGATCGGCTCGCGGAATATGACTCCGCCGAGGATGTTGCGGATCGTTCCGTTGGGCGAGCGGTACATCTCCTTCAGGCCGAACTCCTCGACGCGAGCCTCATCGGGCGTGATCGTCGCGCACTTGACGCCAACGCCGAACTCTTTGATCGCGTTGGCCGCCTCCACGGTGACCTGATCGCGCGAGGCATCGCGGCTCTCGATGCCCAGGTCGTAGTACTTCAGCTGCACGTCGAGGTAGGGCAGGATCAGCTGCTCCCTGATGAAGGACCAGATGATCCGGGTCATCTCGTCTCCATCGAGCTCGACGACGGGGTTTTGCACCTTGATCTTTGCCATTGATGGTCCGTGGGGAAGGGGAGCCCGCGATCGCACGGGCCGGGCTCGGGCGCCCGATGCTATCTGGCAAGAGGATCTGCCGGTCGATCGGTGTATCTGCTTCACTTCCATGTATGGCCGCCGTAACGCACTCTCCGCGCGGCAGCGCCGCACCGTGGGAGACGCACACGGTCTTCAACCAGGCCCCCCCGCTGGAGGGGGCGGACCTCTTCTCGAGCAATCTGCCCCTCGTCGATGCCGTCGAGCGCGAGGGTGCCGGCTGGGTGCGCGAGCGGGCCGCCGCGCTCGGGCGGCTGGTGGGCGGGGAGCCGCAACAGTTGTGGGGTCGGCTCGCCAACGAGAACAGGCCGGTGCTCCGCACGCACGACCGCTACGGCGCCCGCATCGACGAGGTCGACTTCCACCCCGCCTGGCACAAACTGATGCAGATGGGCGTCGAGAACGAGCTTCACTCGCTGCCCTGGACGAGCGAGGAGCCGTTCGCGCACACCGCGCGCGCCGCGCTCTACATGACCGCGATGCAGGCCGAGGCGGGATTCGCCTGCCCGATCACGATGACCTACGCGGTGGTGCCATCGTTGCGCGCCCACCCCGATCTGGCGGCCGAGTGGGAGCCGCTCGTGACCTCCACGTCCTACGACCCGCGCCTGATCAGGGCGAGCGAGAAGGGCTCGGCGATCGCCGGCATGGCGATGACCGAGAAGCAGGGGGGCTCGGACGTCCGCGCCAACACAACCTCCGCTAGGGCGCTCAACGGGGGCGGGCCCGGAGCCGAGTACGAGCTCACCGGCCACAAGTGGTTCTGCTCGGCCCCGATGTCGGACATCTTCCTCGTGCTCGCCCAGGCCGACGAAGGGTTGTCCTGCTTCCTGCTGCCGCGCATCCTGCCCGACGGGAGCCGCAACACCTTTCACATCCAGCGGCTGAAGGACAAGCTCGGCAACCACTCCAACGCCTCCTCGGAGATCGAGCTGCAGGGCGCCTGGGCCCGCATGCTGGGCGAGCCCGGTCGGGGTGTGCCGACGATCATCGAGATGGTCGGTCACACCCGCCTTGACTGCGTGATCGGCACCGCCGCCGGCATGCGCGTGGGGGTCGTCAACGCAACCCACCACGCGGCGCACCGCCAGGCGTTCGGCAGGACGCTGATCGACCAGCCGCTGATGCGCAACGTGCTGGCCGACCTGTGCGTCGAGTCCGAGGCGAGCACCGTGCTGGCGATGCGCCTGGCGCGCGCCTACGACGAGGCGCACGCCGACGCGCAGGCGGGCGAGAACTCAAGCGACGCGCAGCTGTTCAAGCGGCTGGCGACCGCGGTGGGCAAGTACTGGACGTGCAAGCGCGCTCCCAACCACGCCTTCGAGGCACTCGAGTGCCTTGGAGGCAACGGCTACGTCGAGGAGTCCGGGATGCCCCGCCTCTATCGCGAGGCGCCGCTCGCCTCGATCTGGGAGGGCTCGGGCAACGTGATGAGCCTCGACGTCCTGCGCGCTCTCACGCGCGACCCGCGCTCGCTGGAGGTCTTCCTCGACGAGGTGCAACTGGCGCAGGGCGCCGACGCGCGCCTGGACGCGCGGGTGGCAGACCTCGAGAGCCAGCTCTCCGATCCGGAGACGCTCGAGGTCCGCGCACGGCGCGTGGTCGAAAGCATGGCACTGTGCCTGCAGGGCTCGCTGCTCGTGCGCCACGCACCGGGAGCGGTGGCCGACGCGTTCTGCGCCTCGCGGCTTGCCGGCGACGGCGGTCTGGAGTACGGCACGCTGCCCGCGGGCAGCGACTTCGACGGCATCATCGCGCGCGGCCGCCCCCAGCAATAGCCACCGTGACAGGGCCGTGCCGCCCTACCATCTGGGTATGAGGCCGCGCACGAACATCCAGCTCGCCCGCATCTTCGGCATCAGGATCGGGGTGGGCGTCAGCTGGTTCGTGGTGCTGTTCTTCTTCATCTTCGTCGTCACGCCGTACTTCCACGAAGTGCTCGGGGGCTCGCGCACCACCGCCTATCTGGTGGCGGTGGCCTCGGTGATGTCGTTCTTCGCCTCGTTGATCCTGCACGAGCTCGGGCACGCGCTGGTCGCGCGCCGCAACGGCCTGACCGTGGCCGGGATCGACCTCTGGGCGTTGGGCGGCATAACGCGGGTGAGCGAGGCCGAGACGCCGGGGATGGAGTTCCGCGTGGCGGCCGCCGGCCCGCTGGTCACCCTGGCCGTAATCGTCCTGTGCGCATTCGCGGGCAGGCTGTCTACCGGCAGCAGGCATTTCTTCGACGTCGCCGTGGGCAGCGGCGGCGTGCGTGCGACGCCGGCGCTCGTGTGGCTGAGCTGGGTCGCGACGATCAACGCGTTCGTGCTGGTCTTCAACCTGATTCCGGCCTTCCCGCTGGACGGCGGGCGGATGGCTCACGCGGCGATCTGGTGGCGCACCGGCGATCGGAACCGCGCGACGCACGCGACCGGACGCGCGGGACAGGCGTTTGCCCTCGCGCTCGGCCTGCTCGGGCTGTGGTGGCTCGCGAACGGGCAGTCGGGGGGGCTGCTCACCACGGTGCTCGCCTTCTTCCTCTACAACGCGGCCGGCGCGGCCGTCGCGCAGGGCTCGCTCGGCCGGCGCATCCAGAACATCACCGTGGCCGACATCATGGACCGCGAGCCCGTCACGATCCCCGCCGCGCTGACCCTGCTCGACGCCCAGGAGCAGTTCTTCCTGCGATACCGCTGGCCCTGGTTCGCGGTGGTCGACCCGGCGCGCCACTTCCTCGGCGTCGTGCGCGGACAGCGCGTCGATGAGGAGATCTCCGCGGGACGCCCCGCTCTACCGGTGGCGGACGTGCTGGAGGAGGACATGCCGATCCGCATCGACGAACAGGCGCCGCTTGAATCGCTGCTCGGCGCCGAAGGCCTCGGGCGCCTCGGGGCGATGGTGGCGGTCGACAAGGACGGCGTTCTGACGGGCGTGGTCACGCTAGCCCAGGTGCACAAGGCGCTGCGGCCCGCGACCTGACGGCGCTCGGCGGCCGCGGAGCCCGGCCGGGAGCAGCGCACTGAGCCCGCCAGGGTCCGCGTCATAAGCACCGCACTGAGCCCGCCAGGGTCCGCGTTATAGAGTCCTCGGGGCAACCCCTCGTCCCTCACATCGACCTCAGGAAGCCATGCCAGCACACGACGTCTTGATAATCGGGGCCGGTCTCGCGGGCCAGCGCGCCGCGCTGGCGGCCGCCCGCGAGGGGGCGAGCGTCGCAATCATGAGCAAGGTCCATCCGGTGCGGTCGCACTCGGTGGCCGCCGCCGGGGGGATCAACGCGGCGATCAGCGTCGATGACGACTGGCATTCCCACGCCTATGACACGGTCAAGGGCTCGGACTTCCTGGGCGACCAGGACGCGATCGAGATCATGTGCTCGCAGGCGCCCGCCGAGGTGATGCACCTCGAGCACATCGGCGTCACCTTCCACCGCAACGATCAGGGCGAACTCGACCTGCGGGCCTTCGGCGGGGCCTCGATCAAGCGGACCGCCTACGTTGCCGACATAACCGGCCAGGCGATCCTGCATGTGCTCTACGAGCAGCTCATGAAGCATCACGAGACGGTGGAGCGCTATGAGGAGTGGTTCACGACCTCGCTGGTCCAGGACGAGCTGGGGCGCTGCTGCGGGGTGGTGGCGCGCGACGTTCGCAGCGGGCGGATGGAGACCTTCCACGCCAAGAACGTGATCCTCGCCTGCGGCGGCGCCGGTCAGGTCTACCGCCCCACCACCAACGCGCTGATCGTGACGGGCGACGGCATCGCACAGGCGTACCGCGTCGGCGCGCCGTTGATGGACATGGAGATGGTCCAGTACCACCCCACGACGCTCGTCGAGAACGGGCTGCTGATAACCGAGGGCGCGCGGGGGGAGGGCGCGGTGCTGTTGAACTCCGAGGGCGAGCGGTTCATGGAGAAGTATGCGCCCAACAAGATGGAGCTCGCCTCGCGCGACGTGGTCTCGCGCGCCGAGCAGACCGAGATCCTCGAGGGCCGCGGCGTGGGCGTGGGTGGCAAGGGCATCTACCTGGACATCACCAAGGTGCCTCGCAAGCGCACGCTCGAGGCGCTGCGCGAGATCGTGAACATCGGCAAAGACTTCGCCGGGGTGGACATCACCCGCGAGCCGATCATGATCCGGCCCGGACAGCACTACATAATGGGCGGCGTGAAGACCGACGTCGACGGGGCAACCTCGATCGAGGGGCTCTACGCGGCCGGCGAGGTGGCGTGTGTATCGGTGCACGGAGGCAACCGCCTGGGTGCGAACTCGCTGCTCGACACGCTGATCTTCGGCCGCCGCGCCGGCGAGCACGCCGCTCGGCGCGCGGCGTCGATGCCGATGCCCGCACCCTCCGATGCCCAGCTTCACGAGGACGTCGCGATGATCGATGCGATCATCGCGCGTGAGCGCACCGGCCGGCGCGTGTCGGAGATCAAGGACGAGCTCGGCGACACGATGAACCGGTTCGTTGCCGTCTACCGCGACGAGGACGGCCTGCAGCAGGCGCATGAGATCGTCAACCGCCTGAAGCAGGAGGCGCGGAGCGCCTATATCGACGACCGCGGCACGGTGTTCAACCAGGACGTCCTCGGTGCCATCGAGCTGGGATACATGCTCGACTGCGCCGAGGCGATCGTCGTCGCCGCGATCGAGCGCAAGGAGTCCCGCGGGGCGCAGTTCCGAACCGACTTTCCAGAGCGCAACGACGAGGCGTGGCTCAAGCACATCGACATCTCGCCGAACGGGGATGGCCCCCAGGTGAGCTACTCGCCGGTGACCGTGACCCAGTGGCAGCCTGAGGAGAGGAAGTACTGATGGCTGACACCCACAATCCGCCCGAGGACTTCACGATAAGGCTGCGCCGCTACGACCCCGAGTCCGGCGAGGCCCCCTACTGGGATGAGCACACGATCACGCTCGAGCCGCACCGCTCGGTGCTCGAGGGCATCCTGCAGGCCAGAGCGCGCTTCGACGGCTCGATCGGCATTCGCTGCTCCTGCCGTGCCGCGATCTGCGGCTCGTGCGGGGTGCGCATCAACGGCGAACCCGGGCTGGCCTGCCACACACACCTGGACGAGGCCCGCGCGTCCGGCGCGAACGGTGCCATCGAGGTCGAACCGATGGGCAACATGCCGGTGATCAAGGACCTGATCGTGGACATGGACGCGGTCCACTGGAAGAAGGTCCAGCGGGTGACGCCGTGGCTGATCGCCAGGCAGCCCGTGCCCGAGCGAGAGTATCTGGCCTCGCACGAGAGCATGGTGGACGTCACCCAGACGATGGCCTGCATCCAATGCGGCGCGTGCGTCTCGGACTGTCTGGCGATGGAGGTTGACCCGGGCTTCGTCGGCCCGGCGGCGCTCGCCAAGGCCTACCGCTTCGTCGGCGATCCGCGCGACGACGCGCACGACATCCGCCTGCGCGATCTCGCCGAAGACCCGCAGGGCATCTACGACTGCACGCACTGCTTCAAGTGCGTGGAGGCCTGTCCGAAGGACGTCAACCCGATGGGCCAGATCATGCGGCTGCGGCGGATCGCCGGGAGCGATTTCGGGATCGTCGACAAGAACAACGGCGAGCGCCACGAGGCGGCGTTCACGACGCTGGTGAAGGACAACGGGCTGCTGTGGGAGGCCGAGCTCCTGCCGCGCTCATACGGCGGGAACTCGCGGTTCGGCAAATTCGCCCCCTCGGCCGGCAAAGAGCTCCTGAGCTCTCTCCCGGCGATCCTCAAGGCGCTGAGACGCGGGAAGGTCACCCTGATGGGGGCGCTGCGGCCGCACAAGATCCCGAAGAGCGACCTAGAGAGGGTGCGGGCGATCTACGACAGGATCGAGGGCCGCGAGGAGCGCTACGAGCTGAACCTCTACATCAGCGGCTACGACGAGGACGAGCCGCATGCCGACACGCCGGTCGCAGCGGTCGCTCAGGACGCCGGCGGCTCTGCGCCGGCGGGCGCAGATGCGAGCGTGGAGCCATGAAGGTCGCCTACTGGCCGGGCTGCGTGAGCCGCGGATTCACTCCCGAGCTGCACGGCTCGATGGCGCGGATCGCACCGCTGCTTGACATCGAGCTCGTCGAGCTCGACCGGGCCTGCTGCACCGGTGCCGGGGTGATCGCCGAGCACAACCAGGAGCTCGCGGACACGCTGAACGCTCGCACGTTCGCCCTCGCGCAGCAGGTGCAGGGCGCGGAGATGATGATGAACATCTGCTCCACCTGCCAGGGCGCGCAGAGCGAGTGCCAGCAACGACTGGACGCGAACTCGGAGTACCGCGCGCATGTCAACGAAACGCTTGCCGGCGAGGGACTCACCTATGAGAAGGGCCTCACCAACAAGAACTTCCTCTGGCTGCTGGTCGAGGAGATGGGCCTGGGCGAGCTGCGCTCGCGGGTCAAGCGTCCGCTCTCCAATCTGAAGGTCGGTCCCTTCTACGGGTGCTACATAGTGCGCCCGCGGGAGCGGCTGGGGATCGACGAGCAGCATCCCCGCGACCACTACCTGCACAGCGTTATCGAGGCGCTCGGCGGAACCGTGATCGAGTATGCGGGCATGCGCAAGTGCTGCGGCTTCCCGATCATCACGATGAACAAGGAGGCCTCGCTGAAGCAGGCAGGGCGCCATCTCGGTGACGCCGTGGATGCGCAGGCCGACTGCCTGGTCACTCCCTGCCCGCTCTGCCATCTGAATCTCGACCTGCAGCAGCCGCTCGCCGAGCGCGTGGTGGGCAGGGAGCTCGAGATGCCCGTGCTGCACCTGCCCCAACTCGTCGGCCTGGCCCTGGGCCTCGATCCCAAGGAGCTCGGACTGAGCCGCCACGTCGTGCGCCCGACGTCGGTGATCGACTGGTCGACGTCGGTGGTGGGCGCAGCCGCGTAGGCTGCGCTCGTGAAGATCCTCACAGTCGTCGGCAACCGGCCCCAGTTCATCAAGGCCGCAGCCGTGTCGGGTCTGCTGCGCGAGCACCACGAGGAGATCCTCGTGCACACCGGCCAGCACCACGACGACTCGCTCTCGCGTGTGTTCTTCGCAGAACTCGGCCTCGCCCGCCCGGATCGCGAGCTTGGCATCGCCGGGGGCACGAACACGTCGCAGACCGCGCGCATGCTCGCGGCGCTCGAGCCGCTGCTCGGCGAGGTGGGACCCGACGCGGCGCTCGTGTACGGCGACACCAACTCGACGCTTGCCGGGGCGCTGGCCGCTGCCGGCGCGTCCATCCCCGTCGTGCACGTCGAGGCCGGAATGCGCTCGTTCGACAGGACGATGCCCGAGGAGCGAAACAGGGTGCTGACCGACCACCTGGCCGATCTCTTGCTGTGTGCGTCGGACACGGCCGCGGCCAACCTGCGGGCCGAGTCGGTCCAGGGCAGGGTGCAGGTCGTGGGGGACGTGATGACCGACGTGGCCCTGCGCCGCCAGCCGGCCGCCCGCGCGGACGTCGAGACCCTGCGCGCCCATGGGCTGAAGGCCGGCTCCTACCTGCTGCTGACCGCCCACCGCGCGGGCAACGTGGACGGACCCGACCGCCTGCGGGCGTTCGTGGCGCTCGTTCAGCGGCTGCCGGGGCCTGTCCTGTTCCCGGTGCACCCGCGCACGCTCGCGCGGCTGAAGGACGCCGGCCTCTTGCAGGAGCTGGCGCGGGTGCAGGGCCTGCGGATGACCGAGCCGCTGGGGTATGCCGAGTTCAGCGCGCTGCTATGCCAGGCGCGCGCCGTGCTGACCGACTCGGGGGGCGTCCAGAAGGAGGCGTACCTTGCCGGGGTGCCCTGCGTGACGCTTCGCGCTAACACCGAGTGGGTCGAGACGGTCCAAACCGGGTGGAACTCGCTGGTCGACCTCGACGCCGACGCCGCGCTCGCGGCGCTCGACCGACCCCCGCCCGAGGAGCGCCCGACGGGTCTCTACGGCGACGGCCACGCGGCCGAGCGCTGCGTGCAAGCGATCGGCGCCCTGTGAGCGGCGAGCCGGAGAAGGCCCTGAGGGTGGGCGTCGTCGGTCTCGGCTACTGGGGGCCGAACCTGGCGCGCAACCTCGCGGCGATCCCCGGCTGCGAGCTCGCGTGGCTCTGCGACTCCTCCCCGCCCGCCCGCGACGCCCTCGCGCGGAGGTTCCCCGACGCGCGCGCGACCGGCGAGCTCGAGGAGCTGCTCGGCGACCCCGGGCTTGACGCCGTGGTGCTCGCCACCCCGGTGCCCACCCACGCCGAGCTGGCGGTCCGCGTGGCGGCGTCGGGCAAGCACTGCTTCGTCGAGAAGCCGCTCGCCACGAACGCCGCCGACGCCGAGCTCGCCGTGACCGCGGCCGAGCGCGCCGGAAGGCTCTTGATGGTCGGGCACCTGCTCGAGTACCACCCCGCGGTGGGACGGCTGAAGGAGATGATCTCCTCCGACGAGCTCGGTCGGTTGTATTACATCTACACCAACCGGCTGAACCTGGGCCAGCTGAGGGCCGACGAGAACGCGCTGTGGAGCCTCGGCGCGCACGACGTCTCGGTCGTGCTCCACCTGATCGGCGAGGAGCCCGAGGAGTGCCTGGCGCACGGCGCGTCCTACGTGCGCCAGGGCGTGCAGGACGTCGTCTTCTGCTATCTGCGCTTCCCCTCGGGGATCGTCGTGCACCTGCACCTGTCCTGGCTTGACCCCCACAAGGCCCGTCGTGTCACCGTGGTGGGGGCACGGCGAATGGCCACCTTCGACGACATGCTGATCGAGGGCAAGTTGACCGTCTACGACAAGGGCTTCGACGAGGACACGCGCTCCTGGGGGGAGTACATCGCCCGCTCCGGCGACATCTTCTCGCCGAGGATCGCCAACGTCGAGCCGCTGCGGATCGAGTGCGAGCACTTCCTCGAGTGCATCCGCACCGGCGCAACGCCGCGCTCGGACGGCCACAGCGGGTTGCGCGTCGTGCGCGTGCTGGAGCGACTGCAGAGATCGTTGGACGGCGGCTGAGCGGCCGCCGGGCCGGTGGCGCTCGCTAGAGCGTCTGGCGCGCCTTGAACGGCTCCTCTTCTCCGACGGTGCCCGGACCGGACAGCTCGAAGGCACCGTGCAGAACCTGCACCGCCCGCTCGACCCGCTCGCGTGCGATCACACACGAGATCTTGATCGGCGAGGTGGAGATCATGTCGATGTTCACACCCTCTTGGGCGAGCACGCTGAACACCTTCGCCGCGACGCCCGGGTGTGAGCGCATTCCGGCTCCCACGATCGAGACCTTGCCCATCTCCTCGTGGGCGTGCAGATCGACGTAGGCGGACCCCGCCAGCGGCTCCAGCGCGTCGCGCGCGAGACGCAGATCCTCGCGGGGTATCGTGAAGGAGATCTCCGCGCGCCCGCCCGCAGAGGCCGGTTCGTTCTGCACGATCATGTCCACGTTCACGTTCGCCTCCGCCAGCGCGTTGAAGATGCGCGCGGCGGCGCCCGGCTCGTCGGGCACGCCCACGAGGGTCACACGCGCCTCGGAGGTCGAATGGGTGACGGCTGTGATGAGGGGCTGCTCCATGGTCTCTCCTTCTCCGAGCACAACGGTACCGGGCGCCTCCTCGAAGGAGGAGCGACAGTGGATGCGCACGCCGTGGTTGCGGGCGTACTCGACCGAACGCAGCTGCAGCACGCCGGCCCCGGAGGCCGCCATCTCGAGCATCTCCTCGAAGGAGACCGTCGCCAGCTTGCGTGCGTCGGGGACGATCCGCGGGTCGGCCGAGAAGACGCCCGGGACGTCCGTGTAGATCTCGCACACCTCCGCATCAAGCGCGGCCGCGACCGCGACCGCGGTCGTGTCCGAGCCGCCGCGGCCCAGCGTGGTCACGTTCCTCGCGGTACTCGAGACTCCCTGAAAGCCCGCCACCAGGGCGATGCTGTCCTCTTCAAGCGCCGCCTGGATGCGGTCCGCACGCACATCGATGATGCGCGCCCTGGTGTGCGACTCGTCGGTGACGATTCCCGCCTGCGAGCCGGTGAGCGAGATCGCATGGAAGCCGAGGTCGTGGATCGCCATCGCGCAGAGCGCGCAGGAGATCCGCTCGCCCGAGGACAGCAGCATGTCCATCTCGCGCGGATCCGGCGCCTCGGAGATCTCCTCGGCCATCGCGATCAGCTCATCGGTGGTCTTGCCCCGCGCCGAGAGCACCGCGACCACGCGATAGCCCTGTTCGCGCTTGCCCACGATGCGCCGCGCGGCGTGCTTGATCCGCTCGGCGTCGGCGACCGAGGTGCCGCCGAACTTCATGACCACGAGGCCTGGCATACGCCGAGGATTACACAGCCCTGCGGCCGGCGAGGGCCTTTCCGAGCGTGATCTCGTCGGCGTACTCCAGATCCGAGCCCACCGGCAGGCCGCTGGCCAGGCGCGTCACGGCGAGCGAAGGATCGCGAGAGCGCAGCTCCTCGGCGATGTGCAACGCGGTGGCTTCCCCTGTGGTGGTGGGGTTGGTGGCCAGGATCACCTCGCGGACGGTCGCGTCGGGCGCGACGATGCGCGCGATCAGCTCGGCTATCTTGAGATCCTCCGGGTCGATCCCTTCGATCGGCGAGAGCGCTCCCCCGAGCACGTGGTATACGCCGTGGTACTCGTGCGTGCGCTCCATCGGGATCACGTCGCTGGGCTCCTCCACCACGCAGATCAGCCCGTGGTCGCGCCGGGCGTCCTGGCAGATGGGGCAGCGGGGTTCGTCGGTGAGGTTGAAGCACACCTCGCAGAGGCCGATCTTCTCCTTGACCTCGCGTATCGCCTCGGCCAGCGCGTCGGCGTTGGGAGCGGAGGCGCGCAGGATGTGGAACGCCAGCCGCTGCGCGGTGCGGTCGCCGATCCCGGGCAGCTTCGAGAGCTCGGTCACGAGCCTCTGCACGGGAGGGGCGTAGGAGATGCTCACAAGCCCGGAAGGCCGAGCCCGCCGAGGCCGCCCAGGTCAAGGCCGCCGGTGGCGCCGCCCAGCTTGCGCTCCGCGAGCTCCCGCGCCATGCGCAGCCCCTCGTTCACGGCGGCGAGCACCATGTCGGCGAGTATCTCCACGTCCTCGGGGTCGATCGCGGACGGATCGATCTTCACCGAGCGGACCTCGAGGTCGCCGGACACCGTCACGGTCACCATGCCGCCACCCGCCGAGGCCTCGACGGTCTCGTTCTTCAGCTCGTTCTGGGCCGCCTCCATGTCCTGCTGCATCTTCTGAACCTGCTGGAGCATCTGCTGCATGTTCGGCATCCGCGGCTGCTTGGGCATCTCAGGCACCCTTCTCCCGGCTGCTCACCGGGCCGGCGCTCTCTCTGCTGTGGGCCACCGACTCCGGGCCCGGGGAGGACGCCCACTCGCCGGACAGCTCCTCGGCGTCGAACTCCTCCATGAAGCGTCTCACCCATTCCTCCTCGCTGTGCTCGGCGCGATCGGGGCGCCCATGCGCGTCGAGCTCGTCGCGAAGCTCATAGGACACACGCCAGCGCCGGCCCGTGACGTCGCGCAGCGCCTGGGTCACCGTCACGCGATGCGCCCGGTCTTCGGCCTTCTTCTTCAGGAACTGCGCGGTCGGTGCGAAGCCGACTGTCAGGTCCTCGCCGGCCACCGCCACCGGATGCGCCTCGGCGACCAGCGCCCCCAGCAGGCCGTTCTCGACGCGCACGAGCTCCACCACGGCGGGCCACAGCGAGCGCAGTGACTCGAGACCCTCGGGGGCGGGCTCATGGAGAGCGTCTGCGACGGGCTCATGCAGACCCTCCGGGGCGGGCTCCACGGCCCGCTCGGTCTGCCGGACGCTCGCCGCCCGGGCCGCCTGGGGCGGCCCCTCATCTTTGTCGTCGTTCACCGCTTTGCCCTCCAACCGCTCGATCCGCGCCAGCAGGGCCCTGGTCGTGGGGTCGACCTCGGGCCGGGCAGCCTTCACGAGCGCGAGCTCGAGCCGGGTGCGCGGGTCCGCGCCCGCGCGCACGCCCTCCATCGCGGCGCCGAGCAAGTCGAGCAGCCGGACGACCGCGGTGTGCTCAACCCGCCCGGCCTGCGCCTGCAGCGCGGCGTCGGCCTCCGGCGTGAGCGACAGCTCCGGGGGCACTTCGCCCAGGGTCTGAACGACGAGCAGCTCGCGTGCGCGCACCTCGAGGTCCGAGGCGAACGAGCCGGCGTCGCGCCCCTGCTCTACGCATGCTCCGAGCAGCTGGAGCGTGCGACGCGCGTCCCCGGCGGCGACGGCGTCCACCGTCTCTTCGAGCAGCCCCGCATCCGCCATGCCGAGCACGGCGAGCACGTCCTGCAGCTCGATCTGCGTGCCGCTGTATGTGACGAGCTGCTCGAGCGTGCCGAGCGCGTCGCGGAAGCTGCCGGTCGCCGAGCGCGCGAGCGCGGCGACCGCCGCAGGGGGGATCTCGATCGACTCCGCCTGCGCGGTGCGGCGTACGACGCTCGCGATCTGCTCGACGGTCGGTCGTTGGAAGTCGAAGCGATGACAGCGGTCCACAACCGTCGCCGGGACCTTCTGCGCCTCGGTCGTCGCGAGCACGAAGACCGTGTTCGGCGGTGGCTCCTCGAGCGTCTTCAGAAACGCGTTCCACGCGGCCGTCGAGAGCATGTGGGCCTCATCGAGGATGTACACCTTCCGCCGGCCGCTCACCGGCGCGTAGGCGACCCCCTCGCGCAGCTCGCGGATGTCGTCGACCGAGTTGTTCGACGCCGCGTCCATCTCGATCACGTCGAGCGAGGTGGCGCTCGCGATCGACCTGCACGACTCGCATACCCCGCACGGCTCGGTCGTCGGCCCGCGCTCGCAGTTCAGGCAGGCCGCGAGGATTTTCGCCACCGAAGTCTTGCCGGTGCCGCGCGAGCCCACGAACAGGTAGGCGTGGTGCACCTTCCCGCGCTCCACCGCATTGCGCAGCGTGCGCACGACCGGCTCCTGACCGACCACCTCGGCGAACGTGCTCGGGCGGTGCCTTCGGTAGAGGGACCGCTGCTGCTCCTGTGGCTCTCCTTGTGCCGGCATCCGTCGGCTGAGTCTACCCACGCCTGCGTCGGTCCCGAGTGGATAGCGTGCCCGCTCGTGACGGCCTCGATCAAGCGCGCCCGGATGCGCCTGGGCGCGCCGCTTGCAATCGCTGCCGGCGCCGTCCTGCTCCGTGTGCTGAGCGGCGTGGGGTTCGCCAACTACGACACCCTCTATGGGCTGGCCTGGGGCGGACAGCTCTCGCGCGGACAGACGCCGGCGTACGGCGTTCCCATCGCACCCACGCCCCATCCCCTCGTGGAGGCGCTCGGGCTGGTCCTCTCCCCACTCGGCCCGCGGGCGGTGGAGAACGTCACGGTGGCGCTCGGCTTCCTGGCGCTGTCGGCATGCGCGTGGGTCGTCTACAGGCTCGGGGCCGAGTGGTTCGGGCGGGCGGCGGGAGCGCTGGCCGCCGTGATCCTGCTGACACGCGTCCCCATCCTCTCCTACGGCGTGCGCGCGTACGTCGACATTCCCTATCTGCTGCTCGTGCTGAGCGCCCTGCTGGTCGAGACCCGCCACCGCCGGGCCGGCGCGCCCGTGCTGGGGCTGCTCGCGCTCGCCGGCCTGCTGCGACCGGAGGCGTGGGTGTTCTCCGGGCTCTACTGGCTGTACATGATGAATTGGAGGCCATTTCGCGCGCGTTCGCACGAGGACGAGCCTCGGTCGGTCCTCGGCCTGACCCTGCTCGCGGTGGCAGCGCCGCTGGTGTGGATAGCCGGCGACCTGGCGGTCACCGGTCACCCGCTGTGGTCGCTGACGAACACGCGACACACCGCCCGGACGCTCGACCGGATCAGCGGGATCGGCAACGTCCCCGAGTACATCCCCCGTCGGCTCGGCGAGATCCTTCGCCCACCGGTGCTCCTAGGCGCTGCCCTGGGCGGCGCGCTGTCGCTGTCGCTGCTGCGTCGCCGAGCGCTCCCCGGAGCGATCGCGGGCCTGCTCGCCGTGGTCGTCTTCGCGATGTTCGCCGCCGCGGGACTGCCGATCAACACGCGCTACGCGTTCCTCGCGGCCGCCATCCTCTGCATCTTCTGCGGCGCCGGGGTCTTCGGCTGGACCAGCCTGCAGCCGGGGGACCCCCGCCGGCGGTGGTGGATGGCCGGCGGGGCGCTCGTGCTGATCGCCCTCGTGGCCTACGCTCCCGCGCAGTACCGCTCGGCTCATCGCGAGCTGGACAACCTCGCGCATCAGCAGCGCATCCAGGACGACCTGCTCGCGCTCGTGGAAGACCGGTCGATCACGCTCGCATGCGGTCCGGTGGGGGTGCCCAACCATGCGCCGGTGCCGCTGCTGGCGCTCTACCTGAGCACGAGCCCGAGCAACGTGCGAAGCGCCCAGACCGGGCACATCTCCCGCGGCCAGTACGTGGAGCCTGCGAGCAGGGACGTCGAGGAGAGCTACGTCCTTGACCCGCACGATCCACACGTGGCCGTCAGCGTGCCGGCCGGCTTCGCCCTGGCTCACGCGAACCACTCGTGGCTCGTCTTTCAGCGCTGCACGCGGTGATGGACCGTGCACCCCTCGTCGAGACTCCGGGCACCGGACGCCGATCGCCGATCTCGACTCCGGTTCGGGAGCTCCCTCTGCGCCTGCCGGGTATCGCTTAAGGCTGCTTCCTTCCGGACCTGACCTGATTCGCAAGCCGACACCGCAGGGGACCCGAACCATCGACGCCCCGACCGGCGGAGCGACCGGAGCGGAACCCCTCGGAGGGGAGTTCAGCCCCGCTAGAGCGGATTGCGGATACAGGGCACCGCTATCTCCCCGCCTAGCACGGTCCACCACCGATCCTAACGGAGTGCCGCCGCCCGCGAAAGGGGCGGGCCGGGCTCGACCGGATCGCGCAACGCCACATCGACCCGCCTAGTTCCGCTAGGCTGCCCGCCCGTGACCTCCTTCAGCGACCTGCCCTCACTTCGCTCGCGCGCCGCCCTCGGCCTCGCCACGCTCAGCGCCGCCGCCCTGCTCGCCGGATGCGGCTCGAGCGGCTCGACCACGATCGGCATCAACAATCAGAACTCCGCCGACCAGAGCCTGGCGAAATCCACCGCGCCCGCCTCCTCGACCGCCACGACGCCCACCAGCGGCCCGCTCTCCAAAGAACCGCACGTCACCCCGCCCGCGGGCCCTCCGCCCACCAAGCTGATCATCCATGAAATCATCGTGGGCACGGGCGCTGAAGCGAAAGCAGGCGATCCGGTCACGGTCAACTACGTGGGCGTCCTCTACAAAGGGGGTACGGAGTTCGACGCGTCCTGGAAACGCCAGGAACCCTTCGCCTTCACCCTCGGCAAGAGCCAGGTCATCGCGGGCTGGGACCAGGGCGTGGCGGGCATGAAGGTCGGCGGCCGTCGAGAACTGATCATCCCTGCACCTCTAGCCTATGGTGCGAAAGGCTCGCCGCCCACGATCCCGCCGAACGCCGCGCTCATCTTCGTGGTGGACCTGCTCGCCGTCTAGGGTTCGCGCGAGCCTGCGCCGCACGACCACCGCCCTCCCGGTCAGAGCTGTGCGCGTCGCCCTGGTGCTCCTGCTGAGCGGCGTGACGATTGCCGTCGCAAGCTGCGGCACGGCGAGCGAAACGTCAAGCCCGGCCGCCCTGCGGCTGCAGCGCAAAGACCTTCTCGCCGTGAGCCGTGCGCTGAGGACCGCCGAGCCCTCGGTCGCGCGCGAGGTGGCGGACGCGAGGCGGGCCTGGCCGCTCGTGGCCCACGGGCTGCACGCTGATTCGGCCGCGAGCGCACGATCACCGGTCGACGCAGCGACCAAGAGCTCCGCGAAGATCGAATTGCCGGCGTTGCTCGAGGAATCGCAGGCCGCCTCCCTGACCGGCGCGGCCGCCCAGCTCGCCGGCCTGTTCCGGAACTTCAGCGTGCTGGCCGCGCTCGGGTGGCGGATGACCGGCGCCGCGATCAACCAGATCCAGCAGGGATCGCCAACGGAAGCACGCTTCGCGCGCAAGAACGTCGCGCTGTACATCGAGAGCGTCTACGACGCCCACTTCGAGCTCGCCCAGCTCGGCAAGCAGCTGCTCGACGGTTACCGCGCGCTGGGCGGCTCGGAGGCGTTCAAGGGATCCCTCTCCCAAGAGGAAGTCGACGCCCTGGCCCGCGCGTACTCAGAAGCGGCCGACCGCCTGCACCCTCACGTGGGAGTCCGTCTCGGGTCCTAGCCGGCGGGTGGGCCGTCGGGCTTGTGCCGCTTGCGGCCCTTCTGGTCGGTGCGCCCGGTGCCGATGCACCCACGGCAGACGATCCACTTGCCCTCCTGCGGCGGTGTGACGTCCGCAGTCCACCAGGTCCAGCCCGATCCCCCGCAGGTCGAACATCGATCCTGTGCCTGGATCAGTCGGTCTTTCTGGCCCATTCCATGAGGCTACACCGTCGCTGGGCGCCTCGATGTCTAAGGTTCCCCGCGTGGGCGCGATCGACGAGCTCGTGGCGAACAACGGAACCTTTGCGGAGGCCCTGCCCTCCCGCCACCTCGATGTCCGCCCGAGCCGGCGGCTGGCCGTCGTGGCGTGCATGGACTCGCGGCTGGACGTCTTTGCAGCGCTCGGCCTGCGCGACGGCGAGGCGCACATCCTGCGCAACGCCGGCGGCGTGATCACCGACGACGTGATCCGCTCGCTGGCCGTGTCCCAGCGGCGGCTGGGTACGCGCGAGGTGATGCTCATTCACCACACCGACTGCGGAATGCAGGCCCTCAGCGACGACGGCTTTCGCGCCGAGCTGCAAGACGCCACCGGCATCGCTCCGGCATTCGCGATCGAGTCGTTCAGCGATCTGGATGCCGACGTGCGTCAATCGATCCTGCGCGTCCGCCGGTCCGCGTTCCTGCCCCACCGCGACCGGGTCCGCGGCTTCGTCTACGACGTGGACTCCCACCGACTGCGCGAGATCGAGGTCGCCGAAGCAGGTTGATGCCCGTAGAATCGGGCAAGAAGGGCGCGTAGCTCAGTGGGAGAGCGCTCGCTTCACACGCGAGAGGTCGCAGGTTCGAAACCCGCCGCGCCCATCATGGAATTGCCTGCAAACAGGGCGCGTCGGCGGGGGTTGATCCCAGACCTCCGCCTCACCGAGGCCGCCTGAGAGATCTGCCGACGCTTCGGAGGGCTACGTCGGGGACTTTTGCTCCGAGCCGAGGCTGTTTCGCAAAGCTCCGGCGCGCGACAGCGCGCGCATCATGACGCTGCGCGACTCCGAAGCCGGGTGGGGCTACACGAAGGTGGTCGAGATACCCGGCAGGTCGATGCCGTCGAGCGTCGTGGTCCACGTTCCGCCCGCTGTCACCGGCATCAGCGGCGTCAGTGTTCCGGTCGTGATGATCTCCCCCGCTTGAACGGGCGCAGAGCGCGACTGCCGCTCCAGCACCTCGGCGAGATGTGCGAACGCGAGCAGCGGGCTGTCGAGCACATTCGCTCCCCCGCCCGTGGCTTGTTGCACGTCATTCATCGACAGGGTGATGGTGAAGTCGCGCAGCTTCGCTGCGCAGTCCTCGATGTCCAAGACGGCAACCGGGGTGCCGACGACGAGTGCGCCGTGAACCGCGAACGCGGCGATCGCATCCACAGCACGGAACTTCCAGTCGGCAAACGGACACTGCACGATCTCGAATCCCTGGGCGATCCAGTCGATGCACTCGAGGATCGCCGCCTCGTCGTCGGTGACCGGCGGCGTGTGCGAGAAGTGCAGCTGAATCTCCGGCTCGATCCGCGGCTGGATCAAATGACCGATGTTCAGACGCGCTTCGCCGTCCTGCGAGCGGTGCACGGTCGAGTCGTACATGTGGCCCCAGATCGGCGAGGAGACCCCGTACTCCTGCCAGATCGTGCGGTTGGTAAAGCCGATCTTGCGACCCACCGGCTTCTCGCCCCGCGCTACCCGCCGCGCGTGAACCTCGCCTGCGATCGCGTACGCGCCGTCCTCATCGAGCATCGGATCGTCATCGCTGAGCAGCCCGATCAACTGCTGCGATGCGAACGCATCAAGAATGATCTCTGCCGGGCCCGTCGGTCCAGATTAGCCGTGCGAGAAGGTTGGCCTTTCTTTGGCCCGCTACACAACTCCGTACTCGGCCACCCGCCCGGAGAACCCCCGAGTCGGGCACGTCCACGACCGACAGCTCGGCGTTTGTGCACACCACCGCCCTCATCCGGATCCCCTCCGGTTCGCCGCACCGTCCAGCGCGCGATTATCGTGCCGCCGCGGCCGACGTGGCGTTTGGTGCTTGACCGCCCCGGCGGTAACCTTGGCCGCCGGCGCCGCGACAGCGCCTTCCGGGCCCATCGCGACATGACCGACGACGTCAACCACAACGGCGCGCAGCCCCCGGCGGGCGGGCCCGCAGAGGCTGCGGCCGATGCGCGCGCCGACGGAGGCCACGTCCGCGTCGCGATCGTGGGCGCCGGTTTCACGGGCCTGGCGATGGTTCACGCATTGCGCCGGGCGGGGATCGAGGACTGGATCGTGATCGAGAAGTCCCCCGGCGTGGGCGGCGTCTGGCGCGACAACACCTACCCCGGGATCGCGTGCGACATACCATCGCACCTGTACTCGCTGTCGTTCGCCCCGAACCCTGACTGGGAGCGGACCTTCTCGAGCGGACGGCAGATCTGGGACTACCAGGAGCGCGTCGCAGGGGAACTGAACATCGCGGAGCGGGCGATGTTCGGCGAGGAGCTCATCGAGGCACAATGGGATGCGCCGCGCGACCTGTGGAGGCTCACCACCACCTCGACACGGCTTACGGCCGACGTGGTGGTGGACGGCTGCGGCGTGCTGAACGAGCCCATCCTCCCGCAGATCGAGGGCATCGAGCGGTTCCAGGGCGCGATGTTCCACTCTGCGCGCTGGAGAAGCGACCAGACGCTCGACGGAAGGCGCGTCGCGGTGATCGGCACGGGCGCGTCCGCGATCCAGATCGTCCCGGCGATACAGCCGGTCGTCGAGCGGCTGACGGTCTTCCAGCGCACCGCCGGCTGGGTCATCCCGCGCAACGACCGCGACATCAGCGAGCTCGAGCGCAGGATCCTGCGCTCGGTCCCGGCGCTGCAAAAGCTGATGCGCTTCGGGCAGTTCGCCTACCGCGACGGGCTTCTCTTCAGGCTCCTGATGCACCGCCGGGCGCGCCAGCTGCTCCAGGCGATGTCCATGGCCTACATGAGCGGCGCCATCGACGACCCGGAGCTCAGGATCAAGCTCACACCGGACTTCGAAATCGGGTGCAAGCGCATCATGATCACCAGCTCCTGGTACCCGGCGCTGAACCAGCCGAACGTCGATGTCGAGACCTCCCCGATAAGCGAGGTCCGCGCCAACTCGATCGTTACCGCGGACGGCGCCGAGCACGAGGTCGACGCCATCGTGTGCGCCACCGGGTTCCACGTGACCGACCCTCCGGCAGGGCTCATCTTCAACGGACGGGACGGCCGCTCGCTCGCGCAGACCTGGGGAGCTTCCCCGCGCGCCTACCGCGGCGTGACGACGGCGAACTTCCCCAACCTATTCCGGATCGCGAGCATCGGCACCGGAACCGGGCACGCCTCGCACGTGATGCAGATCGAGTCGGCCGTCGCATACGTGATGGACGCGCTGCGCGTGATGGACGAGCGCGCGCTCGCGAGCGTCGAGGTCACCGAGGACGCCCAGGACGCATATGCGCGCAAGGTGCACGAGATGGTCAAGGACACCGTGTGGGCCATCGGGGGGTGCAGCAGCTGGTACCTGGACGCAGGCGGCGAGCCCTCCGCCGTCTGGCCCTCCTCCGCGTGGCACTACCGCAAGTGGACGCGCCGCTTCGATCTCCAGGCCTACAGCGTGAACCCTCGCGCAGCCGACGTCGCCCCGCCGCCGGCGTGGTTCGGCAGCCCCGCGGACACCACACGCGCCGCAGCGGAGCACGCAACCTGCTGAATCCGACCGTCGCTGCTCCCTACTCCGCCGCTGTTCAGAAACCCATCGCCTCAACGTCACGATTGAGAGCGTCGACAAGCTGCCGCCAAAGCTCAACCAGGTTGGGAGCCAGCTCGGTCACACCAACCTCGGCACCACGAGCATCTATCTTCAGGGAATCGACATCGAGGAGATCATCTCGACCGTACACGCACGTCGGGCGCCCATGATGTCCGCGACAGCCGGCCTCGAGCTCTGAGCTACGCGGAGGCCCGTGCGCGAGCGCCGGCCTGAGCGCTCGCGTCTCGGGCGCCAATGCAGACTGCCGCTTTGCTCCACGCAAGCAGCTGTCAGATGAGGCTCACGCCGGCGCTCCCGAAACGCTCGCAGGTCGTCCGTACCAGCAGTGTCAGGTGTCTATCGCGAGACGCTCGCTCGGAGTTGGTAAGCGGTAGCGAAGGCCAGTCGTGAGAACCGGGGGAAGTACACAGGCCCATAACTGCCTTCCTTGATCTCGATGATCAACGGTCGGTCTGCGCACATGTCTTGCCGACACTCACGGGCGAAGTCACTTGTCGTGACGTCGCAGAGACGCTCCGGCACGAAGCCGAGGGATCTGCCCCGCAGACAGCGGTCATACGAGACACCCGCTGAGCTGTGGTCGACCGCCGGCCTATGAGCTGCGCGTCCAACTCTCGGACCCCCGCATATCAAAGCCCAAGGCCCGAACCCCCGGGGTCGCCAGCGCGGACGCCCATGACAACATCTTGAGAACATCCACCCCTTGAGAGCCGTCCGATGCTTCCAGGAAGCCTCACGATTCGGACGATCTGCACGCGTGCGGACATATTTACGCCCCTGATCCGAAGAACCGTGGACACCCCAATCGTTACAAAAGCCGACTCTCAACCCATCCGCCCCCTCGATTCCCTTGGTGTGGTCGCCGACGCCATGGCGTGCGCGGACGAGACGTTGGACCTGGCCGCGCGCCATCTCGATTCATCGCTCGTCGACGTGCTCGGCATCCTCGGTTTCGACAGGGAGTACGTCTCGGCGCAAGGGTCCTATCTCTATGACGTCGCAGGTCGCGCCTATCTCGACTTCCATACCGGCGAGGGGTTCGCCAGCTTGGGTCACAACCATCCCGACGTGCGCGACGTCCTACAGGCCACACTTGCCGCGGACCTTCTCGATGGCGTGCAGATCCACTACTCGCCGTTGGCCGGCATGCTCGCCGAGGCGCTGTCACAGCGCTTGCCGCAAGGGCTCGACGCCGTGTTCTTCGCGAGCACGGGCGCCGAGGCCGTGGACTCGGCGATGAAGTTCGCGCGCGCGGCGACGCGTCGGCCGCGATTGATCTCCTGTGACAGTAGCTTTCACGGCGTCACGCTCGGGCCACTCTCGCTGGTCGGTGAAGAGTTCTTCAAGGATGGCTTCGGCCCGCTGCTGCCGGGCTGCGCGCGCGTTCCGTTCGGCGACCTCGCGTGCTTGGAGGCGGAGCTGCGCGTAAAGGATGTTGCCGCCTTCATTGTCGAGCCGATCCAAGGCCGCATGGTGACCCTTCCGCCCGAAGGCTATCTGCGAGCCGCGCAGGAGCTGTGTCGGCGCTACGGGACAATGTTCGTCGTTGACGAGGTCCAGACCGGGCTCGGACGCACCGGGAAGTGGTTTGCACTCGAGCACTCGGGACTCGAGCCGGACTTCGTGCTCGTCGGCAAGGCGCTCAGCGGAGGCTATATGCCGGTCGCCGCAATGGTCACGAGCCGCGAGATCTACCAGAAGGCCGTGGGAACGCTCGAGCGCTCCTATGTGCATCAGTCGACGTTCGGCCGCAATCGCCTGTCCATGGCGGCGGGTCTGGCCACCCTACGCATCATCGAGCGCGATCGCCTCCTCGAGCACGCCGCGCGTATCGGCACTGTGCTGCGCGAGGGGCTCGCCGAGCTTCAGCAGCGCTACGAGATGATTAAGGAGATTCGTGCCAGCGGGCTCATTCTGGGAATCGAACTGGGCGCCCCAAGCGCCCGCATCGCCCGGCTCAACTGGCGTTTGATCCACATGGCAAGTGAGGGGCTGTTTCCTCAGCTGATCGTGATCCCGCTGCATCGCGACCACGGCGTGATCACCATGGCGGCCGGTAAGAACGATGTGATCAAGTTGCTGCCGCCGCTGACGGTCTCCGAGAGCGAGGCGCGCTGCTTCCTCGACGCGCTCGACGCCGTACTCGCCGAGTGTCACGGCAGTTCGAGTAAGAACTTGGCAGTCGTGCGCGATATCGCCACCACAACACTCCGTCGCCGAGCACACACGAAGTTCCCGTGAGCGAGGAGACGCCGTTTCGCGGCAAGCCTGTCGATCCGTTGCGTGACGATGTCTGCCTGATCACGGGTGCGACTGGGTTCATCGGTGGACGCCTGGCGCACCGATTGGTGCGGGAGGGCTATTCGGTGCGCTGCCTGGTACGCGCAAGCAGTGACACATCGCTGCTCGACGAACTCGATGTCCAGACCGCTGTTGGCGACCTTACAAGGGTGCGTTCACTCGCTCGCGCTGTGGAGGGCTGTGACTACGTGTTCCACTGCGGTGCGTTGGTATCGGACTGGGCGACCACGGAGGAGATCGCCCGCACCAACGTCGGCGGCACGCGGAATCTGCTCGAAGCCTCGGTCGGCGCATCGGTGCAACGTTTCATTCATTTCAGCACTACCGATGTCTACGGTTATCCCGACGGCGCGGCGATCGACGAGGCGTACGCATCGACGCGGTTTCGGAACTGGTACGCGCAGACTAAGCTGGATGCGGAGGCTGAAGTCCGTCGAGTGGAAAGGACAGACGCGCTGCACACCGTCATCCTGCGCCCGGCGACTGTCTACGGACCCGGTTCGACGGATGTCGTCGGCGAGATCGCGCGCGCGGTCCAGGGCCGCCACATGCTCCTGGTCGATGGCGGTCGCGCGGTCGCCGGCCTCTGCTACGTCGACAACCTGATGGATGCCGCCGTCCTCGCACTCTGCCACGAAGCCGCGCCGGGCCACGCCTTCAATGTCAGCGACGGTCTCAGCATTACTTGGAGAGAGTTCACCGATGGCCTCGCAGAGGGCCTCGGCGTCTCGAAGGTCCGGTGGAGTCTGCCATATTGGATGGCCAACAGCGTCGGCTTCTCGCTTGAGCACGGCTACCGACTGTTGCGCAAGACCACTGGTCTGAGCGCGCCGCCCCTACTCTCGCGACAAGCCGTTCAGGTGCTGGGTAAGAATCAGGATTTCAGCAATCGCAAAGTACGAGAGATGCTCGGCTGGGAACCTCGCGTCGACTATGCGACCGGCCTCCAGGCGACCCTCGCTTGGCTGAGGACCGAGCACCTCAAGCACACGCAACCCTGACGAGCCCGATCACGCTCGCTTCCGTAGGCGATTGCGGAAGCGCGGTCGCCGGGCCAGTTGCCCACTGCTGCACGTCGTCCATTGCGCTCGTCTCGGGCGGGCGGGCGGGCGGGCGGGCGGGGAGAGTGTGCTCTTTACTCGCGCAGAGCGACAGCCGCGTGGCGTCCGGCTCAGATCTCGGTGCTGCGGCGTGCCGTGACGAGTACAGCGACGGTGCTCGACCGGATCGGCCGCCCGAGTCGCTTGTAGATCGCGACGGTTTCGCTCTGAAGGGCTTGGCGTTGGTTCGGTGAGAGCCGGTGGTAGAACGAGGCCGTGCGAAGCAGGGCGTTGAGCTCGTCGGCGGTTTGCTCCATGAGCGTCGGCACGGCCGCGATCTGCACGTCGCTGAACAGACGCCTGGCCTGGCGCCTCGCCACGTTGTGGCTTCCGATCCACGCCCACACCTCCGAGACGTTCTCGCGGCGCTGCTCCGCTCCTGCGACGGTGGCTGCGAGGTCCCTATAGGACGGCCAATTCGCGGCGATCTCCGGCGCGATCCTCGCCAGGGTCGACAGCAGCACCTCTTGGTCGCGCAGGCTGCGCTCCTCCTGGAGGCCGCAGTACTGAATGAGCGCGAGTGTTCCTCCGGGAACGAGAGCGCTAGCGGCCTTCTCCCAACTGACCTCGGGATCGATCCAATGAAACGCGGACGCCGAGAACACGGCTCGGAAGCGCTCGTGCGGAAGCTGCGCGTCCTCAAACCGCACGTTCACAAACGCCACCTCTCCAGGGCCTCCCAGGCTTTGCTCGGCGAGCGATATCAGGTGCTCCCCGGGCTCGACCGCCGCGATATGAAGGCCCCGAGCAACGAGACCACGTGTTAGCTGGCCGCTACCGCACCCGACCTCGAGCACCCGATCACCGCTCCCGATTTGCGCGATCTGACATGCGTGAGCGACGAGCTCGTCGGGATACGTCGGACGGCTGCGGTCATACTCCGTGGCCACCTCATCGAACACCCTGCCATAGCTCCGCGCAGGTGGCTCTTCGCCCATCCCCGCAACGTACTGCGTCCGCACGCGCCCCGACCGGCCGGCTGCCCTCAGGTCCGACCGGCCGCGTTCGGCCCACCCGCATGAGCGTCGCTCCCACCCATCAACCCACGAGAGGATCCTAAGCCCAGACCACAAACGCTATTGACAACCAGCCCTCCTTCATAGAGACGAGGCCCAGTCGTACCGGCGGAGGTCGCGACACGCTCGCTTCGCCGGGGCCAAGCAGGAGTCTTGGCGCCGTCGGCGCCGGCGCCTCAAAGTCGTCCAGAGCGATAGCCTGGGCCTCGTAATCGAGACGACCGCTTTCGTTGGAAGGGAGCCACTCGAGCGCGGCGGTCACCATGGAAGACGGGGCAGCCGTGATCCAACAGTGATCCGAGGCGACACAGCCCGACCCCGACAGCCCAGGCCTGAGACCCCCCACATCAGCGGGGTCTCAGCGTTCGGGGGCTATCGCGCGACCAGAGCGAACCGGCCCGGCGGTGCTTCAGACACGGCCGCCCGAATGCGAGGGACCCCTGCGCGCTACGCTTCGGACGTGCTCAAGGTGGTCACCTCGGTCAGCAGCGAGCCGGAGGCGGCACTAGTCTCCGCGCGCCTATCTGAAGCTGGCATCCAGGCGATCTCTCAGCGCAGCATCGGCGGGCCAGAATGGGGCGTGTCTGGTGCGCGCGATGTATACGTCGAGGAGCAGGATCTCGTCCGAGCGCGCGAAGTGCTGAAGGCCGATCAGGGTGTCAGCGAGGATGAACTGGCGGATCTCAGCGACGCCGCTCCCGCCCAGCTCGAAGACACTAGCGAGGGCAAGCCGACGCGCTAGCCGCAGCACGACGCGGTCGGCCTGAGGGCCACCGTAGCGGTGGTCATCGTCTCTCCTCTCGTCAGCTCGCCATCGGCGGTCCTGCGCCGACCGCCTTAGACGCTGCCGCCATCTCGCCGCGGAGCACTTTCAGCGCGGCGACGTAGATCTCCGAGAACGTCGGGAACGGCTGGATCGTGTCGGCCAGCACGTCGAGCGGGATGTGGGCGCGAATCGCGAGCGTAGCCTGCTGCAGCCACTCGCCTGCCTCGGGGCCGAGCGCATAGGCGCCCGTCAGCCGCTCGCCGTCGCTGAGAAGGGTCAGGAAGCCATTGGCGTCGGCGTACCCGCGCGTGTAGGTCGCGGTCTTCGCCACCTGCGACACCGGGACCATGGCGCTGAAACGGCCCGCGGAAGCGCCCACCGCCGCCGCCTGCGGGTCCGTGTAGACGACGCGCGGAACGGCCTCGTAGTTGGCCTTCCGCGGCTCGCCGAGGATGTTCGCGGCGACCACCTCGCCCTGGTACTTACCGACGTGGGTCAGCGGCCAGAGGCCGTTTACGTCACCGATCGCCCACAGATGCTCCGCCGCGCGCAAATGCGCGTCGACCGGAACTCCGCGCGCGTCCGCCTCGACGCCGACGGTCTCGAGGCCGAGCCCGAGCACCCGCGGGCGCCGGCCGGTGGCGACGAGCAGCCGGTCACCGCGCAGCTCGCGCCCGTCGTCGAGCTCGAGCACGTAGTCCTCGCCCTCGTGCCGTGCGGCGCTCGCGTTGGCGGACAGGGAGAGCTCGATCCCCTCGCATCGTAGGACCTCGCCGAGCGCCTCACCCAGTGGCGCCGGCTCGTGCGCGAGCACGTGCTCGGCCATCTCGATGACTGCCACCTCGCCGCCAAGCCGACGAACAGCCTGTGCCATCTCCACCCCGACCGGCCCGCCGCCCAGGATCAACAGTCGGCGCGGAACGGCCTTCATGGACGTCACCTCGCGGTTGGTCCAGACGCCGTCGAGCTCGCGCAAACCGGGTACGGGTGGCAGGACCGGATCGGCGCCGTTCGCGAGGACCACATGGTCTGCGGTGTGCCGCGTGCCGTCGACCTCGACGACGCCGGGGCCAGCGAGCCGGCCGCTGCCGCGCAGCAGGTCGATGCCGTGATCGGTCAGCCAGCGCTCCTGTCCGGTGTCGGAGTAGTCGGAGACCATGAAGTCACGCCAGGCGAGCGCCGCCTCGACATCGACCTCGGCGCTCGCGGCGGCCTCACGTGCCCCATGGACCGCCTCGCCCGGCCGCAGCAGCGTCTTGGACGGGATGCAAGCCCAGTAGGAGCACTCGCCTCCCACGAGCTCGCGCTCCACGACGGCCACGCGCAGGCCGCGCTCTGCCAGAGCGCCCGCGCAGTGCTCACCCGGCGAGCCGCCGCCGAGCACGATCACGTCATAGTCGCTGTTCATGTGGGCAGCTCCTCGCCGGCACGCTCGCGGACCATGTAGAGCGCGTACCAGTCCGGCCAGTCCGGGTCCGCCTGGCCCGTTCGCTCCTCGTGCTTACCGTGTGCCGCAGCTGCGCGTCTGAGCGCGTCCGCGAGATCTTCCACTGACTCATATGTAGTGGCCATCAGCCTCTCTTTTCAGCGACCAGGCAGCCGCGTCGTGATCTCCTGGAGCAGCCAGCCGTTGCCATCCGGATCGCTGAAGGCCGCGAACGAGCCGTAGGTGGCGCGGTCGGGCGCCGGCCCGGTCACGCGGCCGGCGTCGTGGAACCGGGCGCCTGGCGCCCCCTCGTGGAACGCCTCGCTCACTTCCACACCGCGGGCGAGCAGCTCCTCACGCGCAGCCTCGATCTCGGGGACGATCAGGTACAGGCTCTGGGCCGAGCCGGGTGGGGCTGAGGCGATGTTCGTGCCAAATTGGATCGAGCACCCGGATCCCGGAGGCGTGAACTGGACGATGCGGAAGTCGTCACCGCGGGCGATGTCGGCGTCGAGCCTCCAGCCGAGGCTCCCATAGAACTCCTTCGCCCGATCGACATCTGAGACCGGCACAACCACGACCTCGAGCTTGAACTCCCCGGCCTTTACCAGCGGCGTGCCCGCCGCGCTCTCGCTGCTCACGTCGACACTGCTCATCTCGCCTCCATCCGGTTGGTGGCGCCACAACGCCGCGGCGCGTTTTCCCCGACCCACGCAGCGCGAGGCAGCGACGGCGAGAAGACCGACGCTGTGAGCCTGCGCTGCGGAGGGCCTATCGGCACGGACTGCCCTTTTCCTGGTCGCCCTCACGGCCGTTCTTCGACCGAGAACACTCCGGTCAGGTCGCGCATACTTTCCTCTCATCCGAGCAGAAGTCAAGGTCGTCCCCGGCGGCGCATGGCGAGTCCGGCGGCGGTGCACAGCGAACCCGCTTTGCGGCTACGTCGACAGGCATCCCGCACGACGTTGGATTGATACCAGAAGCCGAAACCGCCCTACGAATGCCAACATGAGCAGCATCGAGACGGCGGGCGAGACAATGCGGATCGGGTTTCGGACTGTTGACGGAACCACGATCCGCTACGCCGAGAGCAGCGGGCCTTCAGAGCAGTCGATCCTGCTGACGAGTCCTTGGCCCGAGAGCGTCTACGCCTTCGTGCCGATCTGGTCCTCACTCGCGCAGAGCTCTCGTCTGTTCGCCGTCGATTTGCCGGGCTTCGGCAGATCCGAGCGCAGGGACGACCTCCTGTCCCCACAGGCGATGGGTGAGTTCCTTGTACAGCTGATCGACGAGTGTGGCCTGGGCAATCAACACATCGTTGGGCCCGACATCGGAACATCGGCTGCCCTGTTTGCGGCCACCTCGCGCCCGGGTCTGATCTCCAGCGTGGTAGTGGGCAGCGGCGGGACGGCAGTCCCGATCCAGCTGGCCGGACCGCTGGAGGAGTGGATGCTCGCCCCCGACCTCGATCGTTTCCGGCCGATGGACCCGCGCACCATCGTCGGCGCCGCGCTCGACACCATCGAGGGCCACGTATTGCCCGGGGAGATCCGTGAGGACTATCTGAAGTCCTACGAGGGCGACCGGTTCGTCGAGTCGATGCGCTACGTGCGCAGCTATCCGGACGAGCTCCCGAGCCTCGCCCATCGCCTGCCCGAGATCGAGACCCCGGTTCAGATCATCGCCGGTCGGCGCGACAGGGTCGTTCCGCTCGTCAACGCCGAGTTCCTCGATGAGCGCCTACCCAACAGCAGGCTGACGATCCTCGACGCAGGGCATTTCGTGTGGGAGGAAGCAGCGGCCGAGTACGCGTCCATCGTCGCGGACTGGGTGGCAGGAGGCTGGCGCAACACGAAGGAGAAGACAGATCGATGAGCGGTCAGCTTCCGCATCCTCTCCTGAGGAAGGTTTACCGCTTGGAGGCGACGCTCGGAGCACCACTAGATCTCGGCGAGGTCGCCCACGGCCACCGGCGGATCGTGCCCCAGACGGGCGGGACATTCACCGGTCCCGAGCTCAACGGCAAGCTGCTCCCCGGCGCCAGCGCGGACTGGCAGATCGTCCTGCCGGATGGCACCTCGTTCGGCGACATCCGCTACACGCTGCAGACCGACGGCGGCGATCTGCTCTACGTCCAATCGCGAGGCGTGCGCTATGGCAGCGCCGAGGTTCTCGCACGTCTCGAGCGCGGTGAGGACGTCGACGCCAGCGAGTACACGTTCCGCACCTCAACTCAGATCGAGACCGCCGCCCCCGAGCTCGACTGGCTGAACAAAGGCGTCTTCATCAGCGTCGGTGCTCGTCAGGCCCCGGGCGTGATCTACGAGACCTACCTCGTCGAATGAACTCGCCGCCTGAGCACAACAATGGGAAGGTCGCGATCATCACCGGCGCCTCGCAGGGGATCGGCGCGGGCCTCACGAAGGCATACCGTGAGCGCGGGTATGCCGTGATCGCGCCTGCTCGATCGATCGGGCCGTCAGAGGACTCCGGCATCGTTGCCGTCGAGGGCGACATCGCCGACCCTGATACCGCGCAGCGCACCGTGGACGCGGCGATCGAGCGCTTTGGCCGGATCGACACGTTGATCAACAACGCCGGGATCTACATCGGCAAGCCCTTCACGGATTACACCCTCGCGGACTTCAACGCCCTGGTCGCCGTCAACCTGGCGGGCTTCTTTCACATGACAACGCGCACGATCAAGCACATGCTCGACCAGCGCCGTGGGCACGTGGTCAATGTTTCGACGGCGCTCGTTGAGCACGCGGATAGCAGCAGACCAGCCGCGCTGCCCGTACTGACCAAGGGGGGCCTGGTCGCGGTCACCAAATCGCTTGCGATCGAGTATGCCTCACGCGGTTTACGGGTAAATGCTGTTTCTCTCGGCGTCATCAAAACGCCAATGCACGACGAGAGCTCCTACGCGGGGATGGGCGCGTTGCACCCCGTCGGTCGGGTGGGCGAGATCGAGGATGTGGTCGGTGGAGTCCTCTATCTCGAGTCGGCGCCGTTCGTGACCGGAGAGGTCTTGCACATCGACGGCGGCCAGAGCGCCGGACACTGACCGTGGGGCTGTCGTCGCGGAGCGACACCCGATGGCGCTCCTCAGAACGCGAGATCGTTACGGAATCGGGCGGCGAGCGCGCAGCGGCGACCGCGCGGCGACCGCGTATCGGACCCGGGGCACACACAGGCGCGATGCGCGGTATAAGGCGCGACTATGGAGGCAATGCCAACAACGGAGGTCAGCATGAGCACCATCGACCAGGAGATGGTCTTGGCCCACTTCATCGTTTCAGATGATGTCGAGCGTTCCCGTCGCTTCTACACCGAAGTGCTCGGCGGCAAGACGGTCGTCTCAGGCGAGGCGAATGACGAGGTGACGTACGTAGCGCTAGCCAACAGCTGGATCATCATCAACGTCGGAGGAGGTCCGACGGACGACAAGCCGACCGTCACGCTAGAGACGCCGCCCGACTCAGATCGGGTGAGCAGCTTCCTTAACATCCGGGTTGCGGACATCCAAGCTGTGTACGCCGAGTGGAGCGCGCGGGGCGCCCAATTCCTGACGCCGCCCAAGCAGCACGAGACCGAGATCCGCTGCTACATCCGCGATCCCAACGGCTACCTGATCGAGGTCGGTCAGACGACCCTGCCCAGAGGTTGGCGTCCACCGTCTTGACCACCTTTGTGGGCGCTGGCTGGGGTGGCGCTCGCGTGATCGCGCTACGTCCCCGCGGGCCGCGAGCTACTGTGGCCAGCGCGAGTCATCCAGCGCTCGGAGATCGCCGTGAGGACTGACATCGAAGACGAACCCGTTGGTTCTGCATCTCGCGCGCGGGGGGTATGACCCGAAGGAGCACCGATTCCTCCGCCACTTCGCCGATGCCTATCCGGAGTTCAAGGCTGCCTACACCTGCCTGGTCGAGATCACCACCGACAACCAGCTCGACATCAACGAGTTTCGAGACGCGGTCGGGGGTGAGTGGCCGTTCCTCGCAGATCCCGAGCGCACCGTGCAGAAGGATCTCGACATCCAGGAGTACACCGACCCGCACGATCCCATGGTTCCGCACACATTCGTGCTCGAGCCGGGCCTGCGGATCTTCTCGATCTACAACGGCTACTGGTACTGGGGCCGCCCCTCGCTGCACGAGTTCCATCTAGATCTGCGCGAGGCGTTGAAGAAGATCCGACCGGATTTCGATCTACACGCCGCGGGGTTGCGCGAGGCGTGGGAGCGCTCCGAGCGCGAGCAGTTCCTAGTCGAAGGCATCGAGCCCGAGATCCGCTACACGGAGGGGAAGAGCATCGGCGTCAAGCGCTGAGCGCGGTCAGAGGTCCCGCGCCCCAACACGGGCAAGCGGGTGGAGATCCTGCGGCCGTGGACGTAGCACGCGTTGAGCCCGAGACTCCAAGCGCCTTCTTGATCGACACCGCCGGCTTGCGCTTCGCGCCGGTAAGCGAGCGCACGGCCAGACGCCAGGCAGGCTGCCGGATCGGACGACCACCAGAAATCTCGGCGCCCGCTCACAAGACGCTCGATTAGCCCCGGCGAAAGCAGTCGCCTCGCTGCCCTCGGCCGACGCGCTCGGGCGTCGTCCTAAGCGATAGCGCTCGTGTCGTGTCGGTCGCGTCTCACAACTGCTGTAAATAGCCCCGGAGCCGTCAACGTGACGGCGTAGGTTCCCTCAAGTCCAGCAAAGACGAAGAAGGAGGCCTACGCCGTGAGACGTACCGTACCGCCGTCGGCGGAGATAGAGGACCAGATTGACCAGTTGCTCGCCGTGGGAGTCGGCGAGAACCCGCGGGAGTCGCTGTCCGGGCTCGCCAAGCTCGGCGCCAGATTGATCATCCAGCGGGCTGTGGAGGACGAGTTCGACGCCTGGCTTGGGCAGGGCACGCTATGACCGCCGCCCCGAATATCAGCGAGGACTGCAGAACTATCAGTCAGGCTTGCGCAACGGCTTTCGCCCGCGCAAGCTGCAGACCGCCGAGGGCGAGCTTTCGGTGGAGATCCCGCAGATCAGACAGGCAGCCGAGCCGTTCGTCTCAAAGCTCTTCCCGAGGGGAGCCAAGCTGTTGCGCACCGAGCCCCTGCGGGCGATGGTGATCGGCGCGTTCGTCAGGGGCCTGTCGATGCGCGACATCGAGTCGCTGTGCGATAAGGCAGGCCTCGGGAAGCTCTCGAAGTCGACCGCATCGCGGATCTGTGAGGAGCTCCGCGAGCGCTTCGAGCAGTTCAAGCGCCGCGATCTATACGACGTCCACCTGGCCGCGCTGTTCGTGGACGCGGTGTTCCTGTCGGTCAGGCCCAAGGGGCCCAAGGAGGGCGTGCTCGTCGCCTGGGGCTTCACCGAGGAGGGCGAGCGCGTGCTTTTGTCGGTGATGCTTGGGATGCGCGAGTCACACGAGGACTGGCTCGCCCTGGGGCGCGATCTGATCGCCCGCGGGCTGGGAGCGCCGCTCTTGATCGTCGCCGACGGCGCGCCGGGGCTGATCAAGGCGGTCGAGCAGTGCTGGCCGGCCTCAGACCGCCAGCACTGCGCCGTTCATCGCGTGCGCAACCTGCTGGCGAAGCTGCCCGAGCGAGAGCGCGAGCGCGTGCGAGGCGCCTACTGGCAGGCGCTTGACGAGGCGATCAACGAGCAGGACGGCAGGCAACGACTGAAGGCCCTCGTCGGAGAGCTCGACAAGGCCGGCTTCACCGCCGGGGCGAAGTGCCTGAACGACGACCTCGACGCGCTCGTCGTGCACCTGCGCTACCCGACCAGACACCGCCGGCGCTGGCGCTCGACGAACCTGCTCGAGCGATCGCTCGGTGAGGTCAAGAGACGCACCAAGGTGATCGGCCGCTTCCCCGGCGAGACCAGCTGCCTGACGCTCGTCTGGGCGGTGCTCGACCTCTATATGACGCACGCCACCAACGGCGTCAGGTTCACCCAACTCGAGCGCCAACGGCTCAGGCGGATCAGATACGAAGGCAACGAACCGACAACCCCCGAGGAAACCCCCGAGGAGGTGAGCGTCGCATAGACTGACCACCACCGGGAACCTGAGCCGCCGGCGAATTTACAGCAGCTCTGGGAC
>CAWERP010000012.1:0-20449 GCA_963811445.1 uncultured Solirubrobacterales bacterium
GAGTCGCGTTCGGCCAATCCCGACTACCGCTGAGGCCCGAGGCCAATCCGCTTAGACGAGTTCGCCATCCGTGATGACCCCCACGAGCGCCGGTGACCGGCCTCGATTACCCGTACCCCAAGTCGCTCGTCGTCGCGTTGTGCAGGAGTCTCGCCGCGGCCAGGTTGATGAAACACTCTCCCGGGGTCAGGGAACATGGAGATCAGAGATGCAAAGCCCCTTGAGCAGAGCGAGCTGACCGCGTTGCATCGGCGATCGTCGTATGTCTGGGAGGAGGACCGCATCCACCTTGACTCTCATCCTGAGGTAGTCGGGGTCCCGTCCGAGGCCATCCTGAAGGCCGGGTACGCGTAGCGGTCGGGCAAGCGGGGGCACTGGTCGGGTTCTCCGTAGTCGTTGATACGAGATCGGGTGCTTGCGTGCTGGACGATCTCTTCGTTGACCCGGACTTCATGCGCCTGGGCGTGGGCCGGTCCCTCGTCGAGGATGCGGTGGCTCGCGCCGTTTCCACCGGACACCGGGAGATGACTGTCGTTGCAAACTTTGCGTTCTATGAAGCCGTGGGATTCGTTCCCGGCGAGCCCGCCGATACACGCTTCGGACCTGCGGCGCATATGCGCCGCCAACTACTGAGCGGCCCCAGGTAGCGCCGCTCCCTTTGCGGACGGCCGCTCCGTTTTCGCAAGCAAGTGGGCGGTCGGATCATGTTGGCGCGCGGCCGTCAGCGCCAGCGTCGCGAGTGTCGGCACCGGCGCCGGTGCCTCGGCCGCATCATGCCCCGGCGCATTCATCGATCCGCCAGGCTCAGCGGTACTCGGGGTTTGGGTGCTCGCTCTGCTCGAGGTTCCAGTCGCGGGTGGAGTTGCCGTAGGCCGGTATCCCGCCGCCGTCCTTGAGCATCCGTGCCAGGTGCAGCATGTTCCAGGTCATGAACACGGTGTTGCGGGTCGTCCAGGCGTTGTGCTGTCCACCGCCTTCCTCGTCGAGGTAGGACGGGCCCGGGCCAGCCTCGCCGACCCAGTAGCTGTCGGACTGCGGCGGTATGGCCAGGCCGATGTGCTGCAGCGCGTACAGGACCTGGGCGCTGACGTGCTTGCCGCCGTCCTCGTTGCCGGTGGTCAGCACGCCTCCGACCTTGCCGTAGTACGCCCACTGGCCGCGGTCGTTGATCTCGCTGGAGTACGCGTACAGGCGCTCGATGATCGTGCGCGTCTGCGAGCTCTGATCGCCCAGCCATATCGGCCCGGCCAGTAGGAGTATGTCGGCGGGCTCCACGAGCGAGCGATAGATGTCGGGGAACTCATCCTCGTCATAGCCGTGCTCGCGCATGTCGGGCCAAAGGCCTGGGGGGATCGTCCGGTCTACGGTGCGCACCTCGTCGCAGCGCACACCGAGCGTGGAGAACACTCTGAGCGGGATTGCGAGCAATCCATCCGTGTGGCTCGGCTCGGGAGAGCGCTTAGTTGTGCCATTGAAGATGACAACGCGCAGGTCCTCGTACGACACAGGCGAGCGCTTGGCTTGAGCGTCGATGAAGTCAGAGATGGAGTGGGGGATCGGCATCGGGCGCGTTGGTCCTTTCGGTAGGGCTCAGACGAGCTCGGGGTCGGCAACGACAACGATCTTGCGGTGCTCGCTGAGCGTGTCCGGCAGCGGGGGACTGCCTCACCCGACGGCACCGAGCAGGCAAGCCTACAGACGCTCATCACGCGCCGGCGGAGCAAGCTACAGCGCCGGGCCTTGCGCGTTGGCGCACGCGTCTACCGGTCCAGACCCCGCCGCCCGCGCGCACTCATCGAGGACCCCGCGCACTGGCGCGCATCGGCACCGGCACTCTCACAATGCGCCGAGTAAGCTCGCTCCTATGTCAAGGGCCGGTCGCTATTTGGGCGTTTCTGAAGCGTTCGATCGTGAGTGGCGGTTAGGCGTCGAGCACCGGTTGGGAGTGGTCGTGAGTCGGGCGCTCTAGCTGATGCAGGCCATCGGGAAAGGCGCTGTGCCGACCTGCTGGATCTCGCGCTCAGGGTAGGAACGCGCGGGGACTGCGGGCAGCGCGGACTCGACTATCGGCTTGGAGTCAGCTGCTTGTTGCTGGTCGGCGGGTGCTTCGGCGAGGAGGTGGTAGAAGCGGCGCGCGAGGTGGCGCTTGAGGCAGCGCAGTGCCCCCTTCTTCGTCTTGCCCTCGGCTTCCTTGCGCGCGAGATACTCCTTGGTGGCGGGGTCACGTTGGGCGCGAGTGATCGCGATGATGTGCAGCGCGTGGTTGAGCTGGCGGTCCCCGCCACGGTTCAGGCGGTGCTGGGTGCGCTGCCCGGAGGAGCATGGGATCGGCGCGGTCCCGGTCAGCAGCGCGAAGCTCGAATCCTTGCCGAAGCGCTTGACGCCGGCGGTGTGGCCGATCAGGATCGCCGCGGTCAGCGCGCCGCACCCATGCTCGGCGAGCAGCTGCGGGCGGTGAACCTTGACAAGCTCCACCAGCGCGCACTGCAGCGCGTCGATTTCGCGGTTGAGGGTGCGCAGATGGGAGACCTGCTCGCGCGCGACCCTGACCCGCGCGAGCGCGGGTAGCTTTCGCAACCGCCGGTCGAGCCGATCCAGCACGCGCGCCTGGTTCAGCGCTCCGCGCTTGAGGGAGTGCTCGAGCTCGGGACACAGCTCAAGCAGATGCCAGCGCAACCGATTCACGGTCCGGGTGCGCTCGGCGACCAGATCGCCTCGGTGATCGAGCAACAGTCGGATCTCCATCGCCTGCTCGTTCAGATACGCGACCGGGAACTGCTCGACGCCGTCCTTGACGACCGCGCGAGCGACCGCCAATGCGTCGATCTGATCGGACTTGCCAGGCTCGCGCTCGCCCTTGCGGGAGGCGCCCATCCGGTGCGGTGGGACCCTCACGACCCGCTCGCCTGCGGCCAACAGCGCCTGCTCGAGCCGTCGCGAGACGTGCCGGCAGTCCTCAAGCGCCCACACGCGCTCCTCATCCAGGCCGCGAGCCCACCGGACCGCGGCCAGATGCCCGGACTCCTCAGCCTTGATCTCGCGGCTGGCGCGGCAGCCTGCCGAGGCGCGTCAGGCCTCTAGTTCGAGCTTTAGCTCACACATGTCCACGGAGGCGCGGGCACCCGGCGTCTCGGACGCGGCCATCGCGGTCATCACCTTCGCGCCTGCTTCCATGTCCTCCGCCGTTACGAAGTGCTGGAGGACCACGGCAGTGCCCTTCGCCTCGTCGAAGAGCACCGTCAAGCCTGTCGCGGGCACGTCGGGAGGTGGCCCTCCGGCCTCCTTGATGCGCGCCAGCATCCCCTCCATCCGCTCGGCGCTCACGTCGGTGAACCTCACGACACGCATGTACATGGGGAACCTCCTCGCGTTCGGTGGACGCTAAACATACACCGGAGCAACGCGCAACCCGGCAGAAGTTGCTCGGCGGATTGCTGCGGATACCTCGCTTCTTAGTAGTGGCCGAGTTGGTCGTTGTCCGGCCAAATACGATCGTCTCCAGGCATGTCGAGTCGGTCGGTCAGCGGTTGGCGCCATTCGGGTGTTGTGGTTGGCTCTCCCCAGTAGTCGGTGACACGAACGGCTTGTCCGTCCTTCAACTCCCCGATCGTCACGTTCCGGTAGAGACGCCCGTCGCCGTAGTTGCAGGTCCACTCGACCACGATGACGTCAGCGAGTTGCAGGCGCCTGCCGACCTCCAACGTGAGCTCGGGGAAGTTGCCCTCTACATCGGCGACGAGCTTGCTCGTGCGCACGATCTCGCCCATCTGCGGCCACTGGCGCACAACGTTCTCGGCCAGCGGCACGCCGAGGATGTAGGCCACCCGCGTCGCGCCGTCGGTCTCCTGATTCGTGCTCATCCCGGTCACATGCCTCCCTGTCGGTCTGCGGCTCGGTTGGTCCAGACCGCTAAGACATACGCGAGTATCGCGCTTGTGCGCTGGCGGGCATGCCAGCCCTGGGCGTAGCAGGGTCCGAGCTGCAGCCTACGCAAGCGCCTTCTTGCTCGACACCGCTGGCTTGCGCTTCGCCTGCGAATGCGGTCGCGACCAGGTCGCCAGAGCCGTCGCGCGCCTTCGGGTTTTCGACCCCGAAGCTCGGAGCACAGCGAGCTCTGGTTGGGTCCGGTTCGGCGAGAAAAGGCCCGGTATGCAGAGGTTGGGCCAGTCGCGACAGCCGGCAGCGCTCAGATTGGAGCAACAATTGGAACAACCGCGCAAGAGCAAGAATGGCCCTGGACACAAGAAAACCCCGCGATTTGCGGGGCTTTCTCGCATAGCGGGGGCGGGATTCGAACCCGCGACCTTCGGGTTATGAGCGCTACTCAAGGCGCGCGGCCCCCGCAACTCCGGGCCGCCTCGCGCGGTTGGCGCGCGTTCAGGCGGCCGCCGCGCGTCCGTCGTTACCCAATCTGTTACCCACGAAACTCTGCGCGAGCTTCCCACAGCAGGTGGTCCGTCAGGGTCGGTCGCCAGACAAGAGGTGGTCATCAGCTACTGAAGCGTGTCCGGCGCCTCACGTCGGCGCTTGAGGTAGCGCCTGTCGCGATATTCCTGCCATCTCCGTCCGGGAGGGCCGGTGCTGGAGGGATGATTTTCGACCTGTCCGAGACAGTCGAGGAGTCGCCCCGAGGGTCCTTCGTGTTCGTCTCGGGTGTCCGGTTGGCTGTCCGGATATGAACCGGACACCCATCCGGGTGCCTGGCCGGGGGGTCGCTAGGGGGGTCGGTACACAGCGACCCCCCAAGCGAACAGGCTGCTGCCCGCTCGCTCTGCGAAATTTGGCTCCGCAGCTGGCATCGAGGAAGGGGGTCCCCGCCTCTCCGCTTTCGCTTCGACCCGGGGACCCCCTTCCTCGACCAACACATCACAGATGTTTATGGCGAGGCCAGATGCGGAGTCCTGGGCGGGAGCGAGCGGGCAGCAAGAAGTTGAGGACGGAGAAGCGACAGGAGATAGAGCGGCTCAGAAGAACGAAGGCACTATGCGAAGTAGCGGTGCCTGCTGGTGGGAAGATCGCAGCAGGGGCGATGGTCTACCTAGACGGCCAAAAAGAGGTGCGGAATGGTCGTGCGGGGGCGGGAAGGCGAAACGACGGCTACTCGTCCATGTCCGGCTAACGAGACGCTGGGCAGCGTGGCGTCGGCTCTCGTGGACGCTCGGTTTCGGCTCCGACTCGACAGTCTCGATCGCGACGGTAGCCACGCCTCCTTGCGGTGGAAAGCGGGGACGACGGGTCTGGTCCGCTCGCGCACATCGAGCCACCGAGATTCTGATCTGCGTGGCGGCGTGCGGCCTTCGCCTAGTAGGCGTGCTCGACTCGGCTCGGCTCTGCGCCGGCCGCGCTCTTGGGCTACTCGGTAGAGTTCGCGCGTCGTGCTGTATGGGATCCTCTGTCTATTGCCGGCGCTGGTGCTGGTGTTTCCGCTGCTTGCGCGGCGGTTCCCGGGTGAGCGGGCCCTGATTGCTTTACGAGGCCAGCGGCACGATCGCTGGCCGCGGCCGCGTTCCTGTGCCAAGGTGCGCCGTGGCGTAGTCCTGGTGGCAGCGCACGGTGGCTTGCTGATCGGCCGTTCGCTCGCCGTGCGCCCTCCGCCCGCGCGAGTCCTAGCGAGTTAGGCCTGCCGCCCGGAGACGGGTAGTCGCTGCTCGCTCGCTGACGGTGATCTGCCGCGATCGGGCGCCAGCCCGGATTGGGGCGGATCGCGATGTGCCCGTACCCGCTCGTATAGAGGAGCCTTCATGTTCCGTCGTCTCGTTGTCGCCGCGCTGGGTGCGCTCGTGCTGGCGCTCGCAGCCACGACGCAAGCACAGAGCAGCACGCAGAGCCCCACCGTTGAGAGCAACAACCCGATCAACGATCAGGGAAGCAGCTACCGCTACCGCTCGAACATCACCGCGGTGCAGCCGAAGGTTCCGGGCGTGAGTCTGCAGGTGCTCGAGTTCGCCGACCGCCTGCTCCTGACGAACCACAGCGGGCAGACCGTGACCGTGTACGGGTATCAGGGCGAACCCTACGCACGGGTGCTCGCGAACGGCACGGTCGAGCTCAACACACGCTCGCCTGCCTACTACCTGAACCAGAACTTTTACGGCGACGTCACGGTTCCGCCTTCGGCCTCGCCGTCCGCGACCCCGCAGTGGACGGTGGTCGACCGCACCGGCCAGCTTGAATGGCACGACCATCGCATCCACTGGATGTCTCCGGCGGTGCCTCCGCAGGTCAAGAACCCGGCCAAGCTGACCAAGATCTTCGACTGGCAGGTCCCGATCCAGGTCGGAACGAGCAAGGGCGCCGTGGTGGGCGAACTCATATGGACTCCGGAGAGCGGGACTAAGGCTCCCACGAGCGCAATCGCGGTGCTGGTTGCGATCGTCGCTCTCGGCCTCCTCTTAGTGCTGTCCATCCGCCGCCGCCGTGCTGGCCGGCCGCCTGACGCGGGCTCCGATCCCACGAGCGCCGAGAGCCAACCGGGCCAAACGCCCAGGGAGGCGTGGTGAGCGCAGTGACCCCCGGCCGCAAACGTCCACCCGCGAGTTCACCACCGTGGCGGAAGTCCACTCTCACCCTGGCACTCGCGCTCGCGCTCGTTGGTCTGCTCGTGTGCTCCCCGGCCGCGTTTGCGCATGCGCAGCTGCTCGGCACCACGCCGGCGTCCGGCTCGACCCTGGCCACGCAGCCGAAGGAGGTGATCTTCGAGTTCAACCAGAACGTCGGGGGAACGATCGGCGCCGTGCGTGTCTTCAACGCGCAGGGAGACGAGGTCGACAACCTCGAAGTCTCCCACCCGCAGGGAAATGAGCACTGGATGGGGGTCGGGCTAAAGCCCGGCCTGCCCGACGGCACCTACACCGGGACCTATCGCGTCGTCTCGGCTGACACGCACATCGTCTATGGGGGTCTGGTGTTCAACATCGGCCACGCCGGGGCTGCCCCGAAGTTCACGGTCGCGGGGCTGATCGGCCGCAACAAGAGCGGCAGGGTGACCGAGGTTGCTTTCGGCGTCGTCCGCGGCCTGGGCTACCTGACGATTGCGCTGCTGCTCGGCGGGCTTGCGTTCATGCTCGTCGCGTGGGTGCCGGGGTTCGCCGCCGTCGCCTCGCCGCAAACCGAATGGGACGACGCCTCGCGGATGTTCGCAAGACGGATGCGGCTGTTGCTGATCGTCGCCGTCGTGCTCGGCGTGATCGTAAGCGTGCTCGGAGTCCTGCTGCAGGGCGCAAGCGCAGCGGGTGTGTCGTTGTGGGCGTCCCTGAAGGGCACGATCCTCGAAAACACGCTGGAAAGCAGATTCGGGAAGGTGTGGAGTCTGCGCGCGCTCGACTGGGTCGCGCTCGGGCCTCTCCTGGCCGTAGCGGTGGTGCTTGGGCGCGGCGCCTCGCGAGCAGCCGCTCGGGATCGCGCGGCGCCTGACGATGGGGCAGTTGGAGGCGCTCGCGTGGTTGTCATGCCCCCGCGCTGGCTGCTCGTACTGGTTGCGTTATGCGCCCTGTATCTGGCGATCACGCCCGCGCTCGGCGGTCACCCGAGCATCCAGAGTCCCACCGGCGTGTTCTTCCCGTCCGACGTGCTGCATGTGCTGGCCGCGAGCGTGTGGGTGGGGGGGATCGCCTGCCTGCTGGTGGCGCTGCCCGCAGCGACGGGCCAGCTCGATAGGCCCAACCGCAGCCGGCTGCTGCTCGCGACGCTCGCCCGGTTCTCCCCGCTGGCGCTCGCATCGGTGATCGTGATCGCCACGACCGGCATCGTGCAGGCCTACATCGACGTGCGCAGCCTCAACGGCCTGCTCCACAGCACCTATGGCGCGCTGATCATCGCCAAGACGGTCCTGCTGGCGCTGTTGATCGGGCTCGGCTGGATCAACCGCGAACGCGTGATCCCGGCGTTGAAGCGGATCGTCGGAGCCGGCGATCCGCCCGGCGTGGCCGGGGTCCTCGCGAGGCGCACCATGCGCGGCGAGTTGGCCCTGATGCTCTGCGTGTTCGGGGTGACCGCAGCGCTGGTCACCTACGCACCCCCGATCGATGCCGCCTCCGGGCCGTTCTCGACGAGCACCACACTCGGGCCGGCCGTACTGGAGATGACCGTCGAACCGGCGAAAGTCGGGCTGAACACCGTCCACCTCTATCTCATCAACGCGAAGACCGGGGCGCAGTTCACCGCGACCAAGGAATTGACCGCGACGGCCATGCTCCCGTCGAAGGGCATCGGCCCGCTGCAGCTACACCCGACAGTGGCGGGACCGGGCCACTACGTACTCAGCTCCGCGGTGCTCAGCCCGGGCGGCACCTGGGAAATCCAGCTCACCGACCGTGTGTCTGAATTCGAAGCGTACAACCGCACCGTGAAGGTGCCGATCCGATGAGCGCCCGCAGTCCCCGAGCGCGCATCAACCTCGCGATGGCCGTCGCGGCGGCGCTGCTGGCTTATCTGTCAGTTGCGCATGTCCCCGGCTTGACCGAAGGACTCACGTACCTCGGGCCGGTGGTGTTCGTCCTACTGCTTCTCTGGCTCGGCCACTATCCGTGCGAGAAGGCGCTGCTGGCACTCATCCGGCCCGACCGGCCGCGCCGCGCGGGCACGGTCAGCAGGGGACGCCGGTGTGTATACGCGCGGCTGCCGCGAGGCGGTCGATTGCTCGCCTCGGCCCTCGCGGGGCGCGCTCCGCCCCTGGGCGCGCGCCTCTGCTGAGAGGCCAGATCCCGGTCGCGCTCGACGCTCGCCTCAAGCCCCAGCCGTGGGCAGGAGGCCGCCGTGTGGCGACGTTCATTACGCACTGGAGGAATAGACAACATGAAGAAACGCAACAAGATCGCCGTACTTGTCGTCGCCGGAGCCCTGATCGCTCCGGCCGGCGCCCAGGCGCATATCAGCCTGCACCCCAATACGATCCCTGAGGGAGCTTTCGCGACCCTCGACGTGCGCGTGCCGGGCGAGCAGGAAAAAGCCTACGTCACGAAGGTGGACATGCAGCTCCCGCCGGGCTTCACCGGCGTCGACTACTCCAACGTACCCGGTTGGACCACAAAGGAGATCGAAACGAAGCTCGCCACCCCGATCAAACAGGGCGGAGAAACGATCGACAGCGAGGTCTCGCAAGTGGTCTGGACCTGGGTGGGCCCCCTGAACAAGGTCGAAAACGGCCAGTTCATCAACTTCCCACTCTCGATCGCGATGCCGGAAAACGTCGCCGGAAAAGCGCTCCTGTTCCCGACCGTCCAGACCTACAGCAACGGGCAGATCGTGCACTGGATCGAAACCCCGCTGACCGCGGAACACCCGGCTCCGCGGGTCAACATGACCGCCGCGGGCGGCGTGATCCAGGACATAGCAGGACATGAGGCAGGCCCGGAAGCTGGCCAGACGGGCGCCAGCCCGTCGACATCGGCGCCCGCCACCACCACGACCAGCAGCGGGGCGAGCAAGGGGCTGGGCATCACCGCACTGATCCTCGGCGCCCTCGGGTTGATCATCGGACTGGTGGCCCTCGCCGCCTCACGCCGCAACAAGACGACGGCCTAGACCACCAAAAACCCACGGAGCATGTCGACCCCGCACTCACAGCCGCCCAAACGCCGGCAACGACGTGAGTGCGGGTCGGCAGCCCATGTCAGCGCCAGACTTGGACCGTGCTCGGTGGCAGCAATATGCCTAGTTGTCCTGCCCACGTAGGTTGTGAACGCGGCTGACGGGTGGCCGGTCGCCGATCCCGCTGTGCGGCCTACGCGTGTTGTAGTGCTCGAGCCAGTGTGGCAGGGCTTGATTGCGGTGGCGGTGTGAGCGGTAGCTCATGCCGTACGCCCACTCGCGTCCCATGGTCTGGTGGAAGCGCTCAACCTTCCCATTCGTCTGGGGGCGGTAGGGCTGCGTGCGAATGTGCTTGATCTCTCTGGCGGCCAGGAGCTCGCGTAGGGAGGAGCGTATCAGCACTGCCGGGGCACTTTTCGTTGTGGATCCAGGGTAGCGGCTTGTTACCCACCCGCGTTACCCTGGGCGAGTAGAGGCCATGCGCCAGGAGCTCCAGAAACGGCAAAAGGCCCGAAAACCCGGACCTTTTACTCGATAGCGGGGGCGGGATTCGAACCCGCGACCTTCGGGTTATGAGCCCGACGAGCTACCAGACTGCTCCACCCCGCGTCGCTTCCCATGTTCTAGCAAAAAACCCCGGCCGGCAGGGAGGCGCCGCCTCAGCCGGCGAACGTTCAGAAGGCCACCGGACTGCCATCGCGGAAGAACCCGCCGGTCGGCCCGTCGTCGGGGAGCGTCGCGAGCCAGACGATGCCGGCAGCGCCCTCCTCCACCGACTTCTTTGCGCCCATGGGCCCACCCATGTCGGTGTTCACGAAGCCGGGACAGGCGGAGTTGACGAGGAAACCCTCGCCCACCAGCTCGGTGGAGAGGATTCTCGTCATGGCGTTCATCGCGGCCTTTGAAACCCGATAGCCGGGCGACCACCCACCCATCTCCGCGACCCCGCCCATGCCGCTCGACACGTTCACGATCCTCGGGTGCTCGCTCTCGCGTAGCAGCCCCAGCAGCGCGATCGTCAACCGGTAGGCGCCGAAGAAGTTCGTATCCAGCGCTCTCTGCACCGCGTCGAAGTCCGGGGCTGTTCCCGAGACGCCGAAGTCGGTGCCAACGCCGGCGTTGTTCACGAGCACGTCGAGCCGGCCCGGGTCTTCTCGCATGCGCTTCGCGGCGCGCTCGATGCCCGCCGGATCGGCCACGTCGAGCTCGAGCGCCCGCACGGCCCCTCCCGTCGCGTCGGCCACCTCCCGCGCGGCCGCGCTCGCCTTCGCACCGTCCCGGGCGCTCAGCAGCACCTCATATCCGCCGACGGCGAGCTGCCGCGCAACCTCCCTTCCGATCCCGCGGTTGGCCCCCGTCACCAGCGCCACGCCCGTGCCCTCGCCGCTGTTCTCACTCATCGCGCTCCTCCCCTGTTGGCCTCATCTGGTGGTCTCCCAACATATTGGCCTTCGCATGCCTCACGCCCGCCGGCTTCTTCCCGATCGCCCGATCTGCTGATATGCGCGTCAATGCGCGTGGCCGTCGTCGACATCGGAACCAACTCCACTCGCCTGCTGATAGCCGATGTCGATCCTTCGACCGGCGCGGTCACGGAGCTCCTCAGGCGCTCTGAGGTCACGCGGCTCGGAGACGGCGTCGACTCCACAGGCTCCTTATCGCAGGAGGCAAGCGCTCGCGTATTCTCCGCGCTCGCCGACTACCGCGACGCCATCGACCGTCGCCTCTGCACGGCGAATCTAGCCGTACTCACCTCCGCCGTGCGAGACGCTTCCAACGGCGACTCGTTCGCCGCCCGCGTGCGCGACGAGTACGGTCTCGATGCTCGCGTCCTCTCCGGCGAGGAAGAGGCTCAGCTCACCTTCCTCGGCGCGATGTCCGGGCATCTGGGCAGCAGGGAGCCGACGGTCGTGATCGACATCGGCGGCGGCTCCACCGAGTTCGTCGTAGGCCACGGCCACACGGCGGGCTTTCACGTCTCGCTGCCCGCCGGGGTGGTGCGCATGAGCGAGCGCCACATCCACACCGACCCCCCGAACCCCAAGGAGCTGCAGAGCCTGGCGCTTGACGCGCGCACGACGTTCCTCGACGGACTCCCGCCCGAGGAGCGCACTCCCGTGCGGCAGGGCATCGCCGTCGCCGGCACGGCCACCTCCGCGGCGGCGATCGAGCAGGAGCTCGACCCCTACGATCCCTCGCGTGTCCACGGCCACCAGCTGCTGCTCGCCACCGTCGAACTGCTGCTTGCTCGACTCGCCGACATGACCGAAGGCCAGCGCCGCGCGGTCGTCGGCCTGAACCCCGATCGCGCGCCCACGATCGTCGCGGGCATGATCCTGCTCGGCGAGGCCCTCCGGGCGTTCGAGCTCGAGCAGGTGGAAGTCTCCGAGCACGACATCCTCTATGGCGGAGCGATGCGCCTGGCGGGTGTCGACTGACGCCTGAGCCGCCGTCGTTTGACTGCAAGCCTCCAACGCGAGCGCGCCGACCGCCGAGCCCCCGAGGAGGCGCTCCTTACGCGAGGTTCGACCTACGCGGGTAGACGACCGTCGGGTCGGTGAGCACGTTGACCAGCGCCGGCTTTCCGGCAGCGAAGGCGCGCTCGAGGGCGGGCCGCACGTCCCCCGGGCGCTTGACGAGCTCGCCGTGACACCCGAGCGCCTCGACTACCTGGTCGTAGCGGGTCTCCGGCCTCAGCTCGGCCGCGACCGAATAGCCGTAGAGGAACTCCATCGGGTGCTTCTCGAGCGCCCAGATCCCGTTGTTGCCCATCACCCCGACGACGTTCACCCCGTGGCGTGCGAGCGTGTCGAACTCCATTCCGGAGAAGCCGAATGCTCCGTCGCCCAGCAGCAGCACCACCTGACGGTCAGGTCGCGCCATCTTCGCCGCCAGCGCATAGCCGGGGCCGGACCCGAGGCAGCCGAACGGTCCGGGATCAAGCCAGCATCCCGGCTGATAGCTGTCCACCACGCGCCCCGCATAGGAGACGAAGTCGCCGCCGTCTCCGATCACTATCGCGTCGCGCTCGAGGACCGTCCCGAGCTCCGCGTACAGCCTCATCGGGTGCAGCGGCTCGCGGTCGTCCTCGCGCTCCACGCGCTCGGCCTCGCGCCGCTCGGTCTCCGCTCCGCGCAGCTCGGAGATCCAGCGCCCACTTGACAGCGCCTTGCCGCCGGCCGCCGCGCGCAGGTCGGCGAGCGTCGCGCCGAGCGCCCCGTAGCACTCGGCCGCGACCGCCCGCGGGTGCCTTCGCTCGGGCTCGGCCACGTCGATCACCACGATCTCGGTCTCCTCGCCGAACGACCCCCCGAAGCCGAGCCGAAAGTCCATCGGCACTCCTATCACCAGCGCCACGTCGGCACCCTTCAGCGCCTGCGAGCGGGCGCGGGAGAAGAACAGCTCGTGGTCGGCGGGCACGCACCCACGCGCCAGCCCGTTGAGAAACACCGGTATCCGCAGCGTCTCGGCCAGCGCCAGCAACGCCTCCTCGCCGCGGCCCCAGTAGAGATCCGTCCCGGCCATGATCACCGGGCACTCGGCCCTGCCGAGCAACTCGCCGGCTCGTTCGATCGCGGCGCTGTCCGCACGCTGCGCGCTCGCGCCGCCAACGCTCCGAGGCCCGCCGTCCTGTTCGGCCTCATCCTCCTGCGAGCGGTCGGGCGCCTCCATGAACACGTAGTCCATCGGGAAGTCCAAGAACGTCGGTCCGCCGTGCGGGGCGAGCGCCGCGTCGAACGCATCGTCCACAAGGCCGGGGATTTCATCGGTGCTCTGCGCGGTAGCCGCGAGCTTGGTCAGCGGACGCACGAACGGCACGTGGTCGATCTCCTGCAGCGACCCCTGCCCCCAGCGCATCGCCGGCGCCCTGCCGCCAAGAACGACCATCGGCGAATGGTTCGCCTGCGCGGAGGCGATCGCGCTCATGCCGTTCGTCACCCCGGGTCCGGCGGTCAGCGCGCACGCGCCGGGCTCGCGGGTCACCTTGGCCCAACCCTCCGCGGCAAACGCGGCCGTCGACTCGTGACGGACGTCCACGATCTCGATCCCCTCCTCCCGACAGCCGTCGTAGATCGAGAACAGGTGCCCGCCCGAGAGCGTGAACAGCCTGCTCACTCCATGCGCCTTCAGCCGGCGCGCGATCAGCCGCCCGCCGTGGAAGACCGTCGTCTCTTGCGCGCTCTCCGTGGACATTCGCGCGACTCTACCCGTTCGACCCCTCCCGTTCGAGCCTCGCGCAAGCATGCCCGGGGTGGGATTCGAACCCACATGCCCGTTTCAGGCCATCGATTTTAAATCGACTGCGTATGCCCATTCCGCCACCCGGGCCCGTGGAGGTCCAGTCTAGGCGAGCGGCCCCGCCCGGTGAGCGGCGCGCGGGCGCCTGCGGCGAACGTCGAGAGAACCGGTCCGGGATCGGCTCGCCGGCCCTCGCGGAAGACCGCAACTTCGGCTTCCTTACGGGGTATTTAGGACTGGTAGCGACAATAGGACCACCTGATGGAGGCATCCGCGCTAACACGCACGAGCGTCCCGGGCCTGCGCGGCCCGTCTGCGCTGCTGCGTCTGCAGTCCGACGAGCGCCTGATCGCGATGACCCGCCGCGGGCAGCACGCGGCCTTCGAGACGCTCTGCTCGCGCTACCAGTCCCGTCTGCTCTCCTTCTGCCGGCACATGCTCGGCTCGCGCGAGGACGCCGAAGACGTCCTGCAGGAGGTCTTCGCCGCCGCCTTCAACGCTGTCCTCGCAGACGAGCGTGAGATCAACGTCCGCCCCTGGCTCTACCGGATCGCCCGCAACCGGTCGCTCAACCACCTGCGCCGGGCGTCGGCTGTCGGGGTGGACTCGATGGACGTGCACTTCGCCGACCACGGTCTGTCGACCAGCGACCGGGTCCTGCGGCGCGAGAGCTTCCGCGAGCTGCTTGCCGACGTGCAGCAGCTCCCCGAGACGCAGCACACGGCCCTGCTCCTGCGCGAGATCGACGCGCTCTCCTACGAGCAGATCGCCCAGGCCATGGAAACGACAGTGCCGTCCGTGAAGTCGCTGCTCGTGCGCGCCCGCATCTCCCTCGCCGAGGCCGCCGAGGCACGCAAGCTGAGCTGTGCGGAGGTCCGCCTCGAGCTCGGAGAAGTGGCCGAGGGCCTCGCCAAGCTGAGCGCGCCCGCACGGCGCCACACACGAGGCTGCGACCGCTGCCGCTTCTTCAAGAAGCAACTCAAGGACAACAACCACGCACTCGCGGTCATGCTCCCGGTCGGGCCGCTGCTGCTCATCAAGAAGCTGCTGTTCGCCAAGCTCGGCTCCGCCTCTGCCGGAGGGGCCCACGTCGCAGGCGGGGCAGGGGCCACCGTGGGCGCGGGCGCAACCGCCGCCGCCGGCGCCGGGGGAAGTGGCGTCGCCGGGGGCATCTTCACCGCCGGAGCCGGAGCCCTCGCCACCAAGGCGGTCGCAGGGCTGGCGGCGGCGGCCATGGTCACGGCGGGCGCCGTGGCAGCCGAGCATGCGGCACCACCGCACCACCAGTCCGTACCCGCGGCCTCCTACGCGTCCGCCCCGAACCGGGCCGACGCGCCGGTCGTAGTCGCAGAGCGAGCCCAACCGCTCAGCTCGGGGCCGGAGAGGCCCGCGGCGCTCCGTGCGGCCGCACACCACACTCGCGCGTCCGAGCTGACAGCCAAGATCGCATCCGCCACCACGCCGCCCCCCGCCTCTGCGGTCGCGCCGCCGGCAGCCGTGGTCGCAGCGCCGGTCAAAGCGGACGCGCCCAAACCCGCGGAGACGCAGGTGACCGAGGTCACGACCGAGACGACCCAGCTGCCCGCAGTGCCCGCGAGCGAAGGCCAGCCGCCCGCTCCGGCGATGCCCGCGCCTGCCGCCGACACGCAGACTCCGCCTACGGCACCGGCAGGCGCCGGATCCGCTTCCGGCTCGGGTGCAGCGGGCGAACCGCCCGCCGGTGCGACGGCCGGCGGAACGCCGGCTGTGACGCCGGGCAAGGGATCCACGCCGGCCTGGCCGTCAGGCAAGGGGTCCGAGTCCGCCTCACCGTCAGGTCCCGGGGCCACGTCACCGGCCGCAGGGAGACCTGCCGCCGGCTTCACCCCCCGGCTCCGAGCGAAGCCGCCCAGGTCTCCGCCCCCCCGGCGAGCTCGGGTTGACCGAACGGCCGGGTCGCCGGCCGTGCAGCACCCCCCGGCCGGGCGCTTGAGCCGCCGATCGATCGATGCGCGGGCCGCCGCTCCTCGACATAGGACCGCCGGCCGCGCCTAGCCTATGGTGAACGTCCTTATCGGTTTGAGCAGCACCCCGGTAGAGGCGACGAGCATTGGCGAGGTGACCTGGGCGTTCGCCTTCGGCGAGGTCACCATCGAGATCACCACGCCTTCTCTCGCACCGGCGCGTTCGGGCAACAGCAGCACGTCGCGCCCATACATCCGCCGTCCCTCGACCACCGCCGTGTAGAAGATGTTGTAGGCGGGGACCGTGTTGACAGTGGTCTTGCCCTCGCCGCGCAGGACGAAGTGCGCGTCGCGCCGGGTCAGCCCGCGGATGTAGCTCGCCGCGTAGAGCGCCAGCTCGATGGACTGTTCGCCGGAGTACGGGGGCAGCAGGAGCGGCTCAACCGCGAGCGAGTCCTGAAGCCGCCCGTCGGGGCGGCGGCGCTGCACCTTCACGTAGCCTCCGGGATCGGAGGCCGTGCGGTAGAGGCCTCGGTAGCTGAAGCTGAAGGGAACCCTCCCTCCGTGGGAGAAGGTGGGGTTCTCGAGCGTCAGCGCAACTGCCACGATCAGGACCAGCAGGCCGACGCCCGAGGCGATCGCCAGCGCGCGCGTGAGCGGCGACGCCGCACGCCACCGCGGTGCGAGCAGCTGACCGAGCGTCGGTCCGTACTCCGGCTTCATGGGAACCGCCTTCACCGTGCCGGTCGGTCATTCCCCGATCGAGAACAGCGATTCGAGGTCGTGGCGCGAGTAGGCCGCGAACGCGACCATCGTCCGCGTGCGCGCCACGCCTGAGAGCCCCCCGATCTCGCCGGTCACGACGTCGGCGAGCTGCTCGTGGTCGGGGACCCGCACGATCGCCACGAAGTCCCACTCTCCCGTGACCGAATAGGCCTCGGCCACGCCCTCGATGTCCGCGAGCGCGCCTCCGAGGCTCGACAGCGCATCGCGCTCGGCCTCGATCAGCACGACGGCGTTGGTCATGGTCATCGCCCCACCAATCATATGGACCGGGCCCGCCCCGGTGTGTTAGCCCCTGGCTCGTGCTACAACTCCCGGGGGCCAAGGCGACACAGACCGAATCCCAGCACCAGGCCCAGCAGAGCGCCGGTGACGCCCGCCAGCCAGCTGGCCTCGGCAACGGCGAACGGCATCGCAAGCAGGACCGCCGCAAGCGCCCCGGCCCCGAGCAGATCTCCCTCGTAGTAGGAGCCTTCGCGAGCCGCTTCCAGGTCGGGGACTGCCCAGGCGGCAAGCAGCGCGAGCGCCCCGCCGTTGCCGCCGACCACGATCGGGTCGCTGTACACGGCGCTCGCCACGAGCGCACCGGTGGCGCCCCCGCCCAGGAACAGCGCGAGCACCACGCCCGGCCCGTGCCGGCGCTCCAAGAGCCAGCCGAAGATCGCGACGACCACGAGCGTGACGAACTCATAGAGGCCGTTTCCGTAGACGAAAAGGGTGGTGAACAGCTTCCACCAGTTGCCCTTCAGGGGGCCGATAATCGCCATTTCCCCATACAGGCCGGGCTTGGCGTGCCACGCCACCCACACCGCGCAGCTCGCCGCCACCAGGGCGATCGTGGCGTACGGCCTGACGCCGGTCCTCAGCTCGTGCGCCCATCCGTACCCCCGGGCAGCCGAGCCGGAGAGCGATGGCCGCGACTCCGGCGGCGCAGCCGCAGGCGACCGCGGGAGAGCCCACGCGGAGCTCGGGAGGGGGCGTTCACGCGCGGCAGCTTCGGAGCGCGCCGGCGCAGGCGGTGCCCGCAATAGGGGCACTCGGTGATGTACGGGCTCACCTCCGATCCGCACCGCTTGCAAACCACGAACAGATCAGCACCCGAGGACATCGTCGACCCATTCTAAGGACCTCGCGACCACGGTCGCGGCGCCTCTGGGATACTCATGCCATGAAACTCGGCTACGACCAGAAGCTCTATATCCTCGCCTTCGATCACCGCGGCTCTTTCCAGAAGAAGTTCTTCGGGATCGAGGGCGAGCCCGGATCCCGAGCAGACGGCGATCATCGCCGACGCCAAGCACCTCGTCTTCGAGGGCATGTTGCAGGCGGTCGCCGCCGGGGCCGACAGCTCCGTGAGCGGCGTGCTCGTGGATGAGCAGTTCGGCTCCAACGTGCCCGAACAGGCTCGGGAGAAGGGCCTGAAGCTCGCCATGCCGGCGGAGCGCTCCGGCCAGAGCATGTTCGACTTCCAGTATGGCGAGGACTTCGGGGCGCACATCGAACGCTTCAACCCCGACTTCACCAAGGTGCTCGTTCGCTACAACCCCGATGGTGACGGCGCTGTGCGAATCGCGAGCAGCTGGGCAAGCTCCAAGCGACTGAGCGACTGGCTGAAGGAGCATGACCGCAAGTTCCTGTTCGGCCTGCTCGTGCCCGCCGAGGACTCGCAGTTGGAGGAGCGATGAGCGGGGACAGCGAGCGCTATGACGCCGAGTCGCGCCCCGAGCTCATGCGCCGCGCGATCGCGGAGATTCAGGATGCTGGCATCGAGGCTGACGTCTGGAAGATCGAGGGGGTCGATCAGCGCGCGGATTGCGAGACGCCTCGCGGCCCAGGCCCGCTCGGGCGGCCGCGACGAGCGTGGTCTGCGTGGTCCTCGGCGCGCGGGGCCGACGACGCCAGGGTCGACCACTGGCTGCGCGCAGGCGTGCTCCGGTCGCCGGCTTCGTCGGCTTCGCGATCGGGCGCTCGGTCTGGTGGGACCCGCTGAAGGCGTACGTCGACGGCAAGATCGAGCGCGTCTGCGGGGGCCCGGAGGATCGCCGAGAACTACCTGCGCTTCGTCTCGGTCTACGAGCAGCGCAGAGGGCAAGGCCCCGGTCGCGCTCCTAGTCGCGGCCCGGAGCGCGTGACCGCGATGAAGATGCGCCAGAGCCTCGCCGAGTGGGAGCGGGCCTTCGTCAAGGAGATCTCGCTGGACCGCCGGCAGGCGGGACTCGCTGCGCCGGACCGCCGAGCAGCGCGCGCCACAAGCGCGAGGTGCGAGCGGCGTCACGAAGCGCGGCTCGCTGCGCTTCGCGCTGCTCGTGCTGACGCTCGATGCTGACCGCGGTCGATCGTCACCGTGGTGATGTTCCGCACGCTGTACCTGCTGCTGGGCTAGCCGCGGTCGCAGCTGCGGCCTGACACCCGCCGGGTCCGCGATCGCCTGCGGCGCACCACGCTCAGGGCGCGCTCAGCTCACGGGCGCGCGCAGCGCGCAGGGCCCGCTCAGCTCGCGTCGCGCTCGCCCACCGCGCCGCCGCCCTGCGGCGCCGGGCGCGGCTCGGCGTGACCGTCCTCGACGGCTCGCTCGCCCCCGCCCTCGCGGTGGATCTCCAGGTAGATCTCCTTGCGGAAGACCGGATCCTTCTGAGGTGCCTGGATCCCGATGCGCACCTTCTCGCCCGTCACGGCCAGAGCACCGAGACCTCGACTTCGTCCCCGATCATGATGCTCTGGTTGGACTTGCGCGTCAGAACCAGCATTGCGGTGCACCTTCCTCGTTGCCGACGGGCGGAGACCGGCGCGACCCCCCGACCCGGCTGCGGCAAGCATAGCCCGACAGGACCGGCGGGAACGCGATGCCCGGGTTGCGGCACCGGACCGCAAGCCCTACCCGGCGCGACGACTTGCGCGCTCAGCGCCCGACGCCGACGCGGTCCGCGGCGTTTGCACTGCGTCAGCCCGGAACGGCGCCCGGCAGGCGCTATGCGCTAGTGTCCCGGGCCGTCCATGGCCTCGCAGAGTCCCTGCGCCCGCACCTCAACCAGATCCGCGCCTGGGTGCAGGCAGGGCCGCACCGACGCTTGGGTGGCGCATCAGCTCGAGGTGAGCGTGCGCGACATCGAGCAGTTCAAGCGCCAGAACGAGCTGGTGAGCGACGAGGAGGGCGCGGACGGCGCCCGGCGTGGCCGCCGACTACTCCGGAGGAGATCGACCTGCGTGCCGAGGACGACCTCGCGCTGATCGCGGCGCGAGCTCGAGGCGGCCGAAGTCGGAGGCCGAGCGGGCGCAGGCGCGAGACGCCGCCACGGAGGCCGAGTGAGGGCGGCGAGGAGGCCGGCGAGCGAGGACGCTCCCGGCGCGCGCCGGCGCGGGCGCCGCGGCGGTCGCGGGCGCCGACCGCTCGCTGAGCGCTCATCGGCGCGCAACACCGCGCCCGCTGGAGGGCACGTTCGACCACGGCGAGGAGGGCTACGGCCTGTGGCTCGACCCGGCGATCCAGGACAACCCGATCTACGCGGAGCACTGGGCCGGCCACCGGCCCGATCGAGGTCGCCGTCGAGGAGGACCGGATCGTGATCCGCCGGGTGGGCGAGGACGACTGAAGGCGTCCCGGCGCCGGGTCGGCGCTCTGCTCGGGGCGACCCGCGGAGCGCTCGGCGTCTGGTTCATGCCTCGCTCAGCGCCCGCCTTCGCCCGGCATAGTCGGCCGCCTCGCGCAGGTAGCGCGCTGAAGGCGGCGTCGACGACCGACGCCCGCCTCCCACGCCCACGGCTCGTCGGGGGCGACCCTCATGGCGCGTCTGCAGGCACCAGGCGGTGCCCGGCCTGGTAGAGGCTGGACGAGCTCGTCCGCAGGCGAAGCGGCCGCCCAGGCGCCTGCCGGAGCTCGGCGACGAGGGCCTCGGTGACGCGCTCGAGCAGCGCGCGCGCGCTCGGGGGGTGCGGCGCTGCAGGCGCCGCTCGCCCTG
>CAWERP010000013.1:0-22592 GCA_963811445.1 uncultured Solirubrobacterales bacterium
ATAGCGGGGGCGGGATTCGAACCCGCGACCTTCGGGTTATGAGCCCGACGAGCTACCAGACTGCTCCACCCCGCGTCGCTTCTCATGTTCTAGCAAAAAACCCCGGCCGGCAGGGAGCGCCGCCCGGCCGGCGAACGCTCAGAAGGCCACCGGATTTCCATCGCGGAAGAACCCGCCGGTCGGCCCGTCGTCGGGGAGCGTCGCGAGCCAGACGATCCCGGCAGCGCCCTCCTCCACCGGCTTCTGTGCGCCCATCGGCCCGCCCATGTCGGTGTTCACGAAGCCGGGACAGGCGGAGTTGACGAGGAATCCGTCGCCCGCCAGCTCGGTGGAGAGGATCCTCGTCATGGCGTTCATCGCGGCCTTCGACACCCGGTAGCCGGGCGACCATCCACCCATCTCCGCGACCCCGCCCATGCCGCTCGACACGTTCACGATCCTCGGGTGCTCGCTCTCGCGGAGCAGCCCCAGCAGCGCGATCGTCAACCGGTAGGCGCCGTAGAAGTTCGTATCCAGCGCTCTCTGCACCGCGTCGAAGTCCGGGGCCGTCCCCGAGACGCCGAAGTCGGTGCCCACGCCGGCGTTGTTCACGAGCACGTCGAGCCGTCCCGGGTCTTCTCGCATGCGCTTCGCGGCGCGCTCGATGCCCGCCGGATCGGACACGTCGAGCTCGAGCGCCCGCACGGCCCCTCCCGTCGCGTCGGCCACCTCCCGCGCGGCCGCGCTCGCCTTCGCACCGTCCCGCGCGCTCAGCAGCACCTCATATCCGCCGACGGCGAGCTGCCGCGCAACCTCCCTTCCGATCCCGCGGTTGGCCCCCGTCACCAGCGCCACGCCCGTGCCCTCGCCGCTGTTCTCACTCATCGCGCTCCTCCCCTGTTGGCCTCGTCTGGTGGTCTCCCAACATATTGGCCTTCGCATGCCTCACGCCCGCCGGCTCCTTCCCGATCGCCCGATCTGCTGATATGCGCGTCAATGCGCGTCGCCGTGGTCGACATCGGAACCAACTCCACGCGCCTGCTGATCGCCGATGTCGATCCTTCGACCGGCGCGGTCACGGAGCTCCTCAGGCGCTCGGAGGTCACGCGTCTCGGCGACGGCGTCGACTCCGACGGGCTCGCTGTCGCAGGAGGCGAGCGCTCGCGTCTTCCCGCGCTCGCCGACTACCGCGAGGCGATCGACCGCCACCGCTGCACGGCGAATCTGGCCGTGCTCACCTCGGCCGTGCGAGACGCCTCCAACGGCGACGCGTTCGCCGCCCGCGTGCGCGAGGACTACGGTCTCGATGCTCGCGTGCTCAGCCGGCGAGGAAGAGGCTCAGCTCACCTTCCTCGGCGCGATGTCCGGGCGTCTGGGCACGCAGCGAGCCGACGGTCGTGATCGACATCGGCGGCGGCTCCACCGAGTTCGTCGTCGGCCTCGGCCGCACGGCGGGCTTTCACGTCTCGCTGCCCGCCGGGGTCGTGCGCATGAGCGAGCGCCACATCCACTCCGACCCGCCCGACCCCAAGGAGCTGCAGAGCCTGGCGCTCGACGTCCGCGCGACGTTCCTCGACGGCCTGCCCGCCCGAGGAGCGCACTCCCGTGCGGCAGGGCATCGCCGTCGCCGGCACGGCCACCTCCGCGGCCTCGATCGACCAGGAGCTCGACCCCTACGATCCCGTCGCGCGTCCACGGCCACCAGCTGCTGCTCGCCACCGTCGAACTGCTGCTGGCCCGGCTCGCCGACATGACCGAAGACCAGCGCCGCGCGGTCGTCGGCCTGAACCCCGACCGCGCGCCCACGATCGTCGCGGGCATGATCCTGCTCGGCGAGGCCCTGCGCGCGTTCGAGCTCGAGCAGGTGGAGGTCTCCGAGCACGACATCCTCTACGGCGGCGCGCTGCGCCTGGCGGGCGTCGGCTGACGCCTGAGCCGCCGTCGTTGACTGCAAGCCTCCAACGCGAGCGCGCCGACCGCCGAGCCCCGAGGAGGCGCTCCTCAGGCGAGGTTCGACCTGCGCGGGTAGACGACCGTCGGGTCGGTCAGCACGTTGACCAGCGCCGGCTTGCCGGCGGCGAAGGCGCGCTCGATCGGCGGGCCGCACGTCCTCCGGGCGCTCGACGAGCTCGCCGTGGCAGCCGAGCGCCTCGACGACCTGGTCGTAGCGGGTCTCCGGCCGCAGCTCGGCGGCGACCGAGTAGCCGTAGAGGAACTCCATCGGGTGCTTCTCGAGCGCCCAGATCCCGTTGTTGCCCATCACCCCCACGACGTTCACGCCGTGGCGTGCGAGCGTGTCGAACTCCATTCCCGAGAAGCCGAAGGCGCCGTCGCCCAGCAGCAGCACGACCTGACGGTCGGGTCGCGCCATCTTCGCCGCCAGCGCATAGCCGGGCCCGGAGCCGAGGCAGCCGAACGGTCCGGGGTCGAGCCAGCAGCCCGGCTGATAGCTGTCGACCACGCGCCCCGCATAGGAGACGAAGTCGCCGCCGTCGCCGATCACGATCGCGTCGCGGTCGAGGACCGTCCCGAGCTCGGCGTACAGCCGCATCGGGTGCAGCGGCTCGCGGCCGTCCTCGCGCTCGACGCGCTCGGCCTCGCGCCGCTCGGTCTCGGCTGCGCGCAGCTCGGAGATCCAGCGCTCGCTCGACAGCGCCTTGCCGCCGGCCGCCGCGCGCAGGTCGGCGAGCGTCGCGCCGAGCGCCCCGTAGCACTCGGCCGCGACCGCCCGCGGGTGCCTTCGCTCGGGCTCGGCGACGTCGATCACCACGATCTCGGTCTCCTCGCCGAACGACCCCCCGAAGCCGAGCCGGAAGTCCATCGGCACGCCGATCACGAGCGCCACGTCGGCACCCTTCAGCGCCTGCGAGCGGGCGCGGGAGAAGAACAGCTCGTGGTCGGCCGGCACGCAGCCGCGCGCCAGCCCGTTGAGAAACACCGGTATCCGCAGCGTCTCGGCCAGCGCCAGCAACGCCTCCTCGCCGCCGCCCCAGTAGAGATCCGTCCCGGCCATGATCACCGGGCACTCGGCCCTGCCCAGCAGCTCGCCGGCTCGTTCGATCGCGGCGCTGTCCGCACGCTGCGTGCTCGCGCCGCCAACGCTCCGCGGCCCGCCGTCCTGTTCGGCCTCATCCTCCTGCGAGCGGTCGGGCGCCTCCATGAACACGTAGTCCATCGGGAAGTCCACGAACGTCGGTCCGCCGTGCGGGGCGAGCGCCGCGTCGAACGCATCGTCCACCAGGCCGGGGATCTCATCGGTGCTCTGCGCGGTAGCCGCGAGCTTGGTCAGCGGACGCACGAACGGCACGTGGTCGATCTCCTGCAGCGACCCCTGCCCCCAGCGCATCGCCGGCGCCCGGCCGCCAAGAACGACCATCGGCGAATGGTTCGCCTGCGCGGAGGCGATCGCGCTCATGCCGTTCGTCACCCCGGGTCCGGCGGTCAGCGCGCACGCGCCGGGCTCGCGGGTCACCTTGGCCCAACCCTCCGCGGCAAACGCGGCCGTCGACTCGTGACGGACGTCCACGATCTCGATCCCCTCCTCCCGACAGCCGTCGTAGATCGAGAACAGGTGCCCGCCCGAGAGCGTGAACAGCCTGCTCACTCCATGCGCCTTCAGCCGGCGCGCGATCAGCCGCCCGCCGTGGAAGACCGTTGTCTCTTGCGCGCTCTCCGTGGACATTCGCGCGACTCTACCCGTTCGACGCCTCCCGTCGAGCCTCGCGCAAGCATGCCCGGGGTGGGATTCGAACCCACATGCCCGTTTCAGGCCATCGATTTTAAATCGACTGCGTATGCCCATTCCGCCACCCGGGCCCGTGGAGGTCCAGTCTATGGGAGCGGCCCCGCCCGGTGAGCGGCGCGCGGGCGCCTGCGGCGAACGTCGAGAGAACCGGTCCGGGATCGGCTCGCCGGCCCTCGCGGAAGACCGCAACTTCGGCTTCCTTACGGGGTATTTAGGACTGGTAGCGACAATAGGACCACCTGATGGAGGCATCCGCGCTAACACGCACGAGCGTCCCGGGCCTGCGCGGCCCGTCTGCGCTGCTGCGTCTGCAGTCCGACGAGCGCCTGATCGCGATGACCCGCCGCGGGCAGCACGCGGCCTTCGAGACGCTCTGCTCGCGCTACCAGTCCCGTCTGCTCTCCTTCTGCCGGCACATGCTCGGCTCGCGCGAGGACGCCGAAGACGTCCTGCAGGAGGTCTTCGCCGCCGCCTTCAACGCTGTCCTCGCAGACGAGCGTGAGATCAACGTCCGCCCCTGGCTCTACCGGATCGCCCGCAACCGGTCGCTCAACCACCTGCGCCGGGCGTCGGCTGTCGGGGTGGACTCGATGGACGTGCACTTCGCCGACCACGGTCTGTCGACCAGCGACCGGGTCCTGCGGCGCGAGAGCTTCCGCGAGCTGCTTGCCGACGTGCAGCAGCTCCCCGAGACGCAGCACACGGCCCTGCTCCTGCGCGAGATCGACGCGCTCTCCTACGAGCAGATCGCCCAGGCCATGGAAACGACGGTGCCGTCTGTGAAGTCGCTGCTCGTGCGCGCCCGCATCTCCCTCGCCGAGGCCGCCGAGGCACGCAAGCTGAGCTGTGCGGAGGTCCGCCTCGAGCTCGGAGAAGTGGCCGAGGGCCTCGCCAAGCTGAGCGCGCCCGCACGGCGCCACACACGAGGCTGCGACCGCTGCCGCTTCTTCAAGAAGCAACTCAAGGACAACAACCACGCACTCGCGGTCATGCTTCCGGTCGGGCCGCTGCTGCTCATCAAGAAGCTGCTGTTCGCCAAGCTCGGCTCCGCCTCTGCCGGAGGGGCCCACGTCGCAGGTGGGGCAGGGGCCACCGTGGGCGCGGGCGCAACCGCCGCCGCCGGCGCCGGGGGAAGCGGCGTCGCCGGGGGCATCTTCACCGCCGGAGCCGGAGCCCTCGCCACCAAGGCGGTCGCAGGGCTGGCGGCGGCGGCCATGGTCACGGCGGGCGCCGTGGCAGCCGAGCATGCGGCACCACCGCACCACCAGGCCGTACCCGCGGCCTCCTACGCATCCGCCCCGAGCCGGGCCGACGCGCCGGTCGTAGTCGCAGAGCGAGCCCAACCGCTCAGCTCCGGGCCGGAGAGGCCCGCGGCGCTCCGTGCGGCCGCACATCACACTCGCGCGTCCGAGCTGACAGCCAAGATCGCATCCGCCACCCCGCCGCCCCCCGCCTCTGCGGTCGCGCCGCCGGCAGCCGTGGTCGCAGCGCCGGTCAAAGCGGACGCGCCCAAACCCGCGGAGACGCAGGTAACCGAGGTCACGACCGAGACGACCCAGCTGCCCGCAGTGCCCGCGAGCGAAGGCCAGCCGCCCGCTCCGGCGATGCCCGCGCCTGCCGCCGACGCGCAGACTCCGCCTACGGCACCGGCAGGCGCCGGATCCGCTTCCGGCTCGGGTGCAGCGGGCGAACCGCCCGCCGGTGCGACGGCCGGCGGAACGCCGGCTGTGACGCCGGGCAAGGGATCCACGCCGGCCTGGCCGTCAGGCAAGGGGTCCGAGTCCGTCTCACCGTCAGGTCCCGGGGCCACGTCACCGGCCGCAGGGGGACCTGCCGCCGGCTTCACCCCCCCGGCTCCGAGCGAAGCCGCCCAGGTCTCCGCCCCCCCGGCGAGCTCGGGTTGACCGAACGGCCGGGTCGCCGGCCGTGCAGCACCCCCCGGCCGGGCACTTGAGCCGCCGATCGATCGATGCGCGGGCCGCCGCTCCTCGACATAGGACCGCCGGCCGCGCCTAGCCTATGGTGAACGTCCTTATCGGTTTGAGCAGCACCCCGGTAGAGGCGACGAGCATTGGCGAGGTGACCTGGGCGTTCGCCTTCGGAGAGGTCACCATCGAGATCACCACGCCTTCTCTCGCACCGGCGCGTTCGGGCAACAGCAGCACGTCGCGCCCATACATCCGCCGTCCCTCGACCACCGCCGTGTAGAAGATGTTGTAGGCGGGGACCGTGTTGACAGTGGTCTTGCCCTCGCCGCGCAGGACGAAGTGCGCGTCGCGCCGGGTCAGCCCGCGGATGTAGCTCGCCGCGTAGAGCGCCAGCTCGATGGACTGTTCGCCGGAGTACGGGGGCAGCAGGAGCGGCTCAACCGCGAGCGAGTCCTGAAGCCGCCCGTCGGGGCGGCGGCGCTGCACCTTCACGTAGCCTCCGGGATCGGAGGCCGTGCGGTAGAGGCCTCGGTAGCTGAAGCTGAAGGGAACCCTCCCTCCGTGGGAGAAGGTGGGGTTCTCGAGCGTCAGCGCAACTGCCACGATCAGGACCAGCAGGCCGACGCCCGAGGCGATCGCCAGCGCGCGCGTGAGCGGCGACGCCGCACGCCACCGCGGTGCGAGCAGCTGACCGAGCGTCGGTCCGTACTCCGGCTTCATGGGAACCGCCTTCACCGTGCCGGTCGGTCATTCCCCGATCGAGAACAGCGATTCGAGGTCGTGGCGCGAGTAGGCCGCGAACGCGACCATCGTCCGCGTGCGCGCCACGCCTGAGAGCCCCCCGATCTCGCCGGTCACGACGTCGGCGAGCTGCTCGTGGTCGGGGACCCGCACGATCGCCACGAAGTCCCACTCTCCCGTGACCGAATAGGCCTCGGCCACGCCCTCGATGTCCGCGAGCGCGCCTCCGAGGCTCGACAGCGCATCGCGCTCGGCCTCGATCAGCACGACGGCGTTGGTCATGGTCATCGCCCCACCAATCATATGGACCGGGCCCGCCCCGGTGTGTTCGCCCCTGGCTCGTGCTACAAATCCCGGGGGCCAAGGCGACACAGGCCGAATCCCAGCACCAGGCCCAGCAGAGCGCCGGTGACGCCCGCCAGCCAGCTGGCCTCGGCAACGGCGAACGGCATCGCAAGCAGGACCGCCGCAAGCGCCCCGGCCCCGAGCAGATCTCCCTCGTAGTAGGAGCCTTCGCGAGCCGCTTCCAGGTCGGGGACTGCCCAGGCGGCAAGCAGCGCGAGCGCCCCGCCGTTGCCGCCGACCACGATCGGGTCGCTGTACACGGCGCTCGCCACGAGCGCACCGGTGGCGCCCCCGCCCAGGAACAGCGCGAGCACCACGCCCGGCCCGTGCCGGCGCTCCAAGAGCCAGCCGAAGATCGCGACGACCACGAGCGTGACGAACTCATAGAGGCCGTTTCCGTAGACGAAAAGGGTGGTGAACAGCTTCCACCAGTCGCCCTTCAGGGGGCCGATAATCGCCATTTCCCCATACAGGCCGGGCTTGGCGTGCCACGCCACCCACACCGCGCAGCTCGCCGCCACCAGGGCGATCGTGGCGTACGGCCTGACGCCGGTCCTCAGCTCGTGCGCCCATCCGTACCCCCGGGCAGCCGAGCCGGAGAGCGATGGCCGCGACGTCCGGCGGCGCAGCCGCAGGCGACCGCGGGAGAGCCCACGCGGAGCTCGGGAGGGGGCGTTCACGCGCGGCAGCTTCGGAGCGCGCCGGCGCAGGCGGTGCCCGCAATAGGGGCACTCGGTGATGTACGGGCTCACCTCCGATCCGCACCGCTTGCAAACCACGAACAGATCAGCACCCGAGGACATCGTCGACCCATTCTAAGGACCTCGCGACCACGGTCGGGGCGCCTCTGGGATACTCATGCCATGAAACTCGGCTACGACCAGAAGCTCTATATCCTCGCCTTCGATCACCGCGGCTCTTTCCAGAAGAAGTTCTTCGGGATCGAGGGCGAGCCGGATCCCGAGCAGACGGCGATCATCGCCGACGCCAAGCACCTCGTCTTCGAGGGCATGTTGCAGGCGGTCGCCGCCGGGGCCGACAGCTCCGTGAGCGGCGTGCTCGTGGATGAGCAGTTCGGCTCCAACGTGCCCGAACAGGCTCGGGAGAAGGGCCTGAAGCTCGCCATGCCGGCGGAGCGCTCCGGCCAGAGCATGTTCGACTTCCAGTATGGCGAGGACTTCGGGGCGCACATCGAACGCTTCAACCCCGACTTCACCAAGGTGCTCGTTCGCTACAACCCCGATGGTGACGGCGCTGCGAATCGCGAGCAGCTGGGCAAGCTCAAGCGACTGAGCGACTGGCTGAAGGAGCATGACCGCAAGTTCCTGTTCGAGCTGCTCGTGCCCGCCGAGGACTCGCAGTTGGAGGCGGTCGGCGGGGACAGCGAGCGCTATGACGCCGAGTCGCGCCCCGAGCTCATGCGCCGCGCGATCGCGGAGATTCAGGATGCTGGCATCGAGGTCGACGTCTGGAAGATCGAGGGCGTGGACCAGCGCTCCGATTGCGAGATGCTCGTGGCCCAGGCCCGTTCCGGGGGCCGCGACAGCGTGGTCTGCGTGGTCCTCGGCCGTGGCGCCGACGACGCCAAGGTGGACCACTGGCTCGCGCAGGCCGCTCCCGTTGACGGCTTCGTCGGCTTTGCCATCGGGCGCTCGGTCTGGTGGGACCCGCTCAAGGCGTACGTCGACGGAAAGATCGAGCGCGTCGCCGGAGCCCGGAAGATCGCCCAGAACTACCTGCGCTTCGTCAAGGTCTACGAGCAGGCAGAGGGCAAGGCCCCGATCGCCTCCTAGTCGCGCGGAGCGCCTTACCGCGATGAAGATGCGACAGAGCCTCGCCGAGTGGGAGCGGGCATTCGTCAAGGAGATCTCGCTCGATCGCCGCAGGCGGGACTCTCTGCGACGGACCACCGAGCAGCGCGCCCACAAACGCGAGGTCGATCGGCGTCACAAGCGCGGCTCGCTGCGCTTCGCGCTGCTCGTGCTGACCCTCGTGATGACCGCGGTGATCGTCACCCTCGTCATGTTCCGCACGCTCTACCTGCTGCTCGGCTGAGCGCTCGCCGGGCTGCCGGCCGCTCCTAGGTGGTGTCGCCCAGTTCCCGCAGCGCGTCGTCGACGGCGGCCGGCGTGTCCTGTTTGACCGCGGAGTCCTCGTCGCCCTCGCGATGGATCTCCAGGTAGATCTCCTTGCGGAACACCGGGATCTCCTGTGGTGCCTGGATCCCGATGCGCACCTTCTCACCCGTCACCGCCAGGACCGAGACCTCGACATCGTCTCCGATCATGATGCTCTGGTTGGACTTGCGCGTCAGAACCAGCATTCGGTGCACCTTCCTCTTTGCCCACATCGACCGGCGCGACCCCCAGACCCGGTGCGGCAAGCATAGCCCCAGGACCGGCGGGAAAGCGTGCCTGGGTTGCAGCACCGAACCGAAAGCCTACCCGGTGCGACGACTCGCCGCTCAGCGCCCGACGCCGAGCGGTCCGCGGCGTTTGCACGCGTCAGCCCTGCGGCGCCCCGCAGGCGCTATGCGCTAGTCTCCCGGGCCGTCCATGCCTCGTAGATCCCTGCGCCCGCACCTAAACCAGATCCGCGCCTGGGTCAGGCAGGGCCGCACCGACGCATGGGTGGCCCATCAGCTCGAGGTGAGCGTCCACGACATCGAGCAGTTCAAGCGCCAGAACGATCTTGTAAGCGACGAGGATGCCTCCCACGACGCGGTGGCCGCCGACTACTCCGAGGAGATCGACCTGCGTGCCGAGGACGACGCGCTGATCGCCGCCGAGCTCGAGGCCGCCGAAGTCGAGGCCGAGCGGGCCAGGCGCGAAGCCGAGGAGAACGGTGACGACGCCGAGGAGCCCGACGAGCAGGACGCTCCCCGCGCGCGCCGGCGCGGGCGCCGCGGAGGTCGCGGGCGCCGACCGCTCGCTGAGCGCTCATCGGCGCGCAATCTGAGCCCGCTGGAGGGCACGTTCGACCACGGCGAGGAGGGCTACGGCCTGTGGCTCGACCCCGCGATCCAGGACAACCCGATCTACGCCGAGCACTGGGCCGGCCATCGGCCCGTCGAGGTCACCGTCGACGAGGACCGGATAGTCATCCGCCGGGTCGGCGAGGACGACTGAAGGCGTCCCGGCGCCGGGTCGGCGCTCTGCTCGGGGCGACCCGCGGAGCGCTCGGCGTCTGCTTCATGCCTCGCTCAGCGCCCGCCTTCCCCCGGCATAGTCGGCCGCCTCGCGCAGGTAGCGCCTGAACGCCCCGTCGACGACCAATCCCGCCTCCCACGCCCACGGATCGTCGGGGGCGATCTTCATGGCGAGTTGCAGGCACCATGTGGTGCCTGCATCGTAGAGCTCCACGAGTTCCTCGCAGGAGAACCGGCCGCCCAGGCGTCGCCGGAGCTCGGCCACCAGGGCATCGGTCACGCGCTCCAGCAGCCGCGCGCGCTCGGGGGGTTCGGCCTGCAGGCGACGCTCGCCCTGCTGCCACTGGTAGATCGCGGTCTCGAACGACACCCGGCCGAGGCTAGCAGCGGCCCGTCAGTTGTTGGGCAGGCCGCTCACGATGTACTGCTGCTCGCCTTTGTTGATCATCCCCAGCCTGCGGGCCTCCGCTTCGAGCGTCGCCCGTCTACCGAGAGCTTCGTGCTGGAGCAAGAGCTGGCGGTGTTCGCGCTCCATTGCAAGCACCGTGGCGCTGTCGCTGCGCGCCTGTTGCCACGTGGACAGCATGCGTATGCCCGCGCTCAAATACAGATAGACCAGGGCCCCCAGCACGAACAGCATTGCCACGCTGCCCAGGCGATCCCAGCGCACGCCCGTGGTGACGCGACTCAAGCGCCCACTCCCCGCCCCGACGACCCCGGGGATCAGGCCGGCCGGCTCGGCGCGTCGCGTCCTCGAGCTCGCCGCGATCGAGCGCGCGGGTGTCGAGCGACTGGAGCGTGGGGAAGTGATCGAGCCCGCGGGCATGCTCCTGTCGCATTCGCGGCCGTCGGCGAACCTCCTTCTAGCGACCGGCGAACGCCGCTCGCCCCGGGAACTCCGCGTCGGCCCCGAGCTGCTCCTCGATCCGCAGCAGCTGGTTGTACTTCGCCACCCTGTCCGATCTGGAAGGCGCCCCGGTCTTGATCTGCCCGCATCCGGTAGCCACGGCGAGATCGGCGATGGTGACGTCCTCGGTCTCGCCCGAGCGGTGGCTGATCACGGCCGTGTAGCCAGCCTCGCGGGCCAGCGCGATCGCTTCGAGCGTCTCGGTAAGCGTCCCGATCTGGTTGACCTTGATCAGGATCGAGTTCGCCACGCCCGCCTCGATGCCCCTGCGCAGCCGGGCCGTGTTCGTCACGAAGAGATCGTCGCCGACGAGCTGCACCCCGGCCCCCAGACGGTCGGTCAGCGTCTTCCAGCCGTCCCAATCCTCCTCGTCCATGCCATCCTCGATCGAGAGGATCGGATAGCGCGCCGACAGGTCAGCCCAATAGTCGGCCAGCTCGGGGGCGGTGAGCGTGCGGCCCTCGTGCGTGAGCACATACCCGCCATCGCGGTAGATCTCGCTGGCAGCCGGGTCGAGAGCGATCGCCACGTCCTCTCCCGGTCTGTATCCCGCCTCGCGGATCCCCGCGATCAGCATCTTCAGAGCCTCCTCGTTCGAGCTCAGGTCGGGCGCGAACCCGCCCTCGTCGCCCACCGCTGTGCCCAGCCCGCGCTCGTGCAGCGTGCGTTTGAGCGCGTGGAAGACTTCGGCGCCGAAGCGCAGGCACTCCGCGAACGTGTGAGCGCCGCAGGGCACCACCATGAACTCCTGGAAGTCGACCTTGTTGTCGGCGTGCGCCCCGCCGTTGAGCACGTTCATCATCGGCACAGGCAGCACTCGCGCCGCCTCACCGCCGAGATACCGCCACAGCGCCAGCCCCTCCTCGGCGGCCTGCGCATGCGCCGCTGCGAGTGACGCCCCGAGAATCGCGTTGGCGCCGAGCCTCGCCTTGTTGGGCGTACCGTCGAGCTCGATCAGCGCCCTGTCCAGACCGCGCTGGTCGGAGGCGTCCATGCCGATCACGCTCTCGGCGATCTCCCCGTCCACGTTCGCCACCGCCCTCGTGACCCCCTTGCCCTCCCAGCGCGCGCCCCCGTCACGCAGCTCTGTCGCCTCGAGCTGGCCCGTCGAGGCGCCCGAGGGCACCGCCGCATGGCCGTGGGCGCCCGAGCGCAGGCCGACCTCGACCTCGACCGTGGGGTTGCCCCGGCTGTCGAGGATCTGCCGCGCATGGACTCGCTCGATCTGACTCATTGCGAAGGCTCGATCTGACTCGTTCCGAAGGCTCGATCCCGGCTCACTGGCGATCCCGGACCCGGCGGCACCGGTGAACAACCGGGAGCGCCTATTGCGTGGGAGAGGCTATTTGGTGCTCGTAGTCGGAGTGCTCGTCGTCGGGACGGCGGAGGAGCCAGTGGACGTCGTGCTTGGTGCTTTGTACTGCTTGCAGTCCTGGACAACGTAGCCCGTCCGGCATTCGGTCCTCCCGGTCCACTTCTTTTTGAATTCTTTGACGAATGCCGTCAGCGCTGCCTGCTGTTGGGAGGCGGTCAGCTGCTGCTTGATCGACGCCTGCGCCTTAGCCAGCGACTGCTGGCTGCCGGGCGTCGTGCTCGTCACTTCAAAGATGTAATAGCCGAAGGCTGTTTTCACCGGCCCCGTCAGGACGTTGGTCTTGGCGGAGAAGATCGCGGAGTCAAGCGACGCGTCCTCCTGGCCTTTCACCACTCCCACGAGCACACCACCATTGGCCTTCGTGGTCGGGTCGATCGACGCGGCCTTTGCGACGCTCGCGAAGCTCTTGCCGGATTCGATTTCCTGCTTGGCTTTCACGGCCGCGGCTTCGGTCTTTGTGAGGATCAGCTTCAGGGTTCGCTTTTCCGGCGTGCCGAAGCGCTGCGGGTTTTCCTTGTAGTACTTTTCGATCTGCGCCTGGCTGACGGTGCCCTTGCTTTTGACGATCTTCTGCTGGATCTTCGCCGAGAGCAGGTTCAGCTTCACTCGCAGCAGCAGGTCTGAGAGCGACTGGCCGGAGCTGGCGAGGAATTTTTCGAATTCCGCCGCCTTGGGGAACTGCTGGGCCTTGACCTGTTCGAAGCGCTTCTTGACTTCGCTGTCGCTCACGTTCACGCCGAGGTCCGAGGCTTCGCCGATCACCCATTGCGAGGAGAGCAGGAAGCTGAGCACCTCCTGCTTCAGTGACTGGTACTGCTGTTCGCACTGCGTCTTCAGCTGTGCTTCGGTGGGCGCCGTCTGGCCCGGCCGCCGGTTTCGGCGTGACCGCTTTCAGATGCGCGATGCACGCCGTGTAGTTGGGCGGTTCGGGAACCGGCGGCTTCGCCGCACCGGGGGCCGTCGCGGCACTCGAGGCCGCCGCAACCGCCATCCAGTGGTTGAACGTGGATTTCGTGATCGGGGTGTTGCCGACCTTGACGACTGCGTCGCTCGGGATGCCGCCGCCACACGCGGAGAGGCCTGCGACGGCAAATAAAACGGCGCCTAGCGCCGGGATGAAGCGGGGTGCCTTGGACACGCCGACGGCACTCTAGCGGAATCCTCGTGGGCTCGTGCCGGGTAACCGTTCAGGCGGCCTCGCGTATTACCGCCAACAGCACGTCGGCTGCCCGAACGACGGTGGGAAAGCGATCCCTGCCCTCCTTTGGAACTCGCATCGAGACCTGCGAGCGCCCCGACTCATAGAGCGCATCGGGAAGCGCCTCGCGCAACCTCTTGGCGCGCGTCGAGTCCAGCTCGATCGGGACCACCGCCAGGCGGTCTCCGCGGAAGCTGACGGTGCGCGCACCCGCCTGGCCGAACTTGATGCGCGCCCGCTGCAACGCGAGCAGGTTCTCGAGCGGCTCGGGGACCGCGCCGAAGCGGTCCTCGAGCTCCTCGCGTAGCCGCTCGACGTCGGCCACCTCGAGCGCCGCGGCCACCCGGCGGTGCACCTCGATCTTGCCCTGCTCGTAGGGAACATAATCCGTCGGCACATACGCATCGACGTTCACATCGAGACGCACCGGCTCGGGACCTCCATCCGCCCGGCGCCCGTCCTCGCCCTGACCGTCTGAGTCGACCGCTCCCACCGCCTCCTCGAGCATCTGCATGTAGAGCTCGAACCCGAGCGCTGCCACGTGCCCGGACTGCTCGTCGCCGAGCAGGTGCCCCGCGCCACGCATCTCGAGGTCGCGCATCGCGATCTTGAATCCCGCCCCGAGCTCGGTGTAGTCCGACAGCGCGGAGAGCCGCTGAGCGGCCTCCGAGGTGAGCGCCTGCGCGGAGTCGTAGAGCAGGTAGGCGTACGCCCGCTCGCGGCTGCGCCCGACCCGGCCGCGTATCTGGTAGAGCTGGGCCAGACCGAACGTGTCCGCGTGCTCCACGATCAGCGTGTTCGCCTGCGGGATGTCGATCCCCGACTCGACGATCGACGTGCACACGAGGACGTCCGCGCCGCCGCGCAGGTAGTCCATCATCACCGTCTCCAGCTCGCCTTCGCCCATCTGGCCGTGGGCCACTGCGAAGCGCACCGAAGGGCACAGCGCCCGCAGGCGCTCTGCGGTCTCGTCTATCGAGTCCACGCGGTTGTGCAGGAAGAACGCCTGCCCCTCTCGTTCGTGCTCGCGCAGGATCGCCCGCTTGACGAGCTCCTCCTCGTACTCCCCCACGTAGGTCTTCACGGGCCGCCTGCCCTCCGGTGGCGTCTCCATGACCGAGATGTCGCGCAGTCCGGCCAGCGACATCTGCAGCGTGCGCGGGATGGGCGTCGCCGACATCGCGATCACGTCCACCTTCAGCTTCAGCTGGCGCAGCAGCTCCTTCTGGCGGACGCCGAACCGCTGCTCCTCGTCGACGATCAAGAGCCCCAGGTCCTTTGCTCGGACGTCGCGGGAGAGGACCCGGTGAGTGCCGATCAGGATGTCCACGCGCCCCTCGGCGAAGCCCTTCACCGCCGCTTTCTGCTCGGCGGCCGTGCGAAACCGGGAGACGTGCTCGACCGTGATCGGGTAATCGGCCAGCCGCTCGGAGAACGTGCCGAAGTGCTGCTGGGCGAGGATCGTGGTCGGCACGAGCATCAGCACCTGCTTGCCGTCGTTCGCCGCCTTGAACGCCGCCCGCAGCGCGACCTCGGTCTTGCCGTATCCCACGTCACCGCAGATCAGCCGGTCCATCGGCCGCGGCGCCTCCATGTCCTCCTTGACCGCTTCGATCGCCTCGCGCTGGTCGGCGGTCTCAGTGAAGGGGAAGCGCTCCTCGAATTCCCTCTGCCAGTCGGAGTCCACCTCGAACGCGTGCCCGGTGCGCCGGCGCCGCTCGGCGTACAGGCTCAGCAACTCACCCGCGAGCTCCTGTGCGGCGCGGCGCGCTCGCGCCTTCATCGTCTCCCAGCGCGTGCCTCCGAGCTTCGACAGCGGCGGGTGCTCGCCGCCCGCTCCCACGTAGCGCGAGATCTTCGCGAGCTGGTCGGTGGGCACGAACACCCTGTCGTCCCCCTGGTATTCCAGGTAGAGGTAGTCGCGCGTGACCTCCGCCACGGTGCGCGTCTCGAAACCGGCGAACCGTGCGACGCCATGGTCCTCGTGCACGACGATGTCCCCGGTTCGCAGCTCGGCAAACGAGCGAAGCACCCCCCTGCGCGCGCCACCGGGGCCGCCGCGCCCGACGCCGCCGCGGTCACCGTCGTGCTCGGAGCGCCCGGCACGCCGGCGGCGCAGCAGCCGGTGCTCGGGAAACACCGCGAGCTTCAGCGCGGGCGCGACGAAACCCTCGCGCAGCGACGCTCTCGCGAACCGCAGCGATGGCTCGAGCGGCGCGCGCCCGACGTCGACATCCTCGCCCAGCCAGGTCGCCTTCAGCCGCCCAAGGTTGTAGGCCGCGCGCTCCCCCTCCCCGCGACGGGGAAAGGCCACGACGGTCCGATATCCGGAGCGCACGAGCTTCTCGAGCTCCGGCTCGGCCTCCCCGAGCGATCGCGCGCCGGTCTCCGCCGATTGGGCTCGCAGCTCGATTTCCTGCCCCGAGGAGATCGCCGAGAACCAGATCCGGGCCCGATCTGCGAGCGCCGCCTGGATGCTCTCGGGACTCACATACAGGTGGTGGGCATCCTCGTCCGCGAAGGCCGCGCACACATCGGTCCAGTGGTCGCTCAGAGCGGGCGCCAGCTCCTCCTCTGCGGCCACCAGCAGCTCGGTCTCGGCTGCGATCAGCTCCAGCAGAGCGCCGAACCGCTCGACGGGCAGAAGATCGGCGATGTCCGGCCTGCCCGACCCGTCCCGAGCACCCGGATCGCCCGCGCGCGCGCCGGCCGCAAGCGCATCTCTCGCCTCGAGAGCGTCCGCCCGGTGTTCGAGCGCGAGCTCCGCCGCGGGCGCGATCTCGATCTCCTGCACCTCGCCCAGGGAGCGCTGGGTAAAGGTCGAGAACCACCGCAGCGACTCGATCTCCACGTCGAACATGTCCACACGCACGGCCCGCTCCTCGGTCGCCGGGAAGACGTCCAGGAGGCCTCCCCGGAGCGCGAACTGCCCGCGCTCGGCGACCTGATCGGTCCGCTCATAGCCCGCCCCCACCAACTCGGCCGCGCACTCCTCCAGGTCCAGCAGGTCCCCCACGCGCAGCACGAAGGAGCGCGGCCGCAGGGCCGGATCGGGCACCTTCTCCGAGAGAGCGGCCGCGCTCACGACCACGACCGGCCCGGTCTCCGATCGAGCCTCCTCGGGCTTCCCGGCGCTCAGCAGGGCGTCCAGCGCGGCCACCCGCAGGCCCACAAGGTGCGGGGGAGGAGCGAGATGGGACTCGTAGGCGACGCCCCGCGACGGGTAATAGCGCACCCGTCGCGGCTCGAGCCATGCCCGCAGATCCGCCGCCATGTCGCGCGCGGCGCGATCGTCGCCCACGACCACGAGCGTCGCTCGCGCCTGCGCGGCCGGGTCGATCTCGGCCAGGGCCGCGATCATGAACGGCCGCAGCGAGCTCGAAACGAACGCGTGGCCGCCCTCGCGCGCCAGCCTGCGCGTCGCCTCGTCCTCCTCGACGAGGCCGAGCAGCCCGCGCAGCCCAGACCCGTCAGGAGCCATCCCGTCCGGCCCCCTCTCCCGGTCGGGGCTGCTCAGCCGCCACGGCGTCCCGGCCCTTCGGGGACCCCTGCACCGGCTCGCTCTGCGCGCCGCCCTTCACCCCTCCGCCCAGCACAACCTGCTCGACCTGCTCGCAGGCGCGCCCGATGAGCTCCTCGACGCTCGAGTCGCCCTCGCGGAACCGCCCGAGCACGTAGGCCGAGACGATCTCCGGATCGGTGGAGTCCGGTCGCCCCACGCCCACGCGCACGCGCAGGAACTCCCCGCTGCCGAGCTCCCGCTTGATCGACTTCAGTCCGTTGTGGCCGGCCAGCCCCCCGCCGGCCCGCGTTCGCACCTCGCCGAACGGAAGATCGATCTCGTCGTGGACGACCAGCACCCGGTCGAGCGCCAGCTTGAACGCCCCGCGCGCGGGACCCACCGAGCGACCGGCGTCGTTCATGTAGGTCTGGGGGCACAGCACCGCCACGCGCGGGCGCTTGGGCGTCCCGGGCTCAGCGTCCCGCGGAGCGCGCACGCGTCCCTCTGCGATCCGCCCGAGAAAGCGAGTCCTGACCCGTCCCAGCCCCCAGCGCTCGATGAGCGCCTCGGCGACCATGAAGCCCACGTTGTGGCGCGTTCCCCCGTGCTCGCGACCGGGGTTGCCCAGTCCGACGATGAGCCAGTCGACGGCCCCGCCAGCGCCGCTGCTGCCGCCGCCGCCGCCGAAGGGGCGTCGCAGGAGCTGCTACTCCTCGCCGGAGGAGCCCTCGGCGCCCTCGCCCTCGGCGCCCTCGCCCGGCTCCTCGCCCTCGCCGACGACCTCTGTCTCGGCCTCGATTTCCTCCTCGACCTCGGTCTGCAGGCGGGGAGGGGACAAGGTCGCGACAACAGTCTCCTCGATGTCGTCCAGCAGCGTCACCCCGTCCGGGATCGACACGGCGGAGAGCCCGATCGTTTCGCCGATTTCCATCTCTCCGACCTCGTGCACGATCGACTCGGGGATGGCCGTGGGCAACGCCTCGACGTTCAGCTCGCGGGTGATCTGCTCGAGCACGCCGCCTTCCTTGACGCCGGGGGCCTCCTCGACGCCGGCGAGCTCCAGGGGAACGACCGCATGGATCGCCTCATCCAGGCGCACTCGCAGGAGATCGACGTGAGTCGTCTGGCCACGCACCGGGTCGCGCTGAGCCTCCTTCAGGACGACGGGCGTGGCCTTCTTGCCGTCCACTCTGAGATCGAGCACGGCGCCCGCCGAGGCGAGCGCCAAGCGCAGCTCGCGCGCGTCCGTGTCGAAGCTCACGGGCTCTCCTGCGCCCCCGTAGAGCACACCGGGCACGCGTCCACTGCGACGCAGCCGTCGCGCCGTGCGAGAGCCTCCTGCGTCGCGGCTCCTCACATCGAGCTTGGTGGTCTCGGCCTTGGCGGTGGTTGCTGGCATCGGCGGGGTGTGACTCTATCAACGGTCGGCCCGCGCCACGCCTGGCCGATCCGCAGATCTCCGGCGTTTGCCCGCTGGCCGGCACGCCCCCGGGCCAGGCGCCGCCGGGAGGACCTCACCCGGCCGACGCTCAGCAGTCGGCTTCGTTGGGGATCGGCGCGCTCAGGTGCAGAAGGCTGATCGTGATGCCCTGAAACACGCTGCCCGTGCGGCGCACCTTGACGCATTGCACCACCGGCAATCTTCCGATCACCGTCCACGCCAGTCGCGTCGTGCCGGTGGCCGCGCCCAGTGAGTATGCGGTGGCCGATTTCAACGACAGGATCTTGACCGCGCCGGGCCTGCGCAGGCTGCTCGCGTTCGCCCGCACCGTCGCGGCGCACGACGGGCTCCTGCTGCAGCCGCTGAGCAGGGCGAGCATGCCGTTGACGTCTCCTCTCGCCTGCGCCTGGATCAGCGCCGCCTCCTGGTCGCGCTCGATGTTCTCGGTCGAAAGAAACCGCGCGAGCAGCCCGCTGATCGCGAGGAAGGCGAGCCCGCCGAGCACTATCAGCGCGATGCGTTTCAGAACAGCTGGTTGTCTGCCGGTCGTGCTGGCCTGTGCTGGCGAGTGGCCGGACGTCCGGGGTTTGCAGGGGATTCCGGGAATGGCACGGGCTGTCCATGACGGCCCGTGCTGCCCGGTTCGGCTACGTTCGTTGACATCGCGTTGACAACAGCATGCACGAATCCGGCTGCACGGCGCCTACGACCTACTTCGCCTCGACCCGTGAGCGCTAGTGATCGTCGGAGCCTTGATCGTGATCGTCGGGCTGATCCGATCCGGGAGTGCCTGAGCGCTCCCCTTCTCTACACGACCAAAGAACTCCCCGCGCTTGGGTATCGGCATCTGAACCGCTTGTGGGACTTGCCCTGCTTGTCCTTGCCTCTGGGCCGAGTCGGCTGACTAGGTGACGTGCCCACATACGTTGTGAACAGCTGAGGAGGCATCCGGGCCTCATCCCAGGCTGTGGGTCTTACGAGAACTCACTTCCTAGGAGGACCCGGATGCAGATCCACGGTAGAGCGAAGCTCGGACCCGCTGGTCGGCTGGCGTTGTGCCAGGCGATCGAGGACGGAGTGACGTTCAGGCAAGCCGCGGCTTGCCTGAACGTGTCGCCCGCGACAGCGCACCGGTGGTGGCACCGATACGCCGACGCTTCGCTGGCAGAGCGCCACTCATTGGCATGGGCGGCCGATCGCTCCAGCCGTCCTCACCGCTCACCGAGGTTGAGCGCTTCCACCGGACCATGGGACGCGAGTGGGCGTACGGCATGGGCTACCGCTCACACCGCCACCGCAATCAAGCCCTGCCACACTAGCTCGAGCGCTACAACACGCGTAGGCCGCACAGCGGGATCGGCGACCGGCCACCCGTCAGCCGCGTTCACAACCTACGTGGGCAGGACAACTAGGCTTTCCGGTGTGCTGCCAGTTGCGCCGCATCTAGGGCGCGCTGCCCTCGCCCGCTTCGTCGCTCAGACGCGCTAATTCCTCTTCGCTGAATCCTTCATCTGCCTTGAGTGCCTCGCGCGCCCGGTCGAGGTCTTGCTCCTCGACGCACACGTCACGCGCAGCGGCAGCACCGAGCCGTATGCCCCCGCTAGCCAGTCGCACTGAGAAGCGGATACCTGCCTCCCAGAGCCGCTCAGCGACCATTTCGGCCTCTGCCTCGTTGCTGACTGTAGTTACGATCTTCAGCTCGTCGGACATCTAGAGCGAGGGTAGCGAGTGCCGCACGCATTAGGCGGATGTAGGCTCAAGCTGGAGCGGGCGGTACTTCACGTCGAGGAACTGAACAGGGCGATTCAGCGGTTCCGCGGGACGCAAGCGCACGAACTGATCCGCGACTTCGATGCGGAGGAGACCCGCCCGAGCAAGAGGCGCGGGCGAGGATTGCGGAGCTGACCGAGGCTAGGGCGCGGCTATCGCTCGCGGCCTTGAGTGACCCCGACAAGCGGTCATAGCTCGCGGAGCTGACGGTGGAGCTGGCAGGCGCCGGAGCCGAGTTGGAGCTGATCGGCCTTGCCCGCTTGGAGGCCGAACGCTTGGAGCGCGAGGCGTTGGAGCAGGCCTCCCGGGAGGCAGCGAAGGCAGAGGCCGATCGGATGGCCGAGCTTCAAGCAGAGCGCCAACGCCTGGAGGCGAAGCTCGACAAGAGCGCCCGCGCCTTCGCTCGTGACCTGGCCGCCGTGAACGCCATCGCTCAGGCGCAGGACCAGTACCTCGCGCCCGGCGTGATCATGGCGATGGTGGCCCCGGCGCTCAACGAGGCGGGAGCGCCGACGCATTGGATCGGCTAACCGACCACAACCGTTTCAACACCACAACATCGAAAGGACAAGTGACAGAAATGGCACCGAGACATCCCAAACGCAAACCCCCTGAGTCGGGCCATCGCGGAAGCCCTCGAAACCCTCGAACCCCACAGAAGTGACCCTGACGTCGGTTCCGCCGCCCGGCGGCTCGAAGCTATCGGCGACGCCCACGCCCAAGAGCAGGGCGAGCCGGACCTGGAGGGTGAAATCGCCAAGTCGATGGTGGACATGGCGGCGCTCCAGAAGTCGGAGAACGTCAGCCCCAAGCTGCGGGAGGCAGCGAGGAGGGTCGATCAGCGCCTCCAGCTCATTCACCTTGGCCGCTCCAACCCGGACGCGGCGAGGCAATGGGTGGAACAACGCACCCCCGCGTGATCGCGCACAAGCTTGCAGGCTGCTCCCACACGGTTGAAGCGCCGCAAGGGCCTGGGGTTGTCTCCTTCCCTCGGGCCGAGGCCGCGCGTCCCCGCCCTCGCCATCTCGGCGGCGAGCTGCGGGGGCGCGTCGGCTCAATCCTCGCGGTAGCCACACGATTCGGACCGCTGCGGGGCGTAGTGTCCGGTCTAGCGTTGAGTGGTCTGACGGGTGTCGAATGGCTGGACGCCGGTCAGCCAACGTCTTTACCAATGATCGGGGGAGCAATGTTCGGAAGACTGTCCGCGTGCCTCATCGTCGCAGTTGTCGGCGGTGCGTTCATCGCCGGTTGCGGGAGTAGCAGCAACAACTCCACATCCAGCAGTCAGACCACCTCAACGACCGCCCCAACCAACTCAACCGCCGCTGGGACGACCTCGACGTCGGCGACCAGCGCTCCTAGTAGCGCGAACAGTGCAGCCGTGCAGGCAGCTGTGACGGCATGCAGGGCGACAATCAATGCTGCCCCGGCGAGTGTGAGGCCCAAAATCGAAAAGATCTGCAACAAAGCCGCAAGCGGTGATCTGGAAGGGGCGCGCAAGGCCGCTAAAGAAGTATGCGTCGAAACCATCAACGCCTCGCCCTTGCCCTCCGGTGCGGCCAAGGAACAGGCGCTCGCTGCCTGCAAGGCCAAGTAGGACATCGCCCGATCGGTAGACCGCCTCCGACCGCCCCGTCAGGCGGCGGGTCGTCTGCGGAATACTCACGGCTGATGCCTGAGGAGTCCACGACCCCCGACCTGGTGGAGGTTGCACGGGAGGTGTTTGAGGCGGCGAGTCGCCGTGACGTGGACGCGATGATGAGCCGTTACGCACCCGATGCAGTCTGGGAGGCGCATCCGCTCGGTGAAGCCTTCGAGGGCGCGGCGGCTATACGCGGGTTCCTTGAAGGATGGTTCAGTTCTTACGAGGCATATCAGACGGTGCCGGAGGAGATTCTCGACCTCGGCAGCGGCGTCGTTCTCGCTGTGATCATCCACGAGGGCCGCCTTGCGGGCAGCAACAGCGAACTTCGGGTGCGGGACGCCCACATCTACGAGTGGCGGGAGGGCATGATCGTGCGGACGACTGTGTACGCCGACATCGACGAGGCTCGTGCTGCCGCCAAACGCCTTGCCGAGGAACGGGGGTAGGCGATGTCGGAGGAGGACGTCGAGGTCATCCGCAAGGGCATCGAGGCGTTCAACGCGGGTGACGTCGAGGCAATGCTTGCGCTGGCCGACCCGGACCTGGAGTGGCGTCCGGCGTTCGGCGCTGCAACAGGCGGAGCGACCGCGTATCACGGCTATGCCGGGTTTCGCGAGTACTGGCGCGGCACACAAGACATCTTCGACTACTTCCGGTTCGAGCCCGAGCAGGTCATCGACGACGGGACGAGCATCGTCGTGGTCGGGCGCGGCAGCGGGCGCGCCAAGGGCAGCGGCATCCAGATCGACCAGCCATTCGCGATGTTGTGGAAGGTTCGCGCTGGCAAGACCGTGTTCGGTCAGACCTTCACCGATCCCGCTGAGGCCCGTGCTGCCGCCGAACGCCTCGCCCAGGAGCGGGGGCAGGC
>CAWERP010000014.1:0-430801 GCA_963811445.1 uncultured Solirubrobacterales bacterium
CTCCGCACGCTCGGTTGGATTCAAGAGCAGGCGCGCCACAAGGCTTCCACGCCCTGTGGGGAGACGCGGCTGCCAGGATCGCTTAGCGCCGGGCCTGGTATGGGCGAGCTTGACTAATGCCGCTGCGGCTAGCGTCCGATATACGAAGGGAGCGAAGGTCTCTCGCCACAATGGTTCGGCCAAACCCAATCGACCGCATAGGTCTTCCCAGCGTGCAGAGCGCGCCGGTGGGTGAGGTGCCGCGGCCAGCTGTGCTCGCAGACCTAGAGGGTGTCGGCGCGCGGGTCGGGAGCGACTCGGAGTCTCGCTGCATAACGGTTCGATCGGGCCACGACTAATGGCGGGCGCGGGCGCTAGCCAAGTAGGGCTCGCCGCGCAGATGGAGAGCGCCGGCCTGACGAGCTTGGTCCTTGAGGCTCTCCCCGATGCGATCGTGCTCGTCGACGGCGCGGGGCAGATTCAATTGGCCAACGCCGCGACCGACAGGATGTTCGGCTACGGCCGTGGCGAGCTCATCGATCGGCCCGTCGAGGTGCTGATCCCGGATCGCTACCGTGACCGCCACTCGAGACACCGCGCAGGGTTCTTCTCGAGCCCGCACGCGCGACCGCTCGGAGCCGGCCTCGAGCTCTTGGGAATGCGCAAGGACGGGGTCGAGTTTCCGGTCGACATCAGCATCAGCCCGCTGAGGACAGCGGATGGCATCTTCGCCATCGCTGCCATTCGCGATATCTCGGCGCGCAGGCTCTTTGAAGAGGACGTTCGGACCGCGAGCGGCGATGAATCCAGCCACGAGCGCCTGCGGGTCGTGGGCGGCGAACTGACGCAGGCGCTTGGCGACCAGGAGGCGTTCCGGCGCACCCTCGAGGAGGCGAACAAGCAGAAGACCGAATCGCTCACGCTGCTCGAGACGCTGGAGGCGTCCTCACCGGTCGGGTACGGGTTCGTTGACCGAGATTTTCGGGTCCGCCGAATGAACGCGACCCTCGCAGCGATCAACGGCCGTCCGCGCGAGGAGCTAATCGGTATGAAGGTGCCCGAAATCATGCCGGAGATATGGCCCCAGCTCGAGCCGATCTTCGTTCAAGTACGCGATTCCGGCGAGCCGGTCATCAACGTGGCGCTGCAAGGCGAAGCTCCGGCAAAGCCGGGACAAATACTTGACTGGCTCGCAAACTACTACCCCGTCCGCGTCGACGAGCAGATCATCGGCATCGGCATCGTCGTGATCGACGTCACCGAGCGTCGGGAGGCCGAGGAGCTCCGTTCCGTTGTCCTCGACACCATGGCGGAGGGTCTGTACGTCACCGACGCGCAGGGCTGCGTGATCCTGATGAACAAAGCGGCCACCAGCATCACCGGGTGGACCGAGGAGGAGTTGCGCGGAAGCTCGGTTCACGACGCGATCCACTTTCAGCACGCCGATGGGTCCGTGTACCCGAGGGACGCCTGCGAGTTGGCGAAAGCCCACGTCGAGGGACGGCCTCTGCGGGTAGCGCAGGACACGTTCACGCGCAAAGACGGCACGATGGTCCCGGTCGCCTACTCGTCCGTGCCGCTGGGCAGCGGATCGCCGGGACACGGCAGTGTCGTCGTGTTTCGCGACACGAGCGAGGAGAATGCGGAGAGAACCCGCGTGCAGAGGCAGCTCAACGCGCTCAGCTGGGTGGGGCGTATCCAGGACGCGCTCGACGACGACAGGATGGTTCTCTATTCGCAGGCAATCGTCCCACTGACGACCACGGCAAGTGCGAGCAAAGAGCTACTGATCCGGATGCTGGGGCGCAGCGGCGAAATCATTCCGCCAGGAAGCTTCATTCCCATCGCCGAGAAGTTCGGACAGATCCGAGAGATCGACCGGTGGGTGATCGTGCAGGCCGCCAAGCTCGCCGCCGGCGGCGAGCATCTGCATCTCAACCTGTCCGCAGACTCGATCGGCGATATCGACCTGCCGTCGTATATGAAGCGCGAGCTGAGCGAGGCCGGCGCAGACCCGACCAACATAGTCGTTGAGATCACCGAGACGGCGCTGATGGGACGTATCGAGGACGGCGAAGCCTTTGTGCGTGGTATCAGGGATACGGGCTGTGCCGTTGCCCTCGATGACTTCGGAACAGGTTTCGGGAGCTTCACCTACCTCCAGAAGCTCCCCATCAACTACCTCAAGATCGACATCGAATTCATCAGCGGTCTCGTATCGAACAAGGCCAACCAGCACCTGATCCAAGCGACCGTCGACATCGCCCAAGGGTTCGGCCTGCAAACCATCGCCGAGGGCGTCGAAGATGTCGAGACGCTGAATCTGCTGCGCGAATACGGCGTCGATCTCGCACAGGGCTTTTACCTCGGTCGCCCCGAGCCAGTCCCGCAGTTTGCCTCCGTCGCACGACTCAGCCAAGCAACCACACCACAGCCAGCCTCACCCTCTCCGACACGTGGGCCGATGCCTTCTCGCCGCCGCATGTCGCCTGTTCGACGCAGCGCAGACTCGCCCACGAGGTAGTACCTAAACTCCCCGACACCGACGGGGAGCACAAGACCCCGAGGGGGCTCCTATGCAGACCTCTGCTTCGACTGCAAAGCAGGCATGCACCCGCTACGCACGGGCGCTATCGCATCGGACGACGGATGAAATTCAGGGGGTCCGGGCGGGGTTTCGGTCGGATTTTGCGTCAATTCCGGCCATCGGATCGGTCCCGGACGCTCACCAGAGGGCGGCAGATCGGCTCCTGTGGCGTCGGTTTGGGCTCGACGGTGAGTCGACGACGCGATGCGGCCATTTTTGGGCGCGCGGGGTCCGCGCCGGCGTGTTGCCGGCGTGCGGGCACCTGTAGTCGCTTCAACAGCCCGCGGCCCTCCACCCCGAACAGGTCGGTGACCGGGCACGGCTTGCCGAAGTTCATCAGCGTCGAATGGATCCGGCACTTCAGGGCAGACTTGTGCTTGACCAGGTGCAACCGGAAGCGGGCGAGCTCACGCTCCTCGCGGACGCTCGGATCGGGCAGCCAGATGGCCGGACCAGGTCGCGATGAGAAAGGACGGCGAGGACCTGTGAGTCGATCTTGTCGGTCTTGCATGCCAGCGGCGCGAGACCCTTGACCTTCTGGGCGTCTGCGATCTCGACCGACCAGCCCTGCTGCTCGAGGGTGTCGTGGACGATCCTTGCGCCGGTCATCGACTCGATCACCGCGCAGACCGGCTGGCAGCGGCCTTCCTCGATGCGGCGAGCGAGCCTTCTCAGCGAGTCGACGTCGGGCGGTACGGCGAGCTGGTCCAGATGCTCTCCGCGATCGGAGAGCAGGCAAACGTCAAGCTTCTTTCGACTTAGATCGAGTCCAGCGTGCAACATACGAAGCGGGCCTCCTGGGTGCTCGTTTTCCCGGAGCGAGCATCTGGCAGGCGCGCTCGCGGTCGTTCGCTCGTCGCGCAAGGGTCCATGGTGGAAAGGTCGCTGAGCAATGAGTCCGGGCGCGGAGACGACGGCGCCGTGGACGCGTCGGGCTCGGGACAGCCGGCGTCACTCCGCCGACGCGTTCAGTGCCACGCCCGGCATCTCCAGACCGCCGTTGGCGCGGAAGTCCCCGGCGGCCCGCTCGACCAGCGAGCGTACGGCCTCGCGATCTGCCTGGGGCATCGCCTGCAGCACCATCGCGATTCCGCCCGCCAACTCGGTGACGTACCGCCAGTAATCATCAAAACGCTCGAAGTGCCAGCTCACTTCGACCTCCTCGAGCCGCGGGTCACCAAAGCCCGCGCCCCGCAAGAGCGAGCGCACCCGCTCGGGATCCGCCAGCGCGAAGATGCCCGGGTCTTGTGGATTCGGCGGCGGCGCGCCGGTGTGCTCCATCAGCGCCCGGCCCGGTACAGAAGCCCACGGGTTGCGCTCGGCGGCGCCCCAAACCGAAAGCGACACCCGCCCGCCCCGGCGAAGCACCCGCCGGGTCTCCGCCAGCGCCGCCGCGGGATCGGCCATCAGCATGAAGCCCCAGCGACAGAGCACGCCGTCGACGCTGTCGCCTTCAAGGTCCATTCGCTCGGCATCCATCTCGCGATGCTCGACGTTGGCGAGACCAAGGCGCTCAGACTCGCGCCGCGCGGCCGCCACCATCTCGGGCGCGAAATCGGTCGAGATCACCCGCCCCTCCGGCCCAACCGCGCGGGCAGCGGCGAAACCCATCTCGCCTGTGCCGGCCGCCAGCTCGAGGATCGTCTGGCCGGGCTCGGGCGCCAACGCTTCGAGCAGGTTCTCAGAGACCGGGCGCGAGGCCTCCCACATCCAGCCCCGCTCGCGGTTCCAGCCCGCCGCCATCGCCTGCCAGATCTCATAGCTGGCCCTGCGGTAGTCCTCCGTCGCCACGGGCGCGATCGTATTCGACCAACAACCCCCGTGCCAAGAGCGCGCGGATCGTGGTGTTGTGGTGGGAAAGGAACACTCTCGGCGAGAGTGGTGCTCTCCGCCGAAAGCAAGACTTCAAGCTTTCCTGACGCCCCCAGACCCGCGTGACTGGCTGCCGGAGGGCCATCTCGCATGGTTCCTGTTGGCATCGGTCGAGCAGATGGATCTGTCGGCGTTCTATGGCTCCTACCGCGCAGACGGCTGGGGTCGGGCGGCGTTCGAGCCGTCGATGATGGTCTCGCTGCTCTTATCCTCGTATGGCCACCGACTCCGCGCGGACCCTTTGTGCGACGCCCACGACGATGTCCGAGCGCAGCGATTGCGGAGCGGAACACGCCTGCTTGCGAAACCTAAAGTGCGGGAGAGACCCGGTAGCGAACGTAAACAACACGACAGGCAAAGGTCTGTGTCTCGACCAGCTCCAGATTGATGCGGTCGTCCAGCGCCGGGAAGTAGGGGGTGCCGCCGCCCAGGACGACCGGGCTGACGAAAAGCCGGTACTCGTCGATGAGACCCAGCTTGATGCAGGTGGAAGCCAGGCCAGCTCCGCCGACGGCCAGGTCCTTACCCGGTTGCTGCTTGAGCTTGGCGACCTCCTCGCCGACGCTGTCCGGGAGTAGCCGGGCATTGCCCTCGACTCTCTCGAGGGTCCTCGAGAAGACGATCTTCGGCAGCGCCTTCCAGATGCGCGCGAACTCGAGCACGTGCTCCGCGGCCGACGGGTTCTCCTCTGCCGTCTCCCAGTAGAGCATCGTCTCGTAGAGCCGCCGTCCGCAGAGATGCGCACCCAACTCCCCGACATGCCGGTTGTGGAACCGATGCAGCTCCTCGTCTGGCGGCGACCAGTCGATCTCTCCATCGCGCCCAGCGATGAAGCCGTCCAGTGACACTGTCATCGAGTAGATCAGCTTTCTCATCACGGTCGTCCTCGGTCGACGCGCATTCTTCCGTGTTCAACGACCTCATGCCGTGTCCAGGCTCATCGGTGGTAGCTCGATCAGGCTCTGCGTGGGGAGACGGCGCGCGCGCTCTCGGCCGCAAAGCAGGCGCACGGTCGCCGACTGCGCGCCGTATCGCTTAGGACGACCGGGAGGTTGACACTGACGCCCGCTTACGCAGCGCAATGCGAAAGTGTCGGTGCCGATGCGCGTAAGTGCTCAGGCGCCGAGAAAGTCGAAGAGCAGCCGGCGGAAGAGCGCGGGCTGCTCAAGCGGAGCGAGATGGCCGGCGCCCAGTAGGGTCGCGCTGCGCGAGTCGGGGAGCGCTCCGGCGAGCGCAACGGCCGCCTCGTGGAAGTCGCTCATGTCGTGCTCGCCCACGAGCAACAGGGCCGGCACGTGTGCGCCGCTCAGCGCCTCCAGGTTCTCGGCCAGCGGATCGCTGCCCTCCGGCGCAGTCTCTGCTGCCGCCTGCAGCTCGAACGCGCGGCGTTGCATTGCGCCGACCCGCGTGCGCAGCGTCTCAGGCGCATCGGGGAGAGTCCACGCTCGCACGACCGCCGCCACGGCGGCCTCGATGTCGCCGTCCTCGACAGCGGCCTCCTCGGCCTCCCATGCCGCCTGCAGGGCCGGCGAGGGAGGGATGCCCGACGCGCCGCTGGAGACGAGGGCCAGCGCCTCCACACGTCCCGGCGCCAGCACAGTCACGCGCTGGGCGACCAGGCCGCCGAGGGAGTTTCCCACGAGCGCCGCGCGATCGATGCCGAGCGCGTCCATCGTGGCCAGCACGTCGTTCCACGGCGCGTCCTCCTGCGCAGCCACCGGCGCGTCGCCAAAGCCGGGAAGATCGGCCGCGAGCACTCGGAAGCCGGCGTTCGCCAGCGGCTGCAGGTGCTCGGCCCACATGGTCCTGTCGGCGACGCCCGCGTGGAGCAGGATCAGCGGCGGCCCGGAGCCCACGTCGTCATGTGGAAGCGTCATCCGGGCGCAGTATCGCGCAGCCTTGGTTGACGACCACGACCTGCACGACGTGGGGCTCGATCAGCCGCGCGATCGCCCACGCGTTCCCAGTGACCTCGAGCGCTACCCGGTCATCGCGGCCCAAACTGGACGCGAACAACTCGATCTGCTCGGGCTTGGTCTCGATCCGACCGGCCGAGCGGAGCTCACCATCCTCGACGATCGCGACCTCGCAGAGATCCAGATGCACATCCAACGCCACTGATCTCATCGCTGTCTCCTTCGACTCGCTCGACAAGAACGGAGACGCCGTGGGCAAAACGACACCGACGGATCCGCGCTAGAAGCGCAACCGGGCAAGTCGCAAGGGCGGCCACTGAAACTCCCGGGCTCAACACGCCCATCGTCCAAAAATCGGCCTGCCCAACATGCGTTCTCCCTGAGAGCCCCTGTCCCGGTCACCCGACCCTAGCTCGGCCGGAAGAACAACAGCTCTCGAGCGCCATTTTCATGCCCCGAGAGGGGCACTGATGCGCATCAACGCGGACAACTTCCGCATTGCGTTGGCAAGCAGGGGTGAGCCTACCCTCAACTGCAGGGCTCGGTAGCGTCAACTCAGTGTCGCGGCCAGCAAGCATGCGAGTTCTTCGAATCATCCTTGCGACCCTTGGGGCCCTCGCGCTGGCGGTGGTGGTTCTCAACTGGACATACGGTCGGTTGCCGGGCGAGCCGAAGCCGACCGGCTCGTTTGCGCGCATTGGCAGCCTGCGTATCCGCTACATAGAACGGCCGGGATCGGGCACTCCCGTGGTGCTTATCCACGGCCTGCCCGGGACCGCGGAAGACTTCAACGCTGTCACGCAGCTGCTCCGCGGCCGACGCACGATCGCGATCGATCGACCCGGATTCGGCCACTCCACCGAAGGCTACGTGCCGTTCGATCGCCAACTCCAGGCGATCCACGAACTGCTCGCGAAGCTTGGGATCTCGCGCGCGATCCTCGTGGGTCACTCCTACGGCGGGACAATCGCGCTGGGGTCTGCCGAGCATTATCCGGGGGAGGTGGCCGGTCTCGTGCTTGTCGATGCTGCCGCGGAGGGCCTTCACCCGAGCGGTTTCGAGCGCGCTCAGGCGCGTCTGGTGCAGGTGCTGCAACTGCCCGTCGTGCGTCAGCTCGCCGACCTCACCTTCTCGCAGCTGTTTCGCACCGTGGCCGCCGAACGCGGCGATGAGAAGGCCTTCTCGCCCCAGCCGGTGGCGGCTTCGCATCGCGAGAGACTGCTCGCGGTCAATATGACACATGGGAATCTCGACGCCTTCGCCGGCGAGACGCTTGCGGCGCGAGGCGTGATCGATGAGATCGATCGTGGTCTGGCTGCGGTAACCGCTCCGGCGATCGTGATCCAGGGCGAGGCCGACCAGTTGGTCAATGCGAGCTATGGCCGCCGGCTCGCCGCCGCGCTGCCGCACGGGAGACTCGTGATCCTCGCCGGCGGACACATGCAGCCCTACACGCACCCAGCGGCCATCGCCGCCGCCGTGGAAAGCCTCTCCGTGCATGCGGACGCCAGCACCGCAGCACGTCCTCCCCTGCTCGTTGCAAAGCGACGCCCGCCGACGGCGCGGCGCCACTAATCTGACGACGTGACGCGGTCATCCGTCTCGTACATCCGCCTCGACTATCGCATCCCGGTACGAGCGAGCGCCGCGAGATCACTGCCGAGACGCCTGCTCAGGACGATCTCCGATCGTCAGCGGCGTCGGGGGTAGCCCTCGCGGCGCACCTGCGGGTCTGGCAGCCAGATCGCCGGCACCAGGTCACGGAACGAGAGCTCGGCCAATACGCGCGCGTCGATCTTGTCGGTCTTGCACGCCAGGGGCGCGAGGCCCTTGACGCGCTGCGCATCGGCGACCAGCACGTCCCAGCCCTGGGCCTCGAGCGTGTCGTGCACGAACCGAGCGCCGCTCATCGACTCCACGACCGCACGCACCGGGTCCTTGTGTTTCGCTGAGACGCGATCGGTCAGCCGGCACAGGCCGTCGTCATCGAACGGCGCGGCTAGCTCATCGACGAGCTCACCCTGATCGGAGATCAGGCAGACGTCGACGCGCTTGCGACTGAGATCTAAGCCAACATGCAGCATGATGTACGAGGCCTCCTTCTTGGCTCGGTCTTCGGTGACAACTGATCGTGCCACCGAAGGGGGCCTCCTTCATCACATTCCTGAGCGACAGCGTCGGGCCAGGTTTCCGCGCGCTCGCAATGCCGGGTAAGCATCGGTCTGGCGGCGGCCGACGGATGTACACGTATCGACCGAAAGAGGTCAGCTTGCCCGGCTCGGACCCGGGCATTGTTACAACGTACGAGCGCCAGTCGCCGCTAGCCGTCAGCGGGAACGTTCCGCTGACCACGTCCGGATCGCGGCGACGATCTTCTCCGGCGCAGCCTCCTGGATGTAGTGGCCGGCGCCCTCGAGGAGCACGGTCCTGTGGTTCGGGAAGATTTCCTCCCAGCGTCGCCGCTCGGGATCACGGAACGCGATGTCCTTCGTCGGCCAGACGAGCAGTGCTGGTCTGTCGGCAAGGGCAGGCAGGCCGCGCTCGATCTCGGCCAAAAATGGTCTGCTCGCAAGGATCTCGCGGGGAAACACGTGCATTGGCCGGCGCGACTCGGCGGTCGGGAACGGGCCGCGGTAGGCATCCATCACCGCGTCGGAAAGCTTTCGAAGCTTGACGTTGTTGGCGAGGATGTTCTCGATGAAGAAGTTGCGGCGAAGGATCAGATAGGCCCCGAGGGGCCCGCCGAGCAGCCGCGAGAACAGCTGGGTGCCAGGATCCGCCTTCGGCCACGCCCACGTGTTGCCGATAACGAAGGCAGCGAAGCGCTCGGGGTGACGCGTTGCGGCGGCAAAGCCGATCGGGCCGCCCCAGTCTTGGACCATCATCGTAACGCCGTTGAGGTCGAGCTGGAGGAGCAGCTGCTCGATGACACGCGCGTGCTCGCGAGGCGTAAATGCGAATCCCGGTGCTGCACGCGACAGCCCGAAGCCCGGGAGGTCGACGGCGATGCAGCGATAGCTGCCAGCGAGGCCTTTGATTATCTCTCGGTACAGGAACGACCAAGTCGGGTTTCCGTGTAGCAGCAGCAAGGGAGGGCCGCTACCTTCTTCCACGTAGTGCACGCGCGAGCCATCGAGCTCCGCGTACCTGTCCTCGAACGGGTACAGATCCTCCGGGATCCACGCGGGCCTGGCGGGGCTCTCGGGGGTTATGTCTGACGGGGACATCGCCACGCCGCAGTGTCACACGCAATTGCGTTTCGTGCTGGTCCCTGCTCGCGGTACGGTGCCCGCCTAGCTGACATTGGCGCGAGGTCCGGGCGCGTCAACCCGCCGCCCCTAACCAGCTGCCGCGTATCGACCACGCCTAACGCGCCTGCTCCTAGCGGTCGTAAGGGAGTGTGTGCCGAGCTCGGGCTGGTACGCCTCCGGCTCGTCCGAACCAGGAACGTGAGTGATGTCTACCGCGTCAGGGCGGGCTGACGCTCGCAATGGTTGCGAACGCGCTCACCGGTGCAACGGCCGATCGCTAATCGATTGCGATTCGCCCTCCTCAGATAGGATCGGTAACTCAGACGGTCGGGCGAAACACCAGGGACCGGAGCCCGCAGCCGGAAGTACCCGGATCCTCAGGCCATCCCGAGCAGCGAGGAAGGCGGCGCCAGCCGCAGCTCGAGTCGCTGGGCGCGCCCGCCCGGCACGAAACGCCCGACATGTTCCTAGCCCTCCGAGAGATAAGGCGAGCCAAGACGCGCTTCGCGCTGCTCGTCGCCGCGGTCGCGCTACTCGTGTTCCTGATCCTCACGCAGCAGGCGCTGCAGAACGGGCTGATCACGTCCTTCGTCGGCGCGATCCGGCGGCAGTCGGCGCCAGTGCTCGTGTTCGCGGTCGACGGCCAGCGCACACTGCAGGGCAGCGTGATCACGCCTCCGCTGCAGAAGACGATTGAAAGCGCGCCGGGCGTGGCGGAAGCTGGGCGGATCGGGCAGGGGACCTTCACGGTCGTCGTCGGAGACGCCGCACAGTCGAACGCGGCGCTGATCGGCTACGAGAAGAGCCAGCTCGGCGGACCCGATCGGCTGAGCGCCGGGCGAATGCCCGCTGCTCCAGGCGAGGCTGTCGGGAGCGCTGGGGACTTCTCGTTGGGCGACCGCGTCCGCGTCGTGGGCCCCGGCAAGGACGTTGAGCTGCGCGTCGTCGGGCTGACTGACAACGCTCAGATACAGGTGAGCCCGACGCTGTTCGTTGCCTGGCCTGACTACGTGGCCGCCACCCGTGCGTTCAACCCGGATGCCAAGACCGTCCCGCCGAGCGTCATAGGGGTCCGTCCCGCGCCGGGGGTGAGCGCCGGCGCGCTCATCACCCGGATCAACAGGACGTCCGGGGATGCCGATGCCCTCACCCGCGATCAGGCTGCCGAAAAAGCACCCGGTGTGGCGGCGGTGCGCAACTCGTTCAACCTGATCTTCCTGCTGTTCGCCCTGGTGGTTCCGCTCGTCACAGGGTTGTTCTTCCTGATCATCACGCTCCAGAAGGCCCGCGCCCTGACCCTGCTGCGTGCGATCGGGGCACCAGCCGGCGTTCTCGTGCGTTCGCTGCTGGTGCAGGCGCTGATCATCATCGGAGGGGGCATCGCGCTCGGAACCCTTCTTTTCTTACCGCTGTCGCAGGCGAAGGTCGGCAAGCTCTCCCTCAGCTTCGACCCGGCCGCCGTCCTGTTCTGGGCTGCGCTGCTCCTCGCGCTCGGGCTCCTGAGCGCACTGGTGGCCGCGCGACGGGTACTGGCGATCGACCCGGTGCAGGCCACGACCGGGGGAGGTGCACGGTGAAGCTCGCCCTGCGCGAGCTGTGGCGCCGGCCGGGCCGGTTCGCGGTCGCCACCGCGATCCTTGCGCTCATCGCGCTGCTGTTGATGGTGCTCGGCGGCCTGCTCGACGGGCTGGTCGCCGGCAGCACCGGTGCGCTGCGCGCGCAGCGCGGGCAGCTGATCGTCTACTCCTCAACCTCACAGGAATCACTGATTCGCAGCCACATCACGCCCCCGGTGCGCAAGGTCGTGGAAGGGGTCGCGGGAGTCAGCCAGGTGGCGGGGATCGGAAGCGTCCAGCTCGGCGCACGCATCGACGGCCACGGCCCGAGAGACCTCGTTCCCGTGGTGCTGTTCGGCTACGAGCTCGCGCCGAAGGGTCTGCCCGACGCGGTGCCCGCATATGGCGAGGTCTACGCCGACCGCTCCCTGCAGTCCGAAGGCGTCAACCAGGGCAGCACGATCCGCCTTGGCCCGGCCCGGACGCCGGTCCGGGTGATCGGGTTCCTCGACGACAGCCGCTACTCCGGGCAGGGCACCCTGTGGGGCTCGCTCGCGACATGGCGCTCGGTGCTCGCCGCGAACCGGCCCGGCGAGCGCGCCGGGGAAGGCGTGGACCAGGCGCTCGTCGTCAGGGTCGCCCGGGCGGACGCGAGCACGCAGGCCGACGCGATCGATCGCGCCACCGGCGGAGCCACGAAGACGCTGACGATCCCGCAGGCGATCGACGCGCTCCCGGGCGTCTCCCAGCAGCAGACGGTTTTCAACCAGATCATCGGGATCACCGTCGTCATCGCGCTAGTCGTGGTGGGGCTGTTCTTCGCTCTGATCACCGTGGAGCGCGTCAGCCTCTACGGGGTCCTGAAGGCGATCGGCGCGAGTTCGGGGATCCTGTTCGCCGGCGTCCTGCTGCAGGCCCTGGTCGTGACGCTGATCGCGTCGGCTATCGGTGTCGCAGCGTCGCTCGCGCTCGCCGCCGTGATCCCCTCCGGTTCGATCCCGTTCGTGGCGACGCCGAACCGCCTGCTGATGAGCACGGCGTATCTGCTGATCGCGGCGATGCTCGGCTGCGCGTTCTCGCTGCGCCGCGTCCTGAAAGTCGACCCGGCCGCCGCGATCGGCGGAGATCAGTAGCGCCTCACACCACCATGCAACGTCCACCCATCACCACTCACCGACGACTCTGGAGACCCTCGTGACCACAATCGCCACCGACCTCGCGCTGCGGATGGAGCGCGTCTCCAAGATCTACAGCGTCGGCGACGCCGAGGTCGTCGCCCTCGACAATGTCGACCTGACGGTCGATGCCGACGAGATCATCGCTCTCGTCGGGCCGTCGGGGTCGGGCAAGACCACCCTCTGCTCGATCGCCGGAGGCCTGCTCACACCGACCGACGGCTCGGTTATCGTCGGCGGACAGGACATCTCGCAATACAGCGCCAAGGAGCTCACGCGATTCCGGCGGGAGTCGGTCGGCTTCGTCTTCCAGACGGTCAACCTCGTGCCGTTTCTCACGGCCCGCGAGAACCTGCTCGTGGTCGACGAAGTCGGCCCAAGGACCGGGCGCAGGGCCAGGGATCGAGCGGACCAGCTGCTCGGGGAGCTCGGACTTGCCGACCGGTCGAGCAACGTGCCGGCGCAGCTCTCCGGAGGAGAGCGCCAGCGGGTCGCGATCGGCAGGGCCCTGATGAACGAACCCCATCTCGTGCTGTTCGACGAGCCGACGTCGGCCCTTGACACCCAGCTCGGCGACCAGGTCGTCAACCTGATCCGCCAGGAGATGAAGTCCCGCGGCACCGCCGCGATCATCGTGACCCATGACGACCGCATCACCCACTACGCAGACCGTGTCGCGAGAATCGTGGACGGCCGAATCAGCGACCCCGGTGCCCGAGAGGACTGACGTTTGCAGGCGGGGCGCTGTCAATGGGCGGGAACGCTGAACCTGCGTGCTGAGCCGGGTCCGTGGACTTGCTCTTCGGCCTGATCTTCACAGTGGGACTCCCCAACCCGCGCCAAGCCACCGATGAGCCGCCGCACGCAGATCGAGCCGAAGTGTCGACCGCCGTGTGAACCTCTGGCCACAAAACCGAGCAAGGCGCGTATCAGCTGCCTGCGAGAGCACCGGCATAGACCTGCCAGGCGAGAGCGCTCTCGGCGACGAGGCTGAGAATCAGGTACACGCGCTCTGCGAACGCCGGATCACGCCAGCGGCTACGGCCTCAGTTCTGGCATGCCCCAGAACTTAATCGAGTGTTCACGTGAGCAGGTGTTCTTGTTGCCTCGTGTGCGAAGCGGGACCCGCAGGTCTCGCGGCTTGGTCAAGATCGAGCGTCCCGACATGAAGATCGAACCCCTCGGCCTTTGCCCGCTCGCTTAGACTCGACATATGCCCGAGGGATTCCACCCGACACGCACGATCGGTTCCCCCAGGGCGGGCGCGTGAGCGTCGCCTCCTCCCCGGCCCCGCCCCCGACCACCGGCTCCGGTGGCCCTCGGGAGGCGGGCGTCGCCGGGACTGCCGGCGGCGAAGCCTGTCCACTTTGCGGCGCGCCGCTTGACGCTGAGCAGGAGTGGTGCCTGCGCTGCGGTGCCGCCGCACGCACGCGCCTGGCGGCATCTTCGAACTGGAAGGCCCCGATCATCGCGCTCGCGGTCGTGGCCACGCTGTCGCTCGGGGTGCTAGCCGCCGCCCTGGTCAAGCTCGCCGGAGGCTCCTCTTCGACGACCAACGTCACCCGCACCATTGTCAGGGCGCCGGTCTCGGTCACCTCCCCCGGCACAGCCACGACGACCCCGGCGCCGAGCGCAACCACTCCTGGCGCGACCACGCCCGGCGCGAGCACCCCGGGCGCCGTGGCGCCCGTCGCGCTCGCGCCGGTGACGATGCTCACGTCGTCGGCCGCGACGCTGAACGGCACGGTCAACCCACAGGGGGTGCCCACGACCTACCAGTTCCACTTCCGCACGACCGCCAGCCACGGCTGGACCGCGTCCGCCGCGCCCTTGGCGCTGGGCGCCGGCGCCTCCCCAATTGCCGTGAACGCCAGGATCGCCTACCTGACTCCGGGAACCACGTACCACTACGAGCTCACTGCGTCGAAAGGGGGCCGCGCTATCAGCACGCCCGACGCCACGTTCACCACGCCCGGCAAGACCGGAGCCTCAGGTCCCGCTCCCTGATCTCCCCAGGAACGACCCAGGCTCGGTTCGTGGCGGTTCCCCATGCTGCGGCGCTCCGGCGAGCCGCCCGTCTCTGCGCCCTGACGGTCGGGTGGAACCTGATCGTGGGCGGGGCTGCGGTCGCCACGGCAATCTCAACCGGCAGCTTGTCCCTCATCGGCTTTGGGATCAACGCCGTGGTGGATTCCTCCGCGTCGGCCGTACTCGTGTGGCGGTTCCGAGCCGAGGAGGCTGGACACGCAGAGCGCGCGCAACGCGCCGAGCGGCTCGCGCTTCGGCTCGCGGGAGCGGCGTTTCTGCTGATCGCGCTCTACCTGCTGGTCCAGGCAATACGGGCGCTGAGCGTGGAACGGCATTTCGAGGCCACCGCGTTTGGAATCGTGGAGGCCGTCGCGGCGCTCCTCGTGCTGCCCCTTCTCGCTTCAGCGAAGTATTCGCTCTCCCAACGACTGGGCAGCCGGGCGCTTCGCGCCGACAGCCTTCTCACCTGGTCCGGCGTCGCGTTGTCCGGGCTCGCTCTGGCCGCCCTCATCGCTCAACGCGCGTTCGGCTGGTGGTGGGCGGACCCGGTCGGCGCGCTCGCCATCGCCGCGCTCCTTGCATGGCAAGGGTCGCGCGCACTTCGCACGAGCGACGGCAGCTTGGGCCAAGACTGACAGCGGCGCGACCGCCGATCAGTCGCAGGTGCGAAACCCGCCGCGCCCGCCGAGATTTGCCTATGGTGCCTTCGGCGATGCCGGCAATGCGTACCACAGCTCACGATGACGCGGTCAAGGTGAGACCATTCGAGGCAGAGGACGAGCCTCAGGTGCTTGACGTGCTGAAGGCCGCCTTCGGCGCGTGGCCAGGTGAGATCGAGCGCGGTGCCCCCGCCGAGTTCTTTCGCTGGAAGCACATGGCGAGCCCGTTTGGCCCGTCGGTCCTGATGGTCGCAGAGACCGACGGTGAGGTCATTGGCTTCTACGCCTACATGGCCTGGCGATTCCGTGCCCAGGTGGGAGTCCTGACGACGATGCGCGGAGTCGATCTCGCCGTTCACCCCGCTCACCGTCGAAGGGGTGTCTCGTTGGCGATTCGAGCCGAACCGGAGTTCTCCGATGATGTGGCCTTCTTCTGGAGCAACCCGAACGAACCGAGTCGTCCGGGCAGCCTGATGGCCGGACGACACCGAGTCGGCAAGTTCCCTCGCTTCGCTCGTCCGTGCGGACGGCTGCGGGAGACGATTCGGCGCGCGCGCGAACAAGGATCGAAGACCCCGGCGCAGCTGCAGGTCGAAGCCGACACGGCTTCGGAGATCCTGGGCGATGGCGCGCCCGCCTCGGCCCTGCTCGGGCAGGCGAAGGGGGTCGGCGATCGGCTTCAGACGGCCAAGGATCTCGATTACCTGCGCTGGAGATACGGTCGGTTCGAGGACTACCGGGCGGTGCAAACCGACGCCGGCCAGGCCGGCGGTCTGGTGATCTTCCGGCCGCGGCGCCTCGGGCCGTTCTGGGTCTTGGACGTCTGCGAGCTGTTCGTCGAGCGGAACGACTACCCGACGGCTCGCCATCTGCTCGGCCAGGTCAGCCGGACCGCTCCCGCGGACTTCATCAGTTGCAGCTTTGCATCCGGCCGCGACGCGGCCCTGTGCGGCTTTGTCCAATCACCCGGCGGAATGGTCCTGATGGCGGCCCCGCTCCAGCAGAATCTCGCCCCCGATCCCACGAAGCGAGCCTCGTGGGCACTGTCGCGTGGCGATCTCGAGTTGCTGTAGGGGGGCCCGGCCCGGGCTTCTGGCTTGGGCTTGCGCGCGCGGGTGCGAGTCCTCTCAATCCGAGAGGTCCCTCCGGTCGAACAGGATCGCCCCGGTCGCGGCGAGCGCGATCGCCGCCGCGGTGACGCCGAGGAAGGAGAGCGGATCGATGCCGCTCTCGGACGCCTTGCCGTAGTAGCGGAACACAGACGCGTAGCGGATCGCGTCAAGGCTCTTGTCGAGCCGCCCGATGAGGTCCAGCACGTACATCCCCACCAGCACGCCGGCCACCGCCCCGGTCACGACGCTCGTGCGCAGCGACCACCCGGTTATTACGATGCCGAGGCCCGCGGAGAGCAGGGCCAATGGCCACACGTTGCCGAAGCCGGCGGCAGCCGAACCGAACGAGAGGCCGGCGCCTGACAGGAGGCTGCCGAGAAGGGCCAGAAGCACAGCGATCGCAAGGACGGCCGCGAGCTCCACGGCCGTCGCGAGGAAGTCGGCCGCGACCAGCCGGCGACGAGAGACCGGCGCGGAGAGCAGGACGTCGAGCCGTCCGCTTTCGGCGGCGCCGGAGAGCCCGCTTGCGATCGAGCGCACCCCCAAATAGCCGACGGCCAGCGGCACGATCAGGCTCAGCATCTCGACGTGCAGGTAGTCCTCGACCGTTGACAGTTCGCTGGCTCCAAAGGCCTGCTTCAGGCCTTCCGGGTAGCCCCGGATCGCCTTCTGCAGCGCGCCTTGAATCGAGGGGTAGATCGCGACGACGAAGGCCGAATACACCCCGAGCGGCACGCCCCATGAGAGCAGCGAGCGCCGGCGCTCGCGCAGCTGGAGTGCGATCAGCGCGCTCACCCGGTCTCGTCCTTGGCCTCGTCCTGGTAGTAGGTGAGGAAGACCTCCTCCAGCGTGGGCCGTGCGAAGTCGATGTCGGTGATCGTGTGACGGGCGATCGCTTTGACCACGGGGTCCAGGTCTCCGGCGACCCTGAACGTGACCTGCGCCCCGTCGGCCTGAAGGGCGCTCACCCCGGCGCACCCCCGCAGCTCTCCGAGGTCGATCGGCTCGGCGAACTCGATCGTCACCCGGCGCTGGGTCTTGCCGATGAGCTCCGCCACCCGCTCCACCGCGATCAGCCTCCCGTCGCGGATGATTCCCACCCGGTCGCACACTCGCTCGACCTCGTCAAGCTCGTGCGAGGAGAGAAAGACGCTCGCGCCCCGCTCGCGTTCCTCGCCGATCACCGCCAAAAACTCCTCCTGCATGAGCGGGTCAAGGCCGCTCGTCGGCTCGTCGAGGATGAGCAGCTCGGGTCGGTGGAAGAGCGCGAGGATCAACCCGATCTTCTGCCTGTTGCCGCGGGACAGCTGGCCGAGCGGTCGCGCGAGGTCGGCCCGGAAGCGGCCGGCCAGATCCTCTGCCCGCTCGAGCGAACCGACATGGCGAAGCCGCGCGAGCAGCGACAGCGCTTCCTGCCCGCTGGTGCGCTCACCGAAGCCGAAGTCCCCCGGCAGGTTCCCGAGCCTCGCGCGGATCGCCACGCTGTCGGCGCGACTGTCCAGGCCGAGGATCCGGGCGCTGCCGGCGCTCGGGTGCAGCAGATCGAGCAAGGTTCGGATCGTGGTCGTCTTGCCGGCGCCGTTGGGGCCGAGAAATCCGAAGACCTCGCCCTGCTCGACGGTCATCGTCAGCTCCTCGATGCCGCGATGGCGCCCGTAGAACTTCGTCAATCCTTCGGTCAGTATCGCCGGCACGCGCGTACGTTGTCACAGGCGGACGGTCCGCTTGGGCGAGGTCGTGCAGGGGTTGGCTGTTTCGCAACCGCTTCCGTTGAATCTGCTGAGTGTCCGATGGAATGAACCCTTCTCGAACTCAGCTGTGGCTTGAGAGCCTCGGCGACTGGGCCTGGCCCGGGCGGGCGGCGAGCGCCGAGGCGCTGCTGCTGCCCCCATCCTGGGTGCCGACGTTCCCGCCCCGGCTCGAACCTGCCGTCGCGTCCCCTGCACACTCCGAGTCCGGGGGACCCGCGACCGCGTACCGGCTCCTTCTGGGCGCCCTCCTCGCCGCGCTGGCCGGGACCTGCTGTGCTCTCGCCCTCAAAGGGTCCCTCACACTCGAGGGGATCCTCGGCACGCGCGCTCCAAGCAGGCCGGCGCCCGCCGCCGTCTGGAGCCCCCCCGCGACGCCGCTGCCGGCGCTCGTCCCCGTGAGCCAGGACAGCGCAGGGAGCACGATCGGCCGGGTGAGCTTCACGTCGTCGGCGCTCGGCGGCCGTGGGGCGTTCCTCGTCTACCTGCCGCCGGGCTACCCGCGCACCGCAGCGGATTACCCGGTGCTCTACCTCCTGCACGGGCAGAACGGGCACGCAAGCGCATTTCTGGAAGTCGGCACACAGCAGACCCTCGACCGGCTGATCGCCCATGGCGCGATTCCGCCGATGATCGCCGTGATGGTCCAGGATCGCAGCGGCCTTGAGAACTGGCAGAACCTGGGCGGCCGGCACAGCGCCACCTACGTGGTGGAAGTCCAGGAACTCGTCGACCGGATGCTGCCCACGATCGCCACGCGCGCCGGGCGGGCGATCGCCGGCAGCTCGATGGGCGGCTTCGGCGCGATGCACGTCGCGCTCGCCAACCCCTACCGCTTCTCGGTCGTCGAGAGCTGGCTCGGCTATTTCAACAACCTGGACGGCGAACTGCGCGCGGACCGGCCAGTCCTGTCACGACTCGGCATGCAGGCGTTCCTGTACGGCGCCCAGGCGGACCCGGTGGCTCTTCCCCAAGAGGACCCCGCATTCGCCGCCAAGCTCCGCGCGGCGGGCGCGCAGGCGCAGAGCGCGATCTATCCCGGCGGCCACAGCTTGCAGAAAGTCAGAGAACACCTGGACACGGGCCTCCTGTTCGCCGGACGCTCCCTGAGTGCGGCCCAGCGCCGCGCCGCCCAGGAAGAAGCGCAGCAACAGTCGGCACCGCCCCTGAGCGGCTCGCCGCTGACCGCTCAATCGTTTTCGAGGACCTGGCCGGGTTGGCGCCAAGCGGGTTTTTAGCCCCAACGGCGTGGGTTCGACTCCCACCAGGTCCACTCGCCCTGTCCGCTAGCCCGCCGGCACGCCGTCCGCCGCGCTTCGCAGCGCCGCGATGTCGAGCTTGCTCATCCCGAGCATCGCCTGCATAGCGCGCCGTGCCCGCTCGGGGTCCGGGTCGCCGAACACCTCCTCCATGCCCGTCGGCACGACCTGCCATGACAGGCCGTACTTGTCTTTGATCCAGCCGCACTGCCCCTCCCGGCCTCCCTCGCCCAGCCTCTCCCAGTAGTAGTCCACCTCGTCCTGGGTCTCGCAGCTGATCTGAAATGAGACGGCCTCGTCGAACTTGAACTCGGGGCCGCCGTTGATGCCGACGAATCGCTGGCCGTCCAGCTCGAACTCCACGGTCATCACCATGCCGGCCGGGCGGGGGCCGGCCTCGGTGTAGCGCGCGACGTGCACGATGCGAGAGTTCTTGAAGACCGAGGTGTAGAAGCCCGCGGCCTCCTCGGCCTCGGTGTCGAACCACAGGTTCGGGATGATCTTCTGCGGCATGGGGCCGGCTCCTTTCGTACGGCGGGAAGACGCTCCCCGCGAGGGATGCTGCTCATGTAGACGGTAGGGCGCCGAGAAACTCATCGCCGCCGGAGCCGTGGCGCTGCCGGCCGTGTGGGCATGGCGATCATCGGCCGGCCCCTATAGGGCATGCTCCACGTCGCGCTCGAGCTCGCGCAGGCGCCGCAGGCGCGGCGACTTCAGCGTGTCGCCGGTGAACAGCGTGGCCACGGCGCAGGCCAGGAAGCACGCCGCCCCGAGCGCGGTGTTCCAGTTCGCGGCGGCCAGGTCGATCATCGATCCGCTCGAGGGAACAACGTAGCCGGCGATGGCCGAGATGCCGAAGAACACGCAGCCCAGCAGGTTGACCGATGGCTCCCACCAGCCGGGTCCCCCGCGCACGGGCAGCCAGCCGTGCCGCGCCGAGGCACGGTAGGCGATTACGCCCGAGACCAGAAAGCAGATCGAGCCCAGGGCATCGGGCCGCCACACGAGCTGGTTGTACTCCGTGTTGGAGAGCGCCGTGTGCATCGCCTGGTAGGTCGTCACGTTGAAGAACAGCGTCCCGGCGGACTGAATCGTGCCAGCCCGCCACGCGGCCTGCCCGGCGCCGGGCGCGTGGCGCTCGGGGAACGCCAGGGATGTCTGCACGGCCCCGCCTGCGGTGAAGAGAATCGAGCCGACGAAGAACGTGACGGAGTCGGCGGCGTCTCCGACGAGGCTCGCGTAGCCTGGAAACGGGCCGATGAAGAAGCACGCCGACCCACAGGCGAAGAAAAGCGCCATCCAACGCTCGCGGCTCATGGTCGGTGTCCTACCAGACCGAGAGCAGCCTGCACGTTCAGCCGGCCGCGCGCACCGCCTGCAGCCCACGGACGGTCGTGACGGCCGCGAGGAGCTCGGGGCGCTGCCGCAGCTGTTGCAGCCTGCAGGGCGGTGACGTGGTAGGAAGTGCACATGCCCCGCTCGATCTGGACCGGCACGATCAGCTTCGGACTGGTCACGGTGCCGGTGAAGCTGTACAGCGCCGTGAACCGCAAGACCGTCCGCTTTCACCAGCTTTCGGGCAGGACCGGCGTGCGCATCGCGCAGAAGCGCGTCGATCCGCAGTCGGGCGAGGAGGTCGCCTACGAGGACATCGTCAAGGGCTTCGAGCTCGCCCCTGACCGCTACGTCGTGGTCGAGCCCTCCGAGCTCGATACGCTGCAACCGAAGAAGACCAAGACGATCGAGATCGAGGACTTCGTCGAGCTCTCGCAGATCGACCCGATCTACTACGACCATCCCTACTACCTCGCCCCGGGACCGGGAGGCGCGAAGCCATACCGGCTGCTGCTCGAGGCGATGGCGGAGACCGAGAAGGTCGCGATCGCGCGCGTGGTGATCCGCTCCAAGGAGCAGCTGGTGGCGATCCGGGCGATGGGCGACGTGCTGGAGATGGCGACGATGCTGTTCGCCGACGAAGTCCTTCCCCCCGACCGCCTCGAGGAGCTGCCCGATCCGAAAGAGGTCAAGACGACCAGGCGGGAGGTCGAGATCGCCGAGCAGCTGATCGGCTCATTGGCGGGCAGCTTCGAACCCGAGAAGTACACCGACACCTACCGCGAGGAGGTGCTCGCGCTGATCGAGCGCAAGGCGCAGGGCGAGGAGATCGCCGTGCAGCCTCCCGCCGAGGAGGTGCAGGCGCCGGTGCCGGACCTGATGGCCGCCCTGAAGGCGAGCATCGAGGCCGTGCGCGAGCGCACCGGCGAGGATCGGCATGGCGCTCCGGCGAAGAAGCGCAAACCGGCGGCCAGGAAAGCCGCCGCGAACAAACAAGCCGCGAAGAAGCAGGCCGCGAAGAAGCAGGCCGCGAAGAAGGCACCCGCGAAGGGGACGGGCGGCACGCGCGCCGCAGCAAGGCGGTAGGTGTCTCCGTCGGGCGGAGGGAGCAAGCGCGCAGGCGGCAAGGCGAGCGCCGCGCGTCTGGGGGAGTATCGATCCAAGCGCGACTTCGCCCTCACGCCGGAGCCCGACGAGGGCGGGCACGCGGCGGCGGATCAGGCGCGCTTCGTGATCCACGAGCACAGCGCGTCGCGGCTGCACTGGGACCTGCGCCTCGAGCGCGACGGCGTGCTCGCGTCGTGGGCGATCCCCAAGGGCCTTCCCGAGGCGCCCGGGGACAACCGGCTGGCCGTCTGGACGGAGGACCACCCGCTCGGGTACATCGACTTCCACGGCGAGATACCCGAGGGGCAGTACGGCGCCGGCACGATGACCATCTGGGACCACGGGACCTACGAGGTCCTCAAGTGGGAGCCGCGCAAGATCGAGGTGGCGCTGCACGGCGAGCGCGTTGACGCGCGCTACGCGCTGTTCCCGATCTCCAAAGAGGAGGAGCCGAAGGAGTGGATGATCCACCGCATGGACCCGCCGGCGGACGGCGATCGCCGGCCGATGCCCGAGCACGTCAAGCCGATGCTCGCGCGCGCCGGCACACTGCCCCGCGAGGATGCGGGCTGGGCGTATGAGATCAAGTGGGACGGGGTGCGTGCGATCGTCTACTCGAAGCCCGGCGCACTGCGCCTTCAGAGCCGCAACCTCAACGAGATCACGGGCCGCTACCCCGAGCTCGGGCGGCTGAACCGCGCGCTGAGCTCGCACGCGGCGATCCTCGACGGGGAGATCGTCGTCTTCGACGAGCACGGGAGGCCGAGCTTCGCCGCGCTGCAGCGGCGCATGCATGTGGGCTCGAGCGCGCAGGCCAAGCGACTGGCCAAGAGCTCGCCGGTCACGCTGATGATCTTCGACCTTCTGTGGCTCGACGGCCACTCGCTGATGGAGCTGCCGTACAGCGAGCGCCGCGAGCGTCTGACGGCGCTGGCGCTGAGCGGCGAGGCATGGCAGACACCGGAGTACCTGAAGGGCAGCGGCGCGGACGTCTTGCGGGCGAGCGCCGAGCAGGGCCTCGAGGGGATCGTCGCCAAGCGGGAGAGCTCCACCTACCAGCCGGGGGTGCGCACCACGAGTTGGATCAAGATCAAGAACTTCGCGCGCCAGGAGCTCGTGATCGGCGGCTGGATCCCGGGCGAGGGCCGGCGCACCCGCGGCATCGGCGCGCTGCTCGTGGGCGTCTATGACCCCTCCGGCGCGTTTCGCTACGCCGGCCGTGTCGGCACCGGCTTCAGCGAATCCGAGCTCGATCGCCTGGCCACGCTGTTGAGCCCACTGGAGCGCGAGAGCTCGCCGTTCTCCGCCGGCGAGCAACCGCCGCGCGGGGCCGTCTTCGTCGAGCCGGCGCTCGTCGCAGAGATCGAGTTCACGGAGTGGACCAGACGCGGAAGCCTCCGTCACCCCTCATACAAGGGCCTGCGCGACGACTTGGCGCCCCGCGAGGTCGTGCGCGAGGAAGGACCGGCGGCGCTCGAGTCGCCGGCGCCGGACGCGGGCGGGCGTTCGGGCGCGCTCCCGATCCACCCCAAGGGCGCCGGCAAGGCCTCCACGACAGTCGAGGGGCGCGAGCTGAGGCTGTCAAACCTGGACAAGCTGCTTTATCCGCAGGCGCGCTTCACCAAGGGCGAAGTGGTCGACTATTACGCCTCTGTCGCGGCGACGATGATCGCGCATCTGCAGGGACGGGCCTTGACGGTCAAGCGCTGGCCGGATGGCGTCCAGGGAAAGGCCTTCTTCCAGAAGCAGGCGCCGGCCCATCGTCCCGAGTGGGTGCGAACGGTGACGCTTGCAAGCGAGAGAAAGCCGATCGACTACCTGCTGGCCGACGATCGCGCGACGATCGTGTGGCTGGCCAACCTCGCCGCGCTCGAACTGCACGTGCCGCTCGCGCGCGCCGAGGCGGTCGAGCGCCCGACGGCACTCGTGTTCGACCTCGACCCCGGTGAGCCGGCGACGCTCATCGAGTGCTGCCGCGTCGCGCTGGCGCTGCAGGGTATGTTCGAGCACCTCGGCCTGCAGAGCTTTGCCAAGACCTCCGGCAAGAAGGGACTGCAGCTGTATGTCCCGCTCAACTCCAAGACCGTCACCTTCGAGCAGACCAAGCCGTTCGCGAAGGCCGTCGCCGAGCTGCTCGAGGAGGCCGAGCACGAGCTGGTCGTCTCGCGCATGACCAAGGCGCGGCGCACGGGCAAGGTGCTGATCGACTGGAGCCAGAACGACTCGCGCAAGACAACGGTGTGCGTCTACTCGCTGCGCGCGGCCGAGCGCCCCACGGTCTCCACGCCCGTGGAGTGGCCGGAGGTGCGTGCCGCGCTCGACTCCGGTGACCCGGCCGGGTTGACGTTCGAGGCCGCGCAGGTGCTCGAGCGGGTGGCAGAGCGAGGCGACCTGTTCGCGCCCGTGCTGTCGCTCGTGCAGGAGCTGCCGGCGATCTGAGCGCCATGAGCGCCGCTGCGTGTCGCGGCTCACGCGAGCGGGCCGGTCAGCTGATGCTCATAAGGCCCCCTGCCGGTCAGGCAAGCCGCGCCGCAGCGGGCTGCGAGTGCCAGCGCATCAGGCACCGGCATGCCGGCGGCCAGCCCGTATGTGAGGCCCCCCGCGAACGAGTCGCCGCAGCCGTAGGAGTCCACCGCGGGGGCGGGCGGGGTGGCGGGCGCCCAGCTGCCCGACGCGCCGGAGCGTGTGCGATACGTGCCGCCCCGCTCTCCCTCGGTCAGCACCACGAGCTCGGCTTCGCTCTGCGCGCCGAGGGCCTGGCGACGCTCGACGGAGTCCTCCACGCTCAGAACCAGGGCATCGAGCGGGATGTCGTGTCCAAGCGCGTGCAGGGCGCGCGGGCTTGCCACGAGCACCCGGGCCGCGCGCGCGGCGCGCAGCGCGTTCTGGTCGCCCGCGGTGAAGTAGACGGCGTCCATCTGCGAGAGCGTGTCCCACTGCAGCTCCGCGTCGTCCCCGACGGGCTCAAGGCGCGACCCGAACGTGACGATCGTGCGCTCGCCGGTCTGATCGAAGAGCGTTACCGCCGTGCGGGTGGGCGCCGTGCGCCTGACCGCCCACACATGGACGCCGAGCTCGCGCAGGCGCGCCACCGACCGCTCGGCATGGGCGTCCTGCCCGAGCGCTGTGACGAGCACGGCCTCCCCGGCCAGACGGGCCAGCTGCACGGCCGCCACGGCTCCGCCGCCGGCCGGCTCCTCGAACGGATCGAGCGCGTGCATGACCTCGCCGGAGCGCGGGATGTGGGGCACGTGTGCGAACTGCACCCACTCGACGTGGCCCACCACCGCCACCCTCGGCCGACTCGCCTGCACGGGCGCAGTCTCACACACTCCGGTGCGCGCCATCCGTGCTGGGGGCGTGCGGTGATCGCTCAGGCGATGTGCTGCGTACAGTCAGTCGATGCCCCGCCTGCGCCGTCCGGCCGCAGATTTCAAGGAGAGCCTTGCAAGGCTCGCCGACGAGGAGCTCATGGAGCTCGTGGCCGGCAACGACGCCGACGCCTTCGAGATGGTCCTCGAGCGGCACGCGAACGCGGCGTTCTCGCTGGCCTACCGCATCTGCGGGACCCGCTCGGTCGCCGAGGACGTCGTGCAGGAGGCCTTCCTGGCCCTCTGGCGAAACGGCGCGCGCTATGACCGCACGCGCGGGAGCGTCCGCACCTGGACGCTAGGCATCGTGCACAACCGGGCCGTGGACGCGCTGCGACGCAGCGGCGTGCACGAGCGACGGCGGGCGAGCGACGAGGGGATCGAGGAGACCCTCGAGGCCGCCGAGCGAACGGACTCCCAGGCCATCGGCAACGCGGCATCGCAGGAGATCCGTGGAGCGCTCGGAGAGCTGCCGCTCGAGCAGCGGCGCGTCATCGAGCTGGCGTACTTCGGCGGCTTCACGCACACCGAGATCGCCTCGATGCTCGACACCCCGGTCGGGACCGTCAAGGGCCGAATGCGCCTCGGCCTGGAGAAGCTCCGGTCTCACCTCGGCGGCTGGGAGGCGGTGAGCGCGTGAGCCTGGACGAGGACACGTTCGACTGCGAGCGGTGCGTGGACGCGGCGCCGTACGTGCTCCGTGCGCTCGACGAACCGGAGTCCTACCGCGAGCATCTCGCGACATGCGCGACCTGCCGGGCGGAGGTCGCCAAGCTGCAGCCGGTGGTTGACACGCTGGGAACGACCGTGCCCGAGGTCCTGGCCCCCGAGGCGCTGCGTCAGCGGGTGCTCGCCACCGTCCGCGCAGAGGCAGAGCTGCTGCGGGTCGCCGGCCACGAGGCCGATGAGCCGCCGACGCCCGCCGGGCGCCGGCGATCGCGCCGCGGACCCTGGCTGATGGCGTGGGTCGCGGCGGCGGCGGGCGCTGCTGCGGCGATTGCGATCGCGCTGACCGCCGGCTCGTCCCCGACCGAGAAGGTGACCTCGGCGCAGGTTGCCGGCACCCTTCGGGGCGCCCGCGCGTCTCTGCGTCAGGTGGGCGGCCATGCCGAACTGGTGGTCTCCGGCATGCCACAGCCCCGGCCGGGCAGGATCTATGAGGTGTGGCTGAGCCGCGGCGCCGGGGCTCCCCAGCCGACCGACGCGCTGTTCGGCGTGACGAGCCGCGGAAGCGCCTCGGTCAACGTACCGGGCAGGCTGAGCGGGGTGAAGGAAGTGATGGTCACATCAGAGCCGCTCGGCGGAAGCCCTCGCCCGACAAGCACTCCGGTGATACGGGTGGCGGTCCGGACGTAGCCCTCTCACGCTCGGCCGGGATGCCGCCGGCGCCAAAGTGCGAGGCCAAGGAATGCCAGGACTACCGCGGCAAGAGTGGCGGCAAGGCCCCACCGCAGCCAGTGTGTCCCGGCGGGCGGGGGCAGGGCGCCCGCCGGGGTGCGCTGTGCATATCGGGCGCCCCCGAGGCCGACTGCATACCGGATGCTCGCGTGCCCGTTCACCGTGAGCCATGCCGCCACAGCGCGATCGTTGGCGGGGTCGATGGCGACGCTCGGGGCGAGGTTCGGGCCTGCGGCAGCGAGCATTTCGGGCACCTTCAGCGAGAGCCGGTCGTGGTGCGCGAGAAACGCACGCGCGGCCCATAGCTCGCCCAGGCGCCCGTCGAGGGCGTCTCTCCGAGAAGGCACGCTCTCCCACAGGGCGACGGCATCGCCGGCCGGTCCAGCGGCGAGATCGGCAAGCACCGCCTGCGCATGGGCGCCCGAGATGCGCGCGGCCCGCGTCGCTGCGAAGACGGCCGGGCCGCCGCGAACGGCGTAGCGCCCGCCCTCGACGTCCGTCCAGGCGAGCATCACGTTCTCGGTGGAGAGGCGCACGAGCGCAAGGCAGCTGAAGCGATGGCATACCTGCTGGGGATCGCCGAACGAGGCGAGCCGCAGCGGGGCTCCGAAGCGCACGCCGGAGGCGGAGAGGTCGAGATAGACCCGGGTGGTGGCCGGCGATGGCTTGAGCGCCTCGGTGCTCTCCCAGGCGATCATGCCGTGGTTGTTGTCGCTGACCAGGGCTCTCAGCTGGGGAGCCGGCGCGCTCGGCCCGACGCGCTGGGTCGGCTCGGCGCGACCGGAGGCACGCAGCATGTGCGCGTATATCGCCCCGTTCTGCTGCCAGGCCACAAGCACGTCCGAGCGGTAGTCCATCGTCGCGGTCAGGGCCGTGACAGCGCCCGCCGGTATCGGGATCAGGCGCGCGCCTGCGAACCCCGACGAGAAGTAGCGCTCGACGCGCACCGCGATCGCCGGCCCCGCCACCACCGTGGCGATCGCAACGTCCCCGAGGTAGGCGCGGGTCAGCGAGAGCAGTGGGCCCTCGCCGGCGAACACGGTCGGCGATCCGAACGGCTTGGTCGATCGTCCCTGCAGCACCGCCACCCCCCCGCCCGCAGTGCCCGGCGCCTGCAACGGCGCGGCTACGGTGACCCGTCCCAGGCTTCCCCCCACGGCGGCCGGTGAAGCCCCGAGCGGACCGGCGAGCGACTGCGTGCTCGCGGGGCCCGTGCGGTCGTCGGGCCCGAGCGCCGCCACGTCCAGACCCCCGGACGCCCCGGCCGCGGCGGCCGGGGATCCGGACGTCCCGCCACAACCGGGCCCGCCGTAGGCCCATACGATCGCTCCCGGCCCGGTGGGCATCGAGGGGCCTTCGCTGGGGAAGGCCACCCGTGGCCCGCCGGCGACCCCGCATCCGCTGAGCGTGCTCGGATCCGACCAGGCGGGCGAGGCCGCGCCTGCGGGCGGTGCGTGGACCGGACCGCCGAGCGCCGCCAGGCCGACGAGCGCCCCCGCAGCCGCCCCACGGGAAAGCGAGCGCCGGACGCGGGCGGGGCACCTCGCGCGGTCGCCCACCCGGCTGGTCATACGCGCAAGATATTCCCTGCGCCCGTCGCCACCGCGCTGCGCGCGGGCGCGGGCGGCCCGCCGAAGCTCAGACGGCGGAGACCTGCTCTTCCTCGGCCACCCGGAAGGAGGAGCCGCAGCCGCAAGCGGCCACGACGTTCGGGTTGTTGACCTTGAAGCCCGCGCCCTGCAGGCTTTCCTCGTAGTCGATCGTCGAGCCGCTGACGAACGGCAGGCTCTCGTTGTCAACGAGGAGCTTCAACCCGTGACTCTCGAACACGACGTCCCCGTCACGCCGCTCGTCGAAGGCGAGCTGGTATTGAAAGCCCGAGCAGCCGCCGCCGCGCACGCCGACGCGCAGGCCCTCCATGGTCACGCCATCCTGTTGGGAGGCGAGGAACTCGTGGACCTTCTCGGCACCCTTGTCGCTGATCGTGATCATGGCTTCGCTCCTGTGAGGGCTCTAAAACTATCCAAAGTATAGCGGTCGACGGGCGCCCTTCAACGGCGCTGGAAGCCGGCGCCGGGCGGGCGGGCCCGGACCCGGCTAGCGATCCTCTACGCTAGGGGCCATGCCCTCTCCCGAGGACATAAAGCGGCGCATCGAGGCGGCGATTCCCGGGGCCCACGCCGAGGTCGAGGACTACACCGGCGGGGGCGACCACTTCCGCGCGACCGTCACAGCCACGGCGTTCGAGGGCCGCAGCCGCATCGAGCAGCACCGCCTCGTCTACGAGGTCTTCGGCGGCGAGATCGGTGGGGCCATCCACGCACTGTCGCTGAGAACCCAGACACCGGCCAAGATCCAGACCCACTGAAAGCCAGGAGCGTTCATGTCCACCAGCCAGTCCAACCCCATCCGCGACGCGATCGCCGAGGCGATCGAGGAGCACAGGGTGATCCTGTTCATGAAGGGCACCCCCGAGGCTCCGGCCTGTGGGTTCTCGGCGCGCACCGTGGCCGCCCTGCAGGCGCTCGACACGCCGTTCGCGGCCGTCGACGTTCTGCCCGACCCGCGCATCCGCCAGGAGCTCTCGGCGATCTCGAACTGGCCAACCGTTCCCCAGCTGTTCGCGAACGGCGAGCTGATAGGAGGCTGCGACATCGTCACCGAGATGTACGAGTCGGGCGAGCTCGCGCAGGCGCTGCAATAGCCCGGCGCGGGAATGCCCTCGGTAGCTGTCGCGACCGACAGCACGCACTACCTTCCCCGCACGCTGGCCGACAGCCAGGGCATCCATCAGGTCAGCCTGTACGTGGGCTGGAAGGGAGATCCCCAGCGCGAGCTCGCGATGGACGGCTTCGACGCCTTCTATCAGCGCCTGGGCAGCGATCCCGAACTCCCGACCACCTCCCAGCCCTCGATCGGCGACTTCCTGACGGTCTGGGAGCCGTTGATCGATGCCGGCCAGGACGTCGTCTCGATCCATCTCGCCGGCGGGATCTCAGGCACCTGCGAGGCCGCCCGCCAGGCCCACGGGCTGCTCGCCGAGCGCGGCCTGGGCGACCGCGTGGAGGTGATCGACGGAACGACGGCTTGCGGGGGAATGGGCCTGCTCGTGCTCGCCGCGTGCGCCGCCGCCCGCGCCGGTGCCCAGAAGGACGCCGTGATCGCGCGTGTCCGCGAGACGCGGGCCACGCTGAAGATCTGGTTCTGCCTTGACACCCTTGAGTATCTGAGACGCGGCGGGCGGATCGGCAAGGCGCAGGCCTGGCTGGGGGGCACTCTGAAGATCAAGCCGATCCTCTCGCTCGAGTATGAAATCGTGCCCGTCGAGCGCGTTCGCACCGCCGGTCGGGCCTTCGAGCGCATGGTCGAGTACGCGCAGGAGCTCCGCGACAGCGGATCCGACGGCTGGGTCCTGCAGCACATCCAGGCACCCGAGCAGGCGCAGCGCCTGCTCGACCGCTGCCGGGAGATCTTCGACTCCGAGCCCGTCTTCATCTCGGAGGTGGGACCGGTGATCGGCACCTACACGGGCCCTGGTCTGATCGGGATCGGAGCGATCCCGCGCAGGTTCCTGGCCTGAGGAACGCCCTCAGCCGCGTCTGCGTCGCCGGTGCAGCATCCGGCCGCCGATCACCAGCCCGAGGACGGCCGCCCCGACCATCACCTCGCCCCGGTGGCGCTCGATGTGTCCCCGCCAGTCGGTGAGGCGGGTGACCTCGCCCCGCAGGCGGTCGAGCGACACCGCGAGCTCCATGCGGTTGCTCTCGATCGAGTTGCGGATCTCAGCCGGCGTGCGTCCCGCCATCAGTCCTGGGTCTCCTGTGCCTGCGCCGCTGCGCTCGGCGGCGCCGTGCTCGTGGCGGGCGGGGGAGCCGCGCTCGGCGGCGCCGTGCTCGTCGCGGGCTGCGGAGCGTCGTGCGCCGCGCTCACCGTCTCGCGGATCTTGCGGGCCTCTTCGATCGCCATGTCGGGCACCGGCGGGGCCCATCGCTTGACCGCCCTGGCAGCGATGAACCCGGCCAGCGTGCCCAGCAGCAGCAGGATCACGGCCATCGCGAAGAAGCCCCAGAAGTAGGTGAAGGCGTTGCCCGGCAGGTAGTAGTAGAGCAACCACGCACACCCGACCAGCGCGAACACGAGAGCCATCACGAAGAAGATCCCCGCGGCCACCCCGACCACGGCGCCCCTGGCGAGCTTGGTCGCCTTTTCGGCGACCTCTGCCTTGGCGAGCTCGATCTCCTCGCGCACGAGAACCGTGGCGCGCTCGGAGACCTCCGTGATCGCGGTCGCGATGTTCTGGGGGTACTCCCGGCGTTGCCCGCCGGGCGGTGGCGTGGCCCCGCTCACTCCGGGGGCTCCTCGTCGAACAGGCGCCGCCACACGAGCGCTGCCAGGCGTTGCGTGATGACCCCCGAGAGCGCACCGAGCCCGGCGAGCAACCCCGACCAGATCAGCCGCTTGACCAACTCGTTCTCCATTGTCGCGGGAGTCTATTCTCTGCGGAGGTCGGCGCCGTGCCGCGGGGCAGATCGCGGGGTTGCTCGGGACCCGGCGCCCTCAGTTCACCGTCGCCTCGCCGAGCGCAGGCGTCTGCAGGCCGGAGCACACGGTCTCGAGCACGAGCCACTTCGCCCGCTCGAAGTCCTCCTCGCCCTGCGGCAGCAGACCGAAGATCCACCCGGTGAGCAGCTGCTCGATCGCGCCGTAGAACGCCATCGCGGCAAACCGCGCTTCGATCTCCGGCCTGAACACACCTTCTGCCTGGGCCTTCGCGACGATCGCGCCGATCAGCTCGTACGCCTCGCGGATCTGCCCGAGGTGGGTCTGTCCGAACGAGTTCGCCGCGCGCGTCACCTCGACGATGATCACCTTCATCAGGTCCGGGTCGTGCCGGTAGCTGTCGACGATGAAGGAAACGATCGTCCCGAGCTTCTCCCGGACCGGGATCGGCTCGAGGTCAACCTCGCGGATCATCTCGAGCATCACGTTCCAGCGCTCCAGAAAGAGCGTGTCGAGCACCTCGTCCTTCGAGGCGAAGTAGTGGTAGACGAGCCCGTAGGCCACCCCCGCCTCGTCCGCGATGTCCGACACCCGGCAGGCGTGGAAGCCCTGGCGGGCGAACACCCGCACGGCCGCGTCGAGGATCAGCCGGCGCTTGTCCATCGTCGCCTTGGCGCGAGGGATCGGAGACCGGCGAGCGCTCACACGCCCACCTCGACGGGCCAGCGGTAGGCCGCCGGACGCCGGTTGGCGAGCGCCGGAAGCTGCGCGCGAATCTCGCGCTGGCGCTCGAGGTCAAGATCGGCGACGATATGGCCCTCGCGGTCGGGCGCCTGTGCCAGGACTATCCCCCAGGGATCCACGATCATCGACCGGCCGCCGGAGCGGTGCCCGCCCGGGTGCGAGCCGACCTGATTGGCCGCGACGAGGAACGCCTGGTTCTCGACCGCCCGGGCGCGAACGAGCAGCTCCCAGTGATCGCGGGTGGTCGCCAGCGTGAACGCCGCCGGCAGCGCGATCACCCGCGCACCCCGCACGGCGAGGATCCGGTAGAGCTCGGGAAAGCGCAGGTCGTAGCAGATCGACAGGCCGAGGCTCACGCCATCGGCCGTCTCCGAGAGGACGATCTCCGCGCCCGGCTCCTCCACGTCCGACTCGCGATAGGAGCGCCCGCCGACTTCCACGTCGAACATGTGGATCTTGCGATAGACCGCTCTCACCTCGCCGCCCGGGTCCACGTGCACGGACGTGTTCGCGAGCTTCTCCTGCCCCTCCACCCGCTCGACGATCGACCCCGCGAGAAGATCCACCCCCAGCTCGCGCGCGGCCGAGCGCGCCCATTGGATGGCAGGTCCGTCCAGCGTCTGGGCAGCTGCGCGCAGATCTCCATCGGAGCCCATCGCAGTCCACTTCTCAGGGAGTACGATCAAGCTCGCGCCGTCTGCCGCCGCGGCGCGCGTCAGGCGGTCCGCGACGGCCAGGTTCGCTGCCGGATCGGCGGTGGAGTTGAGCTGGACTGCCGCGACTCTCAAAGCGCATCCTCTCCCGCGGGTGGGCCACCCCCAGAATAGATTGACTGATCAGTCAATATGTCAAGCATAACGCCCGTCGAAGCCGCGCGAGCGGGTCGCACACCGCCCGCTCGCCTGCCGCCGTTCCACGGCACACGGCCGCTCAAGCGATGGCGCTACGTGGCGGTCTTCAGCGAGGAGCTGATGCTCTGCGCCGCGCGCGTGCAGGTCGGTCTCTTCAGGCAGTCCTTCTGGGCCGTGCTCTGCCGAGCCGACGGCCGCCTGCGCGAGCGCACGCGATCGTTCGCGCGGCGCGACGCGGTGAGGTTCTCGCCCCCGGCGGGCGACGGCGGGCCGGACTCCGGGTCGGCGCGCCTGCGGGTGCACGACGGAGAGGTCCTGCTCGATCTTCAGCTCCAGGAAGCGCCGGGCATCGAGGTCGTCTGCCCCCACGGTCGCGATCAGGTGTGGACCCGCAAGCAGGCCGGCATCGCCGCGCGCGGCACGCTCGCGCTCGGCGGCGGAGCACCCCGGGACATCGAGGCGCTGGCCGTGGTCGACGATACGGCCGGCTATCACGCTCGCCACACGGAGTGGTGGTGGTCGGCCGGGGTCGGCAAGGGCCCCGACGGCACCGCGCTGGCATGGAACCTGGTGGCCGGGGTGAACGACCCGCCGAGCGGCAGCGAGCGCGCGGTGTGGGTCGCCGGCGAGGCGCACGAGGCGCCGCCGGTGAGCTTTGCGAGCGATCTCTCACGGATATCCTCCGGGGAGGGATCCGAGCTCTGCTTCGCGCCCGAGGCCGAGCGCAGCCGCTCCGAGAACCTGCTGATCGTGAGCAGCGACTATCGGGCGCCGTTCGGCAGCTTCAGCGGGACCCTCCCCGGCGACATCGCACTCGCGGGCGGTCTCGGCGTCGTCGAGCATCACCGCGCGCGCTGGTAGACCGCTGCGCGCGGATCAGCGACCACCGCGCGCGCGGTGCCTGCGCAGCTCGGCGAGCAGCAGCTTGGAGTGCATCGCCCCGATCAGCTCTCGCAGGGGCTCCGCGCCGGCCGCGACGATCTCCATCGCGCGCTCGACCTCGACCTCGCCCGCGAGCCGGTCGAGCAGCGCTCGGACCTCCTCCTCGACGAGCGGCTCCAGAGCCTCGCGGTAGCGCAGCGTGTCGTACACGGTGAACCCGAGCGCCTCGTCGTAGCCGCCCGCGCGAAAGCTCGCGATGGCCTCGATGATCTTCACGTCGTCCTGGTCATAGCCGCTGCGGTTCGGCGTGAGCACGCCGATCTCCGCCAGCCGGTCGAGCACGTTGCGGGGGATCTCGTAGCGCTCGCGCGCAGCTCTCATCGAGACTCGGGTGCGCGCGTCGGCGGTCGCCAACGTGCGCTCGAGTATCCGATCCTCGAGCTCGATCAGCGCGTGCACGCGCTCGGGGCCCTCCTCGAGCGCACCCTTGATCACCCGCAGGGGCATGAAGCGCTCTCCCTGCAGCCGCTTGATCAGCTCGATTCGCTCGACGTAGTGAGCCGGGTAGTAGGCCATGTTGCGGCTCGTCCTGACGATGTCCGCGCCGGCACCGAGCAGGCCCTCGCGCAGGTAGTAGCGAATGGTGCCGGCGCTCACCCCGGAGCGCTCGGCGAGCTCGCTCATCTTCAGCAGCGGCGCCTGCGGATCGTCCTCGAGGGCGCCGGGGGGCTTCGCGGCGCGCGGCTTCGCGCTCACCGACATCGGCTCACGCCCGGAACGTGGCGGCCGGCTCGGAGGCAGCCGGGCCCGCCACCGCTCCTGACCCGAGCAGCTCGCCCACCGCGGCGTCGGAGTAGCCGAGATCGCGCAGCACCGCCTCGCTGTGCTCGCCGAGCGCCGGCCCGGGCAGCCGTGCGTGGGTGCCGGGGGTGCGTGACAGCTTGACTGGAATCCCGAGCTGGCGAACGGGGCGCTGCACGCCCGGCTGCTCGATCTCGACGACCATCTCGCGCTGGCGCACGAGCTCGGATTCGAGCGCCTCGTCGAGCTCGAGCACCGGCTCGAGGCAGCAGTCGTGCTCGCGCGCGAACGCCTCCCACTCGGAGCGACTGCGCCCCTTGAATATCTCCGTCACCTGCCCGTGCGCGTCCGAGCCCGGACGCTCGAACTGCCTGGCGATCAACTCCTCGCGGCCCACACCCCGGCACCAGGCCTGCCAGAACTTCGGCTCGAGCGCGCCGAGCGTCACCCAGCCGTCGAGGCACTCATACGGGCGGTAGCAGATCAGCGAGCCCGCCAGCGGCAGATCGCCCCTGCGCGGCACGACCCCGTCGGCGAAGTGGCTCGCGGCCACCATCGCAAGCCATGAAAGCGCTCCGTCGGCCATCGAGACATCCACCAGCTGCCCCTCCCCCGACCCCTCGCCGGCCGACCCCGCTCCGCCGCCGTCGCGCTCACGCAGCGCGGCCATGATCCCGAACGCCGCCATCAGCGCGCCGCCGCCGAGATCCGCGATCTGACCCGCCGCCTGTACGGGCTCGCCTCCGCGCTCGCCGGTCAGCCCGAGCAGGCCGATCAGCCCCAGGTAGTTCATGTCGTGTCCGGAGGCGTCGCGCTTGGGCCCGTCCTGGCCGTACCCGGAGATCGCGCAGTACACGAGGCCCGGATTCTCCTGGCGCATCCGCTCGTAGCCGACGCCCAGACGGTCGAGCACCCCCGGGCGGAAGGACTCGAGCAGCACGTCGTACTCGCGCACTAGCGCGAGCAGCACCTCGCGGCCGCGCTCGTGCTTGAGGTCGAGGCGGATCGAGCGCTTGTTGCGGTTGAGCGCCAGGAACAGCGCCGAGCGCGCGCTCTCGTGCGCGCCCTCATAGTGCGGCGGCGACCAGCGGATGTAGTCGCCCATCCCCGTGTCCTCGACCTTCAGGACGTCCGCGCCGAAGTCCGCGAGCAGCAGCGAGCAGAACCCGCCCGGCAACAGACGGGAGAGGTCAAGGACGCGAACTCCCTCAAGGGGCAGGCTCATCCCGCTGAAGCCCCGTCGCGCTGAGCGATCGCCAGCATCGCGCGAGCCTCCCGCACGGTCGCGGGACGCCGCCCCATGTCCTCGGTCATCTGCCGGGCCTTCGCGATCAGCTCGCCGTTCGAGATCGCCATCTCACCGCTCGGGAGGTAGAGGTTGTCCTCGAGCCCCACCCGGATCGAGCCCCCGAGGGTCAGCGCGGCGGACACGAGCATCCACTGGTCGCGCGAGATCCCGATCACCCCCCAGTGCGAGCCGGCGGGGATGTTCTCGACCATCGCAGCCAGATTGCGCGCGGTCGGCGGTATGCCTCCGGTGACGCCCATCACGCAATCGACGTGCAGCGGCGTCTTCAGCACGCCCATGTCGATCAACGGGTCGAGGCTTCCAACATGGCCGATGTCGAAGCACTCGTGCTCGGGTTTGATGCCGAGCTCGTTCATCGCCTCGAGCAGCTCGATGATCTCCTCGAACGGGTTCTGGAAGACCATGTTGAAGACGAACTGCTTGCGCGAGCGCGAGTACTTGGCGTAGTTCATCGAGCCCATGTTCAGCGCCGCCACCTCGGGGCGGCAGGCGCGCAGGTAGGCGACCCGCTTCTCCACCGGCACGCCGATCGTGCCGGTCGAGTAGTTGACGATCACCGCCTCGCCGACCTCCGCGCGGATCGCCTCGGTGATCGCCCGGAAGTCCTCGATCTCATAGCTCGGCGTGCCGTCGGGGGTGCGCGCGTGAATGTGGATCATCACCCCTCCCTCGTCCACGATCCGCCGCGCCTCCGCCGCATACTCGCCCGGCGTGTAGGGGATCGCGGGACACTGCTCGCGGTTCGCGATCGCGCCGGAGATCGAGCAGGTGATGACGACCGGGTCCTCGAGACTCATACGGGCACCACCCCGTGGCGCTTCCACGGGCGCTCGACCCGCTTCCCCTGCGCCATCTCGAGCGCCCGGCAGATCGTCGGGCGCGTCTCGCGCGGGTCGATCACGTCGTCGATCATGTCGTTCCCGGCCGCGATGTAGACGTCGATGATCTTGCGATAGGCCTCGATCAGCTCGGCCTTCTTGGCCGCTGGGTCCTCGGCTTCCTCGACCTGTTTGCGCATCACGATCTCGACAGCCCCCTCCGCGCCCATCACGCTGATCTCGGCGCTCGGCCAGGCCACGATCAGGTCCGGCTCGTACGCGCGGCCGTTCATCACGTAGTAGCCCGCACCGTATGCCTTGCGCGTGATCACGGTGATCTTCGGCACGGTCGCGTTGGCGACCGCATAGAGCATCTTCGCGCCGTGCCTGATGATCCCCCCGGCCTCGACCTTGCTGCCCACCATGAAGCCGGGGACGTCCATCAGGAACACCAGCGGGATCGCGAACGCGTTGCAGAGGTTCACGAACCTCGCCGCCTTGTCGGCGGAGTCGTTGTCGAGGATGCCTCCGAGCTGCTTTGGCTGGTTGGCGACGATCCCGACCGGACGCCCGCCGAAGCGCGCGAAGCAGGTGATGATCGTCTTCGCCCATTGGGGCTTCATGTCGAAGTAGAAGCCGTCGTCGGCGATCCGGCGGATCACCTCGTACATGTCGTAGGGCTTGCGGTTCGACTCCGGCAGGATGTCGAGCAGCCCCTCGTCCATCCGGTCCACGGGGTCCTCACCCTGACGCAGCGGCGCGCGAGCCTCGCAGTGCTGGGGCATGAAGGAGAGGTACTGCTTGACCTTCTCGATGCACTCCTCGTCGTCTGCGACCTCGAGATCGCCCACGCCGGACTTGCGGCAGTGGACGCGCGAGCCACCGAGTTCCTCCTGGGTCACGTCCTCGCCCACCGCCGCCCGGACGAGGTGCGGACCCGCGAGGGCCATCGAGCCGCGGCCCTTGACCATCGGCACGAAGTCCGCGAGGCCGGGGATGTAGGCGGTGCCGGCGGCGCACGGCCCCATCAACGCGGCGATCTGGGGGATCACGCCGCTCATCACGACCTCCTCGCGGAAGAGGTGCCCGGAGCCCGCGAACAGCGAGCCCACCGCCTCCTGGATGCGCGCGCCCGCCGAGTCGAGCAGCCAGATGAAGGGGATGCGCTTGGTCAGCGCGAGCTCGCGCAGGCGGGTGACCTTCAGCTCGCCGGTCATCCCCATCGAGCCGGCCATCACCGTGAAGTCGTATGCGCACACCGCGACCATCCGCCCTTCGACCTTCCCGTAGCCGGTGACGACGCCGTCGGCGGGCGCCTCCTTGCCCTCCATCGCCCGCTGGGCGAAGTGCGGCCGGCCGTGGATGCCGAGCTCGGTGAACGTGCCGTCGTCGATCAGCAGCGCGAGGCGCTCGCGGGCCGTCAGCTTTTCCGCGGCATGCTGTCTGGCGATCTTCTCCTCCCCTCCGCCCAGCCGTATCTTCGCGCGCCGCTCCCGCAGGTCCTCGACCAGTGGCCGCAGGATCGAACTGCTCGTGTCCGTGCTCATCAGCGACCTTTCCACTCGGGCTCGCGCTTCTCGAAGAACGCTGTCACGCCCTCCACGATGTCCTCGGTCGAGAGCGCAAGCGACAGCTGTGCGCGCAGGTAGTCGAGAGCGTCGTCCAGCGGCATGTCGAGCTGCCGGCGCATCGCCTCCTTGCCGAGCCTCATTATCACCGGCGAGGAGCTCGCGAGCTTCCCCGCCCACGCCGCGACGGCCGCGTCGAGCTCCTCGTCGGGCACCACCTTGTTGACGATGCCCGCCGAGAGCGCCTCCGCCGCGCTCCAACGCTCGCCGAGCAGCAGCAGCTCGTTGGCCTTCTTGCGCGGGACGTTGCGGTAGATCAGCGCCATGATCATGAACGGGAACGTGCCCACGTTGATCTCCGGCGTCCCGAACGTGGCCTCTTCGGAGGCGACGATCAGATCGCACGCGAGCGCGATCCCGAGCGCCCCGGCGAGCACGTGCCCGCGCACTGCGCACACGGTCGGCTTGCCGAGCTCCCCGATCAGCTTGAACAGGCCGACGAAGCGCTCGGAGCCGAAGTGCTTGTGGACGAGCGGCACGTCACCCGCGAAGCCGCCGAGGTTGGCGCCCGAGGAGAACGTCTTGGCGTGCGAGGAGGCGAGCACCACGCAGCGCACCTCATCCGAGTCGCGGGCGCGCTCGAAGGAGGCGATCAGGCCGGCGAGGAGCTCCGTTGAGAGCGCGTTGCGCGTGTCGGGGTCGTTCAGGGTGATCGTCGCGACGCCCGGCTCTCCCACCTCGTAGAGGACCGTCTTCGTGGCCATCCGCGCATCCTAGCCCGGATCCCGCCGGCGTAGGAAGTGAACAGCTCTACTGTTTACTTAAGCCTCCGGCTGCACTAGCGTTCGGCGCCACGCGCCGGTGCAGCGACCGGCCGCAAACCCGACACCAAGGAGACCGCCCCAGATGGCCGCCACCGCCGAGAGCGTGCTGAAGCCCGATTTCAAGAGCGCTCGCAAACACTTCATCTTCACCGACGAGCACGAACAGCTGCGGGAGTCGATTCGCAACTTCGCGATCAAGGAGCTCGCCCCGCACGCCGAGGAATGGGAGGAGACGACGTTCCCGGACTCCGTCTTCACGCGCATGGGCGAGCTGGGCTTCCTCGGGTTGGACAAGCCCGAGCAGTACGGCGGGCAGGGCGGCGACTACTACACCAGCCTCGTGCTGGCCGAGGAGATCACAAACGCGAACTCCGGGGGCCTCGGGATGGCGGTGGCGGTGCAGACGGACATGGCGATGCCGCCGATCCTGGCGTTCGGCACCGAGGAGCAGAAGCAGCAGTGGGCCGTGCCGGCGATCAAGGGGGAGGCGATCCTGTGCCTCGGGATCACCGAGCCCGACGCAGGCTCCGACGTCTCGGGGATCAAGACGCGCGCCGTCAAGGACGGCGACGACTACGTGATCAACGGCTCGAAGACCTACATCACGAACGGCCACCGCGCCGACGTGATCGTGCTGGTGACGAAGACCGATCCGGACGCGGGCTATGACGGGTTCACGCTGTTCCTCGTGCCGATGGACGCTCCCGGGGTGATCCGCGAGAAGAAGCTCGTGAAGCTCGGCATGCACGCCTCGGACACGGCGCTCCTGGCCTTTCAGGACGTGCGCGTGCCCGCCTCGGCGGTGCTCGGGCAGGTCGGCAAGGGCTTCTACCACATCATGTGGGAGCTCCAGGGCGAGCGCCTGATCGGCGCGGCCGGCAACGTGGCGGGCGCGCAGAGATGCTTTGAACGCACGCTGCAGTACGCGGGGGAGCGCAAGGCGTTCGGCCGCGAGATCGGCAAGTTCCAGGTGATCCGCCACAAGTTCGCTGAGATGGCCACGAAAATCGAGTCGGCCCGCCAGATGGTGTACGTGACGGCGTGGCGCTTCAACAACGGCGAGTACCCCGTGCGGGAGATCTCGATGGCCAAGCTGCACGCCGCGCGCGTGGGGTGTGAAGTGGCCGACGAATGCATCCAGATACACGGCGGGGCCGGCTACATGCGCGAGTATGGCGTGGAGCGCTCGTGGCGGGACATGCGTCTGGCCCGCATCGGCGCGGGCACCGACGAGATCATGCTGGACGTGATCGGCCGCTCCTACGGGCTGTAGGCCGGGCTGAGCGATTCCCGCGCTGAATCCACCGTTCACCGAGGAGCACGAGGAGCTGCGCGCGTCGGTGCGCGGCTTCGTGGAGCGCGAACTCGCGCCGCATGCCTCGCAGTGGGAGGAGGACCGGTGGTTTCCCGATGAGGTGTTCGCGAAGATGGCCGCCCAGGGCCTGCTCGGGCTGAAGTACCCGACCGAGTACGGGGGGCAGGGCGGCGACTACCTGCACGAGGCCGTGCTCGTCGAGGAGCTCGCCCGCATCGGGTCGGGCGGCGCGGCGGCCGGCATCGGCGCGCACGTCAACATCGCCACCCCGCCGATCTGGAAGTTCGGCTCAGACGAGCAGAAGCAGCGCTACCTGGCGCCGGCGATCCGTGGCGAGAAGATCGGCGCGCTGGGGATCACCGAGCCCGGCGCCGGCTCGGATGTCGCGGCGCTGCGCACCCGCGCGCAACCCGTCGAGGGTGGATGGCTGGTGAACGGCGAGAAGACCTACATAACCAACGGCGTGCGCGCGGACTTCATCGTCACCGCCGTGAAGACCACCGAGCAGGGCGGCCACCACGGCATCTCGTTTCTGATCATCGACCGCGGAGAGGGAGTCACCTCCTCGAAGCTCGAGAAGCTCGGCTGGCACGCCTCGGACACGGCCACGATCAGCTTCCAGGACGCATTCGTCGCCGAGCAGAACCTGCTCGGCGGGCTGCACGAGGGCTTCGCCCTGATCATGGCCAACTTCCAGTGGGAGCGCCTCGCGATGGCGCTGGGTGCGGTGGGTGCGATGCAGATCGCCTGGGAGCGCACCGCGTCCTTCGCGCGCGAGCGCCACGCCTTCGGCCGGCCCCTGTCCCAGCACCAGGCGATCCGTCACAAGCTGGTCGACCTCGCCACCTCCGCGTACACCTGCCGCTGCGTCACCTACGACGCGCTTCGCCGGTTCGTCGCGGGCGAGGAGCCGCTACGCGAGGTGACGATGGCCAAGCTGCTCACTCAGCGCGCGTCCTTCGATTTGATGGACGCCTGCCTGCAGATCCACGGCGGGGCCGGCTACATGCACGAGTACTGGGTGGAGCGAGCCGCGCGCGATGCCCGCCTCGGGCCGATCGGCGGCGGCAGCGACGAGATCATGCGGGAGATCCTTTCTCGCGTGCTCGCGCTCTGAACATTCCTCGATAGGGATGTCCAAAGCTCGCCACCAAAGCTGGTGTTGGGCCGCGCTTGAGCCGATACGGGGAACGTGGCCCGACCGCGTCCAGCCCTCCTCATGTCAATTCTCGTTCTCTGTCTCGGCGCCTGCGCCGGCGCGGCCCCCGCGTCCGGTGGATCGATCGCCCGGGGCAAGGTCCATCACCGGAGCGCTCGCCGCGGCCACCGCGCCCACAGCGTGCGGTGCGCCAAGCGCGCGAGCTTTCACGCCAGCGGCGGGCACCGCAGGCACGCGCGGAGCGGTGGGAGCTGCCGGCGACGCCCCGTCAGGCGCGCGCCTCGCCGCGGCTCCCGTCGCTTGGTCAGGGCCCGCAGCCACCACAAGCCGCGGCGCCACGTCAGCTCCCCGCTACGCGCCCGCCGCATCCCGGCGGCCGCCAACGACGTCTGCCCGGACAGCTACCTGACCCCCTCCGGGGAAGACCTCGAACGCGTTCGCGCCGCGGTCACTTGCCTGGTCAACCGGGAACGGACCGCACACGGTGAGAGTCCGCTGCGTCAGAGCGCGCGACTGCTGCAGGCGGCCCAGCGGCACACGGAGGACATGGCGTTCGGGAACTACTTCGACCACGTCGGCTCCCAGGGCGACACCCTGCTCGACCGCCTGCGCGGCGCGGGCTACATCAGCCCCCGGGTCGGCTATGAAATCGGCGAGAACATCGGCTGGGGCACGCTGTGGCTGGCCACGCCCCACGCGATGGTGAACGCCTGGATGGCCTCCCCCGACCACCGCGCCAACATCCTCGACGCGCACTTCATCGACACCGCCATAGGCGTCTCGCCCCATCCGCCCGCCTCGCTCGCGCACGGCCAGCGGGGCGCGATCTACACCCAGGACTTCGGCGTGATCAGCGCCGGGTGAGGGCGCTCGCTCGGCTCAGCGTGCCGCCGCGCGCGAGTCAGCCCGCCGGCGGCGGGCCATCGGAGGACACTTGGATAGTCTCCGCGCATCTCGATACGACAAGGAGACTGAATGGCTATGGGAGCACTCGACGGCAAGTCGGCGATCGTCACGGGCTCGGCGCGCGGAATCGGACGCGCCACCGCGGACCTGCTCGTCTCGCAGGGCGCGCAGGTTCTGATCAACGATCTCGACGGCGACGTCGCCGAGCAGGCGGCTTCGGAGATCGCGGGCGAGACGGCCGTGTTCGCGGGCGACCTGACCAAGCCCGGCGTACCCGATCAGCTCGTGCAGAAGGCCGTCGACTCCTTCGGGAAGATAGACATCATCGTCAACAACGCCGGCTACACGCTCGACGCGCCCGTCCACAAGATGTCCGACGAGCACTTCCAGGCGATGCTCGACATCCACACCGTCGTGCCCTTCCGCGTGATCCGCGCGGCGGCGGTGCACCTGCGCGAGCCCGCAAAGAAGGAGCGCGAGGAAGGCCGGGAGGTCTTCCGCAAGATCGTCAACGTCTCCTCCACCTCGGGAACGTTCGGCAACGCGGGCCAGGCCAACTACTCGGCTGGCAAGGCCGGCGTGGTGGGCCTCACGAAAACGATCGCCAAGGAGTGGGGCCAGTTCAAGGTCAACGTGAACGCGGTCGCGTTCGGCTTCATCGACACCCGCCTGACCCAGGCGAAGGTCGATGAGAACACGATGGAGAAGGACGGCGAGACGATCCAGCTCGGGATCCCCGAGCAGATGCGCCAGATGGCCTCGATGATGATCCCGCTCGGCCGCCCGGCGACGCCCGCGGAGGCTGCCGGGGGCATCTTCTTCCTGTGCTCACCCTGGTCGAACTACGTGCACGGCCAGACCCTCCACGTGACCGGCGGGCTGTTCGGCGGGATGTCCGGCTGACGGGCCGCCCGCGCGCTCGCGCGCCTGCGACCCCCGCGCCTGGTGAACCCCTCCGCGGCCCTCGCGCTACGCATGCGCGCCCGCGGCCACGCCCGTGGCCGCGCCCACACGACCCTATCCCGCGCGAGGGCCTCTGAGATCGATCAGACAGCCCGAGAAGTATGCCCCGGCGGGCGAGGCTAGGTAGGCCGCCAGCGCGGCCACCTCGCCCGCGTCCGTTCCGTCGCCGGGTGCGATCGTCACGGCGGTGACGGAGTGGCGGGCCCACTCGATCGACAGCGTGCGGGCGAGGTTCTCGAGACCCGCTCGCGCGCCGTCGGCGAGCTCGCCGGAGCCCGGGGACGGGGCGAGATAGAGGATTCGACCGCCCCGCTGCTCCGGCAGGAATGCGAGGTTGACGACCGCGCGGGTCACGTTCCAGCTCGCGTCAAGGCAGGTGCGCAGCGCCAGGCGGGCCCGCTCCGGCGTGAGGCTGCCGGGCGCGACCACGCCCGCGAACAGGCCGGCGCCGTCGACCACGAGCAGATCGAGCGCCCCGGCATCTCCGAGCGCGGCCCTCACAGCGTCGTCGACAGCCTCTTCGTCCGCGGTCGGGTCGGCGGCGGGGCTCGATGGATCGCCGGCCGGCGAGCATACGGTCACGCGGGCTCCCAGGTCGGCGCAGGCGAGCGCCACCGCCCCCCCGAGCGAGTCGTCCCGATCGGCAGAGGCGCCGTGCGCGCTCGCGACCAGGACCGAGACGCCCTCGAGCAGTCCGCGGCGCAGCAGCTGCGAGGCCTGCGAGCGGGTGCCCACGCGACTCAGGCGGGGGCCGTGCGCCGAGCGCCGCGCTCTGCCCGGCGCTGTTCGCGCGCGCGCCTGAGAATGCCCTTGCGGCCGTGCTCCTCGAGGCCCGAGTACATCCGGCGGATCTCCACGAGAACCTGGTCGGCCACCTCCTGCTGCTGCTCGCGGGTCGGGCTCTCGATCGGCTCCCAGCGGATCGGGTCCCCGTACTGGATGGTCACCTTGGGGAACTGCAGCCGCCGCCAGTTGCGCACGTGGGAGGAGCCGTAGATCGCGATCGGGACGATCGGCGCGCCTGTCTCGAGAGCCAGCCGACCGATACCGCGCTTGGCCTGCTCGGCGACTTTCCCGGTGCGCGACCGGCCGCCCTCGCAGTACATCGTGATCGCTCCCCCCCGGGCGAGAATCGCCCGCGCGGTGATGAACATGTCCTCGTCGCGCGCGCCGCGGCGCACAGGAAAGACACCTCCATGCGAGTAGATCGACTGCATCGGGGGTTTGAACAGCTGCGACTTGGCCATGAAGCGGACCTTGCGCCGGATGTAGCAGCCCATCAGGAAGTGGTCCATGAACGAGAAGTGGTTGGGCGCGAGGATCACCGCCCCTTTGCCCGGCACCTTCTCGCAGGAGATGCTGCGCGCGCGCAGGAAGGTGTAGGCGTAGAGCGATGTGACCACCCTGACGGCCTCGTAGACCGAGTCCGGTTCGCGGGTGCGCGCGCGAGCGTGAAAGCGGTCGAAGTACTCCTTCGGCCGCGGGTCGTTGTAGACCTGCTCGCGCATCGGTGCCAGATCGGTCATCTGAGCGTCCTACGTCGCCGGGCCGGCAAAGTTACGCGCGCGCGCCAGCGCGTCGGCCCAGCCGGCGAGCAGCTGCGCGCGCTCGTCCTCACGCATCCGCGGCTCGTAGCGCCCTCGCTCGCGCCACGCCCCGCGCACGTCGCTGACGGTCCAGCGCCCGATGCCCACGCCCGCAAGGTATGCGGCCCCGAGCGCGGTCGTCTCGGCGATCTCGGGCAGCACCACCGGAACGCCGAGCACGTCGGCCTGGAACTGCATCAACCAGCGATTCGCCGTGGCCCCCCCGTCGGCGCGCAGCTCGCTGAGCGGCTGTCGCGACGCCGCCTCCATCGCGCGGACGGCGTCTACCGTCTGGTAGGCGATCGCCTCGAGAGCCGCGCGCGCGAGGTGCGCGCGCCCGGCTCCCCGCGTCAGGCCCACGATCGTTCCGCGCGCATACGGGTCCCAGTGCGGCGACCCCAGGCCGGTGAGGGCCGGGACGAAGTACACGCCCTCGTTGCCCTCGAGCGTCGCCGCGAGCGTCTCTGAGTCCTGAGCGCGCTCGATGATCTGAAGGCCGTCGCGCAGCCACTGCACGGCGGCGCCGGTGACGAAGATGGATGCCTCGAGCGCGTAGGCCGTCGAGCCGCCGATGCCCCATGCGACCGTGCCGAGCAGGCCCGGCGCGGGCTCGGGCACGGTGAAACCGGTGTTCAACAGCAGGAACGAGCCCGTTCCGTATGTGTTCTTGCCCATGCCCGGGTCGACACATGCCTGGCCGAACAGCGCCGCCTGCTGGTCGCCGGCGACTCCCGCCAGCGGGACGGCGTGGCCGTGAAGCGCGTCCGGTCGCGTGTGCCCGAGGACACCCGCGCTTGGAAGCACCCGCGGGAGCGCGCGGGCGGGCACGTCGAACAGGTCGAGCAGCTCGGGGTCCCAGCGCCCGGCGGCGATGTCGTAGAGCAGGGTTCGCGACGCGTTGGAGGTGTCTGTGACGTGCTCGCCGGTGAGCTTGAACGCGAGCCAGCAGTCGACCGTGCCGAACAGCGCGCGCCCGGTCGCAGCTCGCTCGCGCAGTCCCTCCACGTGCTCGAGCAGCCACTGGATCTTCGTGGCCGAGAAGTAGGGATCGAGCACGAGGCCCGTGCGCGCCCGCACCAGCGGCTCGTGCCCGGCCGCCCTCAGCTCATCGCATCGCTCGGCCGTCCGGCGGTCCTGCCAGACGATCGCGTTGTGCAGCGGCTCCCCGGTGTCCGGATCCCACACGCACACGGTCTCGCGCTGGTTGGTGATCCCCACCGCGGCGAGCTCCCCCGAACCCACCTGCGCGTCATCCAGCGCCTCTCCCGCCACCGCCCTGGTCACCTCCCAGATCTCGCGCGCGTCGTGCTCGACCCAGCCCGGCCGGGGGAAGTGCTGGGCGAACTCGCGATAGGCGCGCCCGATCGGCTCGGCCTGCTCGTCGAACACCAGGCAGGTCGTGCCCGTGGTGCCCTGGTCGATCGCGAGGATCATCTCGACGCGAGCCTACCTGCGCGCGAGGTACACCCGCACGAAGTCCAGGAGCTGGCGCCCCCGGTGGACGAACCCCGCGGGCGTACGGCCGGTGGCGCGGTGCTCCAGGTCGAGCTCGACCTCCGCCACCCGGCACCCGGCGCGGACGGCGTCGATCGTCATCCCGATCTCCATGCCGAAGCCCCGCGCGAACGGCAGCACCTGCTCGAGGACCCGTGCGCGAAGCGCGCGCTGTCCCGAGATCGGCGCCTGCGCGCGCAGGCCGCATCTGCGGCGGATGGCCCAGCGCGCGAAGGCGACCGCCAGCCCGACGCCTCCGCCCAGGCGCCTTTGAAAGACCGCCACCGCCAGGTCGGCCTCGCCGCTGCGGATCGGCTCGGCGAGCATGGCGAGCTGTGCCGCGGACTCCGCGAGATCCCCGTCGCACAGGATGAACATCGGTTCCCCGCCGTCACCCCCCGTCTGAGCCGAGGCGCTGCGCAGGGCCTCACGAGCTGCCGGCGTGGCCGCGCCGCCCTTGCCGATGACCTTCTCGCTGCGCACCACCAGCGCGCCGGCCCGCCGGGCGATCTCGGGCGTGGCGTCGGTGGAGCCGTCGTCGGCGAGCCACACCGAGGCGCCGGGGAAGGCGAGCGCGAGCGCGGCGAGCGTCGCGCCGATGCGATCGGCCTCGTTGTAGGCGGTGACGATGACGAACGTGTCTGCGGGCATCGGTCGGTCGGCGCGGGAGGCTATTGTCCGCGGCCAAACAGGAGGTTCAGGTGGTTGAGGTAGAGGCCCACATCACCGGCACGGTATGGAAAATCGAGTGCGCCGTCGGCGACACGATCGAGGAGGGCGACACGGTCGCGATCCTCGAGTCGATGAAGATGGAGATGCCCGTCGAGGCCGAGGATGCGGGCACCGTCGTCGAGATCCGCTGTCAGGAGGGGCAGTCGGTCAGCGAGGGCGACACGCTGGTCGTGCTGGATTAGCGCTCCGCGCCACGCGCTGCACGCCGCGCCCGCGGGCTCGTCGGGTGCGCGAGGCGCGGAAGGGTCGCGTTTGACGGCCGCCCGGCCCGCCGGCATGCGCCCCGGCGCTCGGCTAGCCTGTGCGCGCGGTGTCCCCCAGCGTCCCTCCACGTGAGCTCGCCGACGGCAAGCTGCTGATCGACGAGCCGGCCGGAGGCGTGGTGCGCCTGACCATCTCCAATCCGGCCAAGCGCAACGCCCTGGACCATCCGATCCTCGACGCGATCACGGCCACCCTCGGGGGGCTGGCGGGGCAGGGGGAGCCTTCGGCCCACTGCGTGGTGATCACGGGAGCGCACGGGATGTTCTCGGCGGGCTACGACATCGGCGAGATCCCCGATCGGGAGTTCGAAGAGCGCGCCGAGCGCCTGATCGCGCACCCCTTCACCGAAGCGATCGACGCGCTCGAGGCCTTTCCCTACCCCACGCTGGCCGTCCTGCCGGGACACACGATCGGCGGCGGCCTGGAGCTGGCGCTGGCATGCGATCTGCGCGTGGCCGGGGAGGACATCAAGCTCGGGATGCCCCCGGCGAAGCTCGGATTGGTGTACTCGCACACCGGCGTGCGCCGCTTCCTCGACGCGATAGGCGCGGCGCGCACGCGGGAGCTGTTCCTGCTCGGCCGCTACATCGAGGCTCCCACCGCGCTCGCGTGGGGCCTGGTCAACCGCGTCGCACGCTCCGCGGACCTCGAGGCTGCCGGGCTCGAGCTGGCGGCCGAGCTGGCGGGCAACGCGCCGCTCGCGCAGAAGGGCAACAAGCGCGTGATCACCGCCCTGCTGAGCGCCGAGGGGGAGCTGGCCGGCGAGGTCGAGGAGGAGCTGATGGAGCTGCGCCGCGCGTCGTTCGCCTCGCAGGACATGCGCGAGGGCATGCGCGCGTTCGCCGAGAAACGCCCCGCCCGCTGGCGCGGGGAATAGCGCTCGAGCGGCGCCAGGGCCGAGGGCCGAGGCGTTTGTGCGGGCGCGCGCGGCGGACAGCGCAGTACGTCCGCGACGGGCCATATCGTTCCCGTCATGCCGCCGCTCATCACCCGGGAGCAGGCGTTGCGCCTGGGGGAGATCGAGGATCACGAGCAGATCGAGGCGCTCGTGCAGCGCGCCTGGGAGGCGCGGGTCGAGCGGTTCGGCGACTCCACCGACATGTGCTCGCTGGTCAACGCCAAGTCCGGCGGATGCGCCGAGGACTGCGGCTTCTGCGCCCAGTCGCGCTTCGCCGATGCCGAGACGCCGATGCACGCGCTGATGGAGCCCGAGCAGGTCCTCGAACACGCGCGGGCGGCCGAAGCGGCCGGTGCCCACCGCTTCTGCATGGTGACCCAGGGCCAGGGGCTGTCAAAGCGTGACTTCGAGAAGTACCTCCAGGGGGTCCGGCTGGTCGCCGAGCGCACCAACCTCAAGCGCTGCGCGTCGATCGGCCACATGTCTGAGGCCCGCGCGGCCGCCCTGCGGGAGGCGGGCATCCAGCGCGTGCACCACAATGTCGAGACCGCGTCCAGCTACTACGACGAGGTCTCGACGACGGTGCGCTACGAGGGACGCCTGCGCACGATCCAGGCGGTCCGCGAGGCGGGCCTCGAGACCTGCGTGGGAGGGATCCTCAACCTCGGGGAGACCCGCGAGCAGCGGGTCGAGATGGCCTTCGAGCTGGCTGCGATCGACCCCACCAGCGTGCCCATCAACCTGCTGAATCCGCGTCCCGGCACCAAGTTCGGCGACCGCGAGCTGATCGATCCGTGGGAGGCGGTCAAGTGGATCGCGATCTTCCGCCTGATCATGCCCGAGGCGCTCTTCAGGCTGTGCGGCGGGCGCGTGGAGAACCTCGGCGAGCTGCAGCCGCTCGCGGTCAAGGCGGGGCTGAACGGCGTGATGATGGGCAACTTCCTGACGACGCTGGGTGCCGAGCCCGAGGAGGACCGCGCGATCTTCCAGGAGCACGGCCTGAACGTGGCGCGCCAGCCGGACAACGCCTCCAACCCCCGGCCCGACAACCGCTCCGGCTGGCTCTCCGGCGAGACGCCCGACGTGGTCTCGGGCCTGTTGGAGGATGCCGCCCCGCTCGAGGCGATCGATCTCCGGGTGCGCACGTGGGATCCGTCGACCCAGCTTCGCTATCGCTCCAAGACCTCGGTTCCCCCGAGACCCGACGGGGCGCCGAACCGGGTGCCGGTCGGCCAGCGCGCATGAGCGACCTCTCGGAGCGCCTCGCGGAGCTCGAGCAACTCGGCCTCGACCGGCGCCTGCGCCTGGTGAGCGGGCCGCAGGGGCCGAATGTGCTGCTCGACGGCAAGCCGGTGCTGCTGCTCTGCTCGAACAACTACCTCGGCCTCGCCGACCACCCACGGGTGCGCGAGGCGGCCGCGGAGGCCGCCATGCGATGGGGCGTGGGCGCGGGCAGCTCGCGCCTTGTCTCCGGGACGATGACGATCCACCGCAGGCTGGAGGAGCGCCTCGCGGCGTTCGAGCGCACGGAGGCGTGCGTCCTGTTCGGGTCCGGCTACCTCGCGAACGTCGGCGTGATCGGCGCGCTCGCCGCAAGAGGGGGAACCGTGTTCTCCGACGAGCTCAACCATGCCTCGATCGTCGACGGGTGTCGGCTCTCGGGCGCTGATGTCGTGGTCTACCGCCACCTCGACGTCGAACACCTCCAGTGGAGCCTCCACCGCCATGGCGGCCGGCGCAACGCCGGTGCCCGGCGGCTCATAGTCACCGACTCGGTGTTCTCGATGGATGGAGAGGTCGCCCCGCTGGAGGAGATCGTCGAGTTGGCGAACGCGTATCGGGCGCGGGTCGCGGTCGATGAGGCGCACGCCACCGGGGCCCTAGGCCCGGACGGGCGCGGCGCGATCGCCGCTGCCGGCCTCGACGGCGAGGTCGACGTGATCGTGGGCACGCTCGGAAAGGCGCTCGGCTCCTACGGCGCCTACGTGTGCGCGGACGAAGAGATGGTCCGCTACCTGATCAACACGGCGCGCTCGCTGATCTTCTCCACCGCCCCCGGGCCGCCCGCCGTCGCCGGGGCGCTGGCCGCCCTCGAGCTGCTGGCCGAGCGCCCGCACCGCGTGGAGCGGCTGCGCTCGAACGCCCGTGTGCTGCGCCGTGCGCTCGCCGACGAGGGGTTCCCGGTGGCCGACGAGGAGATGCACATCGTCCCGCTGATCGTCGGCGAGGAGGACACCTCGATGCGCCTCTGCGAGGAGGCCGTCGAGCGCGGGGTGTTCGCCCAGGCGATCCGCCCGCCGACGGTCCCGCAGGAGACCTCGCGCCTGCGCCTCACCGTGATGGCATCCCATACGCCCGCGGAGTTGCGCATGGCGGCGCGGGTGTTCGGCGAGAGCGCGCGAGCCGTCGGGCTGGACCCCGCCACGGTGGGCCCGCCCCTGCTCGATCCGGAGCTCCCGCCCGGCGATCAGGACAGCGACGTGCTCGAGCCGGTGGTAATGGCGCCGACTGTCACAGTGCGCCCCGACAGCGTCCCGTTCGACGTCGAGCGCTGGGAGCGCCCGGAGGCCGTCCCCGCCCTGGCGGGCGGCGAGCTGGCGCCCTCGCCCGGGCCGAGCCCGCCGTTCGACCTCGAGCGCGAGACCTCGGGCGTCCGCGCCGCGTAGTCGCCGCGCGAGGGCCGCAGTGCGAGGACTCTTCGTGACCGGCACCGACACGGGTGTCGGAAAGACGATCCTCAGCGGGGCGCTGCTCTCGGCGATGGCGGCGGCGGGCGAACGGGTGTCCGCATACAAGCCGGTCCTCACGGGCCTGCAGGAGCGATCCGGGGTGGACGGGTCCTGGCCGAGCGACGACGTGCTGCTCGGCAGTGCCGCGGGGATGTCTCCCGAGGATGTCGCCCCTGTGCGATACGACCCTCCGGTGTCCCCCCATCTGGCGGCCGAGCTGGCGCACGAGCGCATCGACCCGGCACGGCTGTTGCGCGGCGCTCGCGCGGCGCACGGCGCAGCGCTCGTCGTGGAGGGCGTGGGCGGGCTGTTCACGCCCCTGAGCGACGACTTCGCGGTGAGCGACTTCGCGGCGGCGCTCGGGCTGCCCGTGCTGATCGCCGCGCGGCCGGGTCTCGGCACGATCAACCACACGCTGCTCACCCTACGGGCGGCGCGCGGCGCCGGGCTCGACGTTCGCGCCGTGGTGCTCACGCCCTGGCGGCAGGAGCCGTCGAGGATGGAGCTCTCGAACCGTCAGGCGATCGCGCGACTCGGGGCCGTCGAGGTGCACGGGCTCGGCAGCGTTGACAGCCCCGATCCGGCCGATCTGGCGCGAGCCGGGCAGGCCCTGCCCTGGCGGGCCTGGCTCGGCGAGCCTCAGTCCGGCGACCCGGCGCGCGCAGCTGCCACGACCGCCTCGCTGACGGTCGCGAGCTCGTCCGCGTCGATCACGTACGGGGGCATCGTGTAGACGAGGTCGCGGAACGGGCGCAGCCACACGCCGCGCTGCACCGCCGCGGCGGTGGCCGCAGCCAGATCGACGTCGCCCGTCAACTGCACCACGCCGATCGCGCCGAGCACCCGCACGTCCGCGACGCCGGGCAGCGCGCGGGCGGGCTCAAGCCCCGTGCGCAGCCCCCGCTCGATCGCATCCACGCGCTCGCGCCATCCCGGTCCTCCGAGCTCGGCCGGGCGACCACCGCTCGTGAGCACCTCCAGAGACGCCAGCGCCACCGAGCAGGCGAGGGGATTTGCCATGAACGTCGGACCGTGCATCAGCCCTGCACCCTCGCCACCGGACACCGCCTCGGCCACCGCGCGCGTGCAGAGCGTCGCCGCGAGGGTCAGATAGCCACCGGTCAGCGCCTTCCCGACGCACATCACGTCCGGTGCGATGCTCGCGTGATCGCTTGCGAACAGGGCGCCGGTGCGCCCGAAGCCGGTCGCGATCTCGTCGAGGACCAGCAGCAGGTCGTGCTCGTCGCACAGCCGTCGCAGCAGGGCGACGCACTGCGGCGAGTGAAAGCGCATGCCCCCTGCTCCCTGGACGACCGGCTCCACCACGATCCCGGCGAGCTCATCGGAGTGCTCGGCCACGAGCTCGGCCACGTGGGCGGCCCACCGCTCGTCCAGGCCCGCGTCGAACCCGTCGGGTGGGCGCTCGGCGAACACGTGCTTTGCGAGCACGCCCGTGAACAGGCTGTGCATCCCGGCGACCGGATCGCACACGGCCATTGCGCCGAAGGTGTCCCCGTGGTACCCGCCCCTCACGGTCAGCAGCCGCGTGCGGGCCGGCCGCCGGCGCGCGCGCTGGAACTGCAGGCACATCTTGATCGCGACCTCAACCGACACCGACCCGGAGTCCGCGAAGAACACCGCCTCCAACCCCTCCGGTGTCAGCTCCACCAGACGCTCGGCCAGGCGCACGGCCGGCTCGTGCGTGAGCCCGCCGAACATCACGTGGGCCATCCGCTCGAGCTGCTCGCGCAGCGCCCTGTCGAGGGCCTCGTGGCGGTAGCCGTGGATCGCGCACCACCAGGAGGCCATGCCGTCGAGGAGCTCCCGTCCGTCCGCCAGCTTCAGTCGTACGCCCTGCGCCGAGACGACGGGCAGCGACGGGAGCGCCCCGGGCAGCGCGCCATAGGGATGCCAGACGCGCTCGCGGTCGGCCGCGAGCAGCCCGTCCCAGGCCGCGCGAGAGCGCGCTGACACCGGCCGGCCGCGCCGGCTAGTCCGCGTACAGGACGAAGTCGCGCTTGCGCGCGCCGCACACCGGGCAGAACCAGGTGTCGGGGATGTCCTCGAACGCGGTCCCGGCGGGGATGCCGCCGTCCGGATCGCCGTCCTCCGGGTCGTAGATGTAGCCGCAGGATTCGCAGATCCAGCGCTGCAGGGTCTTCGTCGTGGCGCTCATGCGTGGAAGATTACCGACCGGTAGGGTCAACCGATGACCCCCCTCGCGGATGCCTCCGGTGAGGAGTACAACCCGGGCCCGGCCACGCGCGCCCGCCGGGCCGCGACGGTGATCCTGCTGCGCGGCGGTGACGAGCGCCTCGAGGTGCTGCTTGTCAGGCGCACGCCGCACGCGAGGTTCATGGGCGGCGTGTGGGTGTTCCCGGGCGGCGCCATCGACGAGGGCGACATTCCCGGCGGAGGAGGGACTGCACCCGAGGAAGGAAGCCCGATCGAGGCGCAGGCCCTGCGGACGGCCGCGGCGCGCGAGCTCCGTGAGGAGGCGGGGATCGCGCTGGTGGACCCGGCCGAGCTCGTGGAGTTCTCGCGCTGGATCACCCCGGCGGTGGTGCGCACGCGCTTTGACACGCACTTCTACCTGGCCACCCTGCCCGCCGGGCAACAGGCGCGTGTGGACGGCGAGGAGTGCATCGACCTCGGCTGGTTCACGCCACAGGGTGCCCTCGACGCCCACGGCGCCGGCGAGATCATGCTCGTCTTCCCGACGATCAAGCACCTCGAGCAGCTGAGCGGGTTCTCCAGCAGCGACGCCCTGCTCGCGCACGCCCGCGGGCGCGAGGTGCTTCCCGTCGAGCCGCGGGTGGTCCTCGAGGGGGAGGTCGCCCGCGTGCTGCTCCCCGGAGACTCCGGCTACTGAGTCAGCCCTGCTGCCGGGCCGCGATGACGTGCGTCACCGCGTTGATGAGAGCCAGGTGCGTCAATGCCTGCGGATAGTTGCCGAGGTGACGGCCCGATGAGGCGTCGAGCTCCTCGGCGTACAGCCCCATCGGCGATGCGTACGCCAGCAGCCGCTCGCATAGCTGCTCTGCGGGGCGGTGTTCGCCACACTCCGAGAGGGCGGAGACGAGCCAGAAGGAGCAGATCAGGAACGTGCCCTCCTCCCCCTGCTGGCCGTCGTCGGTCTCATCGGTGCGGTAGCGCAGGACGAGGCCGTTCTCGGTGAGCTCGTCGCGAATCGCGGCCACCGTCGCGCGGATGCGCTCGTCATCGGGCCCGAGGAAGCGCAGCAGCAGGACGAGCAGGTTGGAGGCATCGAGCGCGTCGGTCTCGTAGTGCTGGCGAAAGACGCCCCGCCCGTCGACCCCGCGGTCGAGGATCTCCGCACGGATCTCCTCCGCGATCGACTGCCATCGATCGCGCAGCTGTTGATCGTCCCGCCGTTCGGCAAGGCGCGCCCCGCGATCCAGCGCCACCCAGCACATCAACTTGGAGGAGACGTAGTGGTGGGGCTCTCCGCGCGCCTCCCAGATCCCCTGGTCGGGCTCCCGCCAGACCCTCGCCGCGCATTCGACCTGATCGGAGAGCACCGGCCACAGGCGCTCCGGGATGTGGTCGCGCGCCTTGGAGTGCAGATAGACCGAATCGAGCACGGCCCCGTAGACGTCGTTCTGGCGCTGGTCATACGCGCCGTTTCCGACGCGCACCGGGCGCGCCCCCTCGTATCCCTTGAGATGGTCGAGGATCGACTCCTCGAGGTCCATCTCGCCGTTGATCCCGTACATGATCTGCAGCGAGCCGTCCTCGTTGCGGCGCATGTCGGCGACGTACTGAACGAAGTCGTCCGCCTCCCAGTCGAGGCCCAGGGCGTGCAGGCCCCACAGCGCGAACGAGGCATCGCGCATCCAGCAGTAGCGGTAGTCCCAGTTGCGTTCACCCCGGGGCGTCTCGGGCAGCGACGTCGTGGGCGCCGCGACGAGCGCCCCCGTGGGCATGAACGTGAGGCCCTTGAGCGCGAGCGCCGAGCGTTGCAGGTGAAAGCGCCACGGGTGGTCGGGATAGGTCCCTTCGGCAAGCCACGTGCGCCAGAAGTGGCTCGTGCGCTCGAGGTGCTGCTCGGCCTGCTCGACGGTCCGCGGGCCGCCGAGCTGCTCGGTCCAGGAGAGCGCGCAGAAGCACTTCTCGCCTTCGGCCATCGTGTGGCGACCGTGGACGCGGTTGCCCTCGATGCCCATGCGAATGTCGCTGAACAGGCGAAAGCCCTTCGTGCCGTCGGTCGCATCCAGCGCGTGGCCGCCGCCCGCGCCGGTGTCCGCGACGCTCCACTTCGCCGGCATCGCTCCGTAGTCGAGCATCGGCTCGCACACGAACTCGACAGGCACCTGGCCCTGGATGCACTCGACCACTCGAACCAACAGGTGATCCGCGTCGAAGTCGGTGGGCGGGCGGGTGTGGCTCGAGCCCTCCTTGTTGTCGTGCCAGTCGCCGATCGTCAGCGCGTCGATCACCCGCAGCCAGCCCTGGGGCGTCATCCAGGTCGTCTCGATCAGGTTCGTTCCGGGGATGTAACGCCGGCCCGCCGGCACGTACACGGCGTAGGGGCCCACGCGGAAGCTGCCGGCGCCGCGGTCGAGCATCGCGCCGAACACCGACGGCGAGTCGAAATGGGGCACGCACATCCACTCGATCGACCCGTCGGAGGCGAGCAGAGCGCCGGTGTGGCAGTCCGAGAGGAAGCCGTAGTCGGCGATCGGCGGGAAGGGGGAGTCCCTCGGAGAGCTGTTCACCCCGGGGTCCGCCGACGGCGAGCTGACGCCCGGGCGTGCAGGCACGCCGTCGGAGGGGCTCATCATTCGGTGCGCTCGAACCTTGGGCGCTCGACGTCGGCGGGCAGGGCGTCCTCGTCGGCGAGCTTGTCGAGATGCGCGGCGAGCGTGACGGCCGCCAGCGGGCGCAGCCCATGGGGGACATCCGGCCACACGGCGTCAAGCAGCTCCTCCACGGAGCGGCGACCATCCTCGAGCGCCAGCACCAGCGAGTCCTCCCGCGCCGTGCGGTGGCGCACGTACTCCTTGAGCTTGGCATGCGAATCCCACACCGGGGGTCCATGCCCGGGACACAGGACGTCGAAGTCCTCGCGCAGGCCAAGCCGCGTGAGGGCCAGCAGGTACCCGGACATCGCACCCGGATACGGACTGATGAAGACGCTGCCCTCTCCGAGCACGGCGTCGCCCGTGAAGCACGCTCCGCCCGCCACCAGCGCGAAGTGATCCGGGGCGTGCCCCGGGGTGGCCACCGCCTGGAACGGCCCGAAGCGGACGTCCTCGGCGAGCGTGACGTCCGCGTCGCCGCGCCCGGCCGCGAGCGGCGCCGGGCGCTCCTCGAGCAGCCGGTCCACGGCCTCGGAATGGTCGGAGTGGTCATGCGTGAGTGCGACCCCGCCAAGTCCGCCGCGGGCGTCGATCGCGGCCAGCACGCGCTCGATGTGCTCGCCGAGCAGGGGCCCGGGATCCACCACCCAGGTGGGCGCGCGGCCGACCAGCCAGGTGTTCGTCCCCGACAGGGTCAGCGGGCCGGGGTTGGACGCGCGCAGACGCAGGATGTCGTAGCGCTTCAGCAGATCCTCATCCGATCGCGCGCGGGCCGCCTCGGCCTCGCTGTCGGGACGCGCCCGAGGCGAAGTACTCATGTGAGCGACGTTAGCTCAGAGGGCGGCGCTACCGGCTTGCCGCGAGTCTCACCGCGAGCTCCCGGGCGCTCTGCGTCCGCGCCGCGAGCCCCTGCGCGAGGGGTCGGCGGGCCGGCGATCGGCCGCGCTCGCCACTGCGACGCGGGCTCCGCGCCCGCGCCCGCGCGAGGAGCCCGCGCGACGGGGAGAGCCCGCTCGTCCGGCCGTGGCGTCGCTCGGGAAGCCCCCGAGCTCCAGCTCGCGATGCAGACCAAGCCCCCGGACCATGCCCGCCAGCTCGTCGGCCTGCTCGTGGGCGACGAGGGTGACCCCGACGCCGCTGGCACCGGCACGGGCCGTGCGCCCGATGCGGTGCACGTAGTCGTCGCGCGAGGCGGGAATGTCGAAGTTGATGACGTGCGTGATGCCCGCCACGTCGATCCCGCGCGCAGCGACGTCGGTGGCCACGAGCGTGTCCACCACCCCGGCCTCGAAGTTCGCGAGCGCCCGCTCGCGCTGACCCTGGGACTTGTCGCCGTGCATCGCCACGGCCTGCACCTTGCTCGCCGCAAGGCGTTTCACGAGACGATCGGCGCCGCGCTTGGTCCGCACGAACACGAGCGTCAGCCCGCGCTCCTGGTCGTTCAGCTCACAGACCAGCCGGGCCACCTTGCCCTCGTGCGAGACCGTCACGAAGCGGTGCTCCACGTCCCCCTTGCGCTCGGCCGAGTGGGCGTGCTCATGGCGGCGGGGGTTGGTCGTATAGGCCTTGGCGACACGTCCGACCTCGCCCTCGAGCGTCGCGGAGAACAGGAGCGTCTGGCGCTCGCGCGCGGTCATCTTCACGATTCGATCGACAACCGGGCGGAAGCCCATGTCGAGCATCCTGTCGGCCTCGTCGAGAACGAGCAGTCGGATGCGGCTGAGCGACACCTCCCGGCGGTCGATCAGGTCGAGCAGCCGTCCCGGCGTCGCGACGAGGATGTGAGCGCGTGCGGCGAGCCGCGCCTGCTTGACGATCCCTGCCCCGCCGTACACGGCAGCGATCGAGAGCGCGCGTGCGTGGGCGATCGGGCGAAGGTCGTCGACGATCTGGATTGCCAGCTCCCGCGTGGGGGCGAGCACGAGCGCGGACGGCCGCGGGTCGCGGTCGTTCAGGCGCTCGACCATCGGCACCCCGAAGGCGAGCGTCTTGCCCGATCCGGTGGGCGATTGCGCGAGCACGTCGTGGCCGGCGAGCACGTCGGGGATGACGAGCTGCTGTACGGCGAATGGCGCTTCGAAGCCGCGCGCGGCGAGCTCGTCCACGACGACCTCGGACACGCCGAGGTCGGCGAAAGTTTCATGCTTCATGTGTTGGTGCTCCTTCTGGCGGCCCTCTGGCCGCCGCTGCGAATGGAGATTCGACTGACCCCATCCGCGCTCAGAGGCGCCAACAAAGACAAAGAACCTCGCGGACGACTTCGCCGCCCGCACAGCAACCGTAGCAGCCGGCTACTGCAGGTTCGCCATCACGTGCTTGACGACGGTGTAGTCCTCCAGCGAGTACACGCTCAGATCCTTGCCGTATCCGGATTCCTTGAAACCGCCGTGGGGCATCTCTGAGACGAGCGGAATGTGGTCGTTGATCCACACGCACCCGAACCGCAGCGCCCGGCTGACGCGCAGCGCGCGGCCGACGTCCCGTGTCCACACCGAGGACGCCAGGCCGTAGCGGGTGGCGTTCGCCCACTCGATCGCCTGCTCCTCGTCGGTGAACCGCTGGACGGTGATCACCGGGCCGAAGATCTCCCGCTGAATCATCTCGTCGTCCTGGCCGAGGCCGGCGACGACGGTCGGCTCGAGGTAGAAGCCGGGCCGGTCGGGCTCCCGGCCGCCCGTGACGATCTCCGCGCCCTTGGGCCGGCGCTCGAGGAAACCCTCGACGCGCTCGCGCTGACGCGCCGAGTTGACGGGCCCGAGCGTCGTCTCGGGGGCCAGCGTGTCGCCGATCACGAGCCCCTTCGCCTGCTCGGCCAGGCCGGCGACCACGTCGTCGTAGACCTTGCCGGCAGCCAGCACGCGGGTGGCGGCGGTGCAGTCCTGCCCGGCGTTGTAGTAGCCGGTTCCGGCGATCGTCTCGAGCGCGCCCTGCAGGCTCACGTCGTCGAAGACCACCACGGGAGCCTTGCCGCCGAGCTCCAGATGGACGCGCTTGAGGCTGTCCGCCGCGGTGCGCGCGATGTGCTTTCCGGTGTCCACCGACCCGGTGAGCGACACCATGTCCACCTCGGGATGGCTGATGAGCGCCTGTCCGGTGGGCTCGCCGTGGCCGGTGATGACGTTGAGCACGCCCCTGGGAAGGATGTCGGCCGCGCGCTCGGCGAACCTGACCGTGGTGATCGGGGTGGTCTCGGCGGGCTTCAGGACGATCGTGTTCCCCGCCGCCAGGGCCGGGCCGATCTTCCAGATCGCCATCATCAGCGGGTAGTTCCACGGCGTGATCTGCCCGATCACCCCTACCGCTTCGCGGCGCGTGAACGACGTGTAGCCGTCCATGTACTCCCCCGCCGCCCTTCCCTCCAGGCAGCGAGCGGCGCCCGCGAAGAAGCGCAGGTTGTCGGCCATCACGGGGATCTCGTCGTTGACGACGTTGGCTATCGGCTTGCCGGCGTTGAGCGCCTCTTCCCGCGCGATCTCATCACCCTTCTGCTCGACCATGTCGGCAAGCGCCAGCAGCGCCTGCGCCCGCTCGGCGGGCGTGGTCTGCGACCAGCCCGGAAACGCCCGCCGCGCGGCCTGCACGGCGCGATCTACCTCCTCGGCGTTCGACATCGGGGCCCGCGCCAGCTCCTCGCCGGTCGCGGGATTGAGGATCGGCTCGGTATCAGCGGCCGCTGATACCGACTCGCCGTCGATGAAGTTCTGGAGGGTCCCTGTCGCAATTGCCATCGTCTGTCTCTCCTTCAGGGATCGATCGTTGGATCGTCAGTGGATATCGCGGATCCTAAGCTGGTTGTGAGACTGGCCCCATGCCCAGCGCCTCAGCCACGGCGGGGTGGGTGATCCGGCCGCCGGCCACGTTCAGGCCCATGCGCAGTCCCGGATCGCGTGCGAGCGCCTGCTCGATCCCGTGTTCGGCCAGCTCGAGCACGTACGGCAGCGTCGCGTTCGTGAGCGCGTAGGTCGAGGTGATCGGCACCGCGCCGGGCATGTTCGTGACGCAGTAGTGGGTGATCTCATCCACCTCGTATGTCGGGTCAGAGTGGGTCGTCGGCCGTGAGGTCTCAAAGCACCCGCCCTGGTCGATCGAGACGTCCACGAGCACCGCGTGCCTCTTCATCAGCTTCAGCTGCTCGCGCGTCACGACCCGCGGCGCGCGCCCGCCGTGGACGAGAACGGCGCCGATCACGAGATCGGCCAGCGGCAGCATCTCCTCGATCGCCAGGGTCGAGGAGTACACGGTCGAGGCGCGCCCGGCGAAGGCCACTTCCAGCTCGCGCAACCGGTCGATCGAGCGGTCGAACACGAACACGTCGGCCTGCATGCCGATCGCTATGAAGGCCGCGTTCATGCCCACCACGCCTCCCCCGATCACGAGCACCGTCGCAGCGGCCACGCCAGGGACGCCGCCCAACAGGATGCCCCGGCCCCCGAGCGGCTTCTCCAGCATGAAGGCGCCCGCCTGCGTAGCGATCTTGCCCGCGACCTCGCTCATCGGCGCAAGCAGCGGGAGGCGCCCCTCCGGGTCCTCGACCGTCTCATAGGCGATGCACGTCGCGCCCGATTCCTGCAGCCCCCGCGCCAGCTCCGGCTCGGCCGCCAGGTGCAGGTAGGTGAAAAGGGTCTGCCCGTCGCGCAACCTGCCCACCTCCTCGGGCTGGGGCTCCTTGACCTTCAGCACGAGCTCGGCCGCCTCGAAGACCGCGTCGGCGTCGGGCACGATGCGCGCGCCCTGCGCGAGGAACTGCTCGTCGGCCATCGCGCTGCCCTCGCCGGCGCCCGCCTGCAGCAGCACCTCGTGGCCGCGCGCGCTCAGCTCCCTGACCCCGGCGGGGGTGATCGCGACGCGGTACTCGTCGGGCTTGATCTCGCTGGGAACTCCGATTCTCATCTGCGGGGCGCCCCCTCGCTCGGCGCCCCCTCGCTCGGCGCGCCACGCCCGTGTCTGTCCGCATCCGTTCTGGCCATCAGCGTGCCAGTTCCCTTCCGCGCAGCGCCAGCCACACCTCGATGCGATCGCGGGCGTTGCTGAAGTCGCGCCCCGTGAGCTGCTCCACGCGGCGGATGCGGTAGCGCAGCGTGTGGCGGTGGCAGTAGAGGGCGCTCGCGGCCTTCTCCCAGTGCCCGTTGTGCTCGATGAACACGTCGAGCGAGCGCAGGAGCTCTTCGCCGTACTCGCCCTCCCCCTGCTCGACCGGGCCGAGCACGCCGCGGCAATAGGAGATCAGCGCGTCATCGTCCTGCAGCGAGAGCAGCAGCTGGAACGCGCCGAGGTCCCTGTAGGAGGCCACGTCGGGAGCGCTCCCGTTCTGCAGTCGCACGGCCTCGAGCGCACAGCGCGCCTCGTGGAAGCTCAGCCGCAGCGAGTGTGTCGGGGCGGCTCGGCTCGCGGCCGCGCGCACCTCGCCGAAGCGCGCGAGCAGCTCCCGGCGTACCGCGCCGGCGAGCTCGATCGGATCGACGCCCGAGGCGTCGATGACCGCACACACGAGCCCCGAGCGGATCGCCACGAGGTTGTGGACGTGCTCGCGCTCGAGAATCCGTTCGAGCAGCGCCGCAGCCGCGCTCGGGTCGGCCAGCTTGAACGCCAGCACCGCCACCTGCTCTCCGATGCCGAACGGACGCAGCCGCGCCTGCAGCTCGTCCGGATAGAGGTGACCGGTCAGCGCCTCGGCGAGCACGTCGCCGATCATGTTGCGCTGGAGCAGTTCGTAGCGCTCGTTGACGAGCTGGGCGAAGGCCCGCTCGGTGATCGCGATGAACGGCAGCTCGTAGGGAACCTCGAAGAGAGGGAACGAGCGCTTCCGCGCCGCGGTCAGGAGCGCCGCCGGCAGCCGCTTGTGGGTGAAGCCCGTGCCGAAGCCGAGCCCGGCGATCTCGTGATCGGCCAGCCGGTCGATCAGCTCGCGCTGCACCTTCGGGCGATCGAGCTGCATGCCCGTGGTCAGCAGCAGCTCGCCGCCGCGCAGCCAGGGGGTCGGGTCGGGCAGCTCGGTGCTGTGCACCCAGCGAACATGCGTCTGCGCCGAGCCCTGGCCGCTCGCGAGCTCCAGGCCGAACTCGGCGATCAGGCTCTCGACAGTGAGCTCCAACTCTCCACCCGCTCCGACGCCTCGCTCAGCACCGGGCGCAGAATCGCCTCGATCTCCTCGAACTGCTCCTCCCCCGCGATGAGCGGCGGGGAGAGCTGGACGATCGGATCGCCGCGATCGTCGGTCCGGCAGATCAGACCGCGCTTGTAGAGCTCGCCCGAGAGGAAGCCCCGCAACAGCTCCTCGGCCTCCTCGTGGTCGAACGTCTGCTTGGTGTCCTGGTCCTTCACCAGCTCGATCGCCTGGAAGTAGCCGGCGCCCCGCACGTCCCCGACGATCGGCAGGTCACGCAGGCTCTCGAGCATCGCCCGCAGCCCGCCTTCGTTCTGCAGGACGCGCTCGTTCAGGCCCTCCCGCTCGATCACGTCGATGTTCGCAAGCGCGATGGCGCACGCGACCGGGTGCCCGCCGAAGGTGAAGCCGTGGTTGAAGCTCGCCGTGCCGTGGAGGAACGGCTCGGCGATGTGGTCGCCGGCGATCACCGCTCCCATCGGGGCGTAGGCGGAGGTGATGCCCTTCGCGGTGGTGATCATGTCCGGCACATAGTCGAACCGCTCCGAGCCGAACCAGTGGCCGAGGCGACCCCACGAGCAGATCACCTCGTCGGAGATCAGAAGCACGCCGTAGCGGTCGCAGATCTCCCGAACACGCTGGAAGTAACCGTCCTGGGGCACGAAGCAGCCGCCGCCGTTCTGCACCGGCTCGAGGATCACCGCGGCCACCGTCGCAGGCCCCTCGAACAGGATCGCCTCCTCGATCGAGTCGGCCGCCCACAGGTGATCGCGGTCCTCGCTCCAGCGGTAGGAGTTGGTGTTGGCGACGTGCCTGCCACCGGGGGTCAGCGGCTCGAACGGTTCGCGCAGGGCCGGCAGGCCGGTCGCCGTGAGCGCACCCATCGACGTGCCGTGGTAGGCGAGGTACCGGGAGATGATCTTGTGCCGCCTCTCTTCGCCGCGCGCCATGAAGTAGGACTTCGCGAGCTTCCACGCGGACTCGACCGACTCCGAGCCACCCGAGGTGAAGAACACGCGGTTCAGGTTGCCCGGCGAGAGCTCGGCGATTCGCGTCGCCAGCTCGATCGAGCGCGGGTGCGCGTAGCTCCAGTTCGTGTAGAAGCCGAGCTCCTTCGCCTGACGGGCCGCGGCCTCGCCGAGCTCGGCGCGCCCGTGGCCGATGTTCACGCAGTACAGCGCGGAGAGGCCGTCCAGATAGCGCTTGCCGTGCTCGTCATACACGTAGCACCCGTCCCCGCGCACGATCACCGGCACCTCGGAGTGCTCATAGGAGCCCATCCGTGTGAAGTGCATCCACAGGTGACGCTTGGCCTGCTGCTGAAGATCACTGGGCATTTGCACCACCCCGCTCCGAAGGCCGACTAGACACTCAGGACAACGGTACTGCCTGCAGACCGCCGACTCAATGCGCCGCGTGGTCAACAAGTCCGGACGCGATTATACAAGATGTACAACCCGGCCAGTCCGTTTTGGGAATTGCGCCCCTTGTGCGTTCGCCGGTCGAGGACGTAACTTCTGTGACGACGGGGCTTCATGCCGTTGGCATAGCCAACAGGAGCCGCCTGACCACCCATCGAGAGGAGCCGTTGATGGCCACCGAGAGCGTCGCGCAGTCCGGAGCCCCGGCATCTTCGCAGGTCGTCGACAAGGGCCTGAAAAAGGGCGCGATCGGATACGTCTCGAACATCGTCATCGGCGTCGCCTCGACCGCGCCCGCATACTCGCTGGCGGCGACGCTCGGCTTCATCGTCGCGGTCAAGGGCGTCGGTGTACATGCGCCGGCGGTGATGCTCGTGGCGTTCATCCCGATGCTCCTGGTCGCCTCGGCCTACAAATACTTCAACCGCGCCGACCCCGACGCGGGCACGACCTTCGCGTGGACGACGCGCACGTTCGGTCCGGCGACGGGCTGGTTGAACGGCTGGGCGATCTTCCTCGCCGACGTGCTCGTCATGGCTTCGCTCTCGGACATCGCGGCCATCTACACGTTCAAGCTCTTCGGCTTCACCGAACTCGGGAACTCCAAAGCGGCGATCATCATCGCCGCGGTCCTGTGGATCGCGATCATGACCTGGATCTGCTATCGCGGCATCGAGCTCTCGGCGCGCATCCAGCAGGTGCTGCTCGGCGCCGAGGTGTTCATCCTCGGACTCTTCTCGGTGGTGGCCTTCGTCAAGGTCTACGGCAGCCATCCTCCGTCCGGCTCGATCAAGCCGTCGGTCTCGTGGATCAACCCGTTCGCGATGAACTTCAGCGATCTTGTGGTCGCGCTTCTGCTCGCGGTCTTCATCTATTGGGGCTGGGATTCCGGCGTGGCGGTCAACGAGGAGTCCGAGGATCCCGCCGAGGGGCCGGGCAAGGCCGCGGTCGTCTCGACGATCCTGCTCGTGCTCATCTACGTCGTCGTCACGGCGGCCTCCCAATCCTTCCACGGCGTCGCCTTCTTGACCGACGAAGCAAACCAGGAAGACGTTCTGAACGCTCTCGGCGTGGGGGTGCTCGGCGGCACGCTCAACAAGCTGCTGATCATCGCGGTGCTCACCTCCGCGTCGGCCTCGACGCAGACGACGATCCTGCCGACGGCCCGCACGACTTTGTCGATGGCGCACTGGAAAGCCGTCACGAGCGTGCTGTCCCGCGTCCATAAACGCTACCTCACCCCGACCGTCTCGACGCTCGGCTTCGGCGTGCTGGCGATCATCACCACCGTCGTCCTGCTGCTGCTCTCCTCGAGCGTGCTCGAAGACTCGCTCACCGCGATCGGCTTCCCGATCTGCTTCTACTACGGCTTCACGGGCGTCGCCTGCGGGTTCTACTACCGCCACGAGCTGGGCAAGAGCGCCCGCAACTTCCTGCTGCTCGGCCTCGGCCCGCTGATCGGCGGGCTGATGCTGTTCGGGATAGGAATCAAGGCGGCGTTCTACTATGGCCACGCCGCCAACGTGGGATCCAAGCCGATCCTCGGCATCACGCTACCGCTGTGGATGGGCATCGGCGGGATGATCCTCGGCGCCGTGATCATGATCGCCTCGCGCCCGTTCTTCCGGGAGTTCTTCTCGCGCAAGCGGGAAACGGCGCCGCCCGACGTGCTCGAACAGCCGCCGCCTACAGGGCCCGTGCCGGCCGCGGTCGATTTCTAGTGGCCGCCTAACGCTCCTCCGCCGCCGGCAGCTCCTGCTGGCCGTGAGGCGAGCCAAGCTCGCCCAGGCGCTCGAGGAAGGGCTTTGCCGGGAAAGCCTCGGGACCGAGCACGCCGGCGCCCTTCCACGTGCCGTCGTTCAAGAGCTCCAGCGCGACCACCGGATTGACCGCCGTCTGCCACACGACGGCCTGGCTGCCGTACTCGCGCATCGTGTGCTCGTTGTCGACCACGTGGTAGAGGTAGGTCGAGCGCGGCTTGCCGTCAGTCCCTGTCCCCCTCACCCACGTGCCTGCGCACGTGCGGCCGGTCATCCGCTCCCCGAGCGTAGCCGGGTCGGGAAGCGCGGCGGCCACGACGTCGCGCGGGGCCACCTGAATGCCGCGAACCGACACAGGCTCGGTCGAGTCGAGGCCTAGCTTGTGCAGCGTGCGCAGGACCTCGATGAACTCCTGCCCCAGCCCGTACTTGAAGGTGACCCGCTCGCAGGGCACCCAGCGGGGGATCAGGACCACCTCCTCGTGCTCGACGTTCACGCACTCCACCGAACCGATCCCCTCCGGGAAGTCGAACACCTCGGGCTCGGAGAAGGGTGCGGTGGTGTAGAAGCCGCGCTCGCGCTCCCAGATGAGAGGCGGGTTCAGGCACTCCTCGATCGTCGTCCAGATCGAGAACGTCGGCGCGAAGTCGTATCCCTCGACCACGAGGTCGGCGCCGTCGCGCACGCCGACCTCCTGCACGCTCGAGAACAGCTCGTCGGCCGCGTAGCGCGCGAAGATGTCCGACAGACCCGGCTCGACGCCGATCCCGACCAGTGCGAGCAATCCGGCGCGCTCCCACTCATCGCTGCGGGCCAGCTGGCGCTCGCCGAGCATCTCCCCGGGGAGCTCGTACGGGCGCTTGGGATGGGGATGGGAGAGCGTCATCGCCATGTCGAGGTAGGTGACCTTCGCCTCGAACGCGGCGCCGAAGATCGGCTCATTGAAACGCGGGTCGCACGCGTTCAGCACGGCGTCCGGCTTGACCCGGCCGATCAGGCTCACGAGGTCCGCCTGGTCGGAGGCGTCGACGCGCTCGCCGGAGAAACGTGCCGGCTCGCCGAGGCCGGCGACCACAGAGCGCACGCGCTCCAGCGCGATGTCGGCCAGCACGACCCGATCGAATGCCTCTCGACGCTGGGCGATCGCGGCAAACGCCGCGCCCACGCCGCCGACTCCGACAACGAGAACCCTCATGCCGGCCAGTGTTGCGCAAATCGTCATGTCGGTATGGCCCAAGGCCACCGGGGCGATGCGCCGTTGTGTCGTAGGCGGCTCCCGTATGCTGCGCCGATCCGCGCGGTCCCGCCCCCCAGCAGATGATGAGCACCGACGTTCCCAGCCCACCCCGCGCGCCAGCCGGATCGCCCGCGCCGTCGGGCGCCGGAGCGGCTGCGCGCGCGACGGACAGCGCCTCGAGCGCTCGGCGATCGCCCGCGCAGCCGGTCCGCTGGGCGCCCTCGCCGGCGCTCGGATGGCGCGAGCTCGCGTTGGTGGTCCTCGCGGGGATCGCGCTGGCCGTGCTCACGAGCTGGCCGCTCGTCCTTCACATGTCAAGCCGGATCGCGCCGGATCTCGGCGACCCCGTGCGCACCGCCTGGCAGATCGCGTGGGTGGGGCACGCGATGCTGCACGACCCCCTGCACCTGTTCGACGCGAACGCCTTCTACCCCCACCCGCTGAGCCTCGCCTTCTCGGACTCCCTGCTCGGGTTCGGGCCCGCGGCGTTCTTCGGCTCGGGCACCGTCGCCGCGCTCGTCCGCTTCAACCTGCTGTTCCTGCTCGCCTGGTCGCTTTGCTTCGTGGGCGCCTATCTGCTCGCGCGCGAGCTCGGGCTGGGCCGGCTCGGCGCGGGGGCCGCCGGCGTCGCCTTCGCCTACGCGCCCTACCGCGTCACGGAGGCCGGTCACCTGCACGTGATCTCCTCCGGCGGGATCCCGCTGGCGCTGTTCCTGCTCCTGCGCGGCTACCGGCGGGGCTCCAGCGGGCTCGTGCTCGCGGGCTGGCTGGTGTCGGCCTGGCAGATCAGCCTCGGCTTCACGCTCGGCCTGCAGTACAGCTACCTGCTGGCGGTGCTCGCAATCGCCGCGGCCGTCTACTGGTGGCGGGCCGGGCGCCCGGCGCTCCCCCGCCGCCTGCTCGCGGTCACCTGCGCGGGTATCGCCCTGGTCGGGGTTGTCGCGGTCTACGAGGCGCGCCCCTACCTGAAGATCGCCAAGGACTACCCCAGCGCGAAACGGTCGCTGCGGGAAGTCAAAACCTACTCGGCGGGTCCGCCCGCGCTGCTTGCGGCCTCCTCGGAGAATCGCGTGTGGGGTGCGGCGACCGCGGGGCTGCGCGCCAAAGTGCACTCCAAGAACGAGAGCGTCTTCTTTCCCGGCGCCCTGATCCTCCTGCTCGCGGCGGTGGGCCTGGCGGCACCCCTGTACACGCGACGATTACGGGCCGGCCTGCTCGTGGGAATCCTCACCTGCTCGGTCCTCGCGCTCGGCTTCGGGCTGACCGGCGCCGGCTACCCCTACCGGCTGATCTACGACTACGCTCCCGGCTGGAACGGCGTGCGCGTGCCCGGGCGGGTGTTCACGACGGCGACGCTCTTCTATGCGTTGCTCGCGGGCGCCGGCGCGCAGGCGCTCTGCGCGCGCATCGGTGCCTGGGGGCAGCGGCGGTCGGTGCGCGGCCTCGCCACGGTGACGGGCGTCGTGCTGATGGTCGGTCTGCTCGGCGAGGGCGCGGGACATCTCGCCCACCCGGTCGTGCCTCAACCTGCGCGCGCGGAGATCGGCCTGCCGGCACCGCTCCTTGACCTCCCCACCGACGGGGCGGCCGACCGCATCTGGCAGTACTTCTCGACAAACGGCTTCTACAAGATCCCGGTCGGCAACAGCACCTTCGACATACCCGCGGTCGACGACCTGCGCGGCGGCATGAACGGCTTCCCGGATCGGGCGAGCGTCGAGAAGCTGCGCTACTACGGGATCCGCACCGTGGTCCTTCATCTGCGCCTGCCCCGGCTGCCGGGGGTGGTCGGCTTCGCGCGCGCCGAGCCCCCCGACGTTGCCGCGGCGGCCGCCAAGCCGATCGCCGGATTGGGCATCACCCGCCGGCGCGTCGGGACGATCGTCATCTACAGCATCGGAGCCGGCCCGAAGGCTCTGCACGGGACCGACTGATGAGCGCGCGCAAGCGAAGGCGCTTCGCACTCGCGGCGATCCTGCTGGTCGGGCTCGCCTACGCGACGATGATCCAGAGCTTCTCGTGGAACCAGGCCTCCCACTACGACCTGATCCGGTCGCTCAACAACGGCGGCACGACGATCGACGCCTACCGGGCGAACACCGGGGACAAGGTCTTCTACAAGGGACACTGGTACTCGGCGCGCGCTCCCGGGCTCGCCCTGTTCGCGCTTCCCTTCTACGACACGCTCAATTTCGTGAACGCCGACTCGTGGGCGCGGAGCTCTGAAGCGCTGCGCCGCGACGATGAGATGGTCTATCTGATCGGGCTGTGGGGAAACGTGCTGCCCGGTGTGCTGCTGCTGTTGCTCGTATGGCGCGTGGCCGAGCGCTTCGAGCCCGGCTTCGGCGTCGCGGCGGCGGTGACGCTGGGCCTCGGAACGATCGTGCTTGCGCTCTCCACGCTGCTGTTCTCGCACGTCTTCACCGCCTTTCTCGGCTTCGCGGCGTTCGCGCTGATGCTGCACGAGCGCGACGGGCCGCCGAGCCCGGCGCTCCTCGCGATCGCCGGCCTGGCGATGGGCTATGCCGTCGCCTCGGAGTACCCGCTGTTCTTCGTGGCGGTGGTGCTTGGGCTCTATCTGCTCTCGCGGCGCGACGCCCTCGCGCCGCCGCTTGTGGCGCGCCGCGCCGGCGCCTACATCGCCGGTGGCGTTCTCGGCGTGGTGCCGCTGCTGCTCTACAACCACTACGCCTTCCACTCGTGGACCCATCTGGCCTACTCCGACGTTCCGCGCCAGCAGCACGGCTTCTTCGGGATCGGCGTGCCGAGCGTGAAGGTGTTCGCCACGCTGCTGTTCGACTCGCGCGGCCTGCTGACACTGTCGCCGGTGCTGCTGATGGGCGCGATCGGCACCGTGCTGCTCTACCGGCGCGGATGGCGCGCCGAGGCGCTGACGGTCGGCGGCATCTGCCTCTGCTACATCGGCTACAACTCCGGTTACTACCTCCCCTTCGGCGGCGGCTTCATGGGCCCTCGGTTCCTGACGACGATGCTGCCCTTCCTGGCCTTCCCGCTGGGGATCGCCTTCAAGCGCTTCCCCGGGCCGACGATCGCCCTGGCGGCCGTCTCGATCGCGACCAATGTGATCGCCACGATCACCCATCCGCTCGTCGGGTACGAGACCGAGGCGGTGGTCTGGGCCCGCTACCTGCGCGATGGCGTGTTCCAGCCGACGATCGCCTCGGCCTACGGTCTCGGCCGCGGCTGGGGGGGGATCTGGCCGTTCCTGCTCGCGGCCGGCGGCGGGCTGGTGCTGGCCGTGTGCGCCACGGCCCGGATGAGGCTCACCGCCGCCGCGCTGCGCAACGGGGTGCTCGCGCTCGCCGGGTGGTGCCTGTTCGCCGCGATCGCCCCCACGGCGCTCGGAATCGACCATTGGGGCCTGCTCAGCATCCTCGGCGCCGGCGATCACACCGCGCTGCACAAGGGCTTCGGCGACTACCCCCTGAGGACGCTCGCGCCGATCGCTGCGATCGCCGGCCTGCTGGCGCTCGCCGGGGTGTGGCTGTCACGCAACGAACCGGAGCCGGCCAGCGGCGTCGGACGCGCGCGGACCGTTCGCGCCTGACGCATGCGGACCGTTCGCGCCTGAGGTCTCAGTGGCTGCTCACCTTGATGTTGCATTTGGCCGCGTGCAACTGGCGGCAGACCACGACGTAGCCGGCTCGGGGCTTGTGGTGGTTGTCCGTCAGCCCCGCGTCAAAGCGCGTCGAGGCGACGCCGCCGGTCCAGTCGTAGATGTACAGGCGCTTGATCCGCGAGACGGACCCGGTGACCCCGAACATGTACTTGACGACCTTCGCGGCCCGCGTCAGGCCGGAGCCGCGGATGTTGGGGAAGGCCCCGCCGAACTGGACGATCCCGCCGGTCTCGGTGAGCCACACCTCGCCTCCGAGAGCCCGGGCGAGTTCACGCGTGCGCCAGCTTTCGAATCGATTCACGTCGGAGTAGTCGTGCAGGCCCCAGATGCGCGGCATCGTCGTTCGCAGGCGACCGATCTCGCGCTTGAATGCCGCGATGTAGCCGAGGGTCGGGCCGATGTTGGACTGGTCGAGCACGTCGAGCCCGCTGACGGTGCAGCCCTTGCAGACTCGAATCAGTGCCTGGTAGTAGTCGGCGGCTGCCACCGCGGAGGGGCTCGAGAACGCACGAGGCACGTTGCCGCGGTTGGCCTCGTCCCATGACTGGTACTGCTTGACGCGAGGAAAGAGCTTCACGAACTTCTGCACGTCGCGCTGATACAGGGCGACGCTCGGCATCCGCGTGGGCGTGTACTCGGAGTGGTAGAAGGCGACGAGCACCTGCACGTGCTGCCGTTCGGCGGCATGGATCCAGATCTTCGCCGCGGCCAGGGAGGCGGGGCGAACGGCTGCGTCATAGGGAGCGATGTAGCGGGCGATTTTCGTGTGCAGCTGGCGCCAGAACGGGTCGTTGAACATCTCCGGCTGCTCGTCGCCGATGCCCGTCAGGTAGGAGGCGGCCGCGTGCGCGCGGGGCGCGCTCGGAGCGCCCGCGGGCGTCTGGCCGATCGCACTGGAGGCGATCGCGCCCAGGAGCAGCAGGGCGAGGGCGATTGGCAGTAGGCGGCGAGGGGGTCTCATATAGATCTCCAACAGGCTTGGGCGGTCAGGGTTGCGGACGGCCAGCGGGCGCCCAACAGTCTTACGAGGCGTCCGCCCGATCACCTGCCCCGCGTCTGGACATGATGTCAGGCTCCTCCGGCGCTCCGCGCAGGGTCGGGTCGGCGACGATCCGCAGGTCCACGCCCGGCAGTCCCTCGATCAGGCGCATCAGCAGCGCCGGCTCCGAGCTCCGGGCCAGACGCCGCAGGCCGCGGCGCGGCGCCGGTGTGCCCATCAGCACGTAGGTACTGCCGAGCTCCCGGGCCACCCGGATCACGACGGCGGCCACGTCCTCGCCTTCCTCCACGCGCAGGCGCGCTCCCAGCATCGCGACCAGCCGCCGCAGCGCCTCCAGGCGCGCACGGTCCTCCTGGCCCGGGGGGCGCCCGGGCGGACGCACCACCAGCACGTCGAGCTCAGCGTCCAGTCGCTGGGCCGAGCGCCACGCACGCCGCACGACGCGCTCGGAGTCCGGCGCGAACGTCGCCAGCGCGAGCAGGCGCTCGGCGATGGCCTGGGGCGGCGCCTCCCGCGGGCCCGGCAGCCCCTCCTCGTCGCGCCGCACGGTCGGGCTCGTTTCGCGCACGAGGCGCTTGACCTCGACGTCCTCGGCCACCTGGCGCAGCGCCGTCTCGCGCAGCGCCTCGAGGTTCTCGATCTTGAAGAAGTTGTTGAGCGCAGCATGCACACGCTCGGGGCGATACACCTTGCCGGCGCGCAGGCGCCCGATCAGCGCCTCGGGAGTGAGATCGACGAGCACGACCTCATCCGCGGCCGAAAGGGCCTCGTCGGGGATCGTCTCGCGCACGCGCGCGCCGGTCAGCTGGGTCACCTGGTCGTTGAGGCTCTCCAGGTGCTGGACGTTGACCGTCGAGAACACGTCGATGCCGGCCTCGATCACGTCGCGCACGTCCTCGTAACGCTTCTCGTGCTCGACCCCGGGAGCGTTGGTGTGCGCGAGCTCGTCGATCAGGCACAGCTCGGGGCTGCGGGCAAGCACCGCCGGCAGGTCCATCTCCTCGAGCGGGCGCCCGCGATAGAGCACGCGCCGCCGCGGGACGACCTCAAGGCCCTCCGCCTGCGCGACGGTCTCGGCGCGGCCGTGCGGCTCCAGATACCCGATCACCACGTCGCGGCCGCTCTCGGCTTCGGCGGCGCCCTCCTGGAGCATGCGATAGGTCTTGCCCACGCCCGGCGCCATCCCGATGAAGACCTTCAGATGGCCGCGTTCGGTGAGGCCTGCTTGCTCGTCGGCCATGCGGCAATTCTCGTCGAAGCGACGGCGACGCGCACAAGGTCGTCGAGCCGCTGCGCGAGCTAGACTGGCGCCGGCGAGCCGGGAAGCCTGGTCGGCGTGCCCTCGAGGAGGGAGCTCAGGTGATGCCAGCCCGGTTCGACACTGCCAAGCATGGGACCCGCCGCCGCGTCGGGCCGGGCGCGGCCGAGCACGGGGGCGCGGCAGATGTCTGATGCTCTCCTGGCCGTCGTCTTCGTCGTGGCGGCGACCATCAGCCTCTTCGCAAGCTGGCTGCTCGTGGCGTCGCTCGAGCGAGTGGGAGCCCGCGTCGGCCTGTCCGAGTCGGCACTCGGAATGCTCGCCGCACTGGCCGCAGACGCTCCCGAGATCACAGCCGCGGTCACAGCGCTCGTACGCAACGACCCGCGCGTCGGCGCCGGGGTGGTGCTCGGCTCGAACGTGTTCAACCTCGCAGCGCTGATCGGTCTCTCGGGCGTCATCGCGGGTCAGATCGCGCTGCACCGAAGGGTCATCGAGCTCGCCGGCGCCGTCGCGTTGTGGATCTCCGCGGTGGCTCTCGCGGTCGTGACCGGCGCGTTCACCCCCCTGGCGGGGCTGCTCATCGTGCTCGCCGTCTTCGGACCCTATCTCGCGGTCCTCGCCGCCAGCCACGAGCGCCTGTCCGTCCTTCGGCTCCCCCCTTCGTGGCGGGCATGGCTCCTTGCGACGGTCCGCGAGGAGGAGATCGAGCTCGAAGTGGCGATCCACCCTCCCCGAGGGCACGCGCGCGACGCGGCGATCGCCGCGGGCACCGTCACGCTGGTCGTCGGCGCGAGCATCGCGATGGAGCGCGCCGCTACGGAACTGGGGGCACGCGCCGGCGTCGCCAGCATCGTGGTGGGCGCGCTGGTGCTCGCCGCCGTGACGAGCCTGCCCAACGCGGTCGCCGCTGCGTACCTGGCGAGGCGGGGACGCGGAGCGGCCGTTCTCAGCACATCGCTCAACAGCAACGCGTTGAACATCCTGGCAGGCTTGCTGATCCCGACGGTGATCCTCGGCATCGGGGCGCCGTCCAGCGAGACGACCTTCGTGGCCGGCTCAGCCCTCGCGATGACGGCTCTCGCGCTCGGGCTCTCCTACGCGAACAGCGGACTGCGTCGGGGAGCCGGTCTGACGCTGATCGCCGCGTACGCGGTGTTCGCCGGCGTGCTCATAGCGGGCGCCTGAGCGAACCGGGCCGCACGCGGGGTCGGCCCCGATCAGAAATGCCCGTTCACCGCGCCTGCGGAGATCCGGCGGGTGTCCTCCGGGGCGGGACGGAGAATCAGGATCTCGGCCGGGACCCGCTCGAGCAGCCACCTCAGGTCGTCGTAGCTCAGCCCCACGCGCGGGTCTTCGTCGGCCGAGACGATGATGCGGTCGAAGTCCTCCTGGTCGATGAGTTGGCGCAGCGCATCGCGTGCGGATCTTCCGCGCCCGACGCGGGAGTCGACGGGGATGCCCTGTGAGGAGACGTGCTGCTCGATCGCCTCGAGCAGGGGCATTCCCCTCGCACACTGCACCGGCAGTGCCGATTCGAGGGGCAGGCTCATCGGCACCCGTGCCAGGAACGCGGGCATGATGATCGCGTTCTCCGCCTTGGCGAGCCGAACTGCCGCCTCGAACGCGCGGCGGGAGATCTCCTGGCCGGTGAAGGGCAGCAGGATGCGCCGGACGGGCCGGGGGCGGTCGCGCGCGACGAGGCGTCCGTGCGGCGGCAGCCAGTAACCCGCGGCGATCCCCATGAGCATCCCGCCGGCGACGGCGATCACGATCACGGCGACGCTCATGGCTTCTCCTCCGCGCCCGGGCGTCGCGAGCGGTCGGCCACGATGCGCACGTCGACTCCCGGCAGACGCTGGGCCAGCCGCTGAGGCAGCGGAACGCGCAGGCGGGCCAGGCCGCGCGCCGGGCGCGAGCGGCCCATCAGGATGTAGGTGGTCCCGCGCCGCGTGGCCACGTCGGCGATCGCCGCCGCCGGATCGTCGGATTCCTCCTCGAGCATCTTCGCCCCGAGTACCGACGCGAGCTGCCTGAGCGCAACGAGCGAGCGCTCGTGATCATCCGAGAGGTGCTGCCCCGGTCGGCGCACCCACAGAAGATCGAGCTCGGCGCCGAGGCGCTGGGCCGAACGCCATGCGCGGCGCACGAGGCGCTGAGCCCCCGGGTAGGGCTCCACGAGCGCCAGCAGCCGCTCGCTAACGGCCTGCGGCGCGTCCGCGGCGAGGCTCTCCTCGCGCGAGCCGACGAGCTCGGTTGTCATGCGCTTGGCGCCCACCTCCTGGGCGACCTGGCGCAGCGCGACCTCACGCAGCGCGGAGAGGTTCTCGACGCGGAAGAAGTTGTTCAGCGCAGCGTCGATTCGCTCGGGCGGGTAGACCTTGCCGGCGCGCAGGCGGTCGAGCAGCGCCTGGGGGGTGAGGTCGATCAGCTCGACCTCGTCGGCGCGCCCGAGGATCGCGTCGGGGATCGTCTCCCGCACGCGGATGCCGCTCAGCTCGGTGATGTGGTCGTTGAGCGACTCGAGGTGCTGGACGTTGAGCGAGGAGAGCACGTCGATGCCGGCGGCGAGAACGTCCTCGACGTCCTCGTAGCGCTTGGCGTGCTCGAGACCCGGGGAGTTCGTGTGGGCGAGCTCGTCGATCAGGCAGAGCTCGGGCGCGCGGCGGAGGATCCCCGGCAGGTCCATCTCCTCAAGCGCGGTCTCGCGGTAGGCCACGTGACGGCGCGGCAGGATCGGCAGGCCCTCGGCGACTCGGGCGGTCTCGGCACGGCCGTGGGTCTCGAGCAACCCGATCACCACGTCCCGGCCCGCCTCCTGCTCGGCGTGGCCCTCCAGGAGCATGTAGTAGGTCTTGCCCACCCCCGCCGCCATTCCCAGGAAGACCTTCAGCTGGCCGCGGCGCGGCGCCTCTTGTGCGGCCGCTGCCGGCGGGGTGAGAGGATCCGCCTCGCTGGTCATCCTCCCAGCAGGTTGTAGACGATCAGGTCGATCAGCTTGATGCCGATGAACGGGGCGATGATGCCGCCGAGGCCGTAGATCCACAGGTTGCGCCGCAACAGCGCGCTGGCGCCGATCGGCCGGTAGCGCACGCCGCGCAGCGACAGCGGGATCAGCGCCGGGATGACGAGCGCGTTGAAGATGATCGCCGAGACGATCGCCGACTGCGGGTTGCCCAGGTTCATGATGTTGAGCACGTGCAGCGGGCCCTTCCCGCCGGGGCTGGTCGCATAGGTCGCGACGAAGATCGCCGGCAGGATCGCGAAGTACTTGGCGACGTCGTTGGCTATCGAGAAGGTCGTCAGCGCGCCGCGGGTGATCAGCAGCTGCTTGCCGACCTCGACGATCTCGATCAGCTTCGTCGGGTTGGAGTCGAGATCGACCATGTTGCCCGCCTCGCGCGCCGCCTGGGTGCCGGTGTTCATCGCCACCCCGACGTCGGCCTGCGCCAGCGCCGGCGCGTCGTTCGTTCCGTCGCCGGTCATCGCGACGAGCCGGCCGTCCTGTTGCTGCTCGCGGATCAGCGCCAGCTTGCGCTCGGGCGTTGCTTCGGCCAGGAAGTCATCGACGCCCGACTCCTCGGCGATCTTGGCGGCGGTCAGGCGGTTGTCGCCGGTGACCATCACGGTCTTGATTCCCATCGCCCGAAGCTGGTCGAAGCGTACCTTCATGCCCTCCTTGATCGTGTCCTTCAGATAGACGACCCCGAGCACCTGGTTGTCGCGCGAGACGGCCAGCGGAGTGCCGCCCTCGTTGCCGACGCGGTCGAGCTGCGCCTGCAGCTCGGGCGGCGGGGATCCACCCTCCCGCTTGACAAGCTCGATGATCGCGTCGCCGGCACCCTTGCGAAGGCGCCTGCCGTCGATGTCAACGCCGCTCATCCTGGTCTGCGCCGTGAACGGCACGAACTCAGCCTGTATTGAGGCCATGTCGTGCTCGCGTATGCCGTACTGCTTCGCCAGCACGACGATCGAGCGACCCTCCGGTGTCTCGTCCGCCAGCGAGGCCAGCTGCGCGACCTCGGCCAGCTCTGACTCGGGCACTCCCGGCATCGGGACGAACTCCGAGGCGAGCCGGTTGCCGATCGTGATCGTGCCGGTCTTGTCGAGCAGCAGCACGTCCACGTCGCCCGAGGCCTCCACCGCGCGGCCGGACAGGGCGAGCACGTTGCGGCGCACGAGGCGGTCCATGCCGGCGATCCCGATCGCGGACAGCAGCGCGCCGATGGTCGTCGGGATCAGAGCGACGAGCAGGGCGATAAGGGTCGTCTCCGAGATCACCGTGCCCGCGAACAGGCCGAAGGGGCGCACCGTGGCGACCACGATCATGAAGATCAGCGTCAATGCGGCGAGCAGTATGTTCAGCGCGACCTCGTTCGGCGTCTTGCGCCGCGCGGCGCCCTCGACGAGCGCGATCATGCGGTCCATGAACGACTGGCCGGGCTCCTGGGTGATTTCGACGACGATCTCGTCAGAGGTCACGCGCGTGCCGCCCGTGACCGCGCTGCGGTCGCCTCCGGACTCGCGGATCACCGGCGCGGACTCGCCCGTGATCGCCGACTCGTCCACCGTGGCGATGCCCTCGATGACCGTGCCGTCACCGGGGATCAGCTCTCCGGAAGGCACCACCACGACGTCTCCCCGGGTCAGCTCGGCGGCAGCCTTGGTCGTCCCGTCGCGCATCGTGGCGACCGTCTCCTTGCGCATCGCGCGCAGCGTGTCGGCCTGCGCGCGCCCGCGGCCCTCGGCGAACGCCTCGGCCATGTTCGCGAACACGACCGTCAGCCACAGCCAGAAGGAGATCGTGAACGTGTACCAGGCTTCCTCGTGACCCCCGCCGAGCGGCTTGCCGCCGAACGCCTGGATCAGCCACGTGACCGTCGTGATGACCGCGCCGATCTCCACGACGAACATCACGGGGTTGTGGATCTGCACGCGCGGGTCGAGCTTCTTGACGCTGTCGATCAGCGAGTGCACGACGATGTCGCGCTGAAACAGCGAGATCGCCTGCTTTTCGTGGGTCGCCGGCATCTGTGCGGACATCAGCGCGTTCCTCCGGTCAGGCGGTCGAGGGCGAGGTTCAGTTCGAGCACGTTCACTCCGGGCTCACCCGAGAAGCCGAGCCCGCGCGCGTCGGTGTATTTGGCGATCAGGCCGTCGACCGTTACCAGCGAGAGACGACGCACGGCCGCTATGCGGTAGGCCTGGATCCAGGCGTTCGCCTGCGAGATTTCAGGGTCGAGACCCGAGGCGGACGTGTTGACGGCGTCGACCGGGATCTTCGCGACGTTCAGCCCGGGCTCATACGTCTGCTTGTTCGGCCCGGTGTTCAGTTCGAGATAGGCCTTGATGTTTTCGGCGTTCGCTTCCTCGGTCTTCGTGCTGTTGGGCCCTTTGTTGGAGAAGGTGCTGGCGGCGGCGTTGTTTGCCCCGCCTTCGGTGGCCGAGGGACGGCTCTGGAAGTAGCGCGGGTCCGCTTCGGTGACGAGTTCTTCTTCCTTTTCCTCGGGCTTGCCGTTCTTGCCGATCACCGGCGAGGCGAAGCTCTGGCCGATGATCTTCGAGCCGACGAGCTTGCCCGCCACGTAGACCTTCTGCCCGTTGGCGTTTCCGGGAAACACCACCTGGCTGACGCCCGTGATGAACAGCGGATAGACGAGCCCGAGCAGGATCGTGAACACGACGATGCCGATGATGGATGTCACGATGTCGCGGCGCATGTCAGTAGAGGTGCGTGGTCAGGCCCTGGACGATCGGGCCGAGCAGCAGGGCGGGAAAGAACGTCAGCGCGCCGACGAGGATGATCACGCCGATCAGCAGCACCACGAACGTCGGGTTGTCGGTGCGCATGGTGCCGAGGCCCGCGGGCGTCACGCGCTTGCCGGCGAGCGCCCCGGCGACGGCGAGCGCGAACAGGATCGGCGCGTAGCGCGCGAAGACCATGTCGAAGCCCCCGAGCAGGTTGGCGAAGGTGATGCCGTGGGAACCGACGTTGCCGGCGTTCGGCTGGACGAAGCCGGTGTAGCCGGCGAAGGCCGAGCCGTTGTTGTTGGCCTGGGAGAGGTAGGCGTAGAAGGACTCGGAGAAGCCCTGTGGCGTGTTGCCGCCCGCTTTGGAGAGCGCCCCTTCGGAGATGGACGCGCGTCCGGCATGACTGGCGGTGGCCAGTGCCGTGCAGAACAGCGCCGCGAGGGGCGTGATCAGGATGCCCAGCCCGGCGAGCTTGATCTCCCTCGCCTCGAGCTTCTTGCCGAGCCACTCCGGCGTGCGCCCCACCATCAGCCCGCCGATGAACACGGCCAGCAGGACGTAGAGCAGGATCGAGTAGAGGCCCGTGCCGACCCCGCCGAATATCACCTCGCTGGCCGACAGGTTGGCCATCGGAACCGCACCGCCGATTCCGGTGAACGACTCGATCGCGCTGTTCACCGCGCCACACGAGGTGACGGTCGTGATCGTGTCGAACAGCGCCGAGCCCGCGATCCCGAAGCGCTGCTCCTTGCCTTCCATGTTGCCGCCGGCCGAGCCCGAGATCACGTGCGTGTGCAGGCCGGCTGCGTGCTGGGCGGGCGAGCCGTGAGCCTCGGCGATGTAGGCGACGGTCACGGCGCCCAGGAACATCACCATCATCGTCGCGAAGATCGCGTAGCCCTGGCGGCGGTTGCCGCTCATCCGCCCGTACATGAAAACGAGCGCCGCCGGGATGATCAGCACGAGCAGCATCTCGACCAGGTTCGTGAACGCGGTCGGGTTCTCGAACGGGTGCGCGGAGTTGACATTGAAGAAGCCGCCGCCGTTGGTGCCGAGCTCCTTGATGACCTCCTGAGAGGCCACGGGCCCCATCGCGATCGACTGCGTCAGGCCGGTGACCGTGTGGGCCGTCAGGTAGGTGGAGAAGTTCTGGATCACCCCCTGCGAGACGAGCAGCAGCGCACCGAGCACACAGATGGGCGTCATCACGTAGAGAACCGTGCGCACCAGGTCCTCCCAGAAGTTGCCGAGGCTCTTGCCGCTGCGCCCGATGATCCCCCGGACCAATGCCACCGCCACGACGATGCCGACCCCGGCCGACAGCCAGTTCTGGACCGTCAGCCCGATCATCTGGCTGAGGTAGCTCATCGTGGTCTCGCCGCTGTAGTACTGCCAGTTCGTGTTCGTCATGAACGACGAGACCGTGTTGAACGTCACGTTCCACGGCGCGGAGTGATAACCGAGCGGGTTGAGCGCGTGGGGTACGTAGAAAGCGTTCTGCGTACGCAGGATCAGATACAGAAACAGCCAGCCGGCGAGCGAGAAGATCAAGAGGCTTTTCGCGTAGGACTTCCAGTCCTGCCCGCGCTTCGGGTCCACCCGCAAGATCTTCAGCAGGAAGCGCTCGGGACCGGCGAACAGCGGTGAGAGGAACACCCGCTTGCCGGTGTACACCTTCGCCATGTAGCCGCCAAGGGGCATGGCGAGCGCGGTCAGGATGACCGCGAACAGGAAGATCGTGAGCCAGCCGGTGAAGGTCATGCCCTAGAGCTTCTCCCCGCGGATCAGCGCGTAGAAGAGGTAGGCGATCACCAGCACCGAGACGACCAGACCGAAGAAGTCCGCGCCGCTCATGTGCGCGATGAAGGCGCCAAGGGGAAGCGAGACGCTCATATCCGATCGATCCCCTCGATGATGAAGAGCAGGATCGCGAACATGGCGATCCCGAGAACTACCGCGACGACGTCCATGCCATCAATATGGGCCCCGCGCCATCACGGGTGCGTAACGATGGGCGCATTCGCCATAACGATTTCGTCACGCTGCGATGTTTCACACCGCGAACCGCAAGGCCTTACAAAGCGAACCTGTACCCCACGCCCGGATCGGTGACGATGTAACGCGGCCCGGCCGCCCCCTCGGGCTCGATCTTCGCTCGCAGCCGCGCGATGTGCGTGCGCAGCGGCTGGACGTCCTCGACGTACTGCGGACCCCACACCTCCGTCAGCAGCGCCCTGTGCGTCATCAGCCGCCCGCGGTTGCGCACGAGCGCCCGCAGGAGCTCGAACTCGATCGGGGTGAGGTGGACCGGCTCGGAGTCGCGGCGCACCACCCGCGCGGCCAGGTCTATCTCGAGCCCCTCCACCACGATCGTCGGCTGCTCCTCGGTCGGCGTCGTGCGGCGCAGTGCGGCCTGCAGGCGGGCAACCAGCTCCCGCGCGCCGAACGGCTTGGTGATGTAGTCGTCGGCCCCCGCCTCCAGGGCTCTCACCTTCTGCTCCTCCTCGCCCACGGCGGACAGCACGAGGATCGGCATCGCGCTCCATTCGCGCAACGTGCGGGTCACCTCAACACCGTCGCCGTCCGGCAGCACCAGGTCGACGATCGCCGCGTCCGGGCGATGCACGGCGGCCAGGTCGAGCGCCTGCGACGCTGTCTCGGCGGCGACCGCCTCGAAGCCCGCCTCGCGCAGCACCACTTTCAGCGCGCGCACGATCTGCGGCTCGTCGTCCACCACGAGCACGCGCGGCGGCTTCGCGGGGGCGGCGGGCGCCTCGGCGTTCACGCGGCCGGCTTCCGGCCGAGCGCCGTCACATGCGGTTCCTGCGGCTCCGACGCCGCGCCGTCGGAGCGCTCACGGACGTCGCTCCCGGCATCCTCGCCGGGCTCGTCCAGCGGCAGCTCGAAGACGAAGGTGGCTCCCTGCCCGGGGAGCGACTCGACGTGCAGCGACCCGGCGTTCGCATCGGTGAACCCGCGCGCGATCGCCAGGCCTAGGCCCGAGCCGCGATGCCCTCCGGCGGACGTGCCGGCCCGATAGAAGGGCTCAAACACGCGCTCCAGCTGCGCCGGCGGGATCCCGGGCCCGCGATCGACGACCCGCACGATCACGCGGTCGCCGGCCGGCTTCGGTCCGTCGTCGCCGCGTGCGCCCTCCTGCGCTGCTGCGACATGTGGGCCCTCCTGCGCCGCCGCGACAGGTTGACGGCGAGCGCGCGCGAGGCTGCGCACGGCGCGGGCGCGCACCGACACCGGATGCCCGCCCGAGTGCCGCCGAGCGTTCTCCAGCACGTTGACGAACGCGCGCTCCATCTGCACGGGGTCCACGCGCACCACGGGCAGGTCGGGGTCGATCGAGAGGCTGAACTCCTCCGGGCCCGCCGCCAGGTCGCGCAGCGCCGAGCGGATCAGCTCGTCGACCGAGGTCCAGTCGCGGCGCGGCTCGGCCGCCCCCGCTTCAAGGCGCGAGAGATCGAGCAGGTTGTCCACCAGACGCGACAGCCGCCGCGTCTCCTCCTGGATGACCGCCGCCAGCTCGGCGCGCTCGTGCTGCGACAGCGACTCCGAGCCGACCGCCTCGCCGGCGGCCGAGATCGCCGTCAGCGGCGAGCGAAGATCGTGGGAGACCGCGCGCAAGAGGGCGGTCTTGACCGCGTCCGCCCGGCGCAGCGCCGCCGTCTCGACCACCCCGCCGAGCAGCCCCTCGCGCTCGAGCGCCGCGCTCAACAGCGCCTCCAATGCCGGCACCACGCGCTCCTGCAGCCGGCGCAGGCTCTCCTCGGAGGTGTCGGCCCCGACGAGCAGCGTGCCGAGGCGGCTCGTCCCCTCGCGCAGCGGGAACGCGATGCTCCGCTCGTCCCCCTCGACCGCCTCCATCTCGATCGCGGCCGAGCTCAGCTCGAGCGTCTGCGCCAGCCGCGCGGCGGCGGTCGGCAGTGCCTCCGCGAGACTGTTCCCGCGCAGCAGAAGCCGCGCCATCTCCGCCGCCAGGTCGGCCTCGCGCCGGCGGGCTTCCGCTTCGCGCGTGCGTGCGCGCGTGACCTCGGCGACCGAGCTCGCCAGGGCCGCAACCACCAGGAAGGTGACCAGGGCCACCCAGTTGCTCGAGTCCCTGATCGTGAACTCTCCCACCGGGGGCAGGTGAAAGAAGTTGAAGGCCCCGGCGCTGACGACGGCCGTGGCCACACCGAGCCACGCCCCCCATGTCACCGAGACCACGAGCACCGCCGGCAGGTAGACGACGCCCAGCGAGACCACCGGGGCCACGTGCTTCAGCGGGTAGATGATCAGCGTGCACAACGCCACCGCCCCGGCGGCGACGATCACGCCCACCCGCCGTGGAGGAGGATCCGGCGCGAGCAGGAAGCCGAACGGGAGTGACACGGTGACCCCAGCCTAGTGCCGGGCGTGGCGGGTTTCCGCAGCCGGCCCTTCCAGAGGTGAGAGCCCGTGGCTCAGGAGACGCGCAATTCGGCGGGGGCCCCGTAGGGCGTCAGGCACCGCGGCAGCGCCACGCTGCCGTCCTCGCGCTGGCCGTTCTCGAGCAGCGCGACGATCGTGCGCCCGGCGGCGACCGCGGTGCCGTTGAGCGTGTGCAGCGTCTGCGTGCGCTTCTCGCGGCGCAGGCGGATGTTCAGGCGCCGCGCCTGGTAGTCGGTCGTGTTCGAGCAGGAGGTCAGCTCGCGATAGCGCTCCTGACCGGGCAGCCACGCCTCGCAGTCGTACTTCTTCGCGGCCGAGCTACCGAGGTCGGTCACCGCGATGTTGACCACGCGGTAGGGCAGCTCGAGCTCCTTGAGGATCTCCTCCTCGATCGCGAGTATGCGCTCGTGCTCCTCACGTGAGCGCTCGGGATCCACGAAGCTGAACATCTCGACCTTCTCGAACTGGTGCACTCTGAAGATGCCCCGGGTGTCCCTCCCGGCCGCGCCCGCCTCGCGGCGGAAGCACGGCGAGAAGCCCGCGTAGCGCAGGGGCAGCGCTTCGGCGTCGATGATCTCTCCGTCGTGCAGCGAGGCCAGCGCGACCTCGGAGGTGCCGATCAGATAGAGGTCGTCCTCGGCGAGGTGGTAGAGCTGCTGCTCGGTGTCCGGGAGAAACCCCGTTCCAAAGAGCGCGTGCTCGCGCACGAGCACCGGCGGGATCACCGGCTCGAACCCGTGCCCGCGCAGCTTCGCAAGCGCCCAGCCCACGAGCGCCAGCTCGAGCATCGCCAGGTCACCTCTCAGGTAGGCGAAGCGCGCCCCGGAGAGGCGCGCGGCGCGGTCCATGTCGATCGCCCCCCCGGACAGCTCGAGGTGGTCGCGGGGCTCGAACGCGAACCTCGGAACGTCGCCCACCTCGCGCAGCACGTCGTCCGCCGGCCCGGGCGCGGCCGATGGGTCGGGCAGGTTGGGCAGCGAGGACAGCGCGGCCTGGAGCTCCACCTCCACCTCGGCCAGCTCGCGCTCCAGCTCCTTCGCGCGGGCTGCCACCGTGCGCATGGCCTCGATCTCGCGATCGCGCTCGGCCGCGTCGCTCGCCTCGCGGATCCGCGCGTTGGCCTCGTTCTGGCGGGCGCGCAGGCCCTCGAGCTCGGGGAGCAGCGCGCGCCGGCGCTCGTCGAGGCCGATGACCCCGTCCAGTCCGTCCGCGACTGCACCGCCACGCCGCGCCAGCGCGGCGCGAACGCCGTTGGGGTCCTCCCGGATGCGCTTGAGATCGAGCAAGCCCGCCGGCGCCCGCGGCGTCCTATTTCGTGGAGAGCGTGATGTTCACCGTCGGCACTTTCTGCGACTGGCTGCCGGCGTAACGGTGCAGGAAGCTGGCAACCGCCTGAGCATCGGGGCCGAGGACGATGTTCTGGGGCATGATCGCGCCCGAGAAGCCGCCGTTGCGGATGGCATACAGGACCTGTTCTTCTTCCTCCTTGCGGATGTTGAAGTTCGGCCCGTTCGTGCGCAGACGGTTCTTGATGCTCGTGGCCGACCCCTGGGCGCCGACGACCGACAGCGTGTGACAGCCCGAGCAGCGTTCACTGAACAGGACCGCGCCGCGGTAGTAGGGGCTCGAGCTCGAGACCTGGATGCCCTGCGATCCGCAGGCGGCGAGGACCGATGTCGAGGCCAGCAGGGCCGTCGTCGTGGCCGCGATCTTCGGGCAGAGCCTCATCCGGGGGCGGAATATATAGCTCCGGGCCCTGCCGGGCCCAGCCCCGGCGTCGCGTCAGGCGACTCAGAACCCGTGGGCCGTGCCCGCGGCGCGCAGCGCGAGGAACACCACGACGAGCGCCGAGAGCGCCATCACGCCGATCTCACGGCGAACTATCGCCGCGACGACGCCCTGCTGCTCGGCCGCCGGCAGCCCGCCCACGGCCTGGGCGTCCTTGAGGCCCTGCTGGTCGAGAATCGTCTGCGCCGAGGCGACTCGCAGCTGCTCGGCGACGAGAGCAACCGCCAGCGGCAGCAGCGCGTACAGGTAGAAGAGCTGACCGCTCGAGCTGTTGCCCGTGGCCGCGAGCAGCCCGACAGCCGCCGCATAGACGATCGCCGAGGCCTGCCCGACGCGCAGCAGCAACCAGAACAGCCGGATCTGCCCGCGGTCGCCCGGGGCCCCTCGATACCACAGCCATCCACCCAACAGGCCCGCGACCGCGTTGAGCGTCGCGACCGCGAGCGCGCCGGCCACGACGGCTTCGTTCACGACCGGAGTATCGAGCCGATTGCCACTATGTAACACTCTGCCACAAGCGGTGATATAACAGCGCGCGGTGCTGCGAAGCTATCTGCCAGCAATCGTCTTCATCATTCTCGGCGGCGCTGTGGGCGTCGCGTTCGCGGCGCTCAACACCTACATCGGCCCCCGTCGCGCGACGGCGCACAAGGAGGATCCCTACGAGTGCGGCCTGCCCTCGGAGGTCACGCGCGAGATGCGGTTCGGCATCAGCTTCTACCTGATCGCGATGTTGTTCATCCTGTTCGACATCGAGGTGATCTTCCTCTACCCGATCGCGATCGAGCTGCGCGCATATGGCAGCTTCGCGCTGGTTGAGTCGGTCGTCTTCATCTTGCTGCTGTTCGTGGCGTTCGCGTATGTGTGGCGACGTGGTGCGCTCGAGTGGAGGTGAAGCGTGAGCCGATCCCGCCCGACGACCGCAGGACCCCGGGCCTGCCGGGGGTGGGGGGGGCGGGGGATCTGCGCGTCCAGAGCCTGAACGCGCGCCAATTGCTGCGCGGCGGAGATCTGGAGGGCGCCAACCAGCCGGTGCAGCTGAAGGGCGCGGACCTCGACCGCTTCGTGGCAGAACGCGTGCTCACGACCACGCTTGACAAGACCGTCGCGTGGGCGCGCTCGAACTCGTTCTTCCCGCTCGCATTCGGGCTGGCGTGCTGCGCGATGGAGCAGTTCCATGCCGCCGGCCCGCGCATGGACATCGCGCGATTCGGCTTTGAGGCGTTCCGCGCCTCGCCCCGGCAGGCCGACCTGATCATCCTCGCAGGACGGGTGTCGATCAAGATGGCCCCGATAATCCGCAGGCTCTACGATCAGATGCTCGAGCCCAAGTGGGCGATCTCGATGGGCGCGTGCTGCAGCTCGATGGGCGTGTTCAACAACTACGCCCTCGTGCCGGCCGACAAGTTCCTGCCGATCGACGTGCACGTGCCCGGCTGCCCGCCGCGCCCGGAGGCGCTGATGCACGGGATCCTCAAGCTGCGCAAGATGGTGCAGGACGACCCCGACACGGGCTGGCGCGAGCGTTACGACGCGGTGGGCACCGAGGAGGCTCCGTCGGGTGCCTGATGCCACGGGCCTTCAGCTGCTCGCCGCGGAGCTGGGCGACGCGACGCTCGAGACCGTGTACTTCCGAGAACGAGCCACCCTCGTCGTGGATCCCGCACAGATCCGCAGCGTCCTTCAGGCCCTGCGCGCGAAGGGGTACGGGTTCCTGGCAAGCGTCCACGGCGTCGACCACTACCCGCAGGAGCCGCGACTGGGCGTGGTCTACGAGCTGCTGGACATGAGCCGGGTGGATCGCATCACGGTCAAGATCCGCGTCCCGCTCGACGCACCGCGGGTCGAGTCGGTGACCGAGGACTGGCCGACGGCCGACCATCAGGAGCGCGAGGTGTACGACATGTTCGGGGTCGTCTTCGAGGGTCATCGCGACCTGCGCCGGATCCTGATGCCGGAGGACTACGAGGGACACCCCCAACGGCGCGATTTTCCGCTCGGAGGCGAACCGGTGATATTCACGCGCGACGAGGCCAAATGGCTGGAGAGGCGCGAATGAGCTCGCCCTCCACCGAGGGTCCGTCCATGTCGGAGTACCGCCGGCGCGAGCAGAGCATCACGCTGGCGCCTGTCGAGGATCAGCTCGATGCAGTGCCGGCCGCGGAGACGAGCGACGAGCTGCTGACGCTCAACTTCGGGCCGCATCACCCCGCCACGCACGGCGTCCTGCGGCTGCTGGTGACGCTGCAGGGGGAGGTCGTGCGCGACATCAAACCGATCGTCGGTTACGTGCACACGGGCATCGAGAAGACGGCCGAGGACAAGGCCTACTGGAAGGTCATCCCGATCGTCGAGCGCATGGACTACCTGTCCTACTACTTCAACGCGATGGCCTACTGCGGCGCCGTGGAGGCCCTGCTCGAGGTCGAGATTCCCCCGCGCGGCCAATACCTGCGGGTGATCCATCTCGAGCTGAACCGCATCGCCTCGCATCTGATCTGGCTCGGCACGAGCGCGCTCGACCTCGGCGCGATCTCGATATTCCTGTACTGCCTGCGCGAGCGCGAGCTGATCCTCGACCTGTTCGAGATGTCCTCGGGGCAGCGGATGCACACTCGCTACTTCCAGGTGGGAGGCGTGATCGAGGACATCCCCGCCGGATTCGAGGCCAAGCTGCGGGAGTTCTTGAAGATCATGCCCGCGCGCGCCGACGAGTACGGAGCGATCCTGAACTCCAACGAGATCGTGCTGCAGCGGCTGCGCGGCACGTGTCCCCTGGACGCTGACACGCTGCTGGGGCTCGGAGTGACCGGCCCGCTGCTGCGCGCCGCGGGAAACCCGTGGGACCTGCGGAAGGCCGCGCCGTACAGCTCCTACGAGCACTTCGAGTTCAAGATCCCGGTGGGCACGGTCGGCGACAACTACGACCGGTTCGCGGTGCGGCTGGCCGAGATATACGAGTCCGTGCGCATAATCGAGCAGGCGCTCGACGGCCTGCCGGAGGGGCCTTACATCACCGAGGACCGCAAGGTCTCGCTGCCGCCCCGGCACGAGCTCGCCACCTCGATGGAGGCGCTGATCCACCACTTCAAGCTCGTGACCGAGGGGTTCAGGGTGCCGACGGGCGAGGTGTACAACCCGATCGAGTCTCCCCGTGGCGAGCTCGGCTGCTACGTGCGCTCGGACGGCAGCTCGAAGCCCGCCCGGGTGCACATGCGCGATCCGTCGTTCGTCAACCTCCAGGCGCTGGCGCCTATGTGCCGCGGCAACTACATCGCCGACATGATCGCGACCACCGCGATGCTCGATCCGATTCTCGGGGGGATCGACAGATGAGCGCCGCGGCCGGCTCGCGCGGCTGGGACGTGCCCGCCGACCTCGACTCCGGGCCGGCGGCGATCCCCGATCCCGCGACAACGCCCGTCCCGCAGGAGTTGCGCCGCGAGATCGAATCGCACATGGCCCTGTATCCCGACCCCGTCTCCGCCTCGCTGCCCGCACTCGAGGCGGCCCAGCGGGTGCACGGCTGGTGCTCGCCGGAGGCGATCGAGCAGGTCGCATGCGTGATGGGCGTGACGCCCGCGTCCCTGGATGCGGTGGCGACCTTCTACGACATGCTCGAGACCGAGCCCGTCGGAGCGCATGCCATCTATGTGTGCACGAACATCTCCTGCTCGCTGTGCGGCGCGGACGCGCTGTACGAGGCAATGCGCGACGCGGCGGGCGAGGACGCTGCGATCAACGTGCGCTCATTCGAGTGCCTGGGCGCATGCGACATCGCGCCGATGGCATCCGTCGACGGAGTGTACGTCGGCCCCCTGGAGATCGGGGACGTCCCGAGGCTGCTGGACGACGTGCGCGCGGGACGCCCTGTGCTCCTCGACAAGCAGCTGCTGGGCAGAGCCTGCGCCGACCGGCAGGAGGGTCGATGAAGATCCTGTTCGACCGGATCGACGAGCCCGGGTTGAACACGCTGGAGGTCTACGAACGGCGCGGCGGGTACGAGTCGCTGCGCAAGGCGCTGCGCATGACCCCGGCGGAGGTGCTCAGCGAGCTGGAAGCCTCCAACCTGCGCGGGCGCGGGGGGGCGGGGTTCCAGATGGGCAAGAAGGTCTCCTTCCTGCCGCACGGGGCCATGGACCGCTACCTCGTGTGCAACGCCGACGAGTCAGAGCCGGGGACGTTCAAGGACCGCGAACTGATGCAGAAGACGCCGCACCTGCTGATCGAGGGGCTGATCATCGCCTCCTACGCCGCCGGCGCGAGTCGCTCGTTCATCTATATCCGCGGCGAGTACGTGCAGCAGGCCGACGTCCTCGACGCGGCGCTCGCCGAAGCGCGCGCGGCGGGATACATCGGCGAGCGCATCCTCGGCTCCGAGCACTCGCTCTCGCTCGTCCTTCATCGCGGCGCCGGCGCATACATCTGCGGCGAGGAGACCGGCCTGCTCGACTCGCTGGAAGGCAAGCGCGGCAACCCCCGCTTGAAGCCGCCGTTCCCCGCCAACCAGGGCCTCTACCAGGGGCCGACGCTGATCAACAACGTCGAGACGCTTGCGACGGTCCCCGCGATCGTGCGCATGGGCGGTGCCGAGTACGCCAAGCTCGGCACCGAGACCTCGACCGGCACGAAGCTCGTGTCGGTGTCCGGCCATGTGCAGCGTCCCGGCAACTACGAGATCGAGCTCGGCGTGCCGGCGCGCGAGATCATCTACGGGCTCGCCGGCGGTCCCCCACAGGGACGCACGGTCAAGTGCTGGTTCCCCGGCGGCTCCTCCTCGCCGGTGCTGACCGCGCAGGAGCTGGACCTGCCCTATGACTTCGACTCGCTGGCAAAGGCCGGGTCGATGCTCGGCTCGGGCGCGATCATCGTCGTGGACGACTCCACGCGGATCCTCGACGTGGCCCTGAAGACCGCGAAGTTCTACCGCCACGAGTCCTGCGGCAAGTGCACCCCCTGTCGTGAGGGCACCAACTGGACGGTGCACATGCTCGAACGGATCGACCGTGGCGAGGCGACCCCGATGGACATCGAGATCATGGTCTCGGTCCAGAACCACATCATCGGCAACTGCCTGTGCGTCCTGGGAGATGCCATGGCGATGCCGATCGGCTCGATGATCGCGAAGTTCCGGACCGAGTTCGAGGCGCACATCGAGACCAGGCGCCTGCAGGCACTCGAGCCGGTCGAGGCGTGATGCCACGTCCCGAGCCGAACATCATCAGGTTCACGATCGACGACCGCGAGGTGCAGGCCCCGGAGAACGCGATGCTCGTGGACGCGGCCAAGCACGGCGACGTCGAGATCCCCGTGTTCTGCTACGAGCCCAAACTGGGCCAGCCGGTTGGCGCGTGCCGCATGTGCCTGGTCGAGATCGAGGGGATTCCCAAGCTCCAGACCGGCTGCTCGACGCCCGTCAAGGACGGGATGGTCGTGCACACGCAGTCCGAGCGTGTGAAGGAGGCCCAGCGCTCGGTCGTCGAGTTCCTGCTGATCAACCATCCTCTGGACTGCCCGGTATGCGACAAGGGCGGCGAGTGCCCGCTGCAGGACATCACGTTCGGGTGGGGCGGGGGACTTTCCCGCTTCGTCGAGCCCAAGCGCCACTTCGTCAAGCCGCTGGCGCTCTCCCCGACGATCGCGATCGACCGCGAGCGCTGCATCCTCTGCTACCGCTGCGTGCGCTTCAGCCAGGAGATCTCCGAAGACCACCAGCTCGTGCTGCTCGAGCGCGGTGCGCATTCCTACGTCTCCACGTTCGACGGCCACCCCTACGTGGCGCCGTTCAGCGGCAACATCGTCGAACTGTGCCCGGTCGGCGCGCTGACCTCGCGGCCCTACCGATTCAGGGCGCGCCCATGGGACATCGAGGACGCGGGCTCGGTGTGCACGCTGTGTCCGTCGCAGTGCAACGTCACCTTGACCGTCCGCGACGAGCGCGTGCTGCGCGTCCAGGCGCGCGAGAATCCCGAGGTCGACGACGGCTGGCTGTGCGATCGCGGCCGCTTCGCCTACCCCGCGCTCGGGGGCCTGCCCCGGAGCGACGGCGTCGACTCCCGCGGCCGCGGGAGCGCGCGTGCTCGAGCCGCTCCTGCGCGACGGCGGCGAGTTGCGCCCTGTCCCCTGGGAGCGGGCGCTGCAGGAGGCCGCCGCCGGCCTTTCGCGTGCCGGCGAGCGCACGGGCGCGCTCGTTGGCGGCTCAGCCACCAACGAGGAGGGCTTTCTGCTCGCCCGCCTGATGCGCGAGGGCCTCGATTCGTGGCACATCGACTCCCGCCGCGCGGGCACCCTGCCGTTGGATCTGCACCGCGCGCTGAACGACCCGCGCCTTCAGGCGCGGGTCGGCGACCTGGAGTTCGCCCACGCCGTGCTCGTGCTCTGCGCCAACCCGATCGAGGACGCTCCGATTCTCGACCTGCGCCTGCGCAAGGGCGTCCGCCGGCACCGCATGCGCCTGTACGAGGCGGGCGCGGCGGACCTGCTCGACGGCGGGCGCGCCGGCGATGTGACCGAGCGGCTGCGCGACGCCGGCGAGGAGATCGTGATCCTGTGGCACGAGCGCCTCACGGCGGGCCCGGACGGCGCCAGGTGTGCGCGCGCGCTGCTCGAGCTCGCCGATTCGCTGTCGCTCGCCGACACGGACGGCGCGGGCCTCTTGGAAATCCCCGCTCACGCCAACGGCCGCGGGCTGCGGGAGGCCGGGGTCCTGCCGAACGCCGGTCCCGGCCTCGGCGAGCTCGCCGGCAACGGCGCCGCCGATGCCCTCGACGCCCGCGGGATCGCGCAGGGACTCGCCGAGGGCGAGCTGGCCGCCCTGCTCCTGTTGCAGGCCGACCCCCTGAGCCCGGAGGGGCCGGGCGCCGCTGAGGAGCTGTGGCAGCGGTCCCTCGGGCGCGCCTCCACGGTGGTCGCTCAGGCGACGTTCCTGACCGACGGCCTGCGCGAGCACGCCGACGTGGTGTTCCCCGCACAGGCTTACGCCGAGAAGGAGGGCACCGTCGTTCACCCCGACGGGCGCATCCAGCGGCTGCGCCCGGCCGTCGCACGGCCCGGGACGACGCGCGCGCAGTGGCTTCTGATCAGCGAGCTTGCACAGCGGATCGGGCTTGACCTCGAGGCGCTCACCGGCCCGATGGCCTCCCGGCAGCTGTTCGACGCGGTTCCGTTCTACGCCGGGCTGACGCTGGAGGAGATCGGCGGCAAAGGCGTCCGCTGGCAGGACCGCCCGGCCGCCGAGGCGTACCCCGGACGGGAGCAGCTCGTATGAGCGCGCCGGCCGTCGTGGGCTCCCTGGCCACGGTCGGCTACTACGAAGAATGGTGGATCCAGGTCCTGAAGGCGATCATCATCTTCGCCGTCGCCCTGCAGCTCGTGCCCGTTGTGCTGATCGCCGAGCGCAAGCTGCTCGGGCGGTTTCAGGCGCGCTACGGCCCCAACCGCGTGGGGCCATACGGCTTCCTGCAGCCGCTCGCGGACATAGTCAAGCTGCTCACCAAGGAGCAGTTCCGCCCGAGCACGTCGGTCGGGCTCCTGTTCGCGCTGGCACCGATCATCTCGATCGTCACGGCCGTCGCGGCGTTCGCGATCATCCCGTTCGGCAACGTCCAGAACATCTTCGGCACGCCCGTCGGGCTTTACGGGATCGACGTCTCGATCGGCCCGCTGTACCTGTTCGCGTTCGGCGCGATCGCCTTCTACGGGATCATGCTCGGCGGCTGGTCCTCGGGCTCGAAGTACTCCTTCCTCGGCGCGATGCGCGGCGCGGCGCAGCTCATCTCCTACGAGGTCTCCCAGGGCCTTGCGCTCGTCGGCGTGATCATGACCGCGCAGACGCTCTCGCTGACCGGCATCGTCGAAGCGCAGGCCGGCATGTGGTTCGTCGTGCCGCAGCTGTTCGGGTTCCTCATCTTCCTGACGGCCAGCTTCGCCGAGACCAACCGCGCGCCGTTCGACCTCACCGAGGCCGACGCCGAGCTCGTGGGCGGCTACAACACCGAGTTCGGCGGCGGGCGCTTCGCGTCGTACTACTTCGCCGAGTATCTGAACGTGCTGGTCGTCTCGGGCATCGTGACGACCGTGTTCCTCGGCGGCTGGCTGATGCCGTTCGGCATCCACCCTCCCGGCTGGGTGGACCCGATCATCGTGCTCTTCAAGATGTCGCTGGTCACCTTCCTGTTCATCTGGGTCCGGGCGACGCTGCCGCGGCTGCGCTACGACCAGCTGATGAGCTTCGGCTGGAAGGTCCTGCTGCCGCTGGCCACGCTCAACGCGCTGGTCACCGCCGTTCTCGTGGTGGTGACGCATTGAGATGACCGGCGAGACCCCCCAGCCGCCGGGCGCCGGAGTGCCGGCAGCCGCCGCCTCGGCGTTGACCGTCAACGCCTGGAGCCCGGGCGAGGACGTGGTCGTGGTGCAGCGCACCCCCGCGCCGGGTCCCGCGCGCGGCACCTGGCGCACCTTCCGCGAGACGCTGCGCGGCCTGATGACGACCTTTGGGCGCTTTCGCGAAACGCCCGTGACCGTCCAGTACCCGGAGGAGAAGACAGCTGTCTACCCGCGGTTCCGCGGCCGCCACAAGCTGCACCGCTTCGAGGACACCGGCCTCGAGAAGTGCGTCGGCTGCTCGCTTTGCGCCGCCGCCTGCCCGGCCGACTGCATCCGCGTGGTCGCCGAGGAGAACACGCCCGAGAACCGCGTCTCGGCGGGTGAGCGCTATGCCGCCGTGTACGAGATAAACCTGTCTCGCTGCATCTTCTGCGGCTACTGCGAGATCGCCTGCCCGTTCGACGCGATCACGATGGGCCACGACTACGAGCTCTCCGACTACGACCGCACGGACCTGATCTTCACCAAGGAGATGCTGCTCGCCGAGCCGCTCGAGCGCACGCCGCTGAGGAACGAGGGCGAGTGAGGCCCGACGGTCCGACAAAGCACTCCCGGAGAGCGCCCGGTTGAGCTCGGTCCTGTTCTTCATCGCCGCAGCCGGCGTGATCGCGGGCGCGATCGGCGTCGTGGCACTGCGCGATCCGTTCTACAGCGTGCTCGCGCTCGTGGCGCACCTCGTCTCGCTGGCGGTCCTGTTCCTGCTGCTGCTGGCGGAATTCGTCGCCGCGGCACAGGTGGTCGTGTATGCGGGCGCCGTGATGGTCCTGTACGTGTTCGTGGTCGCATACGTCGGCAACGAGAGCGCGTCCATGGGCGAGCGCCTGCGCGGGCCCGGTCAGGTCGGCTCGGGCCTGCGACTGGGCGGGGCGATGATCGGCGCTGCGCTGCTCGTTGAGGTGTCGATCGCGCTGCTCGGCACGGGCCTTCAGGCGGTGGACGGGAAGGGCGCCGGCTACAGCCCGGGACCGCAGGCGTTCGGCACGCCGGCCTACATCGGCAAGCTGCTGCTCACGCGCTTCTTGCTGGCGTTCGAGGTGGCCTCCTTCCTACTCTTGATCGCCGCCGTCGGCGCGGTCGTGCTCGCCCGCCGCCGCGGCGGCCTCGGCGAGGACGACGAGCGGGATCGGCTCACGCCGCTTGACCTCCTGCGCCCGAAGGAGACGGGCACGACGGCCGAGGGCGTGGGGAGGCGCCCGTGAGCATCGCCTGGTACCTGGCCGTCTCGGCGATCGTCTTCGCGCTCGGCGCGTTCGGGGTGATGACGCGCCGCAACCCCCTGGTCGTGCTGCTCTGCCTGGAGCTGATGCTCAACGGCGGGAACCTCGCGCTGATCGCGTTCTCGCGCATGTGGGGCAACGGTGACGGGCAGATCCTGGCGATCGTCGTGATGACCGTCGCCGCCTGCGAGGTGTGCATCGGCCTCGGCATGATCGTCGCCCTCTACCGCCGGCGTCTTCCCATCGACGTGGACGAGCTGCGGGAGCTGCAGGGCTGATGGCGACCACCACCTACGCATGGCTCGTGCTGGCCCTTCCGCTTGCCGGGATGCTGATAGTCGCCCTGGGATTCCGGGCGCTGCCGGGGCGCTCGGCGGGGTGGATCGCCACGGGCGCGATCTTCCTCTCATTCCTCGCCGCGCTCGGCGCGCTGGTCTCGCTGCAGGGCCACTCCCCGGCCCACCGCCAGCTCGTCTCCTCGCTGTGGACCTACTTCTCGACCGCGAACGTCGACGCGCAGATGTCGATTCTCGTCGACCCCCTGTCGGTCTTCATGATGCTCGTCGTCACGGGGGTCTCGACCCTGATCCACCTCTACTCGATCTCCTACCTCGACGAGGACCGCGGCTTTGCACGCTTCTTCTCCTACCTGAACTTCTTCGTCTTCTCGATGCTGCTGCTGGTGCTCGCGGCCAACTTCGTGCTGCTGATCGTGGGCTGGGCGTTCGTCGGCGCCGCCTCCTACCTGCTGATCTCCTTCTGGTACCGGCGCACGACCGCCACGCGGGCTGGGATGAAGGCGTTCGTCATCAACGTCATCGGCGACGCCGGCCTCGTGCTCGGCACCTTCTTCATCTTCAAGCACACGGGCACGCTCGACCTGCTGCAGAGCTTTCACAGAACGACCGCGGGCGCCGCGTTCGGGACGGGCACCGAAAACGGCGACCTCGTCGCGGGCTGCATGCTGCTGCTGGTGGGGGCGTTCGCAAAGTCCGCCCAGGTCCCGCTGCACACCTGGCTGCCCGACGCGATGGAGGGCCCGACACCGGTGAGCGCGCTGATCCACGCCGCGACGATGGTCACGGCGGGCGTCTACCTGATCGCGCGCATGCATCCGCTGTTCGAGCTCGCCCCCGCGGCACAGGACCTCGGCGCGGTCGTGGGCGCCGCCACGCTGCTGATCGCGGGCACGATCGGCCTCGCCCAGACCGACATCAAGCGCGTGATCGCCTACTCGACGATGTCGCAGATCGGCTACATGATCATGGCCGTCAGCGTCGGCGCCTATGCGGCCGGCCTCTTCCACATGATGACCCACGCCTTCTTCAAGGCGCTGCTGTTCATGGCGGCCGGGTCGCTCATCGCGGCCATGGCCGGCGAGCAGTCGCTCGACAGGATGGGCGGGTTTCGCAGGGCGATGCCGTTCACCTACGGATGCTTCCTGATCGGCGGCCTGGCCCTCTCGGGGATACCTCCGTTCTCGGGCTTCTTCTCGAAGGACGAGGTCCTGCTCGTCACGGGCGAGCGCGGAGGCTGGCACTGGGCGCTCTATGCAGTCGGCTACATCGGCGCGTTTCTCACGGCCATCTACACGTTCCGGATGATCTTCCGCGCCTTCTACGGCGAGCCGGTGCCCGAGGCACGCGAGCTACAGGAGGGCCATCTCCATCACGCCGAGGTCCCGCGCAACCCGGCCACCGGTGAAGCGGAGGACATCGACGTCGGCTTCCCCGGCCCCGTGCATGCGATAGCCGAGCGGGCGCTGAAGATGCGCGTCGCGATGGGCACGCTCGCCGTGGGCTCGATCGTCGCCGGGCTCGTGCAGATCCCGCGGGTGGACTTCGTCGTGGACGACTTCCTGCGTCCCTCGTTCGCCGACTCCCGTCTGTATGACACGCACACGAAAAACGGCCTGCTCGCGTTCGGGCTGATCCTCGGCACGCTCCTCGGTCTGGCCGGGATCGCCGTTGCCTGGCGCATCTGGGTCGCCAAGCCGGGAACAGCCGCGGCGATACGGGCCCGGGCGCGTCCGCTGTATGAGCTGTTCGTCAACAAGTGGTACTTCGACGAGCTGATCGACCGCCTGGTGGTGAGACCCGCCGTCGCGGCCGGGCGCTTCGCGCAGAACACGTTCGAGCGCGTGTTCGTCCAGGACACGCTGATCGGCGGGACGACCGGGCTCGTCCGCGCCGGCTCGGCTGCGGTGCGCGCCGCGCAGAACGGCTTCGTGCGCTACTACGCCGGGCTGCTCGTGCTCGGCGTGGCGGGCGTCGGCTTCTACTTCCTCCTTCAGTCGTGAGCGGCTGAGGTCATGCCTGCGCTTTCGATCCTGATCTGGCTGCCCGCGCTGTGCGGTGTGCTCGGCGCGCTGCTGGCCTCGGCGCGCCGCGGCGACGCCGGCGACGCACAGCTCGCCACTCCGAGCGCGGAGCGGAGCGCCGGCCCGGGCATCCCCGGCGCCCTCGCGCTGACCGGCTCACTCGCCGCCCTGGCTCTGTCCATCGGCTACATCGCCGACTACTCCCCGGGCACCCATGGCCTGACGCACGTGACCGACGTCGTGTGGATCTCCGAGCTCGGGATCCACTACAAGCTCGGGATCGACGGGCTGAACGTCTTCCTCGTGGGGCTCACCGCGCTGCTGTTCGCCGCGGCCACGCTCGCGGCCAACATGCGCGACTGGGAGCGCCCGCGGCTCTTCTACTTCCACCTAATGCTCGCCGAGTCCGCCGTCCTCGGGGCGTTGACGGCACAGGACCTGGCGCTGTTCGTCGTGTTCTTCGACCTCATGCTGATCCCGTTCTACTTCCTGATCGGAGGATGGGGTCGGGAACCGGGGCGCGTCAAGGCGACGACCAAGGTCGTGATCTACACGTTCGCCGGCTCATTGCTGATGCTCGCCGCGGCGATCGCCACGGGCGTGCTGGCGGCACAGCACGGTGGGGGACACATCACGTTCGTGCTCTCCTCACTGCAGGCACGGCCCCTGAGCACCTCCTCGCAGGAGTGGATCTTCCTGTTCTTCGCCGCCGCGTTCCTCGTGAAGATGCCCGCCTTCCCGCTGCACGGCTGGATGCCGGACGGCTACCGCGCGATGCCGATCGAGGTGCTGATGGTGTTCTCCGGCGTGCTCTCGAAGGTCGGCGCGTACGGATTCCTGAGGATCGTCCTGCCGCTCTACCCCCAGGCGGCGGCCCACTTCCAGACGCTCATGCTGCTGATCGCGCTCGCCTCGATCCTGTACGGCTCGGCGGTGGCGTACACCCAGACCGATGCGCGGCTCGTCGCAGGCTATTCCTCGGTTGCCCAGCTCGGATTCATCACGCTGGGGATCTTCTCGCTGAACGCCCAGGGGGGCCAGGGGGCGCTCTTGCAGATGGTCAACCACGGGCTCGTGGTGGCGGCCCTGTTCTTCATCATCGCCCTGCTGGCACAGCGTGCCGGCGGCTCGGAGGACATCGGGCGGATGGGCGGCATCGCGTTTCGCGCGCCGGTGCTCGCCTCGCTGTTCCTGATCGTGACGCTCGCCACGCTCGCGATCCCGGGCTCGTCCAACTTCGCGGGCGAGTTCCTGATCCTGCTCGGGGTCTTCAACACGAAGCTCGTCATCGCGATCATCGCCTTCAGCGGAGTGGTGCTGGCGAGCGTGTACGCGCTGCGACTGTTCATCCGTGCGATGCACAACCGCGTCGGCGCGGACGTGCACACGCGTGAGATGACCTTGCGCGACGGCACCGTGCTCGTGCCACTGGTGGCGGTGATCCTGTTCCTCGCGCTCTACCCGCAACTGGCGCTGCACCGCAGCGAAGGCTCGGTGAAGGCCGCCGTGGCCCCGGCCCACGCCGCGCTCAGCGGGTTCCCACGGGCGTCGGCCAGCACGCTTCCATGACCCCTCTCGCCGTCGCTCACCTCAAGGGCCCGTACGTCGACTTCGCCGCGCTCGCGCCGCTGCTCGCGCTGCTCGGCGGCGCCGTCGTCGTGCTGCTGGTCGGCCTGCTGCGAGCGCCATGGGTGCGCACGCAGGCGGTGCCGGCGCTCAGCCTCGGCGCGCTCGCGACGGCGCTGGGCCTGACGATCTGGCAATGGAACGCCCAGAAGTCGGTCGTCTCGGGCGCGCTGCGCATCGACGATCTCGCGCTCGTGCTGAACGTCGTGCTGATCGCCGGCGGCGCCTGCACGGTGCTGCTCGCGTGGCGCTCGCTGGCCGCGCGCGAAGCCGGCCATGGCGCGTTCTACGCTTTGCTCCTCACGTCGATCGGAGGGATGTCGCTGCTGGCTGCGGCGCAGAACACCGTGGCCCTCTTCCTGGGCTTCGAGCTGCTGTCGATCCCCCTGTACGTTCTGTGCGCCACCGAGATGCGACGCGAGCATTCGCTCGAGTCGGGACTGAAGTACCTGATCATCGGGTCGGTCGGCTCGGCCACGCTGCTCTACGGGCTGGCGATGATCTACGGGGCGACCGGCGCCACCGACTTCGACGCGATCGCGCGCGGGCTCTCTCACAACGGCCTGGCGAGCGACCCGCTGACGCTGACGGGGATCGCGCTGTGCATGACCGGCCTCTGCTTCAAGGCCTCCGTGGCGCCCTTCCATCAGTGGACCCCGGACGTCTACGAGGGTGCGCCCACGCCCGTCACGGCATTCATGGCGGTCGCCACCAAGGTCGCGGCGCTGGGCGTCTTCCTGCGCTTGTTCGACGTGGCGTTCATCTCCGCCCACGGCGCCTGGGGACCGGCGCTGGCGGCGCTCGCCACGATCACGATCCTCGTCGGCAACGTCGGCGCGCTGGGGCAGTCCTCGCTGAAGCGGATGCTCGCCTACTCGTCGGTCGCACAGGCCGGCTACATGCTCGCCGGGGTGGTGGTCGCCACGCGGTTGGGCGTGCAGGCGACCGTCTTCTACCTGGCGGCGTACGTGATGATGAACATGGCCTCCTTCGCGGTGATCCTCGCGCGCGAACGCGAAACCGGGCTGGGCGACTCGATCGGGGCGGTGGCCGGCCTGGGACGGGAGCGCCCCTGGCTGGCCTGGCCGATGACCATCTCGATGCTCGCGCTGGCGGGCGTTCCGGCGACCGTGGGCTTCATCGGCAAGTTCTACCTCATCGATGCGGCGGTCTCCGGCCAGTACACATGGCTGGGCGTCGTGATCGTGATCGGCTCGATGATCTCGCTGGGCTACTACCTGCCGGTGATCGCGGCGATGTGGATGCGCGAATCGCCGGCCGGGGCCGGCCGGCGCGGATCGACCGGGGCAGAGCCTCCGGCACCCGCCCCCGGGGGTCTGCCGGCGCTCGCGGGCGGGTCCCCCGAGCTCGACTCCGAGCCGCCGGGCGGGGAGGCCTCGCCGCCGGGCGAGCGCGCCCGGCCCGAGGTCGTCTTCGTCGCGATCCTGGCGGGAGCCGGCACGTTCATCTTCGGTGTCTTCCCGCAGCCGCTCTTCAACCTCGTGCGTAGCGCGGGGCGCGGGCTCGGTCTGTTCTAAGCGGGTGCTGTTGCCCGGCTGTGGGCCACACGGCCGCCGCCCGCAGGCGCGAGGTTCAGGCCGATCGCGACCCGCTCGATGGGGGCTACAGGCGACCAGACCCCCGCGCAGCGGCTTCGGCGTCGTTGAGCTGTCGCTCCACGAGGTCGAGGCCCGCATCCCAGAAGCCCGGGTCGGCGAGGTCCACGCCGACGATCTTCCCCAGCTCCTCGGGGCTGCGCGAGCCGCCTGCGGCGAGCATCTCCAGATAGCTGGGCACGAGCGCCGGGCCGATCTCCTCGTAGCGCTTGTAGACCGAAAGCGCGAGCAGCAGCCCGTAGGCGTACGCGTAGACATAACCCGGGCTCCCGATGAAGTGCGGTATGTAGGACCACCACGACCGGTAGCCCTCGGTCAGCTCCACCGAGTCGCCGAGCATCTCGGTCTGGCTCTCGGTCCAGAGCTCCCCGAAACGCTCGACCGACAGCTCCCCCTGCTCGCGCCGGGCCGAGTGGACGAGCTCCTCGAAGCGGCTCATGGCGACCTGGCGGAAGACCGTGGCGATCGTGTCCTCGAGGTTCTCGGCGAGTAGCGCCAGGCGCGACTCCGGGGCGGAGTCCTCCTCCATCAGGCGCCCGAACACGATCCTCTCGCCGAACACCGATGCGGTCTCGGCAAGCGTGAGGGGGGTGTGCTGGTGGAAGATGCCCTGGCGCGCCGCGAGCGCGAAATGCACCCCGTGACCGAGCTCGTGGGCCAGCGTGAGCACGTCGCGCCGCCGGGCCGTGTAGTTGAGGAGCACGTAGGGAGCCACCGAGGGGACCGCCGCAGCGCAGAATGCGCCCCCGCGCTTGGCCGGGCGGACGGGTGCGTCGATCCGGCGATCCTCGAAGAAGCCCCTGACCACCTCGCCCAGCTCCTCGGAGAAGGACGTGTAGCAGTCGAGCACGATCTCCCGCGCGTGCGCGTAGGAGAAGCTGACTTCATCCTCGGTGACGGACGCCATCCTGTCGTAGTCGGCGAGCCGCGGCACGCCGAGCAGCCCCGCCTTCAGCCGGTACCAGCGGCGCGCGAGCTCATAGCGTCCGCTGACAGCCTCGATCAACGCGCGCACCGACTCGTCGGCGGCCTCGTTCGCGAGGTTGCGGGCCGCCAGCCAGTGGGGATAGCGGCGCAGGCGATCGTCGGTCGCCTTGTCGGCGAGCAGCGTGTTGAACAGGAACGCCCGCGTGCGAAGGCCGGGCGCCAGTGCGCCGGTCACGGCCTGCGCGGTCTCCCGCCGGGCCTCCCGGTCGGCGAGCGCGAGGCGGCTGAGGGCGACGTCGAGCGCCATCCGCTCGCCGGGCTTGGGCAGCTCGACCTCGATCGCCGAGGTGAGCTCCTCGAACAGGCGCGTCCAGGCGCCGGCGCCCGTGAGCGCCTTCTCGGAGAGGATCCGCTCCTCGGGCTCCGAGAGCAGGTGGTCGCGATAGCGGCGAACGTTCTCCAGGTGGTGCCGGCAGAAGTCGAGGCCCTCGCCCGCGAGCAGCTCCTCGGCGCGCTCATCCGGGAGAGCCGCCCATTCCAGCTCGAAGAACAAGAGCGTCGTCTGTATCGCCGTCTCCTGCTCCTGGGCCTTCTGCAGCAGCGCGCCATTGGCGGGGTCCGCGGTGTCGGCGGAGAAGCGCAGCGCGGCGTAGGTGCCCGCCCGCCCGACCAGCTCGTAGATGGCCGCGAGCGCGTGCATCGCCCCCGCGAGGCCCGCCGCGTCGAGCTCGCCGATCTTGCCGAGATGGCTTGCCGCGAAGGCCTGCGCCCGCGAGAGGGCGTCGGCGAGGCGGCGCTCCACTCCGTCGGGGCCGTCGCCATCGACGAGCGGTTCCAGGTCCCAGGCAGTCGACTGGAGCTCGGGGTCGGTCGGCTCGGAGGGGGCTGGCGCGGCCATCCCCGGCAGCTTAGCCGCCACCTCGGCTCGCGGTAACCAGGCATGCACGAGCCACGATCCGCCGCCGGCTACTCGTATTGCAGGGCCTCGAGCACGTTCAACCGCGCCGCTCGCCGGGCGGGGAAGACCGCGGCAACGATGCCGGCGAGGATCGCGGCGATGACGAACACGACGAGCGTCCCGACTGGGATCGTGAAGGCCGGGTATTCGATCGCCTGTCCGACCATCAGCGCGAGAACGATCCCCACGGGGATGCCGAGCGCGGCGCCGATCAGGGCGGTGATGATGCTCTCGTGGCGGATCATCCTGCGGAGCTGCCGGCGCGTCATCCCCACCGCCCGGAGCATTCCCAGCTCGCGGGTGCGCTCGAAGACCGTAAGGACGAGCGTGTTCACGATGCCGAACAGGCTCACGATGATCGACAGCGAGAGCAGCACGAACAGGAGGTTCAACAGCGTGTTGATTCCTTTCTCCTGGTTGGTCTTGAACTGGCTCTCGGTCTGGATCTTGGCGTCCGGGAACCCGCTCAGCGCGCCTTCGAGCGCGTGCGTGTTCGCGGTCGTGGCGCCGCCAACGATATTGATGAACGTGAAGACATTCTCCGGGTTCTGATATTCGGCGTCGAAGCGCTGCGTCGAGATCGTCACGTCGCCGTAGGGCGAGCCGCCCTTCGGCGGCGCGAAGATGCCCCGCAGCTGAAGGTGCATGAGCCTTCCCGCCGTGGTCTCCACGTCGATCGGTGAGCCCACATGGAGGCGGTTGCTCTTGGCGTAGTCCTTCGACACGAAGGCGCCGTTTTCTGAAAGCTCGCCGGGGACGGCGGGCGATCCGGCCTGCCACTTGACGTAAATCACCTTGCTTATGTCGGGGGAGACCCCGCTCACGTTGATCTTCCCGCCGAACGCGCGGCCCATGCCGGCCCGCACGCCGGAGATCACCTGCACGCCGGGCACCCCGCGCAGCGCCTGAGCGGAGGCAATCGAGATCGGCGAGAAGTTGTTGGTCGAGGTGAGTGCGTAGTCGGCCTTGAAGCTCTGGTTCACAGAACTCTCGAATGTCGACTTCAGGCCGGCGGCCAGCACCGAGACGAGCGTCACGAGTGCGAGGCCGATCATCAGTGCGGACGCGGTTGAGGCCGTACGCGAGGGGTTGCGCATCGCATTCCCCCGCGCCAGCGCTCCGGCGGTGCCTCCGATCTTCGTCGCGGGCCAACCGAGAACCGAGGCGAGCGGGGGTACGAGCGTCTTTGCGAGCATCGCCACGCCAACGAACACGCCTACCGCGCCGACCCCGATCGCGAGCAGGCGCTGCGTCGTGGAGAGCCCCCCGAGGAAAAGCCCGAGCAGCATCAACGCGACGGCCAGAACGATCGTGAGGAGGGCTGCTGGGGGCCCAAAGCGCGCGAAGCGCGACGGCGGCAGCAGCGCTCCCTCCCCCACGGCCGCGATTGGCGGCACGTTTGTCGCACGGAGCGCCGGCCGGAGCGAAGCGATCACCGTGATCAGGACGCCGACGGCGAGTGAGACGACGATCGTGCGCGTCGCAAACACGGTCGTGGCCTGCGGCAGATCGATCCCGAAGGATACGAACAGCGAGTTGAGACCCTTGGCGAGCCCGAGGCCGAGGAACAGACCGATCACCGACGCAAGTAGGCCGATCACGAGCGCTTCGAGCAGCACCGAGCGCAGGACCTGCCGCCGGGTGGCTCCGAGCGTGCGCAGGGTCGCCAGTTCCCGCGTGCGCTGTGCGATCGTGATCGAGAGCGTGTTGGCGATGACGAAGCTGCCGACGAACAGCGCGATACCCGCGAACGCGAGCAGGAAGTCCTGGATGATGGTGAGGAAGCCGTTGGTTTCATTTGTTTGATGCTTCGCTTGCGCTTCGCCCGTACGCACTTCCGCGTTCGGCGGCAGGAGGGGGCGGATCTCGTTCAGGAGCTGCGTATGGCTGTAGCCGGGCTGCGCCGCGATCGAAATAGAATCGAGCTTGCCTCGCTTGTCGAAGATCCCCTGTGCGACGGGGAAATCGAAGATGGCCATCGTGGCACCCCCGAGCGAGGAGACGCCGCCGAACTTCGCGATACCCGAGATGCGGAGGCGCTGCTCGGCGCCGCGGGCGATCACGCCGATCGTTTCGCCCACCTTGAAGTGCTTCCTTTCGGCCGTGTTGGCGTCGATAGCGACCTCGCCAGGTCCTGCGGGCCAGGCTCCCGAGACGAGCTTCAGCGGGTTGAAACGCTGGTTGCCGTTCGGATGCACGGAGAAGGCCAGGTCGGGGGCGCCGCCAACCGATATGACCTTGCCGTCGCGCCCCACGAGCTTGGCGCTGTCCGAGACGCCACCCTGTGCTTCGGCCACACCGGGAAGCTTCTGCACTGTCGGAAGCAGGGATTCCGGGAAAGAGGGCGGCGTGGTGCCGTTGTTGTTTTCGTTCTCCCCGATAGCGCTCTTGCCGGAGATGACGACGTCCGTGTTCTTGTAGACCTGCGTGAAGACGGTTCCGAACGCGGATTTGATCGTGTCGGTGAGGATGTAGGTGCCGCTGATCATCGCCACGCCGAGAACGATCGCCATGGCGGTCAGCGCCGCGCGGAGCTTGCGGCCGGCGAGGCCTTTGAGCGCGACGCCGATCACGCCGAGAGCGTGCCCATCACGGTGAGCACCTCCGCCGCGGTCGCCCGCGTGAGCTCCTTGACGATCAACCCGTCGGCGATGAAGAGGATCCTGTCGGCGATCGCGGCGGCTCGCGGATCGTGGGTAACCATCACCGTCGTCTGGCCGAAGGCGTCGACCGACTCGCGCATGAGCTCGAGGATCTCACCGCCCGTCTTCGAGTCGAGGTTGCCGGTCGGCTCGTCGGCGAGCAGGATGGTGGGGCGCGTGACGAGGGCACGGGCGATCGCCACGCGCTGCTGCTCGCCTCCCGAGAGCTCGGACGGGCGATGGCTGCCCCGCGCCTCGAGGCCGACCTTCGACATGAGCTCGGCCACCCATGCCTTGTCGGGCCTCTCGCCGGCGATCGAGAGCGGGAGCACCACGTTCTCTCCGGCATCGAGCATCGGCAGCAGGTTGAAGAACTGGAAGATGAAGCCGATGTGCTCGCGGCGCAGACGCGTGAGCGCGGCGTCGCCGAGGGCGCTGAGCTCGGTACCAGCGATCGTCACGGTGCCCGATGTCGGCTTGTCGAGGCCGGCAAGCAGGTGCATGAGGGTGGACTTGCCCGACCCTGACGGACCCATCACAGCGACGAGCTCGCCGGCGCGCACGTCGAGATCGACGCCGCGAAGCGCGTCCACCGCGGTGCTTCCCTCGCCGTAGCGACGTGTAAGCGCGCGCGCCGCAACGGGCACGCTGGGTGGGGCTACTGCGGTTGTCTGTTGGGCGCTCGCCATATGGCCTTCAAGCTACCAACGATGATTCGCTCCACGTCGCTACCCACATGCTCATCTTTGCAAACGCCTCCGCCGCACCGAGCAGGCCGGCGTCGGGCGGATGGCACGCGGAGGCGCTCGCCGACGCCCGACCCGGTATGTAGGATCGTCCGCCCGATGCACGAGACGACCCCCACAGTCTTCCTCATCGCGCGTCCCTCGATCGACCTCGACGGGATGCGCGGCTACCTGAAGGACGTCGGCGGGGAGTCCTGGTTGGAGCGGCGTGTCGGCGAAACCGACGCCAGCGACGAGACGAGCGGAAACCCGAATCCGGGCGAGCTGCTCGTCGAGTTCGGCGGCCGCGCGTGCTACCGCAGCTGGGAGCCGGGGCTGAACCCGAATGTGAGCAAGGTGCGGACCGATCAGCGCGAGTACTTCGCCAACATCCTGCGCTCAGGCCACGGCAGCGTGCTCGAGCACGCGAACTACTCGTTCGCGCTGCGCGACGTGAGCCGCGTTCTTACTCATGAGCTTGTGAGGCACCGTGCCGGCTCTGCGTTCAGCCAGGAGAGCCTTCGCTACGTGCGCCTCACCGACATCGGCTTCCGCGTGCCGGCGGCGCTCGAGCCGGTGCGCGAGCAGGTGATCTCGATAGTCGAGCAGCTCGAGGAGTTCCAGCTGAGCGCCGCCAAGGAGCTGGGGATAGACGAGGAGGGCGTTCCGTTCCACGTCAAGAAGGAGGTGACCTCCGCGCTGCGCCGGCTGGCGCCGACCGGCCTCAGCACGGACATCGTGTGGACCGCGAACGCCCGCACGCTGCGCCACGTGATCGAGATGCGCACGGCCGGGGGCGCCGAGGAGGAGCTGCGTTTGGTGTTCGACAGCGTCGCCCGGATCATGCAGGCCGAGGCGCCGGCCCTCTTCCAGGACTTCACCCGCCAGGACGACGGTTCGTGGGTGCCTGAGCACCGCAAGGTCTGAGGCGGCGGCTGAGCGGCGCGATGCTGCGTCCTCGATCGCTCGCGTGCAGAGCACGCCACGCTCTCTGCGTCCTTGCCTCGCTTGCTCAGCTGCCGTCCTAGCGGAATGGGCCTCAGGCGTCCATCGTGCGCGTGCGCCAGGCGCCGAGAGCCAGGAACAGGGCGAGCCAGCCGACGATCACGAGCAGGCCGGTGCCCTGCGACATGGTGACCGTGCCGCCGCGAGCGCCGCCGACGTGCACCGGGCTGAAGTGCGCGATCGCCTGGCTGAGCACTACGTCGCGCCCGCTGCCGAGCGAGCGCATGTTGGCGATCAGCGGACTGGCCACGAGCTGCCAGCCGATCAGCGCGGTGATCGCGGCGGGCTTCGAGGTCGTGAGCGACGCGAAGCCGACGGCGACCACGCACACGACGCCGGTGGCCAGCAGCGCGAAGCCGAGCCCGTTGAGGAGGAGGGCCGTGTCGGGCGTGGGGAGACCGGAGGCAAACGCAAACGTGCCAAGCAGCACGAGCAGGTATCCCGCGACGGTGACCAGCCAGCACACGGCCAGGGCGGCCGGCACACGTGAGGCGAACAGCGCGAGGCGCGAGCGGCCCGTGACGACGAGATCGCGGAAGACGCCGGCCGACGCGTCGCCCGTGCCCGCCTCGACGCCAATAAGGATCGCGGCCAGCGGACCGAAGAACAGGCACAGCAGCCGCAGGCCATCGATGAAGCCCGAGGTACCGCCTGCGGGTCCGTATTTCACAGTGTTGGAGGAGTGCTGGATGGCCTTCACCGTGAACAGGACGATCACCGGAAGCAGAGCCAGCACGAGCACCCAGATCAGGGTGCCGCGCTTCTTGCGCAGCTTCAGGAAGTCGGCGCCGGTCATGCGCAGCGCGACGGCGGTCACGTGCGCACCTCCTCGTGCGCTTCGCTCGCGGGCGCATCCCCGGGCGCGGCGTCCAGCCGCGACGTGATTTGCAGAAAGCGCTGCTCGAGGCTGTGCCGGACCGGCTCAAGGCGCGTGACGCCAACGCCGGCTCGGACGAGCATCGCGTTCATCTGCGCCGCGGTGCGCGCCTCGCCGGCCAGGATGACGCGAATGCCCTCGTCAGAGCGGCGGGCCTCGCGCACGAGCTCGCTCGCCTGCAGCGTGCTGAGCGCCTGCTCGGCGTCGTCCACACCCACTATCAGCTCGTTGCGGGTCCCGCCTTCCGCGAGCTCGGAGATAGGGCCCTGCGTGATGATCTTGCCGCGGTCGACGATCGCCGCGGCGTCGCAGATCTTTTCCACCTCGTCGAGCAGGTGCGAGGAGATGAACACCGTGCGTCCCTCCTGCTCGACCATCGCCCGGATCATCTCGCGAAACTCCTGGATCCCGCCGGGATCGAGCCCGTTGGTCGGCTCGTCGAGGATCAGCAGCAGCGGGTCCGCCAGCAGGCAGCGGGCCACTCCCAGGCGCTGACGCATGCCCTGCGAGTAGTTCTTGACCTTCTCACCGGCGCGCTCGGACAGACCCACGCGGGCGAGCGCGGGTGTGATGCGCCCGGCCGCCTCGGAACCCCTGACGGCCGCGACGATGCGCAGGTTCTCGACGCCCGAGAGATAGGGGTGAAAGTGCGGATCCTCCACGATCGCCCCCACGCGCTGAAGCGCGATGCCGCGCTCGGCCGGCACGGGACGACCGAGCACGCGCATCTCCCCGGCGCTCGCCTGCGTGAGGCCGAGGAGCATCCGGATCGTCGTCGTCTTGCCGGCGCCATTTGGACCGAGGAAGCCGAATGCCGAGCCCCGCGGCACAAGCAGCTCGACGCCGTCGACCGCCGTGGCAGGCGTCTAATCCTCGGCGGCCTGATGCTCCTTGACGTGCTCCTGAAGCTGGGCCATGACCGCTGGATCGCGCAGCGTTGTCACGTCGCCCAGCGCTCGGCCCTCGGCGATGTCGCGCAGCAGGCGGCGCATGATCTTGCCGGATCGGGTCTTCGGCAGATCGTCAGACCAGATGATGCGCTTGGGACGCGCGAACTTCCCGATCCGCTGCCCGACCGTCGTGCGGATGTCCTCGATGATCTGCTCGTCGCCGTGGAGGTCTCCCTGCAGCGTGACGAACGCGACGATCGCCTGCCCGGTGTCCTCGTCGTGCTGGCCGATGACCGCTGCCTCCGCGACGTCCGGGTGCGCGACGATCGCCGACTCCACCTCGGCCGTCGAGAGGCGGTGCCCCGAGACGTTCACCACGTCGTCGATCCTCCCGATCACCCACAGATACCCGTCGGAGTCGCGTCGTGCCGCATCGCCCACCAAATAGGTCTGGCTGCCGAAGCGGCCGAAATAGGTCTCGATGAAGCGCTCCCGCTCCTTGTAGAGCGTTCGCAGCATCGACGGCCAAGGCTGCGTGAGCACGAGCAGCCCCTGGCCTTCAGAGACGGGTTGGCCGGTGGACTCGTCGAGCACGTCCGCGGCGACCCCCGGGAAGGGGTGCGTCGCCGAGCCCGGCTTGGTGGCGGTGATGCCGGGAAGCGGCGTGATCATGATCGCCCCCGTCTCGGTCTGCCACCACGTGTCCACGATCGGGCAGCGTCCGGAGCCGATCACCTTGTGGTACCAGAGCCATGCCTTCGGGTTGATCGGCTCGCCGACCGTGCCGAGCAGGCGCAGCGATGACAGATCGCGCTTGTTCGGCCACTCCGCGCCCCACTTGATACACGCTCGTATCGCGGTCGGGGCGCAGTAGAGGATTGTGACGCCGTAGCGCTCGACCAGCTCCCACCAGATCCCCTTGTCGGGGTAGTCGGGGGCGCCCTCCCACATGACCGAGGTGGCGCCGTTGGCGAGCGGGCCATAGACGATGTAGGAGTGGCCCGTGACCCAGCCGACGTCGGCCGCGCACCAGTAGACGTCGGACTGCGGCTTGAGGTCGAACACGTAGCGATGGGTCGCGCACACGCCGGTCAGGTAGCCCCCCGTGGTGTGCAGGATGCCCTTCGGCTTGGCCGTGGAGCCCGACGTGTAGAGGATGTACAGGGGGTGCTCTGAATCCAGCGGCTCGGCAGGGCACTGCGCCTGCGCCGCCGCCGCAATCTCGTCGTAGTAGACGTCGCGCCCCTCCTTCATCTCGCAGGGCGTCCCCTTGCTCCTGACGACGACGATCTTCTCGAGGGTGGCCAGGTCGCCCATCACCTCGTCCACCCGGTCCTTGACCGACGCTGTCTTCCCCTTGCGCGCCGCACCGTCAACGGTGATCAATACCCTCGCCTCGGAGAACTCCATGCGCTCCCGCACGGCCTCGGCGGAGAAGCCCCCGAAGACGACGTTGTGCGGAGCGCCGATGCGGGCGCAGGCGAGCATCGAGACGACCACCTCTGGGATCATCGGCAGGTAGATCCCCACGACGTCCCCCTTGCGCACGCCGAGATCCTTCAGGGCGTTCGCGAACCGCTCGACGTCCGCGAGCAGCTCCGCGTAGGTGATGTCGCGCTCCTCTCCCTCCTCGCCGCGCCAGTGGAATGCGACGCGATTCCCGCGACCCGCGAGCACATGGCGGTCCAGGCAGTTGTAGGACACGTTCAGCGTGCCGCCCACGAACCACTTGTAGAAGGGGGGGTCCGAGTCGTCGAGCACCGTGCTCCACTCCTCGAACCAGTGAAGCTCCCTTGCCCGCTCCGCCCACCACGCCTGCGGATCCCCTGCCGCCCGCTCGTAGACCGCCGGGTCGCTCAGCAGCGCGTGCTCGCGGAACTGCTCCGGGGGGTCGAAGCGCTCGACGGCGAGCAGCCCGGCGAGCTCGCGCTCGAGCGCCTCGCCGGTGGGGCCGTCTGGTCCGCCAGCCATCCTCGATCCCCTAGCTCCGCGCCCTGCGCTTGCGCCGGGACTTGCGCGAACCTCCGCCCGAGTGCGGCTTCGGCGGCGGGGGTGCCACGTCCGATCCCGCCGCGGCGAGCGCCGGCGCTCCCTGGGCCGCCTGCTTGGCGGCTCGAAGCTCAGCCTGCGAAGGCCACGGCCGCGCCTCTCCGGCGGCCCATGCCGGCGGATCGCCGTTCGGCCAGCGTCCCGCGAACAGGATGCCCATCGCGACCAGCCAGAAGGACGTGATCAGCTCGAAGGTGGTGCTGCCGAAGAAGGGGAGAAAGAACAGCCCGGCGAAGATCCCGAGGATGCTCAGCCAGCGTGGCAAGAGGCCGGCGCGCATCGCGTTGAGCATCACCGCGCCCATACCGAGGGCGAGCGCAAGTGCCGCCAGCAGCCCCGTGAACCCGACGATCAGCCCAACCGAGCCGGAGGTCAGCAGCACTCGATCCACGGCGTGGTTGGTGAAGTCATGGCCGGTCGCGAAGCTGTGGGCTCCGATGGCGAGGACGATCGAGTGAAGGACATTCAGGAACGGCACTCCGATGCCGCCCACGAGCACGAGCGGCCGCGCCCCCGACCACGTCTCGGGACGGCGGAAGCGGGTTGCATCGAGCAGCATGAGCAGCGTCAGCGTCAGCACGACCACCGCGAATGCGGCGAGCACGCTGCCGGCGATCAGCCCGAAGGAGTGGTGGCTGATGAATTTGACCTCGGCCGCGCGCGGGCTGACGGCAGGGTTCGCTTCGCCGCGCAGCGCCGGTTCGAGGCCCTGCAGCAGACCCACGCTCGGCGCGCCGTTCAACGTCGAGCTGATGATCACGCCGCTCAGGATGTAGATCGCGCCGCCGGCGAAGGCCGGCCGGGAGAGCTGGTCGCGGCGCTTGGACTCCTTGGCGACCTGGGCCTTGATCTCGATTGCGCTGGGCACGACAGCGCAGTCTATGATGCGCGTATGGAAAGCGGCGGTCTCGGCGACCTGTTCGGCGATCCGGAGGAGCTGCAGCGGCGCTTGGCCGAGTTCGCCGAGCAGATGCAGGGGCAGCAGCGCCTGGCGTGGGCGGACAACGCGATCAAGCTCGCCGTCGACATGACCGTCGCGGCCGTGGCCCGGGTGAACCTCGAGGGCAACGTCGAGGCCCAGGCCGAGCAGATCCGCACGGTGATGGCCCGTGTGTTCCCCGAGGCCGTCGCCCTCGTTCGCGAGGCGCGCGAGGGGCTTCAGTAGCGCACGCGCGGGCGCTCGGGATCCTCCCGTGGCGGAGGGTCTCCGGGCTCGTTGAGCGGCACCCCGGCGCGCTCGGCCGCACGCTCGGCCTCGCGTGAGGCGCGCCCGGCGTAGAGCACCTCTTTGAACGAGCGGAAGCGGAAGATGAAGATGACCGCGCCCAACCCGACGAGCGCCGTGAATACGGCGATCGCGATCTGCTGGCCCACCGAATAAGCCGCCACGACAGCCGTGGGGGCGCTTTTGGCAAACACCTTGACGAGCAGGGCCTGCTGAACGCCCGCCCCGCCGGGGGTGAAGGGGACCGCGCCCGCCACCTGGTTCACGGCGAACACGAGCAGGACGTTGTTGACCGAGCCGCCGACTCTGAATGCGTCGAGCAGGAGCCAGAATGCCGTGAAGCGGCAGATCCAGGCACCCGCCTGCCACGCCGCGACCTCGCGCAGGTAGCGAGGACGATCGCTCAGGATCGTCAGGCCCTGGCGCACGCGCGCCCAGAATGCCTTGACGCGCACGGAGAGCAGAGCGAATGCGACCAGCCCGATCACCGCGAGCGCGGTGATCACGAACAGCGTCAGCCGGAAATGCCCCGCGAGGTAGGAAATGTCGAACGAGTTCAGTTTCGAGAAGTCGGGCGGCTTGGGAAAGACGCCCTGGGTGAAGGCGAAGATCAGCACGCAGAACCCGACGCTCAGGTCGAAGATCGCCTCCACGAAGAACGCGGAGGCCACGGTCGGGTAGCTCGACCCCGGGACCGACGAGCGCGCCAGGAACAGCTTGATCACGTCGCCGCCGCGCACCGGGACGACGTTGTTGAACCCCACCGCGGCGAGATACGCGCCCCAGATCCGCCGCCATTTGATACTGACGGCCGGATAGGCGGCCTGCAGGCTGTGGAAGAACGCGCGCGAGCGCAGCGTCAGGTTCAGCCCGAAGAGGAGCAGCCCGAGCAGCAGCACTCCCCAGTGGACCGCCGCGAGGTCGGAGAAGAACTGTCCCGCCGCGTCGAAGAACGACGTGAGGCTCTGAGCGATCGAGGCTGATCCGGGCGCCGGGTGCACGACCTCAAGCGTACGGTGATAGAACAAAGGCGGATGGCGCCCCGCAACGCCCCATCAGCCGGACTGACCGTCGCCGTGACCGGTCCCACGGGCGAGATCGGCCACGCCGTGCTCGCGGCGCTCGAGCGCTCACGCGAGGTGAAGAAGGTGATCGGCATGGCGCGCCGCCCGTTCGACCCCCGCGGGCATGGATACAAGAAGCTCTCATACCGGCGGGGCGACGTGCTCGACGCCGAGGCGGTGGCCGCGCTCGTGAAGGACGCCGACGTGGTCGTACACCTCGCCTTCATCATCATGGGCGCGCCCAAGGAAACCAGCGAGGTGAACCTGAAGGGCTCCCGCAACGTGTTCGAGGCGACGGTCGCAGCCGGCGCCGGGCGGCTCGTGTACGCCTCTTCGGTGGCCGCCTACGGCTTTCACTCAGACCACCCTCAGCCGCTGACCGAGGAGACGCCCGCACGCGGCAGCGCCACCCACTACTACTCGGCCCAGAAGGCCGAGGTGGAGACGCTGCTGGGAGAGGTGCTCGACGGCAGCGACACCGGGGCCTACGTGTTCCGCCCCTGCATCGTCGCCGGGCCCGACGCGCCGCTCCTGATCGACAGCCTTCCCTACACGCAGATCTCGGAGAGGCTGCCGGGGCCCGTGCTGAGCCTGCTCGACGGCGTGCCGATCCTCAAGCCGGTTCTGCCTGACCCCGGCGTGCCGTTCCAGCTCGTGCACCATGACGACGTGGCCAGCGCGATGCGCGCCGCCGTGCTCGGTCGCGGCGCGCCGGGCGCCTACAACCTCGCCGGGCCCGGCCAGCTGACCGTCAAGCAGATGGCCGAGGAGCTCGGCTACTACTCGATCCCGGTGCCCGAGCTGGCTGTCGATGCGGTCGCGGAGATCGTGAGCCGGCTGGACTTCATGCCCGCGAGGGCGCAGTGGATCGCCGCGTTCCGCGAGCCGATGATCATGGACACGACCAAGGCCCGGCGCGAGCTTCGCTGGCGCCCCAAGCACGATGCCCTGCAGACGCTGCGCGAAACGATCACGGCCGCGCGGCTGAACCGCTTCATCCGCTAGGGCGCTCGCTGAGCCGCGGACTCCGCGTTGGTCCGCAAAGCCCCCTAGTCTTCGGCTCTGCGTGAGCGTTTCCCCGGACATCAGCGCATCCTCTCCGGACATCCACGCGTCCTTCCCGGGCGCCGGCGTGGCCGTCGTCACCGACAGCACGTCCTACCTGCCTGCGCACCTGATCGACCGCTGGCAGATCGGCCAGGTCAGCCTGTACGTGGGGTGGGAGGGAGAGCTGCGACCCGAGCACGAGTACGAGGATCTCGATGCCTTCTACAGGCAGCTGCGGGAGTCCCCGCGGCTGCCCACCACCTCGCAGCCCTCGGCTGGGGACTTCCTGGCCCGCTATCAGCCGCTCGTCAGCGCTGGTCGCGACGTGGCATCCATTCATCTGGCAAGCGGCCTGTCGGGCACGTGCGAGAGCGCCCGCGAGGCGGCTCGGATCGTGGCCGAGGAAGGGCATCCCGGCCGCGTGGAGGTCCTCGACGCCCAGACGGGCGCCGGCGGTCTCGGCTGCCTGGTGATCGTCGCCGCGAGCGCCGCCGAGGAGGGTGCCCGGCTCGACGCCGTCCTCGACGCGGTGCGGCGCGCCCGCGCGAGCCTCGACATCTGGTTCTGCCTGGACACGCTCGAGTATCTGCGCCGCGGGGGGCGGATCGGCGCAGCGCAGGCGATGGTGGGAACCGCGCTCAGCGTCAAGCCGATCCTGACGTTCGGCACCGAGATCGCGCCCGTCGGTCGCGTCCGCACGCAGCGGCGGGCCTTCGAGCGAATGGTGGCCTATCTGCAAGAGCTGCACGACCGCGGCGCGACCGATTGGATCGTGCAACACGCCCAGCTGCCCGCCGAAGCCGAGCGGCTCGTCGCCGCAGGCCGCGAGATCTTTGGCGAGGAGCCCCTGTTCTGCACCGAGGTCGGGCCGGTGCTGGGAGCCCACCTCGGGTCCGGGTTGCTGGTCGGCGGCATGACCCGCTGAGCAGTCCCGCGGAGGGCACCGCGGCGCCCCCGCCCCGAACGCGGCCCGCCCCGCGTGGGCGGAGCGAGCCGTCGTCGCGGTCGGTCCCTATTTGACGATCTTGATGATGCGCTCCATGCCCAGCATGGTGTGGCTGCGGCGATCCTGTGTGTCCATGAAGCACGCCTGCACGTAGATCCCGGGCTTGGCGGTGATGGTCTCCTGCTGGAAGGCGCCGTTCGAGAGCGGACCGGCGAATCCCACCCCTCCGATCACGAGCTTGTTGGCCGCCTTTTCGTTGCCCGACAGCAACGCCTTGACGAGCTTCTTGGCCGACTTCATGTTCTTGACCTGCAGCGCGACGTCCATGTGCACGAGGAAGCCTTCGTTTTCGAAGCGAACGAGCTCGCCGTGATGCAGGGTGGCTGGTCCGGTGAAGCCGAACTCGATCGACCGGACGGTCGCCTGCGGCGCAGGCAGTGCAACCGGCGAAGCGGCCGCGGCAACCGTGAACTGTGTGTGGAGCTTCGGCGGTCCTTCGCCCGATGTCGCCAGCGCGAGGTACTGCCCGGGCTGCAGGTAGGTCTGTGTTTCGTTGCTGTGGCCGCCTTCCGCTTCGGCGTCGAACACGAGCGAGCCGTACCTGCTGGCGGTGTTGGGGTCACCCTGTCCCTTTTTTTTGCTTGCCAGGAAGGATTCGACTTCCGCGTAGGTCACCCCCGGCTTCAGCAGAAAGAGGATCGCGCCCGCTTCCTTCAGGCCGCTCACCGAGGTCAACACGTTGACGGCGCCGGACTTCGGTGCGGTTCCCACCGTGATGGACGAGGCGCTGATCGTGACCGAGAACGCGGGAAGCGGCGCTGCCTGCGCGGAGGCGGCGACGATCAGACCGCCTGCGAGGGCGAGGCAGGCACTGCTGGCCAGAACGGCCAGAGAGACCAAGCCCTTGCGGGGCGCGAGATGGTTCGAGCGATACGGCATTCTTGACATCCTTCCGATTGGTATGACAGGGCGGGTTATTGAAGACCCGCCCTGCGGGAAGGTTGCGTTCCTGCCGGTCGGGCCGGATCCGCCGACGGGCCGGCGAGAAGGCACCCGCCCGTGGTCGATGTCCCCCCCCGCCCGAAGACGCTGGACCCCCCCTGATTGCGGGCAAGTATAGGTTGTCTGGCTACTTCTTTGGACGCTTGCGCACGTTTGACGAGGGTGGCGCATACTGCCCGAGCGCCTGCAACACCAGCTCGTCGTGCATGGCGGGCTTGACCTTGCGCAGCACCTGAGCGACGCGCCCGCTCGCGTCGATCACGAACGTGGTGCGCTCGTTGCCGAAGTAGGTCCGCCCGTACATCGCCTTGCGCACCCACACGCCGTAGGAGTCCGCCACTGCGTGATCTGGATCCGCGAGCAGCTCGAAGGTGAGGTCGTGCTTGTCGTGGAACTTCTTCACCTTCGAGACGGAATCGGGGGAGATCCCCAGCACGACCGCTCCCGCCTTGGAGTAATCGGCTCGATGATCGCGCACGCCGCAGGCCTGCGTGGTGCACCCGGGCGTGTCGGCCTTGGGGTAGAAGTAGACGACTACCGGCGCTCCGCGGAAGTCCGAGAGCTTCACCATCCGCCCGTCCTGGTCGGCCAGCTCGAAGTCGGGGGCCTGGTCTCCCTGCTCGATCATCGGGTCATTATGGCGTGAATGGGCCGTTTAGGCGCATCTCACAGGTGCGCCGCGCCACATTGGCGCACCACAGACCCGCGATTGGATGGTGAAATGAGTGAGTGCTCCAGGAGAGGCACAGGAAGTGACCAGCGTCAAGGAATGGGCGATCCTGGAGCATGACGCAGGTCCCAGGGAGAGAGAAGGGATGCGAGGTGGGGCGTGGCCCTCCGCGGCCCACCTCGTAATTGCACATGTAGGTGAGTGACAGTGAGACCGCTGCTCGGGGGACAGCTCCCGATTCACAGTGAATGTCAGCTGGCGGCTGCTCATCGCAAGAGCCGCGAAAGCCTGCGGTCCTTCAACACGCGTCCATCCGTCTGGCAGGCGGGACAGTAGGCGATTATGTAGTCCTCGAAGTGAACTGCCTGCAGGGTGGTGGCACACCGCGGACAGGGCTCGCCCTGGTGGCGGTGCACGCGCAGCGGCATCGGGAGCTTGTCGGGGATCGGCAGCTCGACCGTCTGTTCGTAGCGGGCGATCGCCGCGCTGATCGTCTGGCGCATCGCGCCGGTCAGTCGCTCGGCCTCCCCGGCATCGAGGTCGGCGCCCCGCTTGTACGGCGACAGCTTCGCCTCCCACAGGATCTCGTCGACCCAGGAGCGGCCGATTCCGGCGATCGTGCGCTGATCGCGCAGCAGCGCGTGCAGCGGTCGCGGCGCGTCGAGCAGGTCCTTCAGCGGCGGCGGATCCGGCCAGGCTTCGGGCCCGAGCTTGGCGAGCGGCTCGGCCTGCTCGAGGTCGCGGGCGGCGAGCAGCATCACCCATGCCGCCTGCCGCGTGCCGAACTCCCGCAGGCGCATCTCCTCGGAGCGATCCGAGCCCGGCCGGCGCACCCGCACGAGCAGCCGCGACGTGCGGTCGCGCGGGCCTGCGTGCTTGTCGTAGAGCTGCAGGCGGCCCGCGGACATCAGGTGGATGAGGATCGCCAGCTCCCCTGAGACGTCGACGATCAGGTTCTTGCCACGCCGGCGGACTCCGGTGATCTGCCTGCCCTGCAGGTCTGAGAGCGGCGGGTCGAACGTCTTGAGGGCGTTGATCCCCGGCGCGCTGACGGACTCGATCAGAGCGCCCTGCAGGGCGCTGTCAAGCAGACGCGCCGTGATCTCCACCTCCGGCAGCTCGGGCATCGTCCCCCACTGTAGGAGGGCCGGTGGTGCGCGAGGCGCGGTTGCTCAGTACGCGCCGATCGGCGGACCTTCGTAGCGGGCTCGGGACGGGCTCGTCCAGCGCACGCGCCAGTGGGCGCCCCGGGTTGAGGAGTTGAAGGCCCAGTAGCCCTGCCGGTTCGTGGAGACCGTCTTCAGGGTGCGGAAGCGCCTGGAGCCTGCCGACTGCACGAGCACGGTCACTTTCGTCGCGCCCGTTGCCGGCCGTACCAAGCCCCACAGGGAGAAGCCGCGCCCGTGCTTGGAGACCACGAGCGGCACGGGGAAGCCGAAGTAGAGCGGCTTGGGCTTGCCGTTCAGGTACTCAAGGCCCGTCTGGAAGCCGATCGTGCCGCCGTTGGCGCTCGCGCCAGGGGCCCCGCCGAGCGGGTCGTCGACGAGCAGGTACTGCGAGAACGCCGCCACGCGCGGATTGGAGTAGGCGATGCGCTCGGCGATCGCGTCGAACTCGGCCTGCTGGGCGGCCGACACGCCGAGGAACCTGTTCGGCTTGCTCTGGACCCCGAACTCCGTCAGGTAGATCGGCAGGCGTCCCGGGATCGCGTGGGCGCGCGCCGCAAGGTCGAGCGCGCGTGAGAGGCGCGAGAGCACCCCGATGGTCACGTTGTCGGCTTCAGGCGGCCGGTAGAACGGGCCAGCGGCGTTCGTGTATGCGTGGTGGGCGTAGCCGAACGCCACCAACGGGCCGCACGAGCCGGCTTTCTGGTAGCGCGCGTTCAGGCACAGCATCCCGCGCAGGAATGCGAGCGGCGCCACGTCATGGAGCAGGGCCCTGGATCCTTCGCGACGCACGTTGACGGTGTCATAGCCTGTGGGCGCTGTCTCGCCGAGCAGCACCTTGGGATGAGCTATCCCGCCGGCCTGCAGGCCCGCGTAGGCGGCCTGGTATAGGCCGCGGCAGATGCGTGGCGAGGCCGGCGTGCCGTTGGAGTTCCATTGCGGCAGCAGGAACGCCGGATGGTTGCACTCGTTCCAGATCGAGTAGAGCGAGACCTCCGGGCCATAGTGACGGGCCACCGCAGTCATGAATTCCTGGAAGTCCCTGCCGTCCGGGCGGGTGATGTAGGGGGCTTTGCGGTTCGATGTCGCCCAGCGCGGCACGGGCGAGGTGACCGTCAGCAGCACCTGCCAGTGCAGCCGCTGCGCTTCGGCGAGCAGCGCGTCGTAGGCGCCCCAGCTGTAGCTGGCGGGATCGGTCTGGTCGAAGTGCGGACGCGAGGCGCTGTTCGCCCCCGGCGCGACGTTATGCCAGTAGAGCTCGACTCGCAGGGCCTTCACGCCGAGCGATTGCAGCTGCGCGAGCGCATGCGGGCGCTTGGCCGCGTTCAGCAGGATGTTGGAGCCCTCGAAGTAGGTGGTCTGACCGTGCGATGCCAGCGCCTGGCCGGCGCCCGGCGCACCCGCGGCGAGCGCGGAGAGCAGCATCGTGCAGAGGAATATGCGGAGACGGCACATGGTGGCTAGAGACACGTGAGCGCAGGGAAGGTTGCGGTCTTTGTAGCGTTCGGGTCGGTGAGCGCCTCTCTGGCACCCGACGACATCGTCCATACCCACGCCGAGGCGCAGGGTAACAGCCGTCCCCCGCTACTCGTGCTGGAGCCCCTGCAGGCCTTCCTGGACGGGCACGACCTCGGGGGGGGCGAGATCGTCGCCAGCCCAATCGGCGAGGGGCACTCGAACGTGACCTACCTGATCAGGCGCAGCGGCGCAGAGCTCGTGCTGCGGCGCCCGCCCCGGCCACCGCTTCCGCCGAGCGCGCACGACGTGCTGCGAGAGGCGCGCCTGCTGCGCGCGCTCGCGGATACCCCGGCGCGCGTGCCGGAGGTGCTCGCGGTGTGCGAGGACCCCGCGGTGATCGGCTGCCCGTTCTACGTGATGAAGCGGATCGAGGGCGAGCCGATCGTCGCGAGCATTCCGCCGCCGCTCGACACGCCCGAGCAGCGCCACGGGATCGCCGAGCAGCTGATCGACGCGCTCGCGGAGATCCACGCGGTGGACTGGCGAGCGGCGGGTCTGGAGGATTTCGGCAAGCCGACCGGCTACCTGGAGCGTCAGCTGCGGCGCTTCGGCGGGCTGTGGGAGATCAACAAGACGCGCGAGATCGGAGCAGTCGAACGCGTAGGAGCCTGGCTGGCCGAGAACCTGCCCGAGTCCGGCCAGGCCACGATCGTGCACGGCGACTACCGCCTCGGCAACACGATCTTCGCGCCCGAGCCCCCCGCACGCCTCGCCGCGGTGCTCGACTGGGAGATGGCCACGATCGGCGACCCGCTCGCCGATCTCGGCTACCTGTGCATGATGTGGACCGAGAGCGGGGACCCCAGGGGCGGGATGCGCGAGCACCTGGGCGGGGTCACACGCCGCGAGGGCTTCCCCACCCGCGCCGAGCTGATCGGGCTCTACGAGCAGCGGACGGGGCGCTCGATGAGGGATCTCCGCTGGTACACGACGCTCGCGCTGTGGAAGTCGGTCGTCTTCATGGAGGGGAACTACAAGCGAGCGGTGGCGGGCACCACCGATGACCCCTACCTCAAGCAGTTCGGAGACGGCGTCCTCGAGCTCGCCCGCCAGGCCGAGGAGGTGTCGCGTGGAGGCTGACGAGCAGCCCGCGAGCGGCCTGTTGATCGACTGGGGCGGGGTGCTCACGACCAGCCTGCTCAGCTCCTTCCAGGCCTACTGCGTGCGGGTGCAGATCGACCCGCAGACGCTGGTGGGGCGCTTCAGCGCCGACCCCTCCTCGCGCGAGCTGCTGATCGCGCTGGAGAAGGGCGAGCTCGAGGAGACGACGTTCGAGGTGCGGCTGGCCGAGCAGCTCGGCGTGGACCCCGAGGGTCTGATCGACGGGCTGTTCGCCGAGGTGGAGCCCGACTGGGCGATGGTGGAGGCCGTTCGCGCCGCGCGCCGGGCGGGGGTCCGGACGGGGCTCGTGTCGAACTCCTGGGGCGTTCACCGCTACCCCCACGATCTCTTCGACGAGATGTTCGACGGCGTCGTGATCTCCGGCGAGGAGCGCATGCGCAAGCCCTCTCGCCGGATGTATGAACTCGGGGCCGAGCGCGCCGGAGCGCCGGCGGATCGCTGCGTCTACGTCGACGATCTGCCGTTCAACCTCGAGCCCGCGCAGAAGCTGGGCATGGTCACCATCCACCACACCAGCGCCGAGACGACGATCCCGGAGCTCGAGCGGCTGCTCGGGCTCCCGCTGCGCTGAGCCGCGCGCCGCTCAGTCGCGGCGGCCGCGGCCGTAGAGCAGCTTGAACAGCCCGGCCAGCAGCCGGGAGGTCCGGGCCTTGTACGGGAACATGTGGACTTCCCGCTTGAGCGCCAGTCGCGGCGTGACGACGATCGCCTGCTGGGAGCAGTACTTGCGGATCCCGCCGGCGCCGTGGCGCGAGCCGAGCCCGGATGCCTTCGCGCCGCCCATCGGCAGCTCGAGCACCGTGTAGTTGATCATCGCGTCGTTCACGTTCGCGGCGCCGACCTCCAGGCGCCGTGCGATGGCCTCGCCACGCTCTGTGTCCCGGGTGAACACGGACGCTCCCAGGCCGTATGGCGAGTCATTGGCCAGCCGCACCGCCTCCTCGGCGTCGCGCACCTTCATGATCGGCAGCGTGGGCCCGAAGGTCTCCTCGGTCATGATCTTCATCGTGTGGTCGACGTCGACGAGCAGCGTCGGCTCGTAGAAGCGTCCGCTGCCCGGCACCTGCTGGCCGCCCGCCAGCACGCGGGCGCCCTTCTGCACCGCGTCGGCTACGTGGTCCTTGATCATCTCGAGCTGGGGCGGGAACGTGATCGCGCCCACCTCGACCGAGCCGAATCCTTCGGGCTTTCCGACGCGCAGGGCGCGCACCTTCTCGGAGACCTTGGCGACGAACTCGTCGTAGACGGGCTCCTCGACGTACACCCGCTCGATCGAGATGCACGTCTGACCGGCGTTCTGCATCGAGTAGTAGGTGGCGAAGTTCGCCGCCCGCTCGAGGTCGGCGTCGGAGAGGACCAGCATCGGGTCCTTCCCGCCAAGCTCGAGCGAGGCCGGTATGAGGCGGCGCGCCGCCTCCTCCGCGACCTTGCGCCCGGTCCGCGTGGAGCCTGTGAACATGATCATGTCCACCTGCTCGACGAGCGCCGCGCCGGTCGCGCCGCGCCCGGTGGCGATCTGCAGCACGTTCTCGGGCAGACCGCACTCGCGCAGGCCTTCGGCCATCAGCATGGAGGTCAGCGGGGTGATCTCCGAGGGCTTCAGGATGACGCTGTTGCCGGCTGCGAGCGCCGGGATGCAGTCGCCGAAGGAGTTCGTCAGGGGGTAGTTCCACGGGCCGATCACGCCGATCAGCCCGAGCGGGCGGTAGCGGAGGATCAGCTTCTTGCCCTTGACGAGCAGCTGGCTGGACTTGATCCGCTCGTCGCTCAGGTAGTTGGAGGCCTCGCGGGCCCACAGGCCGAACGCGTTAGCCGTGTAGGCGATCTCCGCGAACTCCGCGTCCTCGTAGGTCTTGCCGGTCTCCGAGACGATCGTCGAGATCACCTGCCCGGCGTTGTCCATCAGCCACTTCTGTGCACGCAGCAGGACCCTGCTGCGGCCCTCGAAGCCGTACGCCTCCCAGCCGGGCTGGGCCGCACGCCCGCGGGCAGCCATCTCGGCGACGGCGTCGGCGCCGAGGTCGGGCACCGTGGCGACGGTCTCCCCCGTGGCAGGGTTCTCGACGGGGATGCCCTGCGCGTCCTGCGCGAGGCCGTTACGGGTTTCGAGTGGGTGCTGCTCGACGGTCGCCATCTGTATCTCCCCTTCTGGTTCGCTCGGAGCCAACAAGACTACTCCGACCGAGCAGTTCTCCCAAGCGAGGAGCGGACGCCTGTTGAGAGAGGGCGAGTCGAGTGGGCAGGCGAGCGGACGGCCTTAGTCGGAGAGCTCGATCGACTCGATGTCGATCGGCTCGGTGGGGCGGTCGCCGGCGCCGGTGGCCACCCCCTGGAGCTTCTCCACCACGTCGACGCCGTCGGTCACTTGCCCGAACACGGTGTGCTTGCCGTCCAGCCATGGGCACGACTCGGCGGTGACGATGAAGAACTGCGACCCGTTCGTGTCAGGTCCGGCGTTCGCCATCGCCAGCGCTCCACGGACGAGCTTGTGCTGGTTGATCTCGTCCTCGAACGTGTACCCCGGGCCGCCCGTGCCCGTGCCCTGGGGACAGCCGCCCTGGATCATGAAGTCCTTGATCACCCGGTGGAAGGTGAGCCCATCGTAGAAGCCGTCTGCTGCGAGCCGGCGGAAGTTCTCCACCGTCTTCGGCGCATCCTCGTCGAACAGCTCGAGCACGATCGCGCCTTCGGTGGTTTTCATGGTGGCGGTGGACATGATGGCTACACGCGCGGGACATCCCGCCCGGCGATCATAGGCGATCGGGCTTTCACCCGATCGGGCTGCCCCGGCTAGGACCCCACGCGCTGGAGGCTGAGCGGGTGCCCGTGCAGGTCGCGTCCGTCCAGCGCCTCGATCACCCGGTCGGCCTCGGCCGCCGGGACCGAGAGGAAGGAGAAGCGGTCGAGCACGAGCACGTCGCGTACCGCCTCGCCGTCGAGCCCGGCCGAGGAGGTCACTGTGGCGACGATGTCAGCGACGCGCAGCCCGGCGGAGTGCCCGCCCCCGAGCACGAGCTTGACATAGGGCTCGTCCTGATCCTTGCGCGATATGCGAGGCTTGGAATGGCGGCGCGGACGCTCGCGCACGGGCGTGGGCGCAGCCACAGCGCCCTTCTCCCATTGGGTGATCGCGGTCCCGATGTGACGTTCGATCGCCTCGAGCTCGCGCTTCTGGCGGTCCTCGACGAAGGTGATCGCCCTGCCCGAGCGCCCCACGCGCCCGGTGCGCCCGATGCGATGCACATAGGTGTCCGGAGAGGTGGGCACGTCGTAGTTGATCACGTGCGTGACCGTCGAGATGTCAAGGCCGCGAGCCGCCACGTCTGTGGCAACGAGGATCGGCACGCGCCCGGCCTTGAACGCGAGCATGACCCCGTCGCGCGATCCCTGGGACATGTCGCCATGAAGCGCTCTCACGTTCATCCCGCGATCGCGCAGCGTGCGGAACAGCTGGTCGCAGCGGATCTTGGTGCGCACGAAGACGATCGCCTGCTCGGGCTCCTCCGCGCGGAGGACTTCTACGAGCTTGTCGGGCTTGTCCTTGGCGTTCACCGGGAGCTGGAATTGCGCGACGGTGTCGATGGTCAGCGTCGCGGCCTCGACCTGGATGATCGTCGGGTCGTACATGTACCGGTCGGCCAGCTGGCGGATCGGACCGGGCATCGTGGCCGAGAAGAGCGCCGTCTGGCGGCTCGAGGGCGTCAGCGAGAGGATCTTCTCGACGTCCTCCAGGAACCCGAGGTCGAGCATCTCGTCCGCCTCGTCGAGGACGACGAACCGGCAGTCGTGAAGGACCAACGAATGGCGGGATATGAGATCGAGCACGCGTCCCACCGTCCCCACCACGACATGCCCGCCGGCGCGCAGCTGGCCCTGCTGGGTCCGGATGGGGGCGCCCCCGAACACGGCCACCACGTCGATGCCGGTGTGCGCGCCGTAGGTGCGCAGCGCCTGCGTGACCTGGATGCACAGCTCGCGCGTCGGCGTGAGCACGAGTGCCTGCACGGCGGGCTCGGCGGAGTCGATGTAATCCATGATCGGCAGGCCGAACGCGGCCGTCTTGCCCGTGCCGGTCTGTGCCTGACCGATCACATCGCGGCCTTCCAGCAGCGCCGGGATCGCCTGTTCCTGGATCGGGCTCGGGGACTCGTAACCCACGTCGCGCAGCGCGTGCAGGGCGGACTCGGAGAGCCCAAGATCGGCGAACTCGGCCATTACCGAAGCGGAGCTTACGTTGCTGAGAGGCGCGCGGTCTTCTGCGCACGCCCAACCGATCGCCTCAGCGCTCCCGGGGCACGCGAGAAGCGAGGGCGGCGCACGGCGAAGGCCGTCAGGCCGTTGGATCGAGCAGGAGCTTGCCCGTGGAGCGGCGCGCGCTGAGGTCGATGTGCGCCTGAGCGGCTTGCTCGAGCGTATAGGTGTGTCCCACGACCGCCTTCAGCTCGCCCCGCCCGGCGCGCGAGAACAGCTCGGACAGGGCGTCGGTGAACATCTCCGGTCGCTTCAGACAGTCGAACAGGTAGAAGCCGACCACCGCGCGGGAGTGGCGCAGCAGCGACCCTGTGGAGACTTGGTTGGGCCGCGAGGATGCGATCCCGTAGGCGACGATCCGCCCGAACGGCGCGAGCGCCCTGTAGGAGGCGTCGAAGATCTCGCCGCCGGCCATCTCGAAGACCACGTCCAGGAGCCGTCCCCCGTTGGCCTCGATCAGTCGCTCGGTGAGCCCGTCCGGCCCCGCGTCGATCGCCACGTCGGCGCCGAGCTCGAGCGCCAATGCGCGCTTCTCGGCGCTCGAGGCAGTCGCGATGATCCGACCGGCGCCGAGCGGATGGCCGAGCTGGACGGCGAGTGACCCGACGCCCCCGGCGGCGGCGTGAACGACGACGCTCTCCCCTGGTGCCACATTTCCGGCGGTGCGGTAAAGGTGCCACGCGGTGAGCCCCTGGATGATGATCGCAAGCGCCGTGCCGTCGTCGAGCTCGTCGGGGATCGGGAAGACGAGCTGCTTCGGCGCGGCGGCGTATTCGGCGTATCCGCCCGTGCCCACGAGCGCGACGACTCGCTGGCCGGTGTCCTCGCGGATGCCCGCCACCTCCCCGCCGGGGATCAGCGGAAGCGTCGCCTTCTGCACGTAGGAGTTCGTGCGGGTGTGCGTGTCGGCGAAGTTCAGCCCGGCGCGGCTCACCCGGATGAGCACCTCCTCGGGACCAGGTTCCGGCTTCGCAAGCTCGGCCAGCGCCAGCACCTCGGGACCGCCGAACTCGGTCATCTGGATCGCCCGCATGGGCCGGCAGGGTATCGGAGGGGTTGCGGGCCGGCCGGCATCCGGTCGCGCCACGCCCGCCGTGCCGAGGCGCCCGGCGGAGGGCCTTTGGCCGTCGATCGCTGCACATCCGGCGCCGCGTCGTCTAAGGTCCGCACCCATGCCGATCACCGTGGTTGGGTCGATCGCCTACGACACGGTCAAGACGCCGTTCGGCGAGCGCGACCGGATGCTGGGCGGCGCCGCAGTGCACTTTGCGCTGGCCGCCCAGTTCTTCGAGGACGTGCGCGTCGTCGGTCCGGTCGGAGAGGACTTCGGCGAGGACGAGCTCGAGGTGATGCGAAAGCGGGGAGTGGACGTCTCCGACGTCGAGCGCATCCCCGGCGGGCGCACCTTCTTCTGGCACGGCGAGTACGGCTGGGACCTCAACTCGCGGGAGACGCTCGACACCCAGCTGGGGGTGTTCGAGGGCTTTCAGCCCAAGCTCTCCGAGCAGTCGCGCTCGAGCGACGTGCTGTTCCTCGCGAACATCCAGCCCGACCTGCAGCGCGAGGTGCGCGCCCAGATGCCCGAGGCCCGCTTCGTCGCCCTTGACTCGATGAACCTGTGGATCGACATCGCGCGCGACTCGCTCATCAGCGCGATCGAAAGCGTCGACTGCGTGATCCTCAACGACGCCGAGCTGCGCCAGCTCACGGGCAAGCCGAACCTCGTGTCCGCGGCGCGCGAGGTGCTCTCATGGGGGGCGGCGGGAGAGGACAGGCGACCGCGCATGATCGTTTCCAAGCAGGGCGAGTACGGCGCCGCGCTCGTCACCAGCGAGGGCTTCTTCGCGCTGCCGGCATATCCGCTGGAGACCGTCGTCGACCCAACGGGGGCAGGCGATACGTTCGCCGGCGGTCTCGTCGGCTACATCGCCGCCCATCCCCAGGAGGAGCTCTCAGATGAGCTCCTGCGCCGGGCGATGGCGCACGCGACAGTCCTCGCCTCATTCAACGTCGAGGAGTTCGGGACCGAGCGCGTCGAGCGCCTCACGCACGAGGAGATAGTCGCGCGCACCGGGGAGCTGCACGCGATCACCCAGTTCAGCAGCGCCCCCTTCAAGCTGGAGCGGTGAGCCTGCCGGGGTGGCCGGGCGCCTGCTGAGCTGCGGGTTCATACGGATGGCGCATCGGGGGGTTGTACGGATGCGCCGCCGGGTATACGATCGCGCGGGAGTGAACACTTGGACCTTCATCTGGCTGGTCGTGGTCCTGAAAATCCCGATCGTCGCACTGTTCCTTCTGGTGCGGTGGGCGGTGGGCCAGACACCCGAGGAAGCGCCGGGCCAGGACGGCGGCGTCGGCCCGCGCCAGGGTCCGCTGCACCCCCACCACCCGCGGGCGAGACTGCCGCGCTCGCCCAGGCGCGGGCCGCACGGCGAACCCGCGGCTCCGTCGCCAGCGCGCGTTCGCACGGTCGCCTCGCGCCGCCGCCTGCCGCAGGGCTGAGTCTGCGCGACCGCAGGGCTGAACCTGCGCGACCGCAGGGCTGAGCCCCCGGCGTGCCGCCGAACCCGCCGGCGAACGCAGGTGCCCGCCGCCCCCAGGCAGCGGGCGTGACCGGACCGGAGGCTCATGTGACGCATAATCGGGGGGCGAGAGTTCGAAACCGTCGATAGGAGAAGCAGATGAGCACCCAGACGCAGGCTCAGCAGCCGGTATCCGGCGGTGACGCCACATCCGCCAAACAGACGCTCACGGTGACCGACAACCGGACCGGCACAGCCTACGAGCTGCCGATCGAGGACGGGACGGTACGGGCGCTCGACCTCAGGCAGATCAAAACCGGCGATGGCGATTTCGGTCTGATGGCCTACGACCCCGCCTACACGAACACGGCTTCCTGTCGCAGTGCTATCACCTTCATCGACGGCGAGGCCGGGATACTCCAACACAGGGGCTACCCGATCGAGCAGCTCTGCGAGCACTCCAGCTACCTCGAGGTTGCCTACCTGATCATCCACGGCGAACTGCCGACTGAGACCCAGCTGCAGGAGTGGATCCACGCGATCACGATCCACACGTTCGTGCACGAGAACGTCAAGGATTTCATGCAGGGCTTCCGCTACGACGCCGACCCCATGGGCATGCTCGTGGCCTCGGTCGGGGCGCTTTCGACCTTCTACCCGGACGCCAACCGGATCCACGACCCCGAGGTGCGCGCGATCCAGATCGTCCGACTGCTGGCCAAGATGCCGACGCTGGCCGCGTTCGCGTACAGGCACAACGTGGGCCAGCCCTACGTCTACCCTGACAACGACCTGGACTACGCGGGGAACTTCCTCGGGATGATGTACAAGATGACCGAGCTCAGATACGAGCCGGATCCCCGCCTGTCCCGCGCGCTGGACGTGCTGTTCATCCTCCACGCGGATCACGAACAGAACGCCTCCACGAGCGCGGTGCGCTCGGTCGGCTCCACGCAGGTGGACCCCTACTCGGCGGTGGCCGCGGGCGTCGCAGCGCTGTACGGACCCCTGCACGGGGGGGCCAACGAGGCCGCCCTGCGCATGCTCGAGCGGATCGGAACGGTGAAGGAGATCCCCGACTTCCTCGAGGGCGTCAAGCAGGGCAAGGAGCGGCTGATGGGATTCGGCCACCGCGTCTACAAGAACTACGATCCGCGGGCGCGCATCATCCGCAAACACCTCGACGACGTGTTCGAGGTCCGCGGCAAGAGCCCGTTGCTCGAGGTCGCAAGCGAGCTCGAGAAGCGAGCGCTCGACGACGAGTACTTCACCTCCCGCAAGCTCTACCCCAACGTCGACTTCTACTCGGGCCTGATCTACGAGGCGCTCGGTCTGCCGGCGGCGATGTTCCCCGTGATGTTCGCGATCGGACGAACGAGCGGATGGATCGCACAGTGGCTCGAGATGGTGCAGGACCCCGAGCAGAAGATCGCCCGACCGCGCCAGATCTACACGGGCGCGCGCGATCGCGACTACGTGCCGATCGAGCAGCGGAGCTAGAGGACGGCGCAACCAGGCCACCCTCGCCGTCTGCCACCCTCGCCGTCTATTACCCCAACGGGGGGGCCGGCGAACGCGCCGGAGTAGCCAGGGGCTCCGCAGGGGCGCATGGGCCGCCGCGACATCGCCGCGAGCGGTTCGGCATGTCAGCCTGCTTCTACGCAGAGCGTGTGCGGGCCGATACGGATGCGCCACCGACCGGTGCGCCTTACGGTCCAGTCATGTTGGGAACGCGCAGGGCGCTCGCCATCATCGTGGCTACGGTGCTTTGCGCGCTGGTCGTGACGAGCGCTGCGCAGGCTCGCCGCCCGCCTACGAAGAACGAGGTCTGGGCGATCACCGGCGCGCTGCACAAGACGGCGGCGATCCGTCGCGGGCTCTGTTTCCACGTGAGTGGCATCGCGATCTCCACCACAGGGCCGTGGGCCCGTGCGAGAGTGGTCCGGTGCGGGGACGGTCGCCGCTTCGACACCGCGCTCGCGGTCTTGCGGCGAACCAGGTGGAACTGGCGTGTGCGCGATCTCGGCACCTCCGGCGTGGGATGCACCGTCGCGCCGGCGCGGGTGCGACGCGATCTGAAGCTCGTCTGCCCGTAGGCGAGCCGCCCGCTTACACCCACGCGGGCCCCCACGGGGACGGGCGAGGGTGCCGACGGTGCTCGACGCCGTAGTCAGAGCACCAGCGTGGCCCCGTGGCGGCGCAGCCACAGGCGGTCCTCGCGATAGCCGGGCCAGCGGCGCTCCAAGAGCCCCCAGAAACGGGGCGAGTGGTCGAGGATCTCGAGGTGACAGACCTCGTGCCAGACGACGTAGTCGAGCACCCTCTCCGGCGCGAGCAGCAGCCGCCAGTTGAAGCTCATTCGCCCGGCCGCCGAGCACGATGCCCAGCGGGTGCGCTGAGCGCGGATCGACAGGCCGCTGTAGCTGCAGCCGGCGAGCGCGGCGGCGCGGTCGAGGCGCGGCGCGATCTCCTCGCGCGCGGCTCGCCTGTAGAAGCGCTCCAGCGCCGGGCGCGCGTCGCCGGAGGGGACCAAGAGGCGCTCGCCCGCACGGTGCACCCGCGTACGTCCCGCCTGCGGGACCAGCGCGAGCGAGGAGTCCAGGTAGGGCACCGTGGCGCCACGGGCGGCGACCTGCGCGAGCGCCTGCTCGGCCTTGCGCAGCCGGCGCTCGATCCACGGCCGCAGCTCTCTCACCGCCGCAGCGGCTGCGCGCTGGGGGGCACGGGCGGGGAGCACGACCTCCACGCCGGAGTGCGTGTGCACGTTGACCCGTACATGGCGGGCACGGGGGGAGCGGCGCACGGTGTAGGGGATCTCGTTCATCGGGGGGATCTCGTTCATCGGGAGCCCTTGCGCGGTTGGCATGGCGGGTGCGTGGGTGTCCTCCGCGGTCACGTGGGAGCCTGTCGCAGGGCTGTCTCGTCTCGGTGTCGTTCACGCGCTCTGAGAGTACGCGGGGCATCGGGTGCATAATCCCGTGCGGCGATGCCCAGCTCCAAGGTGAGGCTTCCGCGCGGCGTGCGCGAGCCGTATCAGGTCTACGTGAACGGCGTGCCCCAACAGCTCGGGGTCGACTTCTCGGTGCGCGAGGGCTCGCTCCTGTTCGATCGGGAGCTGCGCAAGGACAAGATCAGCGGATGGCGCTGGCTCCTCGGCGCCTGGGGCGTGGGCACCTACCGCCAGAACGACTCGGTCGATGTGCGCTACGAGGCCGCAGACGGCTCGCCGCGGGTGGCCGAGGGGCTGGAGATCGAAGCGGGCTGAACCGCCTTCTCCCACGGCCGGTTCAGCTTCAGGGCGCTTAGGATCGCGCGGGTGGCGGGCGAGCGATTGAGCGTGTAGAAGTGGATGCCGGGTGCACCGGCGGCCAGCAGCTCGGCGCACTGCAGCGTGGCGTATGCGACGCCGAAGGCGAGCACGGCCTCGGGATCGTCTCCGCGCGCGTGGAGCTCCCGGGCCAGCCCCTCGGGAATCGACGCGCCGCACATCGTCGCCATCCGCTCGACCTGGCCGGCGTGCGTGATCGGCATGATCCCGGGAATGATCGGCACATCGATGCCGATCGCACGAGCGCGCGAGAGGAAGTCGAAGTAGAGGGCATTGTCGAAGAACAGCTGGGTGATCAGGAAGTCCACGCCGGCGCGCACCTTCTCGGCGAGATGCTCGAGATCCGCCTCTGGGCTCTCGGCGTGTATGTGGGTCTCGGGAAAGCAGGCGGCGCCGATCGCAAACGGGTAGCTCTCGCCGATCAGCTCGACCAGCTCGCGCGAGTACTCGAGGCCCCCATCGGTCTTGGTCCAGAACTCCTGTCCGGCCGGGGGATCGCCGCGTAACGCGAGCACGTTGTCGATACCCGCCCGCTCCATCTCTTCGAGCGTCCCGTGCAGCTCGGGCACCGTGGCTCCGACGCAGGTGAAGTGGGCCATTGCCTCGAGCCCGTATTCCTCCCGGATCCGCTTGACGATCTCGATCGTCTTCTCCCTCGTGGATCCCCCGGCTCCGTAGGTCACCGACACGAACGACGGCTCCAACGCGCGCAGCTCGGCCAGTGCCGCGTAGAGGTTCCGCTCGCCCGTCTCGGTCTTCGGCGGAAAGAACTCGAACGAGAACACCGGCTCGCGTGCGTGGAGGATCTCATCGATGCGCATCCGCTGATTATGCAGTCCAGCGCTCCGGCTCCCCGGGAATGCACCGGGCCCGTCCGACGGCTCGCAGGTGGGTGAGGTAGCTGAGGATCTTCGACAGCAGCCATTGGGCGTTCAGCCCGGACAGCGAATCGCCGTACACGTGGGGAATCACCTCGAACGCGCTGAGCGGCTGTCCGCTGATCGCGTCCACCACGCGGTCAAGACGCTCGGCGACGAGCCTGCGGTTGCCCTCGATGTGGGCGTGCACGTCGGTGAACGTCCGCCCGTGCCCCGGCAGGCACAGGCGCGCATCGAGCCGCTCGACGACGTCGAGCGAGCGCAGGAACTCGCCCACCGGATCGGGCGAGGAGCCGTAGTCGAAGTAGAGGGATATGCGCCCGAGCAGGTGGTCACCGGAGATCAGGAGTCGGCGCTCGGGCTGGAACAGGCAGACGTGCGAGGGCGCGTGCCCGGGGGTCTCGTACACGGTCCAGGCCCCCACGTCGGTGTCGACGATGACGCCGTCGACCAGCTCGCGGTCCGGCTCGATCACGCTCGCGATGCCCGATTCCCGAGAGCGGCGCTCCGCGTAGCGCCGCAGGGGCTCTTCGGGTACGCCGCTCTGGCGGGCGACCTCCACGCGCCTGGCGAACACCGCGTCGGGATTCTCGGCCATCCGGGTCATGTGCTCGTGATTGGGGTGCATCCACAGCTCGCAGCCTGCGCGCTTCACGACCGACGCCGCCTGGCCGTAGTGGTCGGAGTGGGCGTGCGTGCAGACCACCAGGCGCGCGTCCTCTACGCGCAGGTTGCACATCTGAAGGGCGCGTTCCAGATGGGCCATCGAATCGGGCTGGTGCATGCCGGTGTCGAACAGCACGAAGCCCCCGCCGGACGCCACCGCCCAGGCGTTGCAGTGCGGAACACCCGGCCACGGGAGGGGCAGGCGCAGCCGAAACACACCCGGGAGCACACGCTCGCCCCGCCCCAGCTCGCGCCTTGAGGTCGATCTCCGATCGGTCGCCTCGGCCACGCGGCGGAGACTAGACTACGGATCTCAAGGAGCGGCGCAAAGGAGAGGGCATGGCTGATCAGGAGAACGGCAGCACGGTAGCCACGAAGGTGCAGGAGGCCGCAGCGAACTTGCAGCAGGCGGCGACGCGCAGAAGGCGCATCTCCAAGGACACGCCCGATGCGGTCGCGCTGCGCTACTTCGGGGCGATCGGCGCGCGCGACCTCGACTCGGCGGTGGGGATGTGGGCGGACGGCGGCCGCGAGAACGTGCGCGGGCAGGTGGACGTAACCGCGCCGGAGGGCGTGCGCGCGTTCATCGGGGAATTGCTCGACGCGGTGCCCGACCTGCGCTTCGAGATCGTCTCCACGACCACAGAGGACGAGCGCTGCGCGGTGCAGTGGCGGCTCACCGGCACGTTCGCCGGGCCGGGGACGCTTGGCGGGCTTGCCGCGACGGGCCATCCGATCACGATGGAGGGCGTGGACCTGCTCACGGTGCGCGACGGCCTCATCCAGTTGAACGACGCGTTCCCCGACTCGATCGCGCTGCCGCGCCAGATCGGGATGATGCCGCCCCAGGGCTCCGTCGCCGACAGGCGGCTGATGGGCGCGTTCAACGCCAAGACTCGCGTCACCTCGCGCCTCACGGCAAGCGAGGCGGGGCTGGTCGCCGAGGGCGTCTGGGTGGTGCAGGGCCAGCCCGGCCGCTGCAACGTGTACCTGATCGAGGACGAGGGAGGGGTGACCCTGTTCGACGCGGGCGCCCGCACGATGGTGCGCGCGGTGGCCAGAGCCGGCGCGAAGCTCGGGGGCATCCGGCGGATCGTGCTCGGCCACGGGCACACCGACCACCGCGGCGTGGCGCCGGCGCTCGGCGTGCCGGTGCTCTGCCACCCGGAGGAAGTGCAGGACGCCGAAGGCAGCGGCGGCTTCCGCTACTGGCCGCAGGGTCTGGTCGGGCTGCCGACACCTCTGCGCCAGGTCCATCGCCTGATGCACCGCTACGCGTGGGACGCAGGGCCGGTCAAGATCTCCGGCACGGTGTCAGAGGGGGACGAGGTGGCGGGCTTCCGGGTCGTGGACCTCCCGGGCCACGCCCCCGGCCAGATCGGGCTGTGGCGCGAGTCCGACCGCCTGGCGCTGAGCAGCGACTGCTTCTACACGCTGGACATGTGGGGGCGCAGCTGCTCTCCGCATCTCCCCGAGGCGACGTACAACTTCGACACCGACCAGGCGCGGGCGAGCATGCGCAAGCTCGCGGCGCTCGAGCCCGCGGCGGCATGGCCGGGTCACGCCAAGCCGGTGACCGGCGACGTGCGCTCCCAGCTCGAACGCGCCGCCGATCTTTGACCCGCGGTCGGGCGCCCCGGGCGCGCGCGCGACATGCGCGAGCGCCCGGGCGGCGGTGCGTGCGCCGTGGGTAGGCGAGCGCGCAAGCAGCAGCGGCTGAAGGCTCCCGGCAGCGACTACGCCGACCCGCAGGGCAACGTCCTCACGCTGCGCGGCTCGCTCACGCCGGGCGCGCGGCGCGAGTATGCGCAGGCGCTCGCCGGCAACCCCCTCTCGCGCGAGGACGCCTGGCAGCGGGCGGTCGAGCTCCTTTTCGAGCAGCTGGCCGTGCGCTGGGAGATCGCCGGGGCCCCGATCGAGGACCAGCGGGCGCTGCTCGCCCGTTTCCGGGCGGCAAGCCCCGCCGAGCGAGCGTGGGTGCGAGATGCGCTGCGCGAGCACTGTGCCGAGCATTTCCCCGACGTGCGCGCGCCCTGACGCCGGATCGCGGGATCGCGCCGGCTCGCCGATCCTCAACCCGCCGGCGCGAGCAGCTCCAGCCTCGGACCGTAGGCGCTCGCAGCCGAGACGAACCGCGCGGTGGCCGGATTGAGCACGAACTCGAGCACCTCCCCGCTCTCACCTCGGACCTCCAACCGCCGGCCCTGCTCGTGCACGGCGAGCACCGTCCCAGACTCGAAACCGCCCCCAAAGTGGGCGATGCGCGCTCGAGCGCCGACGCGCGGGACGGGTCGCGACGGACCGAGCACGGCATCGATGCTACGCCACCGACCCCCGGGGGCGATACCTTGCGCCCGATGCGCCGCACCAAGATCGTCGCCACAATCGGGCCGGCCTCGCGAGAGCCGCAGATGCTCCTGCGCATGGTCGAGGCCGGGATGGACGTCGCGCGGCTGAACTACTCCCACGGTACGCTCGACGAGCACGCGGAGACGGTCCGCCGCGTGCGCGACGCGGCCGCAACGGCGGGGCGGCCGGTCGCGATCCTGCAGGACCTCCCCGGCCCGAAGCTGCGCATCGGCCCGCTGCGCGAGGACATCGTCGAGCTCAAGCCGGGCGAGCGGCTCACCTTCACCTGCGGTGGGGAGGAGGTGCAGGGCGACGCCCGCCACATGAGCATCGCCTGGCCGGGCCTGGCGGACGCGATCGAGAAGGACGCCGTCCTCTACCTCGCGGACGGGTCCGTGCGGCTGCGCGCCATCGACGTGCGAGCCGCGAGCCACGAGGTCGAAGTCGAGATCGAGGCCGGCGGCGCCGTGGCCTCGCGACAGGGCCTGAACATCCCCGGCCCGGTGGAGGCGCTGCCGTCGCTCCCGGAGGAGGACCTCGAGCTGCTGCGCCACGGGGAGTCCATCGGCGTCGACATGGTCGCGCTGTCGTTCGTCCAGCGCCCGGAGGACGTCGAATCGGTGCGCGAGCACACGCGCCTGCCGCTGATCGCCAAGATGGAGAAGCGCCAGGCGGTCGAACGCGCCGCGGAGATCCTGAGAGCGGCCGACTGCGTGATGGTCGCCCGCGGCGATCTGGGCATCGAGCTCCCGATCGAGCGCGTACCGATAGTGCAGAAGCAGCTGCTCGAGCTCGCCGGGTGGACGGCGCGGCCCTCGATCACCGCGACGCAGATGCTCGACTCGATGGTCGCCTCCTCGCGCCCGACCCGCGCGGAGGTCGCCGACGTGGCGAACGCGATCCTCGACGGCACCGACGCCGTGATGCTCTCGCAGGAGACCGCCGTGGGCGCCTACCCGGTCGAGGCCGTCGCGATGATGGCCGCCGTCGCGGTTCAGGCGGAGTCGATCGCGCCGTACGAGCGGTGGAACGTCTCCCGCGTCCGGCGCACGGAGTCCGACCCCGCGTACACGATCGCTCACAACCTGTGCGTGGCCGCGCGCGAGCTGCACCTCGACGCGCTGATCGTCCCCACCCTGTCGGGGCGCTCGGCGCGGCTGGTCTCCGCGCACCGCCCGACCGCCCCGATCTACGCGCTGTCACCGGGCAAGGAGACCGTCAGACGCTGCGGTCTGATGTGGGGCGTGCGGGCCGAGTCGATGCGCCGTCACGAGACGACCGAGGCACTGATCGCCGACGCCGCCCGACGCGTCGTCGAGCTCGGATGGTGCAAGCGGGGCCAGCGCGTGGGGATAACGGCCGGGCTGCCCTCCGGGCGGCCGGGCACGACGAGCCTCGTTCAGATTCAGGTTCTCTCATGAGACGATCCTCTCAGCGCCCTCCGGTGCCCTCATGAGCCCGATCGGCTAGGCGCCTCCTCGGTCGCGCGGCCCGTCGGTCGGTAATGATTGCGCGGTGAGGGCGCTTGACCCGAGACTGCTTCAGTATGCGCGCGCGACTCGGACGTTCCTCTTGGTCTCGGTCGGCCTCGGGGTTCTCAGTGCCCTGTTGATCGTGGCGCAGGCCTGGCTGCTGGCCGACGTCGTGGCAAGCGCGTTCCTCGGCGGGCGGAGCCTGGCAGCGCTGCGAACCCCGCTTGTCGTGCTGCTGCTCGTCGTCGTCGCGCGCGCGGCCGTCGCGTGGGGGGCCGAGCTCGCGGCGGGCCGATCCTCCGCCCGGGCGAAGTCTCAACTGCGCGCAGCGCTTCTGCGGCGCGTCTCGCTCCCCGGGCTGCGCGCCTGGGGCGAACGGGGCACCGGCGGGCTCGCGATCCTCGCCAGCAGGGGAATCGACGCCCTCGACGGCTACTTCTCGTTGTATCTGCCGCAGCTCTTCCTCGCCGTCATCGTTCCGCTGGTCGTGCTCGCCGCCGTGCTCTGGAAGGACTGGATAGCGGCGGCGATCATCGCCCTGACGGTGCCGCTGATCCCGCTGTTCATGGCCCTGGTGGGCGCCAGCACGCGTGAGCGCATGGACCGCCAGCTCCGCACGCTCGAGAGGCTTGCCGGTCACTTCCTCGACGTCGTCGCCGGACTTCCCACGCTCAAGGTGTTCGGTCGCGCGAAGGCGCAGGCGGCGGTCATTCGCGAGATCACCGAGCGCTATCGCCGAACCGCGATGTCAACGCTGCGGATCACGTTCCTGTCCTCGCTGATCCTCGAGCTCGTGGCGACCATCTCGGTAGCGCTCGTGGCGGTGACGATCGGGCTGCGACTGTTGAACGGACACCTCGACCTGCGCAGCGGGCTGTTCGTGCTGGTGCTTGCACCGGAGGCCTACCTCCCGCTCCGTCAGCTCGGGGCGAACTACCACGCGAGCGCCGAGGGCATGGCTGCGGCCGAGCAGATCTTCGCCGTGCTCGAGGAGCCGCCGAGGACCCAGGGCACGCGCACCGGGGTTCCCGACCCAGCGGTCGCGGGTCTCGAGGTCGAGGGGTTGAGTGTCTGCTACCCGGGACGGGACGAGCCGGCGCTAGACGGCGTTTCGCTCACCGTCGGCGGGGGTGAGACGCTGGCGATCGTCGGCCCCAGCGGCTGTGGCAAGTCGACCCTGCTGAGCGCGCTGCTCGGGCTGGTCACACCCGAGCGCGGATCGGTCCGCGTCGGGGACGCGGAGCTTTCCGACCTGGACCTCGATGCCTGGTGGGCCCGGCTTGCCTGGGTGCCCCAGCGACCGCATCTGTTCGCCGCGCCGATCGACGAGAACGTGCGCCTCGGGCGTCCCGATGCATCGGCGGATGAGGTCTGGCAGGCCATCGCCGCCGCCGGGCTCATCGATGCGGTGTCGAGCCTGCCGGACGGCGTGCGGACGGTGCTCGGCGAGCGAGGCCACGGACTGTCCGCGGGCGAGCGCCAGCGGGTTGCGCTGGCCCGCGCGTTCCTACGCGACGCACCGCTGCTGCTGCTCGACGAGCCGACCGCCAACCTCGACGGCCACACCGAGGCCGACGTGTTGGACAGCGTCAGGCGCTTGGCCGAGGGGCGAACCGTGGTGCTCGTGGCGCACCGTCCCGCGCTGCTGGCCCTTGCCGACCGGGTGCTCCCGCTTGCCTCCCTCGAGGTTGCGGCCTGATGGCGCCCGGAGCCCCCGTTCCCGCATCTGCGCTCGACGATGAGCGCGGACCCGAGGCACCGCTGGCGCGAACGCTGGCGATCGCCCGTCCCGCCGCCGGGCGACTGGCCCTGGCGACGGTGCTCGGTGCGGGAGCGATCGCTGCGGCGATCGGGCTGATCGCCACCTCGGCGTGGCTTATCTCGCGATCCTCGCAGCGCCCCCCGGAGTCTGCCGTCGCGCTCGCGATTGTCGGCGTGCAGTTCTTCGCGCTGTCGCGCGGCCTGTGCCGCTACGGCGAGCGGCTGGTGGGCCACGACGCGGCGTTCAGGGTCCTCTCCGAGCTCCGGGTCAACGTCTATGAGCGGCTGGAGCGGCTCGCGCCACTTGGCCTTCCCGCCTTTCGCAGCGGCGATCTGCTGGCGCGCCTGATCCACGACGTCGACTCGCTGCAGGACCTTCTGCTCAGGGTGGTGCCCGCGTTTGCAATCGCGGTGATCGTGGGCGCCGCGACGGTCGGCCTGATGTGGTTGATGCTTCCCGCCGCCGGACTGATCCTGCTCGGCGCGCTGCTCCTCGGGGGAGTCCTCGTGCCATGGCTCGCGGGGACGCTCGCCGCCCGCTTCGAGGCGCGGCAGGCCGCGGCCCGCGGCGCGCTGACCTCGTCGGTGGTCGACCTCATCGAGGGCGGCCCCGAGCTGATGGTCAACGGAGCCGGGAGCGAGTACCTGCGGCGGACCTCCGCGGCCGATGCCGACCTCACGCGGATCGCCCGCGCCGGCGCCCGCACGGCCGGCATCGGCCAGGGCCTCACCAGCCTGTGCTCCGGTCTTGCGATGTGGGGAGGCCTCGTCGTGGGCGTCTCCGCCGTTCGCTCAGGGCAGCTGGAAGGCGTGCTGCTCGCGGGGATCGCGCTGATCCCGCTCGTGGCATTCGAGCTGGTCACCGGCCTGCCCTCGGCGACGCAGACGCTTCAGCGGGTACGCCGGTCGGCGGCTCGCGTGCTCGAGGTTCTCGACACCCCGCCGCCCGTGGCGGAGCCGGGGAAGGCTCTTCCGCTTCCCCCTCCGCCCTACCTGTTGCAGGTGCGTGGTCTGCGCTGCAGGTACGCCGGCGCCACCGGGTGGGCGCTGGACGGACTCGATCTGGACCTCGGCCGCGGGCGGCGTGTGGCGATCGTGGGCCAGAGCGGCGCCGGGAAGTCGACGCTCGCGGGCGTGCTTCTGAGGTTCCTGCCCTACCAGGCTGGCTCGGTCGCGCTCAACGGCGTGGAGATGGCCGATCTGCAAGGCGACGACTGCCGGCGCGCGGTCGGGCTGATTGCGCAGGACGCCCACATCTTCGACAGCACGCTCGAGGAGAACCTCCGCCTGGCGCGCCGCGATGCCACCGAGGATCAGCTGCGGGCGGCTCTCGCAGGGGCCCGGCTGCTGGACTGGACCGAGCAACTGCCCGCGGGGTTACAGACGGAGGTCGGCGAGCGCGGCGCGCGCATGTCGGGCGGCCAGCGACAGCGCCTGGCTATCGCCCGCGCGCTGCTCGCCGACTTTCCCGTGCTCGTCCTTGACGAGCCGGGCGAGCACCTCGACACTGCCACGGCGGACGCTATCGTCGCCGACCTGCTCGCCGTGACGCAGGACCGCTCGACGCTCTTGATCACGCATCGACTGGTCGGCCTGCAGGAGCTCGACGAGGTGATCGTGCTCGACCGGGGCCGCGTGCTCGAGCGCGGGGCCCACAAGGAGCTCCTCGCCCAGGGCGGGCGCTACGCGGCGCTGTGGGCGCGGGAGAACGGCTAGGTCCGGGGTGCCGACGGTACTGCGGCGGGCGGCGGATCGGACGGTCCCGGCGCCGAGGAGCCCGTGAGGCGACCGCGGAAGACGTGGAAGGACCAGCCCTGGTAGAGCAGCACGATCGGAAAGAAGATCACGGTGACGATGGTCATCACTTTCAGCGCATAGGAGCCCGAGGCCGAGTTGCTCACGGTCAGGTTGTAGGCGGCATTCGTGCTCGAGACCATCACATCCGGATACAGATTGATGAAGATCGACCCCACGGCCGCGGCGATCGCCACCGCCGAGGACGCGAAGGCCCAGCCGTCGTGATCGGTCATCGTCAGGCGAGCGGCGAAGATGACCGCGATCACCGCGAGGACCTCCACGGGATCGGGCACGTCGGGGCCGCCCGCAACGCTGCGCGTCCAGATCACGAAGCCCACGACCAGCGCGATCGCGGCCCATCCCAGGGGGCGCGCGAGACCGCGAGCCCGCTCGCGCACCGCATCGGTCGTTCTCAGCTTCAGGAAGGTGGCGCCGTGCAGCAGGCACAGCCCGAGCAGCGTCAGACCGGTCCACAGCCCGTATGGCGTCAGCAGGTCGAAGAAGTTGCCGGTGAACTCGTGGCTCGAGTTGATCGGCAGGCCGTTGAGCAGATCACCCAGGCCCACGCCGATCAGCAGCGGTATCAAGAGGCTGCCGATCGTCAGGGCCCAGCGCCAGACTCGCCGCCACCGCGCGTCGTCGCTCTTCGTCGTGTACTCCAACGCCACCCCGCGCGCCATCAACGCCGCGAGGACGAGCAGGAGCGCGAGGTACAGAGCCGAGAACATCGTCGCGTACCAGGAGGGGAACGCCGCAAAGGTTCCCGCGCCCGCCACGATCAGCCACACCTCGTTGCCGTCCCACCAGGGGCCGATCGTGCTGACCGCCAGCCGCCGCTCGTCCTCGGTCCGCCCCACGATCATGTGCAGCATCCCCACGCCGAAGTCAAAGCCCTCCAGCACGAAGAAGCCCACCCAGAGGACCGCGATGATGACGAACCAGACCGTGTGAAGGTGCACCGGACTCCTAGTAGCTGATGGCCGGGGTCGTGGTCGCGGCGGGCCTGCCCGCGGTGTACTCGTCCGCATCGTCGCTGTCGTCGCCGAGCTCCTTGCGCGAGTAGCGCAGCATCAGGACCACGTCGGCGGCCCCGAGCGCGATGTAGATCAGCACGAACGCGACGAGGCTGATCCAGATGTCGGTCGAGCTGACCGACGGGGAATTCGCGTTGACGGTCTTCATCAGCCCCTGCACGATCCACGGCTGGCGACCGCTCTCGGTCAGCAGCCAGCCCGCGGTGTTCATCAGGAAGGGCGTCACGACAGCCCACAGCGAGATCCTCAAGAACCACTTCGACTTATCGAGCGTGCCCCTGTGCACGAGCCAGCCTCCCCACAGGGCCAGCAGCGCGATCAGCGACCCCAGATAGGCCATGATGCGCATCGACCAGTACTGGATGAACACGTTGGGGATGTAGTTGCCGGGTCCGTATTTCTTTTCGTCTTCCCTCTGCAGCTGGTTCAGGCCCACCACTGCCCCGTTCCAGGTCCCGGTCGCGAGCACCGACAGGAGGTGCGGAATCTCGATCAGCTGCGTCGGGGTTTCGTCGTTCTTGCCGCCGCCGACCTGGAACACCGAGAACGAGCACGGCTGGCAGTTTTCCCACTGGGCCTCGGCGGCGGCGATCTTGGCTGGCTGATATTTGGTCTGGATCTCCCCGAGCTTGTTGCCCACGAACATCTGCAGGAGGATCGCCGGGAGCAGCACGATCACCGAGATGCGCGCCGCGTTGTTGAAGGCCGCGACCTCGCGCTCTTTGCGCAGGTGCCACACCGAGACCGCGAGCATCACCAGCGCGCCCGTGACCAGCGAGGCGAGGATCACGTGCACGTACCCCCACAGAAAGGTCGGGTTGGTGAACAGCGCCCCTATGTTGTTCAGTTCCGGCTGGCCATGACTGTTCATCGCGTAGCCCACCGGGTGCTGCATCCACGAGTTGGCGGCGAGTATGAACATCGCCGAGAGCATCGTCCCGATCGAGACCAGCCAGATGCAGGCGAGGTGGACGCGCTTGGGAAGCCGGCCCCAGCCGAATATCCAGAGGCCGAGGAACGTGGACTCGAGGAAGAAGGCAGCCAGGCCCTCCATCGCCAGCGGCGCGCCGAACACGTCGCCGACGAAGCGCGAGTAGGCCGACCAGTTCATCCCGAACTCGAACTCCTGTACGAGCCCGGTCACGACGCCGACGGCGACGTTGATCAAGAGCAGCGTCCCGAAGAATTTCGTCAGGCGCTTGTACTCGGGCTTTTCATTGCGATACCAGGCGGTCTGCAGGATCGCCACGAGGAAGGCCAGCCCGATCGTCACCGGCACGAACAGGAAGTGGTAGATGCTCGTCGTAGCGAACTGCCAGCGCGCCAGGTCGTTGGTCATCGCGTTCCCGGTCCCCCTATTCGGCGACAGCACAGGGTCGTGATCGCGACCCGGGGGCGATCATACAAGAGGGCTCGCTCCCCAAATCGGGAAGATCCCGGATGCGGACTACCGCGAGTCCCCAACCTGCACGGAGAACCCCGCGCGGTAGCGCTCCCCCGGCGGGAGCAGCCGCAGGCCCATGCCGCTGCGCAGCGCGTTGGCCGGCGCGGTCATCGGCTCGAAGCAGATGAACTCGCCGTCCCTGGGCGCGAACACCTGCGCGCACGGATAACCCTCCAGGAGCTCGACCTCGATCCGCCGGCCGGCTCCCACGACCGCGAAGCGGGCGGGCTCGGACACGGAGTCGAACCCATCGTCGAACTCGCGGCCGGCCAGCTCGAACCGCTGAGCGGCCAGCGGCTGCTCGTGACCGATCGGGATCTGGTTGGCGTCGAGCGCCAGCGGCCGCATCGGCGGCAGCTCCACGAGCCAGCCCTCGCGCGGCGTCTGCGCCGGGGACAGATAGGGGTGAAAGCCAAACGCGAGCGGAACCGAGTCCGCTCCGCACGCGTGCACGGTTATCTGCAGCTCGAGGCGACCACCGCCCAGGCGCGCCTCATAGAGCAGGTCGTGGCGGAACGGAAACACCTCGAACAGCTCGGGCTCTGAGGCGCTCCAGCTCAACCGTGCGGCGAGCGAGGGCGCGCCGGGACCGGGGGCGCGCGTCAGCTCCCACGCCAGCCGGCCGCCGATCACGCCGTGTATCGGCAGGCCGTTGTCGTCGAGCGCCACGCGCGCCGGGTCGTGCGGCACCTGCACCGTCCGCCCGTCAACGCTGTAGTCAAAGCCGGCGAGCCGGTTCGCCCACGGGTACAGCAGCGGGATCCCCATCGTCGCGCCGCGCTCGGAATAGGCGGCGACGCCGGAGTTCTGGGCGAGCAGCTCGTCGCCGCGGTGGCGCAGCGACGAGCAGATCATCCCGGCGCCCGGCACGAACGTCGCCTCGAGCGAGGAGCCCTGGTCGCACAGGCTCGCGGTCGCGCGCGGGGCGTCCGTCATGAGGCGGCCGGATGAGGGGATGTTCGCCGCTGGTACATGCGCGTCGCCGAAGGATCCCAGACGGCGCCCGCGACAGATCGCGGGGACGGTGAGAGTGATAGAAGTACCCGCGACCGAGACCACTGCCACGCGACCAATGGGGCCGGGACCATGAGCGCAGCTGTAGGAACCCAGCGACGCACAGAACGCGGCCCGGATGCCGGCGGCGCGCGGCCCGCGGACGTGTTCGTGATCTTCGGCATCACCGGAGACCTCGCCAAGGTGATGACGTTCCACTCCCTCTACCGGCTTGAGGCACGCGGCCTCTTGGACTGTCCGATCGTGGGCGTGGCGGGGGATGACTGGACGGTCGAGGACCTGCGCAAGCGCGCACGCACGTCGATCGAAGAGTGCGGCGAGACGATCGACGAGGAGGTCTTCGCTCGCCTCGCCGGCCGGCTGTCATACGTCTCGGGCGACTTCTCAAGCGAGGACACCTACGCGAAGGTGGCGGCGGCGATCAAGGATGCACGCTGCCCCGTCTTCTACCTGGAGATCCCGCCCTCGCTGTTCGGGATGGTGATCAAGGGGCTCTCGGACACCGGCCTGACCGGCAACGGGCGCGTGGTGGTCGAGAAGCCATTCGGCCATGACGCAGCCTCGGCGCGGGTACTCAACGAGCAGATCCACGAACATCTCGACGAGTCCCAGCTCTACCGCATCGACCACTTCCTCGGCAAGATGGGGACCGACGAGCTGCTCTACCTGCGGTTCGGCAACACGATGGTCGAGTCGGTGTGGAACCGCAACCACATCGCGTTGGTGGAGATCACGATGGCCGAGAGCTTCGGGGTCGAGGACCGCGGCCACTTCTACGATCCGGTGGGCGCGCTGCGCGACGTGGTGGTCAACCACCTGATGCAGCTCGTCGCCGTGGCCGCGATGGAGGCCCCCGCGGGCAGCGACGCGCGGACGCTGAAGGACGCCAAGTTCGCCGTGTTCCGCTCCACCGAGCAGGCCGACCCGGCGCACTACGTGCGAGGGCAGTACGAGGGGTACCTCGACATCGACGGCGTCGCCAAGGACTCCACCACCGAGACCTACGCGGCCATGCGGCTGCAGATCGACAACTGGCGCTGGTCGGGGGTGCCGTGGTTCATCCGCACCGGAAAGTGCCTTCCCGAAACGCAAACCGAGCTGCGCGTCGTGTTCCGCCACCCTCCGCGGCTCGGGTTCATGGAGCAGGGGCACCGCCGGCCGGAACCGGATCAACTCGTCGTCAAGCTCGACCCCACGACGGGTACGAGGCTGATCCTCGACGCGCACCGCGCCGACAAGGGTGGACCCCAGGCGATCACGCTGGACATGGAGTTCGCCGAGGAGGGTGGCGAGGCCCCCACGCCGTACGAGGTCCTGCTGCTCGACGCGCTTCGCGGCGACAGCACCCGCTTCACGCGCCAGGACAGCGTCGAAGAGACATGGCGGATCTTCCAGCCGCTGCTCGACGCGCCACCGCCGGTGCACTCTTACGCGAAGGGTTCGTGGGGCCCCACGCAGGCGGACGATCTGCTCGCCGGGTTCGGCTCCTGGCACGGGCCGTGGATGGCCCGATGAGTCCCGCCAAGCCAACCCGCCCCAAGGCCGGCGCCGCCAAGCGTGCCGCCAAGAGCGGGGGGGCCTCCGCCCCGGGCAACGTCCCGGAGCGCGCGGCGCCGCAGAGCGCCGCGATGCCATCGCCCTTCCCGCCGATCGCCGACTACGCGTTCCTCTCGGACTGCCACACCGGCGCGCTGGTCGCCCCCGACGGGTCGATCGACTGGCTGTGCGTCCCGCGCTTTGACGCTCCAAGCGTGTTCGGCACGCTGCTCGACCGTCAGGCGGGCTCCTTCCGCCTAGGGCCCTTCGGCATCAACGTGCCCTCGGCTCGTAGCTATGAGCCCGGTACGAACATGCTGCTGACCACGTGGAAGGCCCCCACCGGCTGGGCGATCGTCCGCGATGCCCTCACCCTGGGACCGCGCCGCGGCGTGGACCGCGTCACGCCGCACACCCGTCCCCCGACGGACGAAGACGCCGACCACCTCCTCGTCCGCGTCGCGTTCTGCCTGGAGGGCGAGGTCGAGATTGAGCTGACCTGCGAGCCGGTCTTCGACTACGGACGGGTTCCCGCCGAGTGGTCGGTCGCCGAGGACGGTCACGCTGCCGATGCGAGCGGCGAGGAGCTGACGATCAGGCTGCAGACGGACATGGCGCTCGGAGCCGAGGGCGATCGGGTGAGGGCTCGCCACGTGCTCAAACAGGGCGAGCAGATCTACTGCTCGCTCTCCTGGGCCGAGGAGCTCGCGGGCGCGGAGGCGATCGATGAAGCCAACGAGCACTTGGCCGCGACCGCCCGCTTCTGGCGCGGCTGGCTGGGGCGCGCGCGCATCCCCGACCACCGCTGGCGCGATCCGATCCAGCGCTCGGCGCTCGCGATCAAGGGCCTCACCTACATGCCCACCGGCGCGACGGTGGCGGCGCTCACGACCTCGCTGCCCGAGACGCCGGGCGGAGAGCGAAACTGGGACTACCGCTACACCTGGCTGCGCGACTCGACCTTCACGCTGCAGGCGCTGCATTACCTGAACCTCGACTGGGAGGCCGAGGAGTTCATGCAGTTCGTCGCGGACCTCGAGCCCAACTCCGACGGCGCCCTGCAGATCATGTACGGGATCGACGGCCGGCGCGATCTGACCGAGTCCACGCGCGATGACCTCTCCGGCTACGCCGGAGCGAGCCCGGTCCGCGTCGGCAACGGCGCCTTCGACCAGCGCCAGAACGACGTCTACGGCGCGGCGCTGGACTCGATCCTGCTGCACACCCGCCGCAGCCAGCGCCTGCCCCGGCGGCTGTGGCCGATCGTGCAGGCGCAGGCCGAATGCGCGACGAAAGTCTGGCGCCAGCCCGACCAGGGCATCTGGGAGGCGCGGGGCAAGCCCCAGCACTACGTCTCCTCCAAGCTCATGTGCTGGGTGGCGATGGACCGCGCGTCCAAGCTCGCGGCGATCCGTGGCGATGGCGCGCGCGAGACAACATGGGGGGCGACCGCCGAGGAGATCAAGACGGACATCCTGGACCACGGGGTGAGCTCAAACGGTGTCCTGCGCCAGCACTACGAGACCGACGCGCTGGATGCCTCCAACCTGCTGGCGGCGCTCTTCGGCTTCCTGCCCGCCGACGACGAGCGCCTGCGCGCGAGCGTCCTTGCGATCGCCGATGACCTCACCGAGGACGGCTTCGTCCTGCGATACCGCACCGATGAGACCGACGACGGCATGTCCGGCAAGGAGGGCAGCTTCTTGATCTGCTCCTTCTGGCTGGTCTCCGGACTGTCGGTAATCGGCGAGCAGCAGCGCGCCCGCGACTTGATGGAAAAGCTCCTGCGGGTCGCCTCGCCGCTGGGGCTCTACGCCGAGGAGTTCGACACGTCAACGGCGCACTTCCTGGGCAACGTCCCCCAGGCGTTCTCCCACCTGGCTTTGATCGAGGCCGCGGGGCGCATCATCCTCGCCGAGCTGACAGGCGAGCTCTCCTGATGAGCGACTACGACGTCATAATCATCGGCAGCGGCGCGGGCGGCGGCACGCTCGCGCGTCATCTGGCTCCCTCGGGCAAGTCGATCCTGTTGCTGGAGCGCGGCGACTGGCTGCCGCGCGAGCCGCAGAACTGGTCCGCCGCCGACGTGTTCGTGGAGAACCGGTACGTCTCCCCGGACACGTGGTATGACGCCGACGGCAAGCCCTTCCAGCCGCAGGTGCACTACTGCGTGGGCGGCGCGACCAAGCTCTACGGCGCCGCGCTCTACCGGATGCGCGCCGAGGACTTCGGCGAGCTGCGCCATCACGGAGGGGTCTCGCCCGCATGGCCGATCGCCTACGAGCAGATGGAGCCCTACTACACGAAGGCCGAGCAGCTCTACCAGGTCCACGGGGCCCGCGGGGAGGACCCGACCGAACCGCCGGCCAGCGCGCCGTATCCCTTCCCCGCCGTCTCGCACGAACCACGCATCCAGCAACTGTCCGACTCCTTCGCCGCGGCGGGCCTGCATCCCTTCCACGCGCCCTGCGGCGTGCTGCTCGACGAGGGAAACATGCCCTACAGCGCCTGCGTGCGCTGCTCGACCTGCGATGGCTTCCCCTGCCTGGTGCACGCCAAGTCGGACGCTGAGGTACTGGGCGTGCGGCCAGCGCTCGAGCACCCCAACGTGACGCTGCTGACGAACGCCACCGCAGTGGCCCTCAACACGAACCCCGCCGGGACAGACGGTCACCGAGGTCGTGGTCGAGCGCGACGGCGGGCGCGAGACGTTCACCGCCGACATCGTGGTCGTCTCCGCCGGTGCGGCGAACACGGCCAAGCTGCTGCTGAACTCGTCCAACGAGAAGCACCCCAACGGCCTTGCGAACGGCTCCGACCAGGTGGGGCGCAACTACATGTTTCACAACAGCCAGGCGGTGCTGGCGATCTCCAAGGATCCGAACCCCACCGTCTTCCAGAAGACCCTGGGCGTCAACGACTACTACTTCGCGAGCGACGAGTGGGAGTTCCCGATGGGGAACATCCAGATGGTGGGCAAGTCGGTGGCGGAGATGTACCGCGGCGAGAAGCCGCTGATGACCAAGCTGGCTCCCACCTTCACGCTGGAGGAGGTTGCCACCCACGCGATCGACTTCTGGCTGTCCACCGAGGATCTTCCCCAACCTGAGAACCGCGTCAGCGTGGACTCCCAGGGCAACGTGACGCTGGCCTACAGGTCCAGCAACGACGGCGCCAGGGATCGCCTCTTCAAGCAGCTGCGCTCGCTGCTCGGCCATCTGGGCATGCACGAGCACCACCTGATCCCGCGCTGGGCCTACCTCGAGAACAGGATCCCGGTCGCGGGCGTGGCGCACCAGGCCGGCACATGCCGCTTCGGCTCAGACCCTGCATCCTCGGCGCTGAACACCGATTGCAGGGCGCACGAGCTCGACAACCTGTACGTGGTCGATACGAGCTTCTTCCCGAGCATCTCGGCCGTCAATCCGGCGCTCACAGCGATGGCCAACGCCCTGCGCGTCGGCGACCACCTGCTCGAGCGCCTGGGCGCCGATGGCGGGTGACGGCCGGCCGACAGGCCGCCGCCGGGTGGTGATCATCGGCGGGGGGTTCGGGGGCCTCACTGCCGCACGCGAGCTGCGGCGCGCCGACGCGGACGTGACGCTCGTGGACCCGATGAGCCACCACCTGTTCCAGCCGCTGCTCTACCAGCTGGCGTGCGGCGGCCTGTCCACGGGCGAGTGCGCCTCGCCGATACGGGCCGCGGTGAAGCGCAGCCCCAACACGACGGTGCTGATGGCCAAGGCCACCGGCCTCGACGTCGAGCGCCGTCAGGTCGTCCTCGAGCGCGGCGAGCGACTGGAATACGACAGCCTGATAGTTGCCTGCGGGGCGGAGACCTCCTATTTCGGCAAAGACGAGTGGCGGGATGTCTCGTTCGGCCTGAAGACGCTGACGGACGCCGTCGAGTTGCGAAACCGGATCTATGGCGCCTTCGAGGAGGCCGAGCGGATCGAGGACCCCGAGAAGCGCAGCGAGTGGTTGACGTTCGTGGTGATCGGCGGGGGACCCACGGGCGTCGAGTTGGCCGGGGAGCTCGCGATCATCGCCAACCACACGATGAAGGGCTACTTCACGCGGATCCACCCCGCCGAGGCGCGGATCATCCTGCTCGACGCCGGCAAGCGCGTGACGGCGGCCTTCAGCGAGAAGCTGTCGGCCAAGGTCGCGGGGTATCTCGCCTCGCTCGGGGTGACGGTTCGCGAGGGCGCCCGGGTCACCTCGATCGACGCCGGGGGGGTGACCGTTCAACTCGCGGACAGCGAGGAGCGGATCGCCGCCAGAACCGTGATCTGGGCGGCGGGCGTCCAGGCCGTCGGCTTCGCCGCCACGTTGGCCGAGGCGACCGGAGCAGAGACCGACCGGGCCGGCCGCGTGCAGGTCGAGCCCGACCTGACGGTGCCCGGTCACCCCGAGATTTCAGCGATCGGAGATACCGCGCTCCTCGCGGGTCCCGAGGGCAGGCCGCTGCCCGGACTGGCGACCGTCGCGATCCAGCAGGCCCGTCACGTGGCGCGCGCGATACGCGGCGGCGCGCCGGGCGCAGCGACGCCGTTTCGCTACTTCGACAAGGGCGCATTGGCGGTCGTCGGCCGCGGCAAGGCGGTTTGCGAAATCCGGGGCCATCAGCTCTCGGGACGGCCGGCCTTCTTGACCTACCTGACCGTGCACATGTACTACCTCACCGGCGGCGGTCCCGGGCATCGCCTGAAGGTGCTCATCGACTGGATCAGCACCCGCGTCGGGGATCCCCAGAACCAGGTGATAGACGCCGATCTGACGAGCGTCGAGCACCCGCCACCGGGGGCCGTGGCCGCCGGCTGAGACGAGCCGGGCTGGAGCACCGGATGAACAACGTGCTCAGGTTCTACGTCTAGAGGATCGCCAGCGGGTTCACCGGTGAGCCCGTTCCACCGGTAATCCGCAGGGGCGCCGTCACGCAAAGGAACTCCCAGCGTCCAGCGGACTCGCACGCGCCTCGCAGGTCCTCGAACTGCAGGTAGTCGAGCAACAGGACGCCCATCGCGTTGAGCGCCAGCACGTGGATCGGAAACGCCACCCCCTCGGTGGTGCTCGGAGCGGTGTCGCTGTTGCCGTCGCAGCCCAGCGCGGCGACGCCTCGCTCGGCCAGCAGGGGCATCGCCGTGGGATGCAGGCCAGCCTTGCTCCTCCCGGTGTCCCAGGGGCCGAGCTCGGCCAGACGGCGGGCATGCCCGGTTCGCACGAGCAGGATGTCGCCCTCACCGATCACGACGCCCTGCGCGCGCTCTGCGGCCTCGAGGTCCTCCCGGAACACGTGCTCGCCGGGCTCCAGCCACCGCACATCACGCAGCCGCGGGACATCCAGCAGCACACCGCGGCCGACGAGACCATCCTTGACCCCGTCGATCGCCTCAGCCGCGGCGCCGTCGGCCGTGACCGAGCCGGCCGCCACGCCGTTGTAGAGGCGACCCTCGTAGGCGACGTGGCACAGCGCGTCGATGTGCGTGTGACCATCGCTGTGATAGTCGACTCCGACGAAATCCTTGGCGAAGCCCATCGACCCCAATCCGATCTCGTCGTCGTTGTGCTGGGTCATCCGGAATTCGGCCGGACTCGGGCAGTCAGGCGCAAGCCTCGTGTTCAGCGGCAGGCTCAGGCTGACCACGACGCCGCTGCGCACGAGACGCGCGGCGGCCGCGACACGCTCGGCGGTCAGACGGTTCAGCGCCCCAAGCTCGTCCCCGCTCCCCCAGCGCCCCCAGCTCTGCACCGAGTCGAACAGCGCGGCGAACTCGGCGGCCGTCACATCCACACGCGCGGGCCTCTCGGTCTCCTCCACCCAGGGGTTTCTAACAGACCGTCGGCTTGGCCACCGGGCGCCTCGGTCTCAGTCGCCCTCCGAGGAGCCCCGGTCGCCGTCGCATAGACTCTCGCGCGCGTGAATCTGTGGATACCGGACGCGACCGGTCATGACGCAGTCGGCGAGCTGCCTGATGACGTCGCGCTCGCCCTGATCTCGCGTGAGGGGGAGCTGCCCCCGGCCCTGCTCGACGCCGAGTTCCTCGTGCCCAGGGCGGGTGACCGGCGCATCGCCGAGCTGCTGCCGCGGATGTCGAAACTCCGCGTGATCCAGACGCTGTCGGCGGGCGTCGATCGGCTTCTGCCGATCGTTCCGACAGGTGTGACCCTGTGTGATGCGGGCGGAACCCGCGACGTCGCCGTCGCCGAGTGGGTGCTCGCCGCGATCCTCGCCTGCACGCGAGCGCTGCCCGAGTTGCGCGATCTCCAGCGCGAGCACTCATGGGGGTGGCGCCGCTCGGAGGAGCTCGCCGGCAGCACCGTGATGATCCTCGGGTACGGCGCGATCGGCACGGCCGTCGAGGCACGCCTCGCCCCGTTCGAGGTCGAGGTGATCCGCATCGCCCGGCGCGCCCGCGCAGGCGTGCACTCGGTGGATGAGCTGCGATCGCTGTTGCCGCTCGCCGAGATCATTGTCGTGCTGCTGCCGCTCACACCTGAGACCACCGGCCTGCTGGACGCCGACGCGCTGCGGTGCCTGCGCCCCGGGGCCCTGCTCGTCAACGCCGCCCGCGGGGCGATCGTGGACACCGGCGCACTGCTCGAGCAGCTTCAGGCCGGCCGGATCAGGGCGGCGCTCGATGTGACCGATCCGGAGCCGCTGCCCGCCGAGCACCCCCTGTGGGACGCGCCGGGTCTCCTGCTGACCCCGCACTTCGCGGGAGACACGCTCGCCGCGGAACGGCGGGCCTTCGCGCTCGTCGGCGAGCAGGTGCGCCGCTACCTGCGCAAGGAGCCGTTGGTGAACGTCGTGCAGGACGGCTACTAGACGAGGCCGGAGCGTCGGTGCCCGCCGAGACTCCGCACCGGGCCTCGATCTGATTGAGTCCGGCTCGTGGCCCACTACGAGTTGACCGGCAAGGTCGCCCTCGTGACCGGGGGTGCCCGGGGGATCGGCTTTGCGACTGCCCGTGCGCTCGTGGCGCGCGGCGCCTCGGTCGTGATCGTCGACCTCGAGGCGGAGGCGGCTGCCCGCGCGGCTGCCCAGATCCACGACGTCAAGGCGCTCGGACTCGGCGCGGACGTGACCGATCGAGGCGCCATGCAGCGCGCGGTGGCAGCCGCGGTCGAGCGGTTCGGCGGCCTCGACGTCGTGGTGGCGAACGCGGGCATCTTCTCGCGCCTTGCGACGTTCCTCGCGACGTCCTCGGAGAGCTTCGAGCGGGTGCTCGACGTCAACCTGATGGGGGTCTGCCGGACGGTCGATGCGGCGCTGCCGGAGATCGTCCGCCGACGAGGACATGTCGTCGTCGTCTCCTCGGTCTACGCCTTCACGAACGGTATCGGTGCGATCTCCTACGCCATGAGCAAGGCCGCCGTCGAGCAGTTCGGTCGCGCCCTGCGGGTGGAGCTCGTCCCGCACGGTGCCAGCGCGAGCGTCGCGTACTTCGGCTTCATCGACACGGAGATGGTCCACCTCGGCCTCGACGACGACCCGCTCGCCAACGAGATGATCGACTCCTTTCCCAAGGCACTTCGCAAGCGCCTGGCCCCGAAAGCCGCCGGCGAGGCGATCGTGCGGGGGATCGAGCGCCGCCGGCCACGCATCATCCAGCCACGCCGCTGGACTGTGATGTCGGTCCTGCGGGGGATCCTCAACCCGCTCACCGACGCGCAGCTCGAACGCGACGAGAAAGCCCTCCGGGTCCTGCGCGAGCTTGACGCGAGGGCCGGCGAGGAACAGCCCACGACGGCTTGAGCGGCGTCGACCCCGCGAGGTTGAGTCTGCCTGCAGCCGCCGCCGGCTGTCACCCGGCGTCGCCGGGCATGTCCGCCCGGCGCCTGGCCTGCTTCTTGGCCTTGCGCGCGGCCGACTGTTCGGCGCTCTTCTCCCGCGCCTCGCCGTAGGACTGCGCCACGAGCGTCTTGCCTCCCGACCAGCCGAAGGCACGGATCAGCAGCACGATCGCGAGCAGGATGCTCCATGCGGTGGTCACGAGTTGCTGGGCGACGGAGTACGCAGTGGCGTTGGAGGTGCTGGTGATGCCCTTCAGCGACAGGACGTTGAACCCCTGGACCACACCGGCGCCCCCAGGGGTGACCGACGTCATGTTCGCGATCGAGTTCCCGGCCACCACTCGCATGAGCGTGTGAAAGCTCACGGGGATGTTGTACGCGGCGAGGAACACGGAGATCACACCGAGCATCGCCAGCCAGCTGATCGCCTCCGGGAGCACCACGCTTCCGAAGTAGCGCCTGGGATGCACGAGGATCTGGCCACCGTCCTTGGCCTGCTCCCACCACCGCAGGACCCTCGGCTTCAGCAGGCGCGCCACGATGAAGATGAGCAGGCAGCCACCCGCGAGCAGGATCACGAGGGCGAGCGGGTGGTCTTCCACGAACCCGAACTGGAGTTGAAACGACCCCCCGACGCTCAGAAACAGATAGACGTAACCGGCCGTGCCGATTGCCGTGAAGAAGAGTTTCTGCACCACATAGCCGGCCACAACGCCGGCGAACGTGGCGGCGGCGATGATGGTGGTGAACATCACCAGCATCACGAGCGTGCCCAGGTTGGCCGGCAGGACGAAGTTCAGCGCCACGGCCGCGGCATAGCAGGCGAGAACCTGCGACCAGTCCACCCCCGAGCCGGCATAGGCATAGCGAAGGATGGAGTACCAGGCGAACGCCGCCGTGGTCGTCTGCACGGTGACGAGTACGATCGCGGCCAGCAGATAGCCGACGGAGATGCTCGTGATGGTGTTCCAGAGGTGTTTGAACCACGAGCTGATTTCCCAGCCGAAGAGCGTCGCGGCCGCGCCGATCACCACGATGATCAGCGCGCCGATGAGCAGCGGCCGGGCGCGCATGTGAGACCGCCCGGGCGCGGGCGCAATGGCCTCGTGGCTCGCCATCCGCCGATCTTAGGGCCGACCGCGCGGGAACATCCCGGCCAGCTCTGACTCAGGCGGCTGACAAGAGCTCTCGCTTGGCCTGCGTGAACTCGTCGTCGGTGAGCACGCCGCGGTCGCGCAGCGCCGCGAGGCGCTCGAGCTCCGAGGCCTTGGAGGTGGTGGTCTTGGCCGGAGCCGTTGCTGCGCGTGCGCGGCTGATCTTCTCGCCCACCGTGTGGGCGTACTCGCCCACCGCGGCGCGCATCGACGTCGCCTGGACGTCCGGGAACTCCTCGGCGATCTGGCCGCGCAGCACGTGGGCGCCCACGAGCGCGAGGACCGTGAACAGGAGCATCCACCATGGGTTGCGGGTCGCCGGGATCGGCGCCCAGACGAAGAGGATCAAGAGCAGTGCGGCGGCGATCCAGTAGGGAAGGCCCGGATGCTCGCGGAAGTGGGGCGCCCAGAAGCGCCGACCGGCGATCGCCCAGCGGGCGGGGCCGGCAAACCACGCGGCGAAGATCACCGGGAGGCCGATGATGATCGCCGAGCTGGCCACCTGTACGAGAAGCGACGTGGCCACCGAGTAGGCGTCGTTGGCGGCGGGTTCAATCGACGCGTCGGTCGTGATCGCCGAGACGAGCTGCCCTTGGCCCACCTGTCGGCCCAGCATCACCAGAATGCCCGCGAACACGAAGCTCCAGCCGACCCACATCAGCGTGCGTCGCCGATTTCCCCGGGCCAGGTACACCGCCAGCGCGTAGAGCAAGAGCACGAAGACCGTCAGCCATACCGACAGCGCGTGCAACGCTTTCGCCAGATTGCGCACCAGCCCAAGCTGACTGGAGGTGACCACCTTCAGGTTCGCGACCGACGGGGGCAGCTTTCCGGCGATGCTCGAGGGCAGACCGAGCCGCTGGCTCAGATCGGCCACGATCTGGCGCAGGTTGAGCGAGACCGTGCCGCCGTTGATCTGCACGCGCGATCCTCCGCCGTCGACGATCCTGACGAGCGTCTGGTCGGCCGCGTAGTTTGCCCTCTTCCACACGTCTTGAACCCTCGGGGTCGCCAGGGCCCGCTGGGCGCCTTCTTCTGCCAGGCCGTGCAGCGCTCCCGAGATCGGCCCGGCGAGGGGCCCGAGCTGCTTGGGCAGGCCCGACTTCAGTTCGCCCTGCACGTCGACGTTCGAGTACAGCTGGTCGATCAGGTAGCCGGACACGGCTGCGCGGATCGTCGGCTTCTGCAGCAGGGCCGTGCTCGTCCTCGACCAGTTGGTCGGGTTCAGCAGCTGCCTGTTGGCCCAGATCGCGAAGATGGCAAGGACGGCGAGCAGCGTGGCGACCACGAGAATCACGCGCACCCAGATGCGCCGAGTGCGGCCCGCCGGCGGGACGTTCCCGATCGTCTCGACGCTCAGTCCCGACGGGCCGCCTGCGGTACTCGAGTCCGCCGGGACGCTCGGTTCGCTCTCGCGGCCATCCTTACCTGCCTCGGGGATGTCCTCGGCCACCGGTCGATGAGCCTAACATGCCGCTGCGCCACTCGCTCACGCTCTCGCTTCACTAGGTCAATTCGACCAGACCGACGACAATCAGGTACACACCCGCACCCGCCGCCGCGATGATCGCGACCATCCGTCCATGCCGAGCGAACCAGTCGTTGATGCCCTCCAGCGCCGCCGAGGCGCGGTGCGGGAATGCCAGCAGCATCAACATCGGGATCTCGATGAGCCACAGCATGATCACCACCGTGAGTGCCAGGTAGAGGAGCTCCTGGGCCGTCGAGGCCTTCGTGTCCGCGATGGCCTTCACGGCGCCCACGTAGATCGGCGATGGCACCACGTAGAGGATGATGCCGAGCAGCACCACGAGCCGCCGGCTTTCCAGGTAGCGCTCGGTCTTCGACGGTCCGGCTTCCTTCCGCGGCTTGGCGGGGCCCGGATGGCGCAGACGATAGGCGAGCCACAACAGCATGGCGCCACCCAGGATGTAAAGCGCGGAGCTGACCGTGCGCTGCTGTGCGCTCGTTGCGCCGAGTTCCTCGAACAGGAGCAGCATCAACGCGCCCGTGAGGAACACCGTCAGCAGCGCTGCGGACACGAGCAGAACTACCCGCAGCCGCACGTCCGACCCCCGCCCGAGCGCGATGACAACCGCTATCGCCGGTGGGTAGATCGAGGCGGCAAGCGCCAATGAGACGGCTTCGTGCGGCACGTCAGCCGGCCCCGAGCGCAGGTCTAGCCATCGCGAAGTTCCGCCTGCGGAACGCCTCGCTCAATGGTGGAACCCTGAGCGCTTCTCCTCCTCGACGGGGGTCCCGCCGTGCTTCTCGAGCCGCTCGATCACCCGGCGCAGATCGTCGAGCAGCAGTCGACCGAGGTCGTAGCTGAAGCCATTCCGCACGACGACCCGCAGCACGGCCATCTCATGGATGTTTGGGGGCATGCGGTAGGCGGGCACGAGCCAACCGCCGGTGCGCAGGTTCTCCGAGACGTCATAGACCGTGTAGCGGGTGATGTCGTCGCGCAGCTTGAACGCGAACAGGGGCAGCCCGTCGCCGCGTGAGACCAGCTCGAACGGCCCGAGCTTGCCGACCTCCTCGGCCAGACCCCGGGCGATGTCACGCCCGACCTGCTGCACGCGGCGGTATCCGTCCCACCCCAGCCGCAGGAAGTTGTAGTACTGCGCCACGACCTGCGCCCCGGGACGCGAGAAGTTCAACGCGAAAGTCGGCATGTCGCCTCCCAGGTAGTCCACGTGAAACACGAGGTCCTCGGGCAGCGCTTCGGGCTGGCGCCACACGATCCAGCCCACACCGGGGTACACGAGGCCGTACTTGTGCCCGGACGTGTTGATCGACTGAACGCGCGGCACACGAAAGTCCCAGACGAGCTGAGGGTCGATGAATGGCGCGACGAAGCCGCCGGAGGCGCCGTCCACGTGCATCGGGATGTCGAGGCCCTTCTCCTTCTGCAGCTTGTCGAGGGCAGCCGCGATGTCGGCCACCGGCTCATACACGCCGTCGTAGGTCGAGCCCAGGATGGCGACCACGCCGATCGTGTTCTCATCGCAGGCGGCGGCGGCACCCTCCGGCGTGAGGTAGGTGGCCTCGGCGCTCACGGGCACCAGGCGCATCTCCACATCCCAGTAGCGCGCGAACTTCTCCCAGCAGATCTGCACGTTCGAGCCCATCACGAGGTTGGGCTTGTCGGTCGGCTTGCCGGCCGCCTGCTGGCGTGCGCGCCAGCGCCACTTCAGGGCCAGGCCCGCGAGCATGCAGGCCTCGCTTGACCCGGTGGTGGAGCAGCCCGTGGCGGTCTCGTGCGAGGGCGAGTTCCACAGGCGGGAGAGCATGTTCACGCAACGCATCTCAAGCTCGGCCGTGCGCGGGTACTCGTCCTTGTCGATCATGTTCTTGTCGGCCGCCTCGGCCATCAGGAGAGCTGCCTGGGGCTCCATCCAGGTGGACACGAAGGTCGCCAGGTTCAGGCGCGCGTTGCCGTCCAGCATCAGCTCGTCGTGCACGACCTGAAAAGCGGTGTCGGGGTCCATCTCCTGATCCGGGATGTCCAGGCGCGGAACCTGGCCGGTCTCGCCGGGCCGGCAGAACTGCGGGTGGATGCTGACCGGCAGTGCGTCCTCGCTCGGTACCTGCGTGTGCAGTGCCATGCTCGTGGTGCCTCCGTGGTCTGTCTTGGTCCGCTCAGCAGTGGGGCGAGACCCTGATCTATGGTCGTATGGTGCTCGTGCTCGTGCCTGCGGGGAACTCCTCGGCCGTCTGGCGGCGCAGCACATAGGTGCCGAGGAAGGCGAGCGCCAGGAACACGATGATCCCGCCGAGTTTGCCGGTGGCAGGGATCGGATTCCAGATGAAGATCAGGGCCATGATGGCCGCGACGATTCCATACGTCCAGCCGGGCTGGTCGCGCAGGAAGGGTGCGATCCGCCGGCGGGCATCGACGGCCAGGCGCGCGGGACCGGCGAACCAGGCCGCGGCGATCAGCGGAATCCCCACGATGATGAACGCCCCGGCGATCTCAGAGAGCATCGAGGTCGCGATCGTAAGGACTGCATGAGCGGCGGGCTTGACCGATTCGGTCTTCACCAGCGAGTCGGTCACCTGGGTCACGAGGATGTTGCGAGCCAGGAACACCACGATGCCGGCCGCGAGGATCGCGATCCCCACCGTCATCAGCGTGCGGCGGCGGAAGCCGCGGGCGAGCCCGATCGCCAGCGCGTAGAGCAGCGGCACGATGATCGTCAGCAGGAGCGCCAGGCTCTTCAGCGTTTTGCCGATGTCCTGGACCAGCTTGAGCTGGTTGGACTTGAGGATCTTCAGGTGCGCGACCGAGGCCGGCAGCTTGGAGCTGACGTTCGGCAACCCGAGGCGGTTGGTGATGTCGCTGACGACCAGGGCCAGGTTGAGCGTGACCTGACCGCCTGTTATCGCGACCGCTCCCTTGCCGCCGTTGACGATCGTGACGAAGCTCTGGTCGGCGGCGCGGTTGGCCCGCTTCCACACTTCCTGCACGCGCGGGCTGGCGAGGGCGCGTTTGGCGGCTTCGTCGGCGAGGCTGTGCAGCGCTCCGGACAGCGGTCCGGCGAGCGGGGCCAGCTGCGCCGGCAGCTTGGCCTTGAGTTCCTGTTCGACGTTGACGTTCGCGTAGAGCTGGTTGACCAGGTAGTTGGAGGTCGCATCGCGGACGTCTTCGTTCTGCAAGAGCTTCGTGCTCGTGTTGGCCCAGTTGTCGGGGTTCAGCATCTGGCGGTTCGCCCAGATCGCGAAGATCGCAAGGACCGCGAGCAGGGTCGTGCCCCATATCAGGACCTGCACGAGGATCCGCCGGCCGCGCGTCACCGGAGGCCCGTCAGCCGGCGCCGGCCGGGCCGAGTCCGAGCTACCCGGTGCTGCATCCCCGGGAGCGCCATCCCCCGGAGCGGCATCCGCTGGCATATCGCGCTCCTGCATTCGTGTCCTTTCCCCTCGGTGAATTTCGCGGTTGCCAGTCCGTGAAGCCGCCCAAGTTCCGCACAAGCTCCGCAACGATACCCGTTGCCGAGCTTCATGTGCGGTGCGGCGAGCGGACTCCGCCCTCTGTCTTACAGCCCCTTCTCGGCCGTGATCCGCCCGGACTCGACCGCCGCGACGAGCGCCTGGTAATCGGTGTCGTTTTGCTCGGCGTAGGCGCAGGAGAACTCGACGATCGCGCGGTCGAATGTGTCGCTCTTGCCGAGATAGGCGGCGATCGCGATCCGATCGCCGCTGCGGGCGTGAGCGCGGGCGAGCGTCCAGCCGCACAGCTTGCCGTACTGCGCCATTCCGTTGGGGACCATCTGCTCGATTTCCGCCGAGCCCTTCCAGTCCTTCAGCTGGCGGCCGTAGAAGTCGCGGGGTAGGCCGCCTTCTCCTTCCTTGACGTGCAGCCAGCCGAGGAAGATGTCGCTGGTGGCCTGCATCAGCCGCTGTCCGTGGACGACCCGCTCGCCGTGGTTCTCGAACTCGCTCGGGCCGAGGAACTCCTCTAGCACCGAGGACTCGGCTTCCTTCATCTGCAGGAACAGCGGGTCCTGGCCGTCCCGGCCCAGCATCAGCGCGATCCAGGCGCGCGTGCCGACGCTCCCGACGCCGACGACCTTGCGCGCGAGGTCGACCAGGCGGAACTCCTCGAGCAGCACGCGGCGGTCGTGCTCCAGCGTGCTGCGATAGGAGCGTATGAGTTCGTGCAGCGCCTCGAAGATCTCATCGCGGCCCGATGCCCTGCGGCCTGCGCGAGGTCGGCGATCGGCACGATCAACGGCGGTTCGGCGACGATCCGCGCCTCGCCGTCCACCTCGCGCGTCAGTTTGGAGAAGGCCGCCATGCTGTCCTTGGTGCGGGCCTTGGCGACCTGCTTCTCGGCTCGCTTCAGTTCCTTGGCTTTGAACTGCGAGCCCCACTCCTGCAGCACGGCTTCTATGTCCAGGTGCGCGTACCACACGTCGAGGTTCTTCATCGCGGCGAAGCCCGCCATCGCGGTGCGGTACTCCTCGACCGTGTCCAGCACGATCTGGTCCTGGTCCTTGACGGGGAAGCCGTTGCTGCGCGCGGCGATCAGCATGCTCACCGCCAGGCGCTTGACGTCCCACTCCCACGGCCCGGGGAGCGTCTCGTCGAAGTCGTTGATGTCGAACATCAGCCGCCGCTCGGGCGAGGCGAAGACGCCGAAGTTCGACAGGTGCGCGTCGCCGCAGCACTGCACCGTAAGGCCCGAGCGCGGCGTCGACGCCAGGTCGCTGGCCATGATCAGCGCCGCGCCGCGGTAGAAGGTGAACGGCGAGACCAGCATGCGCCCGTAGCGGATCGGCACGAGCTCCGGCACGCGCGTCTTGGCCTGGCGCTCGAGCAGCTTGACCGGATCGGCGCGTCGCGACGGCGGCTCGAAGACGGCGTGGCTCGAGCGCGGCACCTCGGCCCGCGCGGCCTTGCCACGTGCCGCCCGCTCGGCGACAGTCAGATGGGGTACCGCCCGGGTGGGGTCGCTCACCGTCGCCATCTGGCTGACGATACTCCTGATGCTCCTCGAGCGGCGTCCGCCGTCGCGCGACCGGGGGGTGGCACCGGAAGAGCCCTACGGGGGCGTGACGCCGCTCGAGCCGGTGCTGTTCGACGCTTTGCCGGACGGGCCCGTGGCCGCGCCCGTCGTCGTCGGAGCGGGGGTGGTGGCGGTCGTCGTCTTGGCAGGTGCAGTCACGGTCGTCGTCGGTGCAGTGATCGTCGCCTGGTTGGTGACCGTCGGCGCGGCGGTCGTCGTGGCCGGCGGCGTGACGGTCGTTGTGTGGCCGATGCTCAGCGACTGGTTGGTGATCGTCGAGCTGTGTTTGGAGCCACTGTTGGACGCGAGCACGACGACCACCACGATCAGCGCGATCACGAGCGCCGCAGCGCCAGCGATCGCCCAGCCGCGGCCGCCGCCTCGCCCGTCCGAAGGGGGAGGAGTTGCCGCCCCCTGGGACGGATCGCCCGCGCCGGCGCCGGGCGGCGTCGTCGAGCCGGGCGTCGGAGTCGAGCCAGGCGTCGGAGAGGGATCGGGCGACGGCGCATCCCCTCCCGGCTGGTCATACCCATCATTCATCGCTGACTCCCTTCGTCTGACGAGATCGTTGGCCGTGGCTCAGGCTATCGACTCGTCGGAGAGCTGGGGAGAAACGGCAACCGCTCGTGGGCGCCGCCGGGCAGCACGATCAGGGCGCTCGACTCCGGGAGCTCGTGCCACGCGCCGGGGAGGTCGGCAAACGGCTCGGAGACCACGAGGCGGTCGTCGTCGCGCATGGTTTGGAGACGGGGGTTCTCGGGGTGCAGCTGCTTCAGCGCACCCGCGTCGGCCGATGCGAAGAGCGTTCGTGACTTGCCCTCCGTCGAGTAGCGGACCGCCCACAGGCGCTCGCCGTCGCTCACGCCGATGCTGGCCTGGATCGCCCGGTCGATCCCGTGCCGGTCAGCCGTCTGCTCGACGAAGCCGATCGTGCGCTCGAGCGCGGCGAGCGGATCCTCCTGCAGGCCGTTCGTCAGCGCCAGGTAGAACAGGACCTCGGAGTCTGTCGAGCCCTGCAGTTCGGGGAACAACGCCGGGTCGAGCGCGAGCATGAGCTCGCGCCTGACCTCGCGGAACTCGTTGATCAGGCCGTTGTGCACGAACAGCCAGCGGCCGTGGCGGTAGGGATGGCAGTTGGTCTCCTGCACGGCTGTCCCTGAGGTGGCGCGCACGTGGGCCAGGAAGAGCGGCGACTCGATGTGACCGGCGAGATGGCGGAGGTTCGCGTCGCCCCAGGCCGGCGAGATGCTGCGGTACAGGCCCGGACCTTCGCCGGTGCCGTACCAGCCGAGCCCGAACCCGTCGCCGTTGGTCGTCTCGGCGCCCATCCGCGAGTGAAGGCTCTGATCGATCAGGCCGTGCTTGGGCTTGAACAGCAGCTCCTCGATCAGCACCGGCTGCCCGTGCCAAGCCATCCACCGACACATCGCTCTCTCCCTTCGGTTGCCCTCGAGTGGATCAGCTTATAGTCGCCCACCTCGGGGGTGCCCTTCGTATCCTGCATGAGGATGCTTGCCTACACAACGAACCTGCCGGAAGCGACGGAAGCGACGGAAGCGGCACGCAGGCCGCCTGACGCAATGTCGACGGCCGCCGCAGAGGCTCGCAAGCCGCGCCTCGAGACCCCCCGCGCGAAGAGCCTCGCCCTGATGCTGCTGGCGATGACCCAGTTCGTGATCGTGATCGACGCGTCGATCGTGAACGTGGCGTTGCCCTCAATCGGCGCCCACCTTCACTTCTCGCGCCCCGACCTTTCCTGGGTTGTGAACGCATACACGCTCACTTTCGGCGGATTCCTCTTGCTCGGCGGACGCCTGTCGGACCTGCTCGGACGCAGGCGCATGTTCATGACCGGCCTCGTGCTGTTCTCGCTCGCCTCGCTCGCCGGCGGGCTCGCGCAGTCGGAGGCCTGGCTGATCGTCGCCCGCGCGGTGCAGGGCCTCGGTGCCGCCATCGTCTCGCCGGCGGCGCTCTCGATAATCACCACCACGTTCGCCGAAGGCGCCGAGCGCAACCGCGCACTCGGGATCTGGGGAGCGGTTGCGGGCGCCGGAGGCGCCGCCGGCGTGCTGCTCGGCGGAATCCTGACGAGCGGCCTCAGCTGGCGCTGGGTGCTGTTCGTGAACGTCCCGATCGGCATTGCCGCTGCGGCTCTCGCCCCCCGCCTGCTCGTCGAGAGCCGCTCCGACGACGGCACGGAAGGCTTCGACCTGCCGGGCGCTGTGACCGTGACCGCGGGGCTCGCGCTGCTCGTCTATGCCGTGGTGGACGCCGTCAACGTCGGCTGGGGATCGACCGCGACGCTGCTGCGGTTGGCCGGGGCGGGCGCCCTGCTGGCCGCATTCGTCGGGATCGAGCTGCGCCAGCGCCACCCGCTGATGCCGTTCTCGATCTTCCGCCTGCGGACGCTCAGGGGTGCGGACATCGTCGGCCTGCTGGTGGGCATGTCGCTGTTCTCGATGTTCTTCTTCATCTCGCTGTATCTCCAGAACGTGCTGCACTTCTCTCCCATCAGGGCGGGCCTCTCCTACCTTCCTCTCTCGGCCGCGATCATCCTCTCCGCGGGGGCCGCCTCGCAGCTGGTCACGCGGATCGGCTTCAAGCCGGTCCTGATCGCAGGACTCCTCTTGATCGCTGGCGGCCTTCTGTGGTTCTCGCGAGTGCGCGCTCCGGGCGGCTCCTACACCGCCGATGTCCTCGGCCCGTCTCTGCTGGCGGGCGTCGGGCTCGGGTTCTCGTTCGTTCCCGTAACGATCGCCGCCGTGACGGGGACGAAGCCGACGGAGGCCGGCCTCGCCTCCGGGCTGATCAACACCGCGCAGCAGGTCGGCGGTGCGCTCGGCCTCGCGATTCTCGCCACCGTGGCCAACAGCCGCACGCAGAGCCTTCTGCACATGCGGGGACACAACACGACGGTCGATCTGACGAAAGGGTTCGACCGCGCCTTCCTGGTTGGTGCGGGCTTCGCCGTGACCGGGGCGATCCTCACCGCGGTTCTGATCTCCTCGCGCGACAGCCGCGAGCACGCCGCCGCCGCGCGCCAGGGCGCGGCGGAAGCGGCCGCAGCCTGAGGACCGCACCTGGCGCAAGCGAAACGAAGCAGACGATCAGGTTGCCGTTGCGGAAGCCGTCTCTGTCGCGGCGGCGGGCTGCTCGGTGGGTATCCAGCGACTCAAGAACAGCGCGATCAGCGCGAAGATGGCCAGCACCGAAAGCGCCGTGCGCAGCCCCACCAATCGTGCGGTTTCGTTCTCTTCGACGATGGCATCAGTTGCTTTGGGGGGCACGTGGGCCTTCTCCAGAGCAGTTTCCAGTTCGGCGTCGGAGATGAAGGGAACACCACCGGCCAGCTCGGTCGTGGCCTTGGATTTCACCGAGGCGGGCACCGCGTCGTTCTGCTGAACGCCGGTCAGGAACGAGGTGCTCAGGGCAGCGATGACGATCGCGCCCGTCAGTGCCGTGCCGACTGAGATCCCTAGGTTCGTGATCGTGTTCTGAAGCCCGCCCACCTCATCGCTGTGCTCATCGGAGACCGAGGAGACGGTGACGCTGCCGAGTTGCGAGGCCAGCGAGCCGACACCGAAGCCCGCGATCAGCATGGGCCAGGTCACTATCTCCGGTCCCGCTCCCGCGTCAAGCGCACCCACCATGACCGCCAGGCCCACAAACAGCGCAAGGAAACCGATCTGGACCACCCGGCGCGGCGAGGCCTCGGGAAAGAACTTCGGGATGCCGGCGGCGGCCAGCAGGAGCGTGATCGAGAGCGGCATGAGCCGGACCCCCGTTTCGATCGCAGAAAGCCCAAGTGCGACGGAGAGGAACAGCGGCACGGCGAAGTAGAGCCCGCCCTGAACGAAGAACTGGAAGAAGAACGACGTCAGGCCGCCGCGCAGCACCGGATTGCGGATGCTCTTAAAGTCGATCAGCGGCTCGCCGCCGCGCGCGATCACCCGGTTCTCCCATCCGAGGAACAGCCATATGACGACCCCGCCGCCGAGGATCAGCCATATCACCGGGGAGAGACCGATCCATTCCGGGGCCCCGGGTTTCGGCTTGACGAAGCCCCATGTTCCCGAGCGCAGGACCCCGAACACGATCAGCCCGAGGCCGAGCGCCGAGAGCGCCGTCCCCACCAGGTCGAGCCGCACCCCTGTCCTGCGCGTCCCCTCGGCCATGCGGCGGGCGAGGGCGAGAATCACGAGTACGACCAGGACCTCGCCCGCGAACACGTAGCGCCAGGACAGGTACGTCGTGAACAGGCCGCCGATGATCGGGCCGACCGCTATCGCGATCGCGGCGGCCGAGGCGACCAGCCCATACGCGCGCGGCCGCTCCTCGCGCCCGAAGTTGGACGCGACCAGCGCGACGATCGCGGGCAGGATAAGCGCTGCTCCGATGCCCTCCAGGAACGACCAGCCCAGCAGCAGCACGCCGAGGCTCGGCGAGATCGCGGTGATGAACGACCCGCAGCCATAGATGACGCAGCCGATCGAAAATGCGCGCTTGCGGCCGATGATCTGGCCGATCTTTCCGCCGGTGATCATCAACGAGGCCATCACCAGCGTGTAGAGCGTGATCGCCGTCTGAATTCCGGTGACGGTCGTGCCCACGTCCTTGGCGACCGTCGCGATCGACACGTTCATCACCGAACTGTCGAGCATCATTAGGAACTGGCCGGCACACAACGTCAAAAGCACCGCACCTGCCGCGGCAGCTGCCCCCTCACGCTCCACCAAGCCCACCTCCTTGCGAGATCACTCGGCCGCAGGCACGCTAGACCGTAGCCGCATCACTTCCAGCTTCATACCCGGCATTCACCGCAAGACTACTTGCCACGGCGGAGCTTCCCGTTGCGGGAAATCACCGAATCTGTTCGGGCAATCCCCGATCACATCCCCGGTCCGGCGTGGGATACAGAGTGAGGCGAGTCTTGGCAGTCTGCTCGTGGGCCGATGACATCCACTACCTAAGGAGATTCGATGAGCACTCCAGAACGAGATCGTATGAGCACTTCAGAAGGGGAATCGATGAGAGGTGTGGGAAGTGCGTGGTTCGTCGCAATCCTGCTGCTGATCGTGGGCACGCTGAACGTCTTCTACGGCATCGCCGCGGTCGCCAATTCGAGCTTCTACGTCGCCGAAGAACGGTTCGTCTTCGGCGACCTCCACACGTGGGGATGGATCACCATCATCCTGGGCGTCATCCAGTTCACAGCGGCGTTCTCGCTGTTCGCCGGCAACGTGTATGGGCGGGTGATCGGCATCCTCGCGGCCACCCTTGGCGCGATCGAGGCGCTCGCCAATGTCGGCGGACCGCACCCCTGGTGGTCACTGGGTGTCTTCGCGGTCTGCCTGTGGGTCATTCACGGCATCTGGGTGCTCGGCGAGCCGGAAAAGGTCTGAACACTAGACCGGGGTGGGCGGCGGGCGCAGATCCGGGTCGGGCCCGCCACCGGCTACCTGGGCGTCGTATCGGACAGAGGTCGGCGAGGAGGTCGAGCGGGTCCCCACGCGGCGCGCGATGAGCAGCGCCGCCACGACGGCCGCGCCCGTGGCCACCGCGCCTGCGGCCAACTTGCGAGCTGACGGCAGACGTCGTCGCACGTACCACCGTCCCCCATACCGCACTGCGTAGCTTAGGACCTTGCGTCGGGTTCCGCTCACCGGGGCGATGCTACGCGGAGACGACGACCCATGGCTCCACGCCCGTGACCGAGGGCGGCCGCGGCGGGGTCAGCCGCGGCCGTGCTGACCGACCGCTCGGCCGAGCGCAGGCGGCCGTCCCTGCATCGCTCGCTCCTTGGGTGCAGGACTCGGCGCGCCCGTGTCGAACTCGTCCGGCGGTGTCATACGGGCGCCCGGTTACAGAAGGAGAACTGATGAGAGGTGTAGGTAGCGCGTTGTTCGTGGGGATCCTGCTGATGATCGCGGGCGTCCTCAACATCATCTACGGCATCGCAGCCGTGGGAAATGCGAGTTTCTTCGTCAATGACACGCAATACGTGTTCTCGAGCCTGCATACCTGGGGGTGGATCACCATCATCCTCGGCGTCATCGAGCTCACCGCCGCGTTCTCGCTGTTCGCGGGCAATACCTATGGGCGCGTGGTGGGGATCGTGGCGGCCACCCTTGGCGCAATCGGCGCGCTACTCAACGTGGGCGGCGCGCACCCGTGGTGGTCGCTGGGCGTATTCGCCATCTGCCTGGTCTGCATCCACGGCCTGCTGGTCCTCGGCGAGCCTGACGACGTAGTTTGACCCTGTCCGCGGGGGTCCGGGCACGCCCGGGCTCCCGCGGTGCTCTTAGCGCGTCGCGTCTCGGCCTCGACCGCGCGGGCCGCGAGATGCGCGTCGCCTCACAATAGGATCCCCACGGTGACAGGACTCGTGCCGTGACCTCGATCGACGTCGAACTCGGCCTTGTCGCGCTCGCGGCGATGCTCTCGCCGACGACCCTGTCCTTCACCGTGCTCGCCCTCGTCCTGGGCGAGCGGCCGCTGCGCACCGGGTTCTGGTTCTTCCTCGGGGCATTCGGGATCACGCTGATCATCGGCGTGGTCGCGGCGTTCGTGCTCGGGAACGCCGCCGCATCCCCGAAGCCGAGCGACCCCAAGACCTGGGTCGCGGTCGTCGACCTCGTCGCCGGCGTGCTGCTGCTCGTCTACATCGTGCGCATGTTGCGGCGGCCGCAGGACCCGAAGCGGACGGCGGGCATGATCGAGCAGATGGGCAAGGTCGCCTCCTCGCCGTGGATCGCAATCGTCGCCGCCGGGGCCACGCTCGCCAACCCGGGCGGGTTCATCCCATTGGCCCTGAAGAGCATCTCGGAGACGAACCCGAGCGCCGGCGAATACGTCGCCGAGTGGGTCGGGTTCGCCATCGTGTCGCTGTTGCCGCTGATCGCGGCGCTCGTCATGCTCGCCGTCACGCCCGAGCGGGCTCAGCGGGTGCTCACCCGCGCGCGCGGCTGGCTGGAACGCCGCGCGCGGACGATCGGGGCCGTGATCCTGATCCTGCTCGCGGCATCGCTGTTGCAGCACGGCATCGCCGGGCTGACCAGCTAGCCCCGCGTCAGCGGCGCACCGGGGGCATGAGTCCCCCGATGATCCAGAACAGCGGAATGGGGATCCCGACAAGAAACATGATCCAGTGACCGTTTTTGATCGACCTGAGGCCGAGGAACAGGAACAGCAGGACGTACAGGACGCCGAGGCCGGCGATCGCCGGCCCGGAAACAGCTAATAGGGGCATGGCGCGATCAGTTCAGGATCTTCGCCTTCTCGGCAGCGAACTCCTCGTCGGTGAGGACACCCGACTCGTGCAGTTCCCCCAGCTCCTTGAGCCTCGCCATCGGGTCCTGTTCCTGCACGGGCGCGGCAGCCGGGGGCGGTGCCTGCTCGGCCGTCTGCTGTTCTTCCTGGGCGGCCCATTTCCCCTGCTGGCGACGGGACACGCGGCCGGATACCGCGGTCGCGGTACCGGCAACAACGGCTGTGCGGGCTACGCCGCGAAGTAGTCCTGGCATTGTTCTTCTCCCTTTCTGTTCTGGATGGCGCTAGGCGGCATCGAGCGCTTCGACTGTGGCGATGACGTCCTGCGCGGGGACCCGCTCGAAGGCGAGCAGCTGGCCGCCGTTTCGGCGCACGGCGGTGGCGAAGGGCGCCGCCCAGGTGTTCTCGAAGCAGATCAGCACCGCCGTCTCGCCGGGCTCGAGCGCCTGACCGGCCGTGCTCGCGTCCTCGTCGCCGAGCATGCCCGAGCGTGCTCCGTGGAAGACCATCAGGTCCTCGGCCCCGTCGCCGTCGAGGTCGGCGATCTCGACCCCGTCGACGTTGCCCTCCGCGTCCTTCTGGACGATCAGCACGTCGAGGACCCGGATGATCCCGCGCTCCACGAGATCCACGAACAAAGGGATCGCCTCGCCGGTGCGCGGCGCGTCGGCCGGAAAGCCGATCACAACGATGTCAACAGGACCAAGCTCCAACTCCTCGTTGCTCATGGCTTCTCCTCTCGTCGGTCTGGCGTCGGCCCGGATACTGCGCCGTCGTCGGCTCGGGCGCGGTTCTGCGGGCGAGTGTAGCGGGCCGAGGTTTCCCCGGCCTCCCGGAGGGCGGCCGGCCGCGGCGCGCGGTGCCCGGCAGGACGCGTCGGGGACAAGCGCGATCGGGTTCGGGCGACGCGCCGACCGGTCGTCGCCGCAGCGATCACGGAGGCGTCGCCGAGTCTCGGGTCCTCGGCCGTCCCCGACCGAGGTTCGCCACGATCAGCGAGACGACCGTGACCAGGTAGATCTGCCCGATCAGCGCCTCCGACACGGACAGGGTGTGACCCAGATTGCTGCTCGAGGTCAGGTCTCCATAGCCGACCGTTGTCAGGGTCGTGAAGCTGTAGTAGAGACAGTTCGAGACGGTCCCCTTCGCCCCGGCCGCAAAGAACGCTTCGCCGTCGAGGTTGTCGATCGCCCCGTAGAGGAAGGCGAAGAACATGCCGAGCAGGATGTAGACGCAGAGCACGCCGAAGACCGCTTCGATCGTCACCGTCTGCCTGGCCCGCAGGCTGCGTACCACCCCGATGATGATCGCGGGAGGAGCAAGGGTGACAAGCAGGGCGTTCGCGATCCGTACGGCCCGTCCATTGATGTTGCCGTTCGCGGCTTCCACGACGCTGGCGAGGATCACCAGGGCGACGATCACGACCGCCCCACGAATGATTCTCGGCCTGGCATCGGCCGTCCACAGCGCGAGCAGGAGCGTGACGCCCAGCAGTGCGGCGACGAGCACCTCCTCCCACTTTTCCGGCGTGGCCACTCCCTGGATCGCAAACGCCGTCAGAATCGCGCCGAGCAGCAGACCGAAGCGCTCCCGCTGATCGCGGATACTCGAACTGGGGTCCGTCACGATGCCAGGATTCTAGGTTCGCCTCCGGCGCCCGAAATGGGAGCGACCAGCTACGGGATGGACCAGCTGAGCGTTATGAGCAGTTGATCGGGGCGAGCGCGCTCTTGTAGCTGGCTGAGAGCTTTTCCAGCGCGGACTGCACCTGTGTGCCGGCGTTCTTCAGCGCCGCTTCGAGGTTGCCGGATCCAAGGGTGCCCGCCACACTGCCCGCGAGCGTACTGAGTTCCTTGCCGAAGCTTTCAGTCGCGGCCTGAACCTGCTGTTTGCGTTCCGGCGAGAGCTTGGGTTGCGCGCTCTTGATCTTCGTGAGTTCCTTGCCGATCGTTTCGAAGCCGGTCTTGGCTTCCGTGAGCGAGCTCGCGGAGAGCGTCAGCCCCTGCAGTTTGGTGATCTGCTTCGAGATTTCGTTGCGCGCGCCGCAGACTTCCGCCTTGGCCTTGTCCTGGGCGGATTCACCGCACGCTCCGAGCGCCACACCGCTCAGCAGCAGCGCGGCAATGATCGACGGCCTGGTTAGGACTCTGGAGCTCAAGGTGCGCCTCCTGTCATGAGGGGTGACTCTATGTGACTACGTGGACGTGACAGGAGGCTATGGACCTCAGCGGAGGGCGTGGACGCGAGCGGGCCGGAACCCCCTCGCGGTCGCAGGCCCTCCGCGCGAGGACCAACTAGCTCTCGGCGGACTCCCTTTCCGCCTCCTTGAGCTCGCGCTCAAACTCCTTGTTGTCGGCGTCGATCTCCTTCTCGAGCGACTCTTCGGCGCGTGTCAACGCCTTGTCGAGCTCCTCTTCGACGCGGGACTCCCCGATCACGATAAGCGCCGCCTGTCCCGTCTCCAAGAGCTCTCCGAGCTCCTTCGCGTCGCCGCGGGACATGCCCTTTTTCAGATGCCCGCCGACCCCGCCGACCAGGCCGCCGACCGCAGCCGCCCCGATCACCGACGGCGGGAACAGGACCCCTACCAGCGCTCCGACCGCGATGCCGCCCCAGGCGCCGTGCTGCGTGGGCTTCTCGTGCTTCTCCACGTGGACCTTGCCCTCAGCGTCCTTGGAGATCACAGCGACGTCATAGGTCCCGACGAGCTTCGCCGCGTGTAGGTCGAGCAGGGTGTCATAGTCGGCCAACGCGTCGGCGCGGTCGGCGTATGTCGCGGCGTAGATGAAAACGGGCCGGTCACTCATCTGGTCTCCTCCTGTGGGTTTGTCCGAATGCCAGGGCCTGGCGTCAATGAATATGCTCTGCGCCTGCAACCCCGACGTCCCGAGCGGCGGGGTTCCCCAATCGACATACAAGGAGAACGACCATGATCCTCGCAACCGACTATCCGTTTCTCGAAGTCTTCTGGACGATGCTCGTCTTCTTTGCGTTCGTGATCTGGATCTGGATCCTCTTCACGGTGTTCGCCGACATCTTCCGCCGGCACGACACGTCGGGCGGCGTCAAGGTGCTGTGGATCATCTTCATCATCATCGTCCCGTACTTCGGCGCGTTCGTCTACCTGATCGCCGAGCACAAGGGCATGACCGAACGTGCCGTCAAGCAGCAGCAGGAAGCGCAGTCGCAGGTCGACCAGTACGTCAAGTCGGTCGCCGGGCAGGGGAATCCAGCCGACCAGATCGCCAAGGCCAAGCAGCTGCTCGACAGCGGCACGATCTCGCAGGCCGAGTTCGACAAGATGAAGGCGCAGGCGCTCGCCGGGTAGCGTGCGCGAGGCAAATTCGCGCACGTCTGAGAGGGGAAGCTGGCACCTGCCGCCCTGAAGGCGGCGGGTGCCAGGAGTCGTGCGCTCGATCCCGGACCGTGCCAGGCGTCAGCTCGGCGCGCCGATGCTGCCCTGCGCGTAGAACGCCGCCTCTTCACGACCCAGATCTGTCACCGGCGCGTCGCCGTACATCCACTCGCGAGCGATCCGGTGCCAGTTGTTGCTCGCGCGCAGCTGCGAGAGCACCGCGAGCGTAAGCATCTCCATGCGCCGGCCGAACAGGTGCTCCGGGCGCATCTGCTGGTGGCGCATCTCGCGGAAGTGGCTCGAGCGCGGGTCGGAGCTCTCGATCATCACGTTGGTTGCGATCTCAGGCGAAAGGGCGACCACCTCGTCGGACGTCGTATACCACCAGATCGCGTCCTCGATGAACTCCAGGAGATGGTCGGGGTTCACCCGCTCGGGCTCGGGCAGGAAGCCCGCGTTCGCGAGCAGGCGATGCAGCCCGGCGGCATCGCCCTCCACGACCGCCCGCTGAGCCGCCAGCTCCAGCTCCACCGGCCCCGCATCCAAACGCTTGAACAGCCCGAAGTCCAGAAACGCCACGCGGCCGTCGTCCTGCAGGAGAAAGTTCCCGGGATGCGGGTCCCCCGAGAACTGCCGGTGACGGTAAAGGCAGCCGAGGAAGAAGCGGAAGACGATCTCCCCGACGCGGTCGCGCTGCGCCTGCGGGCGGCGCTTCAGCTCCTCGAAGCCGACGCCGCTCACGAACTCGCCGACGAGCACGCGCTCGCGTGAGAGCGCGCTGATCACTTCGGGAACGACTATGAACGGGTGGCCGGCGAAGATGCGCGCCAGCGAACGCTGATTCTGGGCCTCGAGCTCGTAGTCGAGCTCCTCGACGATCCGCTCCTTCACCTCCCCTGCGATCGCCTTGACGTCCAGCCCCGGGGTCATCCGCTTGAGCAGGCGCATGATCAGGTCCAGGTTCTGCAGGTCCGCCCTCACGGCGCTCGCCACCCCGGGGTACTGCACCTTGACCGCGACCTCGCGGCCGTCCTTGAGGGTCGCACGGTACACCTGGCCGATCGAGGCCGCCGCGATCGGCTCCTCCTCGAAGGAGCTGAACACCTCTGAGATCGGCTCTTCCAGGTCATCCTCGATCACGCGCCGCATCTGCTTGAAGGAGACGGTCGGGGCGGCATCACGCAGCTTGGCCAGCTCGCGCTGGAACTCCTCGCGGTGCTGCTCGGGCACCAGGCCCACGTCGAGGAAGGACATCACCTGCCCGAGCTTCATCGCGGCGCCCTTCATCGTCCCTAGCGCCGCCACGATCTGCTTCGCGGTCTCGAGCTGGCGCCTCGCGTTGGCCTCATCGGAGGCCTCGTCACTGCGTGTGACGTTCGCCGCGCGGGTCCCGAACTGCTTCACCGCCTCGCTCGCCGCGAGCGTCGCGACGGTCGCGGTGCGCCGGGCGCGCGAGGTGGGGATCTTCTCGCTCTCACGCGCCATACCCCTCATCCTACGAACCAGGGGCGTCCCGGGTGCGTTCCTGGGGGGCGTCGGGACGGGCGGTCGCCGTTCGCGAGCCTCGCAGGGTCTGCCCGTACAGTGGCTAGGAGCGAGTGCGCGCGCCTGAGAACGGGCTCACAGCGCCCGCTCGACCCTCGAGCCGGGGACGATGTCGTCCGAGCCGTCGCGCCAGCGCACCCAGGCCTTGGTCCCGCCGTCGTAGTCCTCGCCGAGCAGCACCAGCGTCGCCGGCTCGCCGAGCGCCGTGCAGGGCTCGGCGCCCTCGGCGTCCAGCCCTCGCCAGACACGGATGAAGCCGTTCGAGTCCCACTCCTGTGCGACCGTCGTCGCGTCCGCGTGTCCCGGATAGATCACCGTTTCGGGCGGCAGCTCCATGAGCGTGCCCATGATCGAGTCCTTCAGGTCGGTGTAGGTGGTGTGGCCCGGGGCTTTCACCCCGCCGACCGAGTTCCTGAACAGCGTGTCGCCGGTGAAGACGACCGCCTCTCCGCCGGTGAAGCCGCCGGGCGCCGTGGTGCTCGACGCGCGCGCCGGCGTGCGACCGTCGCCGCGGGTGGGCGCGCCGCCCAGGTCAGACCGGTCACCCACCAGGAACGAGAGCATCCCGGCGGTGTGCCCCGGCGTGTGCAGCGGGCGCACCTCGAGCGTCCCGAAGTGCAGCGTCTGGCCGGCCTCCACCGTGTTCAGCGCCCCCGTATCGGCGCCGTCCGCCGTGGCGGCGCTCGCGACCGCGCCACCGAGCAGGTCGCGCTCGGTCGGGCTGATCAGCACCTCGAGCGCCGGCCACTGCTCGCGCAGCGCGCCGAGGTCGCATACGTGATCGAAATGATGGTGGGTGAGCAGCGCGTGCGTGGGCGTCAGCTCGAGCCGTTTGGCCGCCTCGATCAGCGGCTGCACGGGCCCGCCCGCGTCGACGAAGAAAGCGGGTCCGCCGTTTCCGTCGGAGACCAGATAGGTGTTCGAGAGGAACTTCGGATGCATCGCGCGCTCGACGATCATTGCGGCCATACTTGCACGAAGCGGGTGACGTCGGCTCGCCCCGCCTCATCCCCGGCGGCCCGCCTGCGAAGCGCGCATCCGCCGCGCGGGCGCCGAGAGCGCTCAGCCTGCCTGGGGAAGAACGGGTTCCGCTCCGGCCGGGGGTGCCTGCCCGACGCGGCTGGTCAAGCTCCTGATGTAGCTGTCATCGCCGACGTCCCTGCGCCACTGAAGCGCGTCAACCGTGCGAGCGCACTCGACGAGCAGCCTGCGCGCGTCCTCGAGCACGGGCGCCGTGGTCGCCAGGGCGACCGCGCGCGAGGTCCCCACGGTGCGATACGTGTTCTCGGCGGTCTCGACGGCGGATGCGAAGAAGACGTGAGCGCCCGCCCGTTCCATCGCCTCCCGGTCCAGGCCGAACTCGTAGGAGTCGCCGGCTCGCAGCGCGTAGTCCGGCGAGACGAGATACAGGACGAGCGACGCCTCGCGGCTCAGTGGCACGTCAGCGTGAGTGAGGCTCGTAGAGGAGATGCTCTGCATCACCTCGGGCCAGTTCCCGCGGAACAGGCTCATGATGTTCATGCACTCGGGGTCCCCGAAGCGGGCGTTGAACTCGATCACCTTCACGCCGTCGGCGGTCGCGAAGAACCCGCTGTTCATCGCGCCGTTGAAACGGCGCCCCTGCTGGTCCAGTCGCTCGATGACGCGCGTGATGATCGAGCACGCCTCCTGGTAGTGCCCGGGCGTCATGAACGGCAGGATCGAGTCGGGCATCGAGAGGGAGCCCATGCCGCCCGTCCCGGGTCCCTCATCGCCGTCGAAGCGGAACGGATAGTCGTAGGTCGCTGCAGGAAAGACGACGGTCCGCCCGTCGCTGATCGCCTGGATGGTGAACTCCGCGCCGAAGATCTTCTCCTCGATCAGGACCGACTCGCCCCCCCCGCGCCGTGCGAGCAGGCTCAGGGCATAGTCCCGGGCCTCGGCGTGACTGGCCAGATGCGGTCCCATCACCTTCACGCCCTTCCCGCCGGTGAGGCCCGAGGGCTTCACGGCCACCGGCGTGGAGCCGAAGAACTCGATCGCCGCGTCCACCTCGTTCGCCTCGCGGACGACTTGCAGCACGGGGACCGCCTCGGGTGCCACTTCTGAGAGCAGCGAGCGGGCGAAGGCCTTGTTCCACTCGATCTCCGCACCGGCCCGCGTCGGACCCACCGCGCGCGTGCCCTGGGCCAGCAGCGCATCCACTACCCCGGCCGCCAGGGGCTCATCGGCGCTGACCATCGCCAGATCGATCTCGCGCGCGCGGGCGAAGGCCGCGACCGCCCGCGGGTCGCACACGTCGCCCGTCGCGTGACTGCCGCCGGAAGCCTCGGCGTGGCGTATGAGCGACGGATTGCGATGACCCATGAAGGCGTGTAGCTCGCTGTGCTCGGCCATGCGGAAGGCCAGCGCGCTCTCTCGGCCGCCGTTGCCGACGATCAGTGTTCGCATGCCCGATCTTGCCTCTCTCTGGCTGGTGAGCCGTCTGTCACGAGGAGCTCCCCGACCGCCCACCGGACGGGTGGCTCGGCGAGGCTGAGAAGGATAGAGCCTCCCGCTCGCGGCAAGGCGTAGAGTCCGGCCCATGGCACTCATCCACACCTGCTACCGCATCACCGACATCGACCGCTCAGTCGCCTTCTATGAGGCGCTCGGCTTCCAGGAGGTCGGCCGTCTGCCGATCAAAGACGAGGCCGTCAACGTCTTCATGAACCAGCCCGGCGACGGCGACATGCCGCGCCTCGAGCTGACCTACAACTTCGGGGTCGACAGCTACGAAATCGGCACGGGCTACGGCCACATCGCGATCACGACCGACGACATCCACCGGCACGCTCGCCCGCCTCGCCGAACAGGGCATCGAGCCGGAGAAGCCGCCGTACTCGGTGCGCGCGGGCGGCTCACGCCTGTGCTTCGTGCGCGATCCCGATAGATACGTACCGCTTTGCAACTAAGCGGCGGCCGGGTTCCTACCGTTTGCCGCCTTTGCACTTCTGCGGCTTGCAGTTCGTGCGTTTGCACGAGGCCGCATCCGCCGAGATCCATCCACCGAGCGACGCTCAGTCAGCCCACCAGTCTCGCTGACCCTCCACGTCTTCCCGCGGGTTCTCGCCGAGGTTGGGCGCGCCGAAGACGAGGATCTCGAGGCCCTCCGGCCCGGCCTCGTACCCTCGCCATGTACCGGGCGGAACGCGCACGACGTCCCACTTCTTGACCTCGACGATCTCGTCGTCGAGCTTCATCCGCCCGCTCCCGCCCACGACCACGAACACCTCCTCCTGCTCCTTGTGCGTGTGGCCATACGGGAACCGGTAGTCGGGCGGGATGCGCTGATAGCTCAGGCCGGACTGCTCGAGCTCGAGCGCCTTACTCGCGAGACGGAACTCCAGGTCCGGCGCGCCGTCGAAGTTGGACCCGACGTCCGCCAGATCCTCTCTGAGGTTCCTGACCGTGAACGGCATGGCCGCAGCCTAGCCGGGCGCGTAGACTCCGCCGCATGGCGCTCATCCACACGTGCTACCGCATCACGAACATCGACCGGTCGGTCGCTTTCTACGAAGCGCTCGGCTTCAAGGAGGTGGGCCGCCTGCCGATCCGCGACGAGGCCGTCAACGTGTTCATGAACCAGCCCGGCGACGGCGACATGCCTCGTCTGGAGCTGACCTACAACTTCGGCGTGGACTCCTATGAGATCGGGAGCGGCTACGGCCACATCGCGATCACCGCCGAGGATCTCGACGGCACGCTGGCCCGCCTGGCCGAGCAGGGGATCGAGCCCGAGAAGCCGCCCTACTCGGTGCGCGAGGGCGGCTCACGCCTGTGCTTCGTGCGCGATCCCGACGGTTATCGGATCGAGATAATCGAGAACCCACGCCTCTAGCGGCTCAAGACGCGGGGGGCGAGCGGCAAGGCCGGTGAACGACCGCCAGGCCTCCGCGCTACTCTGCAGGGCAGCGATGGCTGACACCGGCAAGATCGCAAAGAGCCTCGAGCGCTTCGCTCAGGCGGTCGCCTCCCACGACCGCGAGAACCCGACGCACACGGCCCATGGCATCGGCCTGGCGCACTTCGACATGGAGCGCCTCGGGTTCGAGGAGGGCGAGGAGGTCCTTCCCGGCATCACGATCCAGGTGGACGGCGGAGTGAGCGGGAACTTCCGCGTGCTGTGCGACGGCGAGCACGACGAGGGCACGATCGAGGAGGCCGAGCAGGAGGCGGTGGAGGCGGTGGCCACGCGCTCGCTGCCGGTGCCCGCCCCCGGCTTCAGCGATCGAATGCCGGAATAGCCAGCCCCGCGCGCGCGGCGATCATCGCGACGAGCCGTTCGATCGTCGGGCACCGAATCCCATGGCTCGCGGCGGCGCGCAGCACGGATCCCGGGATCGCGTCGAGCTCGGGCGTGCGCCCCGCGGCGATGTCCCGCTGCATCGAGCTACCGAGCGTGTCGTGCGCCCGATCGAGCTCCGCCAGAGCGGTTGCGGGGTGGACGTCCTCGGCGCCCTCCGCCCGCCCCACAGCGCATGCCTCCTCGATCGCCCCGACCAGCTCGGCACGCAGCTCGGGCGTCGAGCGGATCTCGCCCAGCAACATGTCGTGCGCGCTGGTCGTGCAGGCGAGCGCGTTCAGGCGCACGAGCTTCGACCACATGACCTGCGCCTCGCAGTCAAGCACGCTGACGGGCACTCCGGCCTGCGACAGGGTCTCGGCCAGCACCTGCATTCCCGGCCGGGCCGAGGGATCCTGGCTGGCCATGCTGACGAGCAGGAACGGGCTCGAGTGGATCACGAAGCCCGGCTCGGGGCGGTCCGCCTCGACGCGAATCGTGCCCGCGAGCACCGAACCCGGGTGGAACCGCCGGCGAAGCACGGCAATGTGGTCGAGGCCGTTCAGCAGGGGGAGCACGAGCGCGGGCTCGGCCTCCACGCGCTCGAGCGCGCCGGCGAGCCCTGCGGCCTTGGTGGCGACGATCAGGACGTCGACCTCCTCCTGCAGGCGGCCGCGCGCGGGCACGCGCACGTCGAGCTCGCCGAACATCACGCTCTGCACTCGCAGCCCCCGCTCGGCGATGACCTCGGCCGTGGACTCGCGCGCGATCACGAGCACGTCGCTGCCGGCGCGGGCAAGGAGGGCGGCGATCAGCCCCCCGACGCCCCCGGGGCCGAGGACGGCGATCCTCATGGCTTCAGATCGGACAGCGGGTCGATCAGCACGCCCGGGTTCATGATGCCCCGTGGGTCTACGGCGGCCTTGGCGCCCTGAAGCGCCGCGGCGAATGGCGCCGGGCGCTGCTCCTCATACCACGGACGGTGATCGCGCCCCACCGCATGGTGGTGGGTGATCGTGCCGCCCTCGGCGATCACGACGTCTGACACCGCGCGCTTGATCGCCCCCCACTGCTCGACCTCCTCGCCCCGCCGCGCGGGCGCGAGCACCGTGAAGTAGACGGCCGGCCCGTCGGGATAGACATGGGTGAAGCGGCACGAGAGCTGCCCGGCGCCACCGCATGTCTCGCGCAGCGCCTCCTCGGCCGCCGCGCTGACGCGCTCGTGAAAGCCTGGAAAGCGCTCCCAGGTGATCGCCGTCTCGAACGTCTCGCTCAGCACACCCATCGCCACGAAGACGTCACGCAGGTAGGGGGCTCCCAGGAACGCGTCCCGCCAGGAGCTCACCGCATCCCCGGCGGGACGACCATCGCGCTCGGAGACCGCCCCGCCGTGATCGGCGCAGATCTGAAGCGCCCGGTCCATCGCCCCGTCGACGGCGTGGTCGGTTGACTCGAAGCCCAACACGAGCAGCGCGTGCGAACCATCCCCGGCCATCGTCGTGCGCGCTTCCCGGGCGTCGATCAGGCGGCAGTTGGCCGGGTTCAACCCCGACTGGCTGATCGCGCGCACGCACTCAGCGCCCGGCAGGAAGCTCGAGAAGCGCACACCCGCCGATCGCCGGTGGGTCGGTCGCGGCTGGACGCGCACCCACGCCTCGACGATCAGTCCGAGGGTCCCCTCCGAGCCCGCGAGCATCCGGTCGGGGCTCACGCCCGCGCCGGACCCCGGCAATCTCCGGGACGCCCACACCCCCGCGGGCGTGATCGCGCGCACCGACTCCACGAAGTCCTCGATGTGCGTCCACACCGTCGCGAAATGCCCGGCGGCCCGGGTGGCGATCCAGCCCCCGAGCGTGGAGAACTCGAACGACTGCGGGAAATGGCGCAGCGTCAACCCGTGCTCGCCGAGCTGCGCTTCCAGGGCCGGGCCGGATGCGCCGCCCTGGATGCGAGCCGCGCGTGACACGGAGTCCACCTCGAGGACGCGATCGAGCGCCCGCAGGTCGATCGAGATGACGCCGTTGTAGGCGCTCGACACCTCCGGCGTCACGCCTCCGACGACCGAGGTGCCGCCACCGTAGGGGATCGCTGCGACACCCTCCTTGCAGCACCATTCGAGCAGCCGCTCGACCTCGGTCTCCTCGCGCGGGCGCGCGACGAAGTCCGGCGGATGGTCGAAGCGTCCGCGAAAGCCTCTCACCACGTCGGCATAGGACTTGCCCCAGGCATGCGAAGCGCGTGCGTGATCGTCATCGGCGCAGATCTCGCCGAGCTCGGCCGGCGCCCGCACCGCAGGGGACGCGAGCTTGACGGCCTGCAGCGGGACGGGATCCTCAACCTCGCCGAGTGTCACCCCCAGATGGGCCGCCAATCGCGAGGCCGTCTGGCGCACCTCGGCTGGCGAGGGCTGCTGGTCCTCGAGGCCCCAGCCCCAGTGCTTGCGTCGCGAGGCGTTCACCGCAGCGAGTCTATGCTCACTAGCCTTGCACCGACAGCCACTAGCCTTTCCTATTCGTGTCCGCCCAAACCGAGCCCACACCCGAGCAGCCCGAGATCCTCGCCCGCGGTCCGTGGGCTCTCGAGGAGGTGAAGGCAAGCTGGCGCGAGGAGCACTTCGAGCCCTCCTCGGCGCAGACCGAGGCCGCAAACGCGGCGATCAAGGGCCTGCGGGAGCGAGGCTCGCCGAGCCATGACGGAGTGGCGGCGCGTCTGGTGGACTACCGACAGGACGAACAGGGGATCGCGATCGAGCTGCAACCGCTGCGCTGGGCGCTCCGCCTGGTGGCAGGCGACGCCTCGCACAGCGTGGCCGCCCTGTGCGTCACCCGCGCCTCGGACGGGCGCTGGCTGGCCGGGCGCCGGGCGACGTGGGTCGCCTCGTGGGCCGGCCGCTGGGCGCTCGGGGCGGGCGGTGCGGTCGATCTCGGGGAGAACCCGGTGGACACGCTGGTTCGAGAGTTGAACGAGGAGTGGTCGGTGTCGCCGTCGCGCGTGCGCGGCGAGGCGCTGGTGCGGCTCCCCCACGGGCTCGTGATGTTCGTCGGGCAGGCGTGGCTGGCAGAGGGCGACGACGCAGCGGTCACCCCCGACCACGAGCACGACGCCTTCGCCTGGTGGCCGGCGGAGATCGACGAGTGGCCGGCCGAGGCCGAGGCGCCGCTGCGCCTGATGGCGCGCTGGCTGTCGGAGTGAGCGCCCCCTCCGAGATCGAGGCGCAGCCGGAGATCGCGCCGCCGCGAGCCGGCGCCGGGCCTCTGACATTCACCCGTCTGAAGTGGACCTCTTTCGCGCACTCCTGCATCTACATGGGCCTGCTCATCAGCGCCTTCGCGATCGGCAAGCCCGAGCCTCTTACCTTCGGGCTCGGCATGACCCACGGTCTGCTGTGGATCTTCATGTCGCTGGCGTGCATAACCGCGGCGCGGATGCGGGTGGTCTCCCTGCGGCTCGCGGTGGCGGTGGCGGTGCTCGGGGGGATAGCGCCATTCTTCGGCAGCTCCGAGTTCATCCGTGAACAGCGCCACCCGCGCAGCTAGCGAGGCGGGGACGGTGGAAGCGCAGGCCGGGAGCCACCGGCCGCGCTAGAGTTAGGGATCGATGGCGACGGGCACCGCGGCTCAGCAGACAGTGGATGTCGTGACCCCCGCTGCGGGCGAGTCGGTCACCGAGGGAACGATCCTCGAATGGCACGTGAAGGTGGGGGACTTCATCAAGGCCGACGACACGATCGTCGAGATCTCCACCGACAAGGTCGATCTGGAGTTGCCCTCTCCGGCCAGCGGAGCCGTCAGCGAGATCCTGATCGAGGAGGGCGAGACCGTGACGGTCGGTCAGGTGATCGCGCGGATCACCGTCAACGGCGGCCCCGCGCCGGCAGCCTCCGACGGGAACGGTGACGGCGAGGCGCGGGCGCCCGCGACAGGGGGCGACGGCCTCGCCGGGGGGAAGCCGGACGGGAAGAAGGTCTCCCCGGTGGCCGCACGCGCGGCGGCGGCCGAGGGCGTAGATCTGGCGAGCGTCTCCGGCAGCGGTCCGGCGGGGCGGATAGTCAAGTCCGACGTGCTCGACGCTGCCTCGGGCAACGGTGCCGGCCATGCCGGCACGACCTCCCCCGATGCGAAGCCTGCGACGCCGTCAGGGCCGAGCGCAGAGCCGATGAGGGGTGGCGCCGCGGCGCTCGCTCGCTACATGGAAGAGTCACGCGGGATTCCGACGGCCACGAGCTTCCGCACGCTCACCGTCACCGCCCTGGACGCGCGACGGCGTGAGCTGAAGGCAGCCGAGCGCAAGGTCTCCTTCACACACCTGATCGCCTACGCGATCGCCCGCGCCGCCGATGACATGCCGGTGATGGCCGACCACTTCGCCGAGATCGACGGCAAGGCGCATCGGGTCAAGGACGGGCAGGTGAACCTCGGGCTCGCGGTGGACGTCGAGAAGAAGGACGGCTCCCGGACCCTGATGGTCCCTGTCATCCGCGACGCCGCGCGCCTGCGATTCGACCGCTTCCTTCAGTCATACGACGCGCTCGTGGAGAAGGCGCGGACGAACACGCTCGTCCCCGACGACCTGATCGGCGCCAACCTCACGCTGACCAACCCCGGCGGGCTGGGCACGGTCGCATCCGTCCCGCGCCTGCTGGCGGGCCAGGGCACGATCGTGGCCACCGGCTCGATCGCCTATCCCGTCGGCCTCGACAGGATCGGAGCGATGATCGGCGCGGAGAAGGTCATGACCATGACCTCCACCTACGACCACCGGGTGATCCAGGGCGCGGAGTCCGGGCGCTTCCTGGCACGCATCGAGGATTACCTGCAGGGCGAGGATGGCTTCTATGAGGACGTTTTCGCCTCCTTGGGCGTGGAGCTCGGACCTGCGCCATCGGTGCCCGCCCCGGCCGCCGCCGCATCGGCCGCGGGAGCAGTCGTCGAGGCCGAGCGGGACGGCGGCAGGGCTCCCGCGAGCGAGGAGTTGCTGCAGGCGGTCCAGGCGGCAAGCACGCTCGTCACCCGCTTCCGCAGCCACGGCCACCTGGCGGCTCGCCTCGACCCGCTCGGCTCAGAGCCCGAGGGCGACCCCGGCCTCGACCCCGAGGCGCTCAAGCTCACGCCGGAGGTCCAGGCCCAGATACCGGCCAAGATCCTGCACATGTACGTGCCGGGAGCCACGCTGGCCGACGCGCTTCCCCACCTGCGCGAGACCTACTGCGGGACGATCGCATACGAGATCGAGCACATCGCCTCGCATCGCCAGCGCGTGTGGCTGCGTGAGCACATCGAGTCGGGCGCCTTCCGCCAGCCGCTCACCACCGACGAACGCAAGACGCTGTTCAAGCGCCTGGTGGAGGTCGATGCGCTCGAGCGCTTCATGCACAAGGCCTACCTCGGGCAGCACCAGTTCTCGATCGAGGGCCTCGACATGACCGTGCCGATGCTCGACGAGCTGATACAGCTGTCCGCCGCGCAGGGCGGGCAGGAGGTGGTGATCGGCATGGCCCACCGCGGGCGGCTGAACGTGCTGGCCCACAACCTGGGCCGCTCCTACGACACGATCTTCGCCGAGTTCGAGGGGGCCTCGACGCTCGAGGCGGTGACGACGATCCCGCAGGGTGGCACGGGCGACGTGAAGTACCACCACGGCACCCAGGGCTCCTATGAGCTGCCCGACGGAACGGCGATCCGCGTCAACCTGGAGTCCAACCCGAGCCACCTCGAGTACGTCTCAGCCGTCGTCGAGGGTGCCACGCGAGCCGCGCAGACCACGCGCAAGGGCCCCCACGCGATCCAGGACACCGATTCGGCGGTGCCGATCGTGCTCCACGGCGACGCCTCCTTCCCCGCCCAGGGCGTCGTCGCCGAGACGCTCAACCTGCAGGCGCTCGACGGCTACAAGGTCGGGGGAACCGTCCACCTGATCACGAACAACCAGGTCGGCTTCACGACGGATCCCGACGACGCCCGCTCCACGCGCTGGGCATCAGACCTGGCGAAGGGCTTCGACGTGCCGATCATCCACGTCAACGCCGACGATGTGCCCGCATGCATGAGCGCTGTGCGCCTGGCCTTCGCCTTCCGCAAGGAGTTCGGTCACGACGTGCTCATCGACCTGATCGGCTACCGGCGCTTCGGACACAACGAGTCCGACGAGCCCGCCTACACCCAGCCGGAGATGTACGCCAAGATCAAGACGAAGAAGCGGGTCTCAGAGCTCTGGGCCGATCGTCTCCTCGCCGACGAGGTGATCTCCAAGGAGGACGTCGAGCGCCAGGCGCAGGAGGTGTGGGACAACCTGACGATCCTGCACCAGCGCCTGAAGGCGAAGATCGCGGAGGCCGCCGAGCACGGCACCGAGGAGCACTCCACAGGCGACTACCAGCTCGACCGCTCCCCCAGCCCCGACGTCGAGACCGCCGTGCCGGCCGCGCGCCTGCGCGAGCTCGGCGAGGAGCTGCTGCGGGTGCCCGACGGGTTCACCGTGCACCCCAAGCTCGTCAAACAGCTCGAGCGCAGGCGCGAGGCGCTCGGCGAGCAGGGCGGCATCGACTGGGCCCACGCCGAGGCGCTTGCGTTCGCCGCGCTGCTCACCGAGGGAATCCCCATCCGCCTGACCGGCCAGGACACCGAGCGCGGCACCTTCAGCCAGCGCCACATGGTCCTGCACGACTCCAAGACCGGCCAGACCGTCTGCCCGATCCAGAGCATGCCCGACGCGCTCGCGCCGCTCGAGTTGCACAACAGCCCGCTCTCGGAGCTCGCCTGCATGGGCTTCGAGTACGGCTACAGCCAGGAGGCGCCGGAGACGCTCGTGCTGTGGGAGGCGCAGTTCGGCGACTTCGTCAACTCAGCGCAGGTGATCGTCGATCAGTTCATCGTCTCAGCCCTTGCCAAGTGGGGCCAGACCTCGCGGCTCACGCTCCTTCTCCCCCACGGATACGAGGGCTCCGGGCCCGAGCACTCCTCGGCGCGACTGGAGCGCTTCCTCGCGCTCGCGGCCGAGGGGAACATCCGCGTGGCGAGCCCCACGACCCCCGCCCAGTACTTCCACCTGCTCCGCCGGCAGGCCCTGATCGCCAAGCAGCGCCCGCTCGTGATCATGACCCCCAAGTCGCTTCTGCGGTTGGCCCAGGCGACGAACTCGATCGCGGACCTCGCGGAGAACACGCGCTTTCGGCCGGTGCTCGCGGAGCCGGGGGTCGACGACTCTCGGGTCACGCGCCTGGCGCTGTGCACCGGGAAGATCTACTACGACCTGGTCGGCCACCCCGACCGCAAGGCGCACCCGGGCCTGGCGGTGGCGCGCGTGGAGCTGCTCTACCCGTTCCCGGAGGGCCAGATACTGGGCACGATCAATCGCTACCCGAACCTGCAAGAGGTGGTCTGGGTGCAGGAGGAGCCACGGAACATGGGTGCCCGGGCGCACATGTTCCCGCGCCTGATGCAGATCATGCCCGACGGGATTCGCTTCGGCTTCATCGGGCGCCCCGAGCGCGCCAGCCCGGGCGAGGGCTACCCGGCAGCGCACATGGCCGAACAGAACCGCATAGTCACCGCCGCGATCGATCTGAACGAGCCGGTCTCCCAGTTCCCGCGCAAGAAACCGGGGGAGCGCTGATGGCCGCACTGTGGCGACGCTTTCGTGAGATCCTTCGCCAGCGGCGACGCAAGCGCCACGCCCGCTAGCCCGCCCGGCGCGCCGGCCGGCTGCGCCGCGTCAGCGTGCGCGCCATACGGCGGGGCGCTTCTCCTTGAACGCATTCGCGCCCTCTTTGGCGTCCTCGGAGGCGAACACGGGCCCTGAGATGGCGCCCTGCTTCTCCCACATCTCCTCGCTCGACCAGTCGAACTGCTCCTGCAGGATCTGCTTGGACGCGATGAGCGCCAGCGGTCCGTTGGCGGCCAGCGTGCCGGCCAGCTCCAGAGCCGCGGCGACGGCACCGCCCGGCTCGCTTAGGCGGTTGACCAGACCGAGCTCGTGGAAGCGCTCGGCCGGCAGCGGATCGCCGGTGAGCGCCAGCTCCATCACGACGTGATAGGGGATCCGCCGGGGCAGCCGGAGCAGGGCTCCGCCGGCCGCGACGAGTGAGCGCTTGGCCTCGGGAATCCCGAGCTTCGCGCCCTTGGCCGCGACGATCAAGTCGCAGGCGAGCGCAATCTCCATGCCGCCCGCCACCGCGAAGCCCTCGATCGCCGCGATCAGCGGCTTGCGGGAGGCGCGCTGGGCGATCCCGGCGAAGCCGCGATCGCCGAACCAGGGCGACTCCCCCTTGACGAACGCCCCGAGATCCATGCCGGCGCAGAAGAACCCGGCGGCGCCCGTGAGCACGCCGACCGACAGGCTCTCGTCGCGGTCGAGCTCGTCCAGCGCGCCCGCCACGCCGGCCGCCAGCGCCGCGTTGACCGCGTTCCTGACCTCAGGCCGGTTGAGCGTGATCAGCAGGACGCTCCCACCGCCGGCACCGCCACCGACCTCCAATCGCTCGGTCAGCACTGGCTCGGAAGACACGGCGGGTTCGTCGGTGCTCATCGGGGCTCCTTGATCGGGGACAGGGCAGCCTACCCACGATCATCGGGCGGCCCGGCCGCGGGCGCCGACTGGGCCGCGTCGTCCGGCTCCTTCGCGCCCGCGCCCTCGCCCAGGTGGGCGCTCCCGCCGTCGCCGAGGTGGGCGCTTCCGCCGCCGTTCATCGACTCGCGGAACTCGCGTGCCGCCTTGCCGACCGCACGGGCCAGTTCCGGCAGGCGTTTCGGGCCCAGCACGATCAGAGCGACTGCAGCGATGAACAGCAGGTGGACCGGGTTCTCGATGCCCATGCCGCCCAGGCTAGCGCGAAGGAAACGGCCGGACCACGCCGTACGCTCTGCCGGTGGCCGAGGAACCCGCCGCCCTGCCGGGACGCCCCTACCCGCCGCCGGGCGCGGGCGAGCCTTTCTGGCCCGCGCAGCTCACCATCCTTGCGGCGATCGGGCTGCAGCTCGCGCTTCCCGAGCGCCTCGCCGCGGGTCCGTCCTGGCTGATTCCCTCGCTCGAGGCTGTGCTGCTGATCGGCATGTTCCTCGCCACGCCCCGCATCCTCGAGTACGAGCATCCGCGGCGCCGGCGCGGGGCGCTAGCGCTCACGGCGTTCGTCTCGGCTGCCAACATCTATTCGCTGGCCGCGCTCACGCACTACCTCCTGCACCACACCGTGTCCAAGGGAAACGAGCTGATCGTCTCGGGCATCCTGATCTGGCTCACCAACTTCCTGATCTTCGGCCTCTGGTACTGGGAGCTCGACCGCGGGGGGCCGGGCAAGCGCGCGTCCGGCAACGATCAGGCGCCGGACTTCCTGTTCCCCCAGATGAACGACGACCGGATCGAGCCGAGTGGCTGGCGGCCACAGTTCATCGACTACCTCTACGTGTCGCTCACCAACGCCGCCGCCTTCTCCCCCACCGACACGATGCCGCTCACGCCGATGGCGAAGAGCATCATGGGAGTGCAGTCGCTCGTCTCGCTCGTCACGATCGGCCTGATCGTCTCGCGTGCCGTGAACATCCTGTAGGCCGCTCGGCGACGGTGCAGGGCCGCCGGGCGACGGTGCAGGCCGCTGGCGACGGTGCAGGCGGCTACGTTACGGGTGCCGCGGTCGGCTCCAATGCGAGCGCCTGCACCAGCAGCTCGCGAGTCTGCTGACTTGCACCGAGCGCCAGCGCGCGCTTGAGCGCCTGCAGGGCGCCCTCGCGATCGTTCAACATGACCCGCAGCCTGCCGAGCCGCTCCCACGCCCCGGCGTCGGATGGTCCGCGCCGCGCCGCGCGCTCGGCCGACTGCTCGGCCAGGTCGATCGCGCCGATGTCCTCGTAGATGCGGGCCGCGAACCTGTGCGGCGCGGGACGAGTCCCTTCGACCCGCGCCCAGTCGCGAACCGACCGTGCCGCCGCGTCGAGGTTCCCCGCCTGCCAGAAGGCGAGCGTCATCAGCCGCAGCACCGCCACGTTGCGCGGTTCTGCGTCGCGCGCGTACACGAGCCGCTGCGCCGCGAGCACGTATTCGCCGTCGGCCATCGCCCTCTGCGCGGCGGTCATGAAGCGTTCGACGCGCTCGGAGGACGGGTCGGGCGTGGAGAAGTCGACGAACCGCATACTGCCCGCCGGAACCGTCCGCACGCCATGGCTGAAGCGCACGCGCGCCCACTGCTGCACGTCCTCGCCGCCGTCGGGATCGCCGCTGAAGTAGATCCCCGCGACCGTTCCGACGCCCCACTCCGGGTAGGACAGGCAGCGGGCATAGCGGTGAACCACCGAGTGATCGGGCACGCGGCTGGCGAACGGGTCGTTCCTCGCGCGCTCGGTGGCATGCTCGCGCGCCCGCTGCTCGGCCTCGTAGGCGCGCCTGCCCGCTTCCGCGCGCTCGGCCCGTGCGGCCGCCGCGCTCGCACGGACCGCGTTGCGCGACACGCGCCCCGCCCGCGAGCCCTCGGCCAGGCGCTCGAGCTGGTCGGCCGCCTCGTTGATCGCCTTCAGATGGCGCTCGTGCTCGAACTGGCGGCCCTGCGGCGCGACGTCGGGGTGCCAGCGCTTGGCCATGCGCCGGCGCGCGAGCTGCACATCGCGCTTGTCGAACGGCGCCTCGAGCTCCAGCAGGAGCAGATGCTGCTCTACGTCAAGGACGGTTACGGGCATGACCCGACAACGTTAGCGACCCCGGCGACCGCCTATCCTGCCTGCCAATGTCCTCTCAGTACATCTTCACGATGCACCGCCTGTCGAAGCTGCATCCGCCCGATAAGACGGTGCTCGACAATCTCACGCTGGCGTTCTACCCCGGGGCGAAGATCGGCGTGCTCGGCTACAACGGCGCCGGCAAGTCCTCCCTGCTGCGGATCATGGCGGGGGTCGATCAGGAGTACCGCGGCGAGGCCGCGCTCGCGCCCGGCGCGACCGTCGGCATGCTCGAGCAGGAGCCCGTTCTCGACGAGTCCAAGGACGTGAAGGGGAACGTCGAGGATGGCGTCGCCGAGACCCGAGCGCTGCTCGACCGCTTCGAAGAGCTCGCTGCCAACTACTCCGATGAGACGGCCGAGGAGTTCGGGGAGATCCAAGCCAAGATCGACGCGGCCGACGCCTGGAACCTCGACACGCAGCTTCAGATCGCGATGGACGCCCTGCGCCTGCCGCCGCCCGAGGCCGACGTCGCGCGGCTCTCCGGCGGCGAGCGTCGCCGCGTGGCGCTCTGCCGCCTGCTGCTGCGCGCGCCGGACCTGCTGCTGCTGGACGAGCCCACCAACCACCTCGACGCCGAGTCGGTCGCCTGGCTCGAGCAACATCTCGCCGAGTACAAGGGCGCGGTCGTGGCGGTGACCCACGATCGCTACTTCCTGGACAACGTCGCCGGCTGGATCCTCGAGCTCGATCGCGGCAAGGGCATCCCCTACCAGGGCAACTATTCGAGCTGGCTCGAGCAGAAGCAGGCCAGGCTGGCGCAGGAAGACCGCTCGGAGAAGGGGCGCGCGCGCACCATCGCGGCCGAGCTCGAGTGGGTGCGCACCAACCCGAAGGGACGGCGCACGAAGTCCAAGGCGAGGCTCGCCCGCTACGAGCAGCTGGTTGCCGAGGAGCGGAACGTCAAGCTCGACGAGGTCCAGATTCACATCCCTGCGGGCCCGCGGCTCGGCGAGAAGGTGCTGAGCGCCAGCTCGCTGTGCAAGGGGTTCGGCGAGAAGCTCCTGATCGAGGATCTGAGCTTCGATCTGCCTCGGGCGGGCATCGTCGGCGTGATCGGCCCCAACGGGGCGGGCAAGACGACCCTGTTCCGGATGATCATCGGCGAGGAGCCCCCCGACTCGGGCACGCTGACGCTTGGAGACACGGTTCAGCTCGCCTATGTCGATCAGTCGCGCGACGCACTCGATCCGCAGAAGACGGTGTGGGAGGAGATCTCGGATGGCGTCGACCATTTGAAGGTGGGAGATCGGGTGGTCAACTCCCGCCAGTACACGGCCGGCTTCAACTTCAAGGGAACAGACCAGCAGGCGCGCATCGGCGATCTCTCCGGTGGAGAGCGAAACCGCGTGCACCTCGCCAAGCTGCTGCGCACGGGCGGCAACCTCCTGCTGCTCGACGAGCCCACGAACGACCTCGACGTGGACACGCTTCGCGCACTGGAGGACGCCCTGCTGGCGTTCCCGGGCTGCGCCGTGATCATCTCCCACGACCGCTGGTTCCTCGACCGCGTCGCCACGCACGTGCTGGCCTTCGAGGGCGACTCGCAGGTCACGTGGTTCGAGGGCAACTTCGAGGCCTACGAGGAGCACCGGCGCGCCGTGCTCGGGGCGGCCGCCGACCGGCCTCACCGGATCACCTACAAGCGTCTGGTCCGTGGCTGACCGCGAGGCCTCCCCCGCGGGAGGCGCTGCGCCGTCCGGCACGCTCGGCGACTTTGACCGCGACACGGCCGTGCGCCGCCTCGACGGGCCTGACTCGGACGGCGGGGGCACGCGACGGGTGAGCTTCGCGGGCGAGGTGAGACCGGGATGGCGCGCCGGGCGCGGACCTCACGGCGGCTACCTCGCGGCGATGCTGCTGCGAGCGCTCTGCGCGACGGTAGCCGAGCCCGCGCGCGCTCCACGGTCGCTCACGATCCACTACGCGCGTGCGCCGAAGCTCGGCCCGCTGAGCATCCACACGGTTCTCGAGCGCCGGGGTCGCTCGCTCAGCACCCTGTCGGCCCGCATGGAACAGGACGGCTCGCTGATGGCACTCGCGCTGGCGGCCTTCTCGGTCTCCTGGTCGGCGCCGGAGATCGCGGAAGCGTCGATGCCGCAGGTCGCTCCGCCCGACGAGTTGCGCGAGACCTCGGGGCTCGGCAGAGAGGCTCCTGAATTCGTCTCCCGGCTGGTCGTGCAGCGCCGCCTGGGGCCCGCGCCGTTCACCGGATCGGACACTCCGATGCAGACCGGCGCGTGGCTCGGCCTGCGCGACGCTTCACGTCCGCTCGACGCTCTCGCGCTGGCGCTCTTCAGCGACGCGCTGTTCTCCCCTCCGTTCGCGCGCCTCAGCGAGCCCGCGACGACTCCCACGGTCGACCTCACCGTCCACTTCCGCACGCGGCTCCCGCCGGTGGAGAGCCCGGCCGCCGCAAGGCTGTGCTTCGCGCGCTTTCGCTCCCGTTATGTGCATGAAGGCTTCTTCGAGGAGGACGGCGCGATCTGGGCGCAGGACGGTACGCTCCTCGCCCAGTCGCGTCAGCTCGCGATCCTGATGCCTCTCCCGAGCAGGGAGAACGACCAGAGCGTGAAGGACTAGAGCGTGAAGGACTGGTCGCGGTCCAGGCGCAGCGCGAAGGCCGCGATCAGTCGCGCGCAGGCGTGCACGTCGTCGAGCTGGACGAGCTCGACCGGCGAGTGCATGTAGCGGATCGGGATCGACACCAGGGCGGTGGGCACGCCACTGCGGCTCACCTGGACCGCGTCGGCGTCGGTCCCGGTGGCGCGCGCCGAGGCCTCGACCGTGAACGGGATGCCTTCCTCCTGGGCGGTATTCAGGAGCAACTCGAACAGCCTGTGGTTCAGGGTGGACCCGCGGCTCAGCACTGGACCGGAGCCGAGCTCGTGCTTGCCGGCCTCCTTCGCGTCGATTCCCGGCGCATCTGTGGCGTGTGTGACGTCCACCACGATCGCCGCGTCCGGGTCGAGCGCGAACGTGCTCGTGCGCGAACCGCCAAAGGTGATCTCCTCCTGGGCGGCGGCCACCGCCACGAGCTCCCACTCTCCGCCGCCTGCCTGCGAGACCAGCCGCGCCGCCTGGAGGGCCACGTAGGAGCCCAGGCGGTTGTCGAGTGCCCGCGAGGTCAGCCGCCCGTTCGGCAGCTCGACAGGCGGCAGATCGATGACCGCGACGTCTCCGACCCGCACCCGGTCGCGCGCCTCGGCGCCGTCGCGCGCCCCGATGTCTATGTGCAGATCCCGGATGTCGGCGACCTTCTTGCGGTCCTCCTCGCGCTGCAGATGAATCGGCTTCCTGCCCACCAGGCCGGTCACCGGGCCGGCGCTGCTGTCCACGACGAGGCGCTGGCCGACGAGGATCTGCGCATCCCAGCCGCCAACCGCGCGAAACCACAGGTACCCCTCGTCGTCGATGTGGGTCACGATCAGCCCGATCTCGTCGATGTGGCCCATCACGAGCAGCCGCCGCGGTGATTTCTCGAAGCCGTGCTTCGGGGAGACCCGCGCCAGCGGCGTGCCCAGGACATCGGTGCTCACCTCGGCGAACGAGCCCGCCGCCTCTCGCCAGACCGCGGCCGGGGCCGCCTCATAGCCGGAGGGCCCCCGCGCCGCGAGCAGTTCGAGCAGGACCGCGGGAGCGCCCGCTGCGGCGGCGCTCTGCGACGTCGGCTGGGTCTCGTCGCTCATCTGGAGAGCAGGGCTCGCAGGACGTACTGCAAGATCCCTCCGTGGCGGAAGTAGTCGGCCTCGCGGGGAGTGTCGACTCGCAGGCGCGACCTGAACTCCACGACTCGTCCGTCCGCAGAGCCCGGCCCGCCGCCCTGCGCCCGCACGAGGACCTCGCGGGGGCCCGCGCGATCGTCGCTCATCGCCTCGGTGAGGCCGCTGACCGCGAACACCTCCTCACCGCCGAGCCCCAGTGACCGCGCGCTCTGCCCGTCGGGGAACTGCAGCGGCAGGACCCCCATGCCCACGAGGTTCGAGCGATGGATGCGCTCGAAGCTCTCGGCGATCACGGCGCGCACGCCCAAGAGCTTGGTGCCCTTGGCCGCCCAATCGCGCGAGGAGCCCGAGCCGTACTCCTTGCCGGCGAGCACGATCAGCTCGACGCCTTCCTCTGCGTAACGCATCGCAGCGTCGTAGATCGACATCTCCTCGGCGGTCACCGGTCCGCCGGCTCCTCCCCGCAGATGGCGGGTCACGCCGCCCTCGGTCCCCGGCGCGAGCTGGTTGCGCAGGCGGATGTTGGCGAAAGTCCCGCGCAGCATCACCTCGTGGTTGCCGCGGCGCGAGCCGTAGGAGTTGAAGTCCTTCGGGGCGACCCCCAGCGCCTGCAGGTAGGCGCCGGCGGGTCCGTCGCGCTTGATCGAGCCCGCAGGTGAGATGTGGTCGGTCGTGACGCTGTCGCCGAGCACGGCGAGCACCCGGGCACCCGCCACGTCGGTGATCGGCGGCGGCTCGGGCGGCATGTCCTTGAAGTAGGGCGGCAGGCGCACGTAGCTCGACTGCTTCTCCCAGGCGAAGCGCTCGCCCGCGGGCACCGGCAGCCGGTTCCAGCGATCGTCTCCCGCGAACACCTCGCCGTAGCTCTTGCGGAACATGTCCGAGCGAACGGCCTGCTCGACGGTCTGGGCGATCTCCCGCTCGGACGGCCAGATGTCCCGCAGAAGCACATCCTGCCCCTGCGCGTCCTGACCCAGCGGCTCGTTGAGGATGTCTATGTCCATGGTGCCGGCCAGCGCGTAGGCCACGCACAGCGGGGGCGAGGCGAGGTAGTTCATCTTGACGTCGGGGTTGATGCGCCCCTCGAAGTTGCGGTTGCCCGACAGCACCGAGACGACGGCCAGCTCGCCGTCGGCGACAGCCTGGGAGATCTCTTGGGAGAGCGGCCCGGAGTTGCCGATGCAGGTCGTGCAGCCGTAGCCGACGAGGTTGAACCCGAGCTGCTCAAGAGGCTCGGTCAACCCCGCACGGTCGAGGTACTCCGTGACGACCTTCGAGCCGGGCGCCAGCGACGTCTTGACCCACGGCTTGGAGCTCAGGCCGCGCGCTCGCGCGTTGCGAGCGAGGATGCCCGCCCCGATCATCACGGACGGGTTGGAGGTGTTGGTGCAGCTGGTGATCGCCGCGATCACCACGTGGCCGTGGTCAAGCTCGGTCGCGCTCCCGTCGGCGAGGATCACGCCCGCGGTGCCGCCGGCCGGGCGCCCGCCCGCCGCCGGCGCGCGATGCGCCGTCCCGCGCTCCGGATGGTGGTCGCGCGCGCCGTTGCCGTTGACCGGGGCCACGCTCGAGGGAGGGTCGCTCGCGGGGAACGACAGGGCGGAGCCCTCGTCGTCTTCCTGCGCGCCGGCGAGCTCGCTCGCCGCCGTCGCGTGTTGGGGGAGGTAGTCGGCCAACGCCGTGCGGAACTCCGCCTGGGCCTCCTTCAGCGACACGCGATCCTGGGGGCGCTTGGGACCGGCGATGCTCGGGACGATCTCGGCAAGATCGAGCTCGACCGTCTCGGAGAAGGTCGGCTGCTCGGAGTTCTCGTCATGCCACAGGCCCTGCTGTCTGGCGTATGCCTCGACCAGCGCGATCTGCTCGGGCGGACGTCCGGAGAGCCTCAGGTAGTCGAGCGTCTCGGAGTCGATCGGGAAGATCGCGCAGGTCGATCCGAACTCCGGCGACATGTTGCCGATCGTCGCTCTGTCGGCGATCGGCAGGCCGGCGAGGCCGGCGCCGTAGAACTCGACGAACATCCCCACCACGCCGCGTTCGCGGAGCCGCTGGGTGACGGTCAGCACGAGGTCGGTCGCCGTAGCGCCCTCGGGCAGCGCGCCGTGCAGCCTTACGCCGAGGACCTGCGGGATCAGCATCGACATCGGCTGGCCGAGCATCGCGGCCTCGGCCTCGATGCCGCCGACTCCCCAGCCGAGCACCCCGAGGCCGTTGATCATCGTCGTGTGGGAATCCGTCCCGACCAGCGTGTCCGGGTAGGCCTGCTCCCGCTCCTCGGATGAGTTCACGAAGACCACGCGCGCCAGGTACTCGAGGTTGACCTGGTGGACGATCCCAGTGTCGGGCGGCACCACCGAGAAGCGCTCGAACGCGCCCTGTCCCCAGCGCAGGAACGCGTAGCGCTCCCTGTTGCGCTCGAACTCGCGCTCTGCGTTCACGCGAAACGCGTCGCGGGTTCCGAACGCGTCAACCTGCACGGAGTGGTCGATCACGAGCTCGGCAGGCACGAGCGGGTTGATCCTCGCGGGGTCTCCCCCCATGTCCGCCATCGCGTCGCGCATCGCCGCCATGTCAACCACGGCGGGCACTCCTGTGAAGTCCTGCATGAGCACCCTCGCGGGCGTAAAGGCGATCTCCATGCTCGGCTGCGCCGCGGCGTCCCAGCTCGCGAGCGCTTCGATGTCGGCTGCGCCGACCGAGCCGTTGCCCTCGGTGCGGAGCAGGTTCTCGAGCAGCACCTTCAGCGAGAAGGGCAGCCGCGCCACGTCGAAGCGCTGCTGCAACGGGTCCAGGCGGAAGATCTCATACTCGCGGCCGCCGACCTCGAGTGTGCTCTTAGCGCCGAAGCTGTTCTGCGACATGGGCATCTCCCGGACGAATCCGATCTCTCTTAAGGAAACGCCCGCAGTCTCGCAGAGTCGCCGCGAAACCCAGCTCTCAGGTCGCGGGCGTCTCCATGACCGGCACGGCGGCCCGCGTGACGCGTCCCTTGCCCTGGCGCTTGGAGCGCATCAGAGCGGCGTCGCAGGCTTCGATCAGTTCGTCGGTGCTCATCGGCGCGTGCCACTGGGCCACGCCGATCGAGGCCGAGACGCCGGGCTCGGCATCGTAGGAGTCAACGCCCTGCAGCCGCTGCAGGGCGCGTGTGGCCGCGGCGGCGGCGCTCCGCACATCGGCGTTCGGCAGGATCACGACGAACTCGTCGCCCCCGTAGCGCGCCACCCGGTCGAACGCGCGGAACTCGCCGACCAGCGCCCGGACGACGTCGCGCAGCATCGCATCCCCCGCCTGATGACCATGCCGGTCGTTGACGAGCTTGAAGTCGTCGAGGTCCACGAGCAGACAGGAGAGCGGATTGCCGGTGCGCGTCGCGCGCACGATCTCCTCGTCGAGACGACGGCGCATCGCGCGGTGGTTCATGCAGCCGGCCACCGCGTCTGTGCCCGCCTCCGCCCGCGCCCGCGCGAGGGCCAGCGCCGTCGCCGCCTGGTCGACGAGCGTCGTGGCGAGCTCGACCGAGCGCTGGTCGAACGCCTCCGAGAAGCGGCGCACGAGGATCACGACCGCCTCGGGTTCGCCCCGCTCGGCGAGCGGCACGAGGAGCGCGGAGTTGGTCGGGCCGGTGGCCACGAGGCGCGGCACGCTGGCCGCGAGCTCGCGCTCGTCGGCGGCCAGGAAGCTGCGCCCTGTGCTCGCCACCCAGCTCACTCCTGGCGGGCGCTGCTCGCGCGGCAGTATGTAGCTCAGCCGGCCATAGCCTTCAAACATGTAGACGGCCACGAGCTCCTCCGCGACGCCCGGCGCGGCGAGATGGTGGATGTGCACCTCCTCGGCCCCGGGCACCGCCAGCAGCTCGCGGGCGAGCGCGCGGAGGATCGCATCGGAGTCGGGGGCTTCGTCGGCGAGCAGCGCCAATCGCCGCACGCCGGCCAGCACCGGATCGGCGCTTGAAGGCGCCGATGAGCTGTCCGTCTCGAGCACCACTCCCATCTGGTCAATCTAGGGCATTTCCGACGAGCAAGCCACAAAACACCTGTCCATGCCACCCGGGGGGGCCGAGCGTCCCTGGAGCAAGCGAGCGGCCGTGGGGTCGACCGGGCAGCCCGGTCGGCGATCGCCAGGGGGCGGTCGGCGGCCGCCCCCTGGGCGAGCTGTCAGCCGAACCGCACCGTGACGAACGCCGTCGAGGTGGGGGCGCCCCGCTTCTTCGGCAGGAAGCCGACGCGGATGCGCGTCTGCACCGGACGCCGCGCCCCGCGCGCCAGCGACACCTTCAGCGTGGTGGCGTTCGCCGCGCTGTTCAGGTGGCGATAGACCGTTGAGAGGTGTGCGCCGCTGCCGCTGATGCGCCCGGCTTCATGGGTCTGGACGGTCAAATACGCCGTGTTGCCGATGACCTTCTGCCCCACGATGCGCACGGGGCAGTTGGTGACGGCGATCTTCGTGTTCTGCTTGATCCGCTTGCCGTTCTGAGCGGTGATCGTCGTGGGCATCACGAGCGAGGAGGCCGCGCAGAGGTTCCCGATGGCGGTCAGCGCGGAGTGCGGGCCGGTCGGGAGGTTCACCGTGATGCTCGTGACCGGCACGTCGGGCGTGGTCGCGAACGTCGTCGTGGTGATCGAGTGTTTGATGTCGGTGTTGCCCACCAGGATCGTGCGCACGCCGTTGGCTTCGAGGACCAGGTCGAGGTCGGGGAAGGCCGCCGCGGCGTGCGAGACCAGGATCGCCGGGCCCTGCAGTTTGCCCGGCAGCAGCGGGGTGTTGGCCCTCGCCCCGCCGACGAACGAGCCGGCCGGGCAGTGGTAGGGGTTCGAGGCGAACGTCGCGGCCGGGCATGCTTTCTGAAGCGTCGTCAGTCGCGAGGGCAGGACCCTGGGCAGCTGGATGAGCACCGAGTGGATGTTCGACTGGCCTGCCGCCTGGTTGATCGTCGTTTCCAGGCTGGCCCCGTTGGCTTTCGAGGTCCTCGCGCCGGTGGCGGCCTTGAACGACGGCTTGAACCCGAGCGCGTTGCAGTTGGCGACCTGGAACGGGCTCGACAGGCTCTGCGTGGCAGTCGCACTCGAGCCGGGCGTGAAGCCGGTGAGCGTCGATTCGGTGGCGAACGCGCCGCAGTTGGTCGGGTTGATCAGGAAGCCCTGCTTGTTGATCGCAACGCTGATCGCCTTCACCCGCAGGGGCACGCCCTTGACGATGGTCGGCAGGACGCTCGTGACCGTCACACGGTCGGTGTAGGGGTCGATGTTGAGGGTGGCCCGTGTGACGACCGTGCCCAGGTTGAACGGTCCCGCGACGGCGGGCACCGCGATCGACAGGCCGTAGGGCGCACCGTTGTACGGACCGGTCAGGTTGACAGGACCCGAGAAGGAATAGGGAGTGGGCCCGGCACCTGCCTGCACGGTTGCCGTGCCGATCTGGCTTTCACCCGAGCACGTGCCTGCGGCCGCCTGCGGTTCTTCGCAGCGCTTGACCGCGGGTATCTCACCGACCAGACCGGGCGGCAGGGTCGTCGCGGCCTGGGAGAGGTACTGCTGACCGTCGGTCCGCGCGAGGTTGAACGTGAAGGAGGTGCGCGCGCCACCGTTGGGAGACTGGTTCTGGGTGGTCTGGGAGAGCGAGAACGGCAGCGGGGAGGCGCAGACGCCTTTGGCGTTGTTGCTGTCGACGACGAACTGGGTAAACGGCGACTGCGGTGGCATGCCCGTGAACGGCGCGAGGCTGGTTGCGGTCCTCGCCGTGCCGCATGCGAGCGGGTTGGCCACGGGCGCAAGTGGACCGCCGGTGAACTTGAGTTTGAAGCTCTTCGCCGGCCTCTGCGGGTTTTCCGTGAACGTCGCGGTCAACCGCCCCGTCGTGGGATCCGGCACAACCAATCCTCTCAGGCGGACCGCGACGCCATAGCGCGCGGACTCGGCGTCGATGTACACGGTGTAGGGGGGTCCGGTGATCGGACCAGTGGCCGGCTTACCCAGATACATGTGGCCGGGGAGTGATTCCGGCGGAAGTCCGGGCACTTCGACCGCAAGGCTTGCTACCTCCGAGGCCGCGGGACAGGAAACGGCGTTGGCGCTGCCGATCGCGATTTGTTCCGGCGTGCAGCCTTCCAGCCCGTGCGCCGCCGAGGGGTTCATGGTCATCCCTTCCGGCAGCGTAACCGTAGTGGTCTGCAGGTCAGCGCTTTCGATTTCGGAACCGCTTTCGTGCTGCGGGATGCTCAGGTCGACCGCCATGCCGTCGGGCTGGTCGGACTGGGTCGTTTCCGGGGTGAGCGTAAACGACGGTTCAAACGGAACGAGGTTGCAGTTTTCGGTTCCCACGGAGCTTGTGAAAGACGTGTGCACCGGAGGCCCCGCGTAGGGTTCGAGCCACAGATGCGTCGTCTGGGGGCCGATGCAGGCGCTGGGGTTGGTCAGCAATCCCTTTCCGAGATTGCCTTTGGTCACGAGGCGAGAGCTCACCAGCGGCGCTTCTCCTTCTGCGAGGCTTCTGTGGACGCGAATCTTGAAGAACTCGTGATAGTCGCCCGAGGCTATCCCCTCTTCTTCCGGTTCCGCTTCTTTGTGCCAGCTGACGCTGCCTTCAAGAAATGAGTGCAGATGCCCAAGACCCAGCGCCGTGGCATCGATGTCGATGCCGAACTCCAAGGGTAGGCCCGTGGCCGGTTCGAGGTTGTACTGTTTCCCCACGAGTTCGAACGTCGTGAATGGGCTCAATTTGATGACAACCGTGAGTTTCTGTTCGCCCACTTCGGTGTTGGCGCCGCAGTGGCTGGCTTCTTCTTTTTTCGCCCCCGTGTTGAGTTCGAATGCCGCCAACGTGCAGAGCGGGAGCGCCTGGGGATTAGTGCTGATGCCGGGGGGTAGGTCGGTGCGGATGGTCTTCACGCCGTTGCCGGCGAGGCCAAATTCGTTGAGCGTGAAGTCGGTGACCCCGATGGGCGGGTGCCCGGCGGCCTGCGTGAAGAGTTTCGCGGGGAGGGTGGCGGCGTTGCAGTCCGTCGCTTCCAGGCAGTTGCCCGCAAAGAATTTTTCCGCGCCGAACGCGGCCTGCGCAGCTGGTGCTGAGACGAAGACGATTGCACCTGCCAGCAGTGCCAGAAGCGAGAAACGAGCGTGGTACCTCACGGCTACCTCCCTATCGAGAAAGGGGCTGTACCCCTCTATACCCCTTGGGACTCCGAGCATCCCCGGAAGTTGCGGCGGTTCAACCGCCTTTATTCGACATTTCGGCCGGATTGCCTGCCGGCTGAAGCACCAGCGGCCGGGCTCCGCAGAAGAGCTAGTGCGGCCTCATTGGCCGCCACCCGTGAAGCTGAGTGTCGGGCCGAAGCTGACCCGCAGCAGAGCACCCCCTCCGGAGGCGTTCCGTGCCTCGGCATACCCGCCGCAGGACTCGGCCGCATGGCGCACGATCGCGAGGCCCAGGCCCGAGCCGGGGAGCCCGCGGGCGCTGTCTGCGCGATAGAAGCGGTCGAACACGAACGGGAGGTCTGACTCCTCGAAGCCCGGGCCATGGTCGCGCACCGTGAGCACGCCGTCCTTCAGGTCGACCTCGACGGTTCCCTGCGAAGGACTCCACCGGCGGGCGTTGTCCAACAGGTTCGACACCGCGCGGTTGACGCGATCCGCCTGGCCGGTCACGACAGTGGGCTCGAGGCTCAGCTCGACGCGCAGATCACCGCGCCGCCGGGTGCGCGCCGCCGCCTGCTCGACAAGCTGATCGAGGCGCACGTCGTCGGCGGATCCGTCCGGTCCCGCGCCGCGGGCGAGCTCGACCACGTCGCCGACCAGGGCGGTCAGGGCGTCGAGCTCCTCGACGATGTCCCGGCGCAGGTCCTCCTGCTCCTCGCGCGGGAGCCGCTCGGCCTCGCCGAGAGTCTGGATGTTCGCCCGCAGGGATGCGAGCGGGGTGCGCAGCTCGTGGCTCGCGTCAGCGATCAGCCGGCGCTGGGCCTCGACGGAGCGCTCCAGCGCGTCGAGTGTGCCGTTGAAGCTCTCCGCCAGCCGCGCGAGCTCGTCGCGCCCCTGCACCTCGAGTCGCCGGGACAGGTCGAGGTTGCCGGTGAGCGTCTCTGTGCGCCGCGTGAAACGCGCGACCGGCGCGAGCGCGGTGCGGGCCACTAGCGTCCCGAGGATCGCCGCCAGCAGGATGCCTGCCGCGCCGATCAGCGCGAGGATCAACAGCAGCCTGCTCAACTCGTGATTGACCTCGGTCAGCGACCGTGCCACGAGGACGGCGCCGCTCGTGCCGGTCCCCACGGTGAGCACCCGCAGCTCGGTCCCGTTCACGCGTCTTTCGGTCACCGAGCTGCCACTCCCGCGTTCGGCGATCGCCCTGTCCAGAGCCGTCGTGGGGATTCTCGTGGGCGAGGATCCCTGCCCGCCGGGCACCTGCACCGTGCCCTGGGGCGAGATGAACTGCACGTAGCCCGACGCCTCGCCGAAGGGCGCGGGCTCGATGCTGCCGGGAAAGCTGCCGCCGGGGAATCCGCGAGGACCGCCCTGCCCGTCCCCCGACCGCGGCCCGCCGCGATCGGCGGGAGGACCCCCCGAGAAGCCCGCTCCCGGTGTGGGCGCCGCGACCCCGCCCGCCGGAGCTGTGGGTCCGGACGCCGTGAACGCACGCGCGCGCCCACGCAGGGCGCTGTCGACTTCACCGCGCAGATCCGAGCGCACGGCTAGGTACAAGCCGATCGCCGCCGCGAGCACCGAGAGCGCCACCGAGAGGCTTGCGACCGCGGCTATGCGGGTGCGCAGCGTCACAGCCGGTCACGCCCGGTCGCGGCCGGATCGAGGGGTCCCGGTCGGGTGCTCGCCGACATGCCGCTCAGGGCTCCCGCAGCGTGTAGCCGACGCCGCGAACGGTGTGGATCAGCTCGCGGGCGCCGGCGCCCTCGAGCTTGCGGCGCAGGTATCCCACGTAGACGCGCAGCGCGTTCGAAGCGGGGCCGAAGTCATAGCCCCATACGCGCTCGTAGATGAAGCTGTGCGACAGCACGTGCCCGGGGTTGAGCATCAGCAGTTCCAGCAGCTGATACTCGGTTCGCGTCAGCTCGACCACGTTCTCGCCGACCTGAGCGGCGTGACGCCCGGCATCCAGGCGGACCTCGGCGAAGGACACCGACTCCGGCGCACCGTCGGGAGACGCGCGCCGCGACAGGGCACGCAGGCGCGCCTTCAGCTCGCCGACGTCGAACGGCTTGGCCATGTAGTCGTCGGCGCCGACATCCAGGCCATCAATGCGATCCGTCACCGCGTCGCGCGCCGTGAGCATCAGGATCGGGACGCGGTTGCCGAGCCGGCGAACGCGGCGGCAGACCTCCAGGCCGTCGATCCCTGGCAGCCCGACGTCGAGCACGACCGCATCGGGCACCGCCTGCACGATGAGCTCCAGCGCCTGCTCACCGTCCCCGGCCGTCTGCACCTCATAACCGTCGAGTGTGAGCACGCGGCGAAGAGCGTCGCGCACCGCGCGGTCGTCGTCCACGACGAGGATCCTCACGATGCTGATTGTCGCGCCCCCGCGCCTGCGCGAGTCATTCTCAGTCGATCAGCCGTTTGCCGAGCTGTGAGATCGCGAGCCGCCACATGATCACGGCGAATGCGACCAGCACCGCGAGGTGGTAGAGGTCCGCCGGACCGAGCGCTCCGAACGAGGCGTCGCGGACCAGCTGGTTGCAGTGGTAGAGCGGGTTGATCTGCGCGACCGCCCGCGCGCCCGCGGGCAGGGCCGAGACCGGAAAGAAGGTTCCCGCCACGAGAAACAGCGGCGTGAGCACGGCGCTCGTGACGTAGTTGAAGTTGTCGATCGTCTTGGCCACCGCGGCGATCGCGACGCCGAAGGACGCGAAGCCGAAGCCGGTGAGAAAGCCGATGAACGGCACGAGCAGCATTCCCGGCACCGGCTGCAGGCCGAAGGCGATACCCACCAAGAGCGGCGCCATGCCGTACACCCCCGCGCGCGCCGAGATCCAGAGCACCTCGGCGGTGATCAGCTCCTCCACGTCAACCGGTGCTGCGAGCATCGCGTCGTAGGTGCGCTGGAACTGCCAGCGGACGAACGTGTTGAACATGCCCGGGAAGGCCGAGGAGAAGAGCACCGCGGTGGCCACCACGCCGGTCGCCACGAACTGGACGTAGGGATGATTTGCCACGTGGGGCACCAGCGCCCGGAAGCCGAGCCCGAACGCCAGCAGGTAGATCGTCGGCTGGACGATCGATGAGAACGTGGTCGCCTTCCAGTAGCGGCTGAAGATCACGACATCGCGGCTCATCACCCCCGCGAGCGCCGCCGGCTCGAGCCGTTTGACCGTCCGAGCTGCGGCGGCCGGCGCGGATGCACTCGCGGAGGGCGCGCTCATTCGATCTCCTCTCCGGTCAACGCCACGAATGCGTCCTCCAGGTTGGCCGGGCGTCGGGCGCCCTCCGGCGCCTTCCCGTCGAGGGACTCCGCGCGCATGATCGCGAGGGCCGGCCCGCTGCGGCGACTCTGCCAGCCCTCCCGCGCGGCGAGCTCGCTCGCCTCCGCCAGCTTGGCCGGCGGCCCATAGACTTCGAGGACCTCCTCTCCGGCGTGGCTGCGCACGAGCTCCGCGGGCTTGCCCAGCGCGACGATCCGCCCCGCCGACATGACCGCGACGACGTCCGCCAGTCGCTCGGCCTCCTCGATGTAGTGGGTGGACATCAGCACCGTCACCCCGCTGGCCCGCAGACCATCGATCAGCGACCAGAGCTCCTGGCGAACCTGTGGGTCGAGCCCGACGGTCGGCTCGTCGAGCAGCACCAGCCGCGGCCTGTGAATCAAGCCGCGGGCGACGAGCAGCCGCCGGCGCATCCCCCCCGAGAGCTCCTTCACGATCGTGTCCGCGCGGACCGTGAGGTTGGCCAGCGCCAGCGCTCGCTCTACCGCCGCCGCACGCTCGTCGCCGGGCACCCGGTAGAGGCGCGCGAACACGGCGAGGATCTGCCGGCAGGTGAGCTCGATGTCGAGGTTGTCGAGCTGGGGCACGACTCCCATCTCCATGCGCGCCTGCTTGGATTCCCGCGGCAGCTCAAATCCGAGCACCGAGATCTCGCCCGAGTCGGCGAGCGCCTGCGCGGTGAGCATCCGCATCGTCGTCGACTTGCCCGCCCCGTTGGGACCGAGCAGGCCGAAGCACACGCCGGAGGGCACCTCGAGGTCCAGGCCGTCCACGGCCGTGATCGACCCGAAGCGCTTGACCACGCCGCGGATCGAGATCGCCGGTGCGCTCATCGCCCGCCGGCCCGGTGAGAGGCGTTCATTGCCGTTGACTGTAGGTGGCCCGTTCGCCGGGCCCCTGCACCACTCGTGGCAAGCCGTGTCACGATCAAGCGTCGCCGTGGAGCCGCGCGGAGGCCCCTCGGGCGGCGTCCAGCTGCCGACGCCGATTCGCGGGCATGACCTGAAGCCTATTTGCGCGCTGCATGAAGAACGGGAGCGACGGGACTCGAACCCGCGACCTCTGCCGTGACAGGGCAGCGCTCTAACCAACTGAGCTACGCCCCCGCGTTTGCGCGGGGAGATGTCTCCGCAAGCCTTCTGCGCGTTCCAGTATGGCAAGGCCTCGCGCCGGGGGCCGGCGAGGCCGCCCCGGTGGCACCGCGGAGGGGTCCGCGACCTGGCGCGCCGCCGAAACTGGCCGTCCGGCCAGTCGTGCTCTAGGCTGTGCGACGTGGCGCTTGTCGGTCCCACTCCGCTCGTGGACAGCAACCCTCTGGCCGTGGTCCTGCGCGACCTGCGCGACGAGCGTTCCGCATCGGTGGGATTCCCGCCCGGGGAGACCCGCTTCTCGCTGGCGCGCACGCGCCGCTTCGCCGAGGACCCGCTGCCGATGCTGCTCGAGGGCTATGAACGGTTCGGTCCGGTCTTCACGTTGCGGCTCCTGCATGGAAACGTGGTCTTCATGCTCGGGCCGGCGGCCAACCACTACATCACCGTCTCCCACGCCTCCAACTTCCTCTGGCGCGACGGCCACTTTCGCGACCTGATCGGCCTGATGGGCGACGGTCTGCTCACGATCGACGGTGAGTTCCACCGCCGCTCGCGTCTGATCATGCTGCCCGCCTTCCACCACGAGCACCTCACCGCCTCGGTCGAGACGATCGTTGCAGAGACCGCGCGTGCGCTGGACGAGTTCAGCGTCGGCGAGGAGATCGACCTGTATGCATGGACCCGCCGGCTCGCGCTGCGCGTGGCCATGCGCGCCCTGTTCGGCCTGGACCCCGACAGCGAGCGGGCCCGCGCGATAGACGCTGCAGGCCTCTTCGAGCAGGCTCTCTCCTTCTACTCCTCGGACTACCTGCTGCGGATCCTGCGCACTCCCTACACGCCCTGGGCGCGGATGCAGCAGGCCGCGCGCAAGCTCGACACGCTCATCTACTCGGAGATCGCTCGCCGGCGCGACAGCGGGGAGCGAGGACACGACATCCTCAGCCTGCTGCTCGATGCGCAGGACGAGGACGGCAACACGCTGAGCGACCTGCAGATCCGCGACGAGGTGATGACGCTGCTGTTCGCCGGCCACGACACGACCACCTCGACGGTCTCGTTCATGTTCTACGAGCTGGCCCGCAACCCGGCGATCGTTGCCCGCCTGATCGAGGAGCAGGACGCGCGGCTGCAGGACGGCGTCCCCACGGCCGCCCAGCTCACCTCCGGTGAGCTCCCCGAGCTCGAGCGCGTGCTCGAAGAGACCCTGCGCAAGTACCCGCCCGCCTGGATCGGCCCCCGGCGCTCGGTCGAGCCGTTCGAGTTCGAAGGTCACACGGTGCCCGGCCGCGCGTTCGTCAACTACTGCTCATGGGCGAGCCATCACCTGCCCGACGTCTTTCCCGAACCGCAGGCGTTCCGTCCCGAGCGATTCACGCGCGAGGGTCGCGCGGCACTTCCCAAGGGAGCCTACGTCCCCTTCGGGGGCGGCTCGCGCACGTGCATCGGCATGCGCTTCGGCCAGCTCGAGGTCCGTGCGATCGCCACGCTCATACTCACCCGGTTCACGCTCTCGCTTCCCGGCGACTTCAAGCTCGCGATACGCCAGATGCCGACGATCAGCCCGAAGAACGGTCTGCCGATGACCGTCCACTCGCGCTCTACCGAGCCCGCCATGCGGCTGTCCGCGGCCGGCGCTCCTATCGGGCTCGCGCGCTGATCGTCAGCCGATAGCCCGGCTCCCCCCCGGGGCCGGCCGTCTCGCTCGCGCCCACCCCCTCCACGTATATGTGCGGGTCGGCGAACAGCGTGATCTGCAGCCTTTCGAGAAGCAGTCCCTGCGGATGCGCGACCAGCCTGCCTTCGCTGGCGTACGCCACCGCGCCGACGGAGGCCCCCACGCCAAACAGCCCGCCGCTGGCGCTCACCTCGACCTTGCCGCCTTCGCTGCGCAGCAGTTGCACGTCGAATCCTTCCGGCAGCGCCGCTGTGACGTCCGCCTTCGATGTCCATGCTTCAGCCGTCAGCGCGTCCCCGCGCTTGTGAAGCCTCACGTCGGCGAGGCGCAGTGGGCCCTCCTGCGCCATCGAAGCGGACACCTCCAGGACGTTGGCTCCCCGGCCTTCCCGAAGCAGGCTCGCCGTCTGCGTGGGGCTCACCTTCAGGCGCGTCATCCTCGCCTTCACCGAGTCGGCCTCGCCCCACAGCAGCTCGATCGCCGGCCAGGCTTCCACGCTCACGCTCTGCACGGTCCCGTAGCGCGTCAGGCGCGATGAGATCCTGTTCGCAGCGATCCGTGGCAGGAACACCTGCGCGAGTCCCACGCCGAGCGCGATCGCTCCCGCCACCCCGGCCGCGATCTTGCCAGCTCTTCCCACGCTCACTAGCTTCGCAGCCGCACCCTTGGCAAGTGTCGCTAGCCTTAGTGGTCCTGACCAAGGGCGCGTAGCTCAGTTGGCCAGAGCACCTCGTTTACACCGAGGGGGTCGCCCGTTCGAGTCGGGCCGCGCCCATCCTCCCTGCCGATGAACGATGACTCCCCCATCCGCATCGCCGTGATCGGCTCGGGACCCGCCGGCTTCTACGCCGCGGGGCACCTGCTGAAGGACCCGACTGGCCGGTTCGAGGTGGACATGCTCGAGCGCCTGCCCACGCCGTGGGGGCTCGTGCGCTCGGGCGTCGCCCCCGATCACCCGAAGATCAAGAGGGTGACCCGCGTCTACGAGAAGACCGCCGCCCACCCTCGCTTCCGCTTCTTCGGCAACGTCAATTTCGGGGTCCACGTGTCCCGTGAGGACCTGCAGGCGCACTACCACGGGATCGTCTACGCCACGGGCTCGCCGCTCGACCGCGCCCTCGGCATACCCGGCGAAGAGCTCCCCGGATCGCACGCGGCTACCGAGTTCGTCGGCTGGTACAACGGCCATCCCGACCACACGGACCTCGAGGTGGACCTCCTCTCGGCGGAGCGGGCCGTCGTGATAGGCAACGGGAACGTCGCACTCGACGTCGCCCGCATGCTGGTGCTCACGCCGTCGGAGCTGGCACCCACCGACACGGCCGACCACGCCCTGGAGGTGCTCGCCCACAGCCGCGTGCACGAGGTGGTGGTGGTAGGCCGCCGCGGACCGGCGCAGGCCGCCTTCACGAATCCCGAGCTGCGCGAGCTCGGGGAGCTGTCCGACGCCGACGTGGTCGTCGACGCCGCCGAGCTCGACCGCGCGCTGGCCGTCGAGGATCCATCCATCGAGCTGAGCGCGACCGCGCGGCTGAACGTGGAGATCCTTCGCGACTACGCGCAGCGCGCCCCGGCGGGAAAGGGGCGGAGAATCGTGCTGCGCTTCCTGCTCTCCCCGGTAGAGCTGATCGCCGACGAGAGCCACCGGCTGGCGGCGGTCGATCTCGTTCGCAACGAGCTCGTGCCCGGGACCGGCGGCGGCCTGCGGGCCCAGCCCACCTCCGAGCACGAGACGATCCCGGCCGGGCTCGTCTTCCGGGCCATCGGCTACCGCGGGATCCCGCTTCCGGGCGTGCCGTTCGACGAGCGCCGCGGCGTGATCCCCAACGAGGGCGGCCGCGTCACCGACCCCGCGGGCGGCGCCCCGCTGCCCGGGGAGTACGTCGTGGGCTGGATCAAGCGCGGCCCCTCCGGCGTGATCGGGACGAACAAGAAGGACGCCCAGGAGACCGTCGATGCGATCCTCGCCGACGTTTCCTCCGCGGGCAACGGCGCCGCCCGCCTGCTCGCCCCCTCCGCCACCGACCCCGAGGCTCTCGAGAGCGTGCTCCGGGAGCGCCAGCCCGACCTCGTCACCTACGCCGGCTGGACGGAGATCGATCGGCACGAGCGCTCCCTCGGCGAACCCGCCGGCCGCCCGCGCGTGAAGCTCACGCGGATCGAGGAGATGCTCAGGATCGCCGCCACCGAAGGCCCGTCCGAAGATTCCTGAGCCGCATTCTCGTCCGCGCGAAATGTCCATCTGCCAGACTGTCGCCCGCGAGCCCCGTTAGCTCATCTGGTAGAGCGCCGGACTTTTAATCCGGTGGGGCGGGTTCGAGTCCCGCACGGGGCATGGCCATAACCGGCTTGCCGATGCGGCGCCGATGCGGCGCCGTCCGCCATCGGGCTATAGCCGTCCGACTCAGGCTCCGCCCGGCCAGGCCCGTTGTCCGGAGCCGGTCCGGCGCGACCCTCCCGACATGACGGGGCTTCTAGCGCCCCGCTGTGGCGATGAGCAGGGCGATCGGCGTCGCGCCCTGGTAGTTCGAGGCCTTCAAGTACCAACCCCCCTCTGCAACCGCCACGTGCCCGGGCTCCGCGGCGTGGCTCAACCAGCGCCGATCGACGCTGCCCACCTCGAATCGGCAGTGCTCGAGCAGGGCCTTCCATGTGGCGATCTGGAGGAAGCACTCCTGGCGCTGCCCGCTCGGACAGGTCAACTGTCCCGACCCCTGCGAGAGCCAATCGCCGACGACGGCCCGAGATTCCTCGATCGTGCAACCCGCGCGCAGGGCGCTGACCATCGCCGCGGCCACGCTGCGCACGTTGAACACGAACTGGGTGCTCGTGGTGGCGAGCACGTTCTCCAGGCAGTAGTTCCACTCCGAGATCACCAGCCGCCGCGGGGCCATCCGGCGCAGGTTCTGCAGGGCCGCGAGCTTGCGCTCGCCGGCGACCTCATGGAGCGCGATCGTGGCGTTCGCCGCATCGAGCGGACGTGCGGCCAGGGAACGCAGGGCCGCTTCGTCGAGCGCCTCCACCTTTCCCTCGACGGGCTCGTAGCTAACCTCCACGCCCCCGGTGGCCGCCGCGGCCGCTTCGATGCGCGCCTGCGCCCGGTCGAGGAACTCGGGCATGTGGTCGAGCGCGACGATCTCCAGATGTCGCACGTCGTGGGGAAGACTGCTGAGAAGCTCGAGCAGTCGCTCCATCTGCGCTCCGCTGCCGACACCGATGTCCAGGACGCGCGCTGAACGTTGCCGGCGGATCGTCTCGAACAGCACGCCCACGGCGAGCGAATACGGGTTTGCAAGCAGCGCCGTCCCTGCGAATTTCGCGATGTTCGCCAGCCGTACCTCCTCCGGGGCCGGCGTCAGCGTCTCTCCGCGTTCGAAGGCATCAAGCTGCGAGGCCATCGGGTCGCCGGGATCGAGTTCGAGCAGCAGGTCGAGACTCCGGCGCGCCTCCACGTGCTGGCCGGCCTCCCGGCGCATCGCAAACGCGTAGAGGTGGACGAGCGGCTGACGCGGGGACGAGCTCTCGAGCCGGTCGAGGGCCGCATGAGCGCGCATGTCCCCATCGACGAGGCGCCGGGTCAGCACCGCGGCGAGCTCGTCGAGGCCGGCCCGCTCGATCTCCGGCTGATAGCGGGTCTGCCGCTCGAGCTCGGCCCGGACCGCCTGCACGCTGGACGGTCGCCTGGCGGAGCCCGCCACGAGCCGCTCGAAGGTAGCCCTGTCGCTCCTAGGCACCGAGAACGCGATCGAGGAAGGGGTTCGCGAAGACGCGCGCCGGGTCGAGCTCGTCGCGCAGCTCGCCGAAACGCGAAGCGAGCGGCCACGACGCGCGGATCTCCTTTGCGTCGTGATCCATCTCCTTGCCCCAGTGCGGGCGTGCGCCGAGCTGGCGCATCTCGCGCCAGAACTCCGCGAAGTATCGATCCACTTCGGGCGTCTCCCCCGCGTAGGCGCCGATCTGCGCGACGTCGCCCCCCTGGGCGGGGCTCAGCCAGCCGCTGTCGCCGCGAACGAAGCGCAACTCGACGATCACATTCACCCGCACCGCCTCGACGTCGATCAGGCTGACCACGCGATCGAACGCCTCGCCCGCCGACGTCAACGGGACGACAGCCTCCGTCTCGCGATGCCTGACGGGCATCGGCGTTGTCAGCATCGCCTCGCTGCTGCCGACTCGCCTGGGCTTCTCCAGGAACGTGCGCATCATCGCGCGGTTCCACGGCGGGATCAGCGCAGGGCACAACCGGTGCGCGGCGAAGGCGAGCGGGAGGGCGACGCCGTGCATGATCCGCTCCTCGAACCAGCGCTCGGCCTCGGGCGTCGGACGCCGCGAAACCGGATCGTCGGTGCGCTCGTATCGGTAGATGTAGGCAAGCGGAGTGTGGGGCAGCCACCAGACCTTCACGAACTCGGCGCTGCGACCGATCTCTTCCAGCTGGGAGGCGACCTCGCCGACCGGCACGGCCTCGATCAGCTGTGCGAGCCGAAACTCGGGGACAACCCGCAGCGTGACGTGCGTGAGCGCACCGAGGGCTCCTAGGTGCACACGTGCGCCATCAAGCCGCGCGTCATCGGCATCGAGGTCGAGCACCTGGCCGCTGCCGGTGACCAGCCTCACTCCCTCTACGAGGCTCGAGAGATTGCCGTGCACGAGGCTCGACCCGTGGGTGCCGGTGGCGATCGCGCCTGCGATCGACTGCCGCGTGATCGATCCGAGGATCGGCAGCGCAAGGCCACGTCCGGCGAGGTCCGCATTGAGCTCACACAGGCGCGTGCCGGCGCGTGCCGTGACGGCTGTAGGCGCCTGGTCGGTCACACCGGACCACCGATCGAGCGACACGCCGATGTGATCTGGTGCCGCGATGGCACTCCAGGAATGTCCGGCGCCGACCACACGTACGCGCCGATTCGCCGCGAACGCGTCACGCACCACCGCCGCGATCTCCTCCTCGCTCGTGGGTTCGTGCCACACGACCGGCCTTGACGTCACCGTGCGCGACCAGTTGGCAAAGCGCCCCTCGCGGTCGTGCGGCGGCCCGAGCGGCGCCCGGCCTTTCAACATCTGTGCGACGCCACGCCCACCGACGCGGCGCCCACGCCCACGCCCACGCCCACGAAGAATTCCACCAAATGAGCCGGGCTTGGGTCTCCCGTCCGTCTGCGGCCCGGTCATCCGGATGTGTAGAGCGTGGCCACCCAGATGTGATGCAAGACGTCGATCACCCGCGACGGATCGTCCGGCGGTTGACGGCCGAACGCCTCCGAGAGGTAGCGCTCGTTGAGCCATACGAGCGCTCGGGCCGTCTCGTAGGGATCCGTGCTCGGGGAGATGGTCCCCGCTGCCTGCTGTGAGCGGATGTGCTCGGCGGTGGCGTCGATGAAAGCCTGCACGAGGCCGCGATAGGCGGTCTCGACCCGCTCGTCGGAAGGAACGCCGTCCACGAGGGCCTGCAGGACCGGGCCGTGCGTCACGTACACCGTCGCGATGCCCTCCAGCGCCGCGCGGAGGTCCTTCTCGGGCTCCTCGCCGTCCAGCCATCGGCCGGCCATCTCGAACAGCCGCTCTCCGATGTGCTCCACCAAGCGAAGGACGAGGTCGTGCCGATCTCGGAAATGCGCGTAGAAGGCAGGACGCTTCAGTCCGGTGCGGAGCATGATCTGCTCGACGGTGATCTCGCGGAACGGCCGCTCGCGCAGCAGTTGCTCGCCCGCCAGGAGTATCTCCCGCTCGGTCTCCTGCGGGGAGTGTCGCGGTCGGCGGCGCGGCGCGGCGGGGGACAGCTTGGTCGGCACGACGAGATCGTATCGGATCGAAAGGCGACTTACGCGGCGTCATTGACATGCCGTCATTATCGTGTTAGGGTCCGCGGACTTTGATCGGCGAACCGGCGGGGCCCTGCCCGGTCGCGCCGTCTTGCACGCGACAGGCGAAGAAGAGGAGGAGATGTTGATGGCGACGGTCGGGCGCGATATCGAGAGCGTGGAAATCGCGGAGAGCCCGCTGTGGCGGGATGGTCCGCCGTATGAGCTCTTCAAGGAGATGCGCGGCAAGTGCCCGGTCCACTGGACCGAGCGGATCGAGGAGTTCCCCGAGGAGGCCGGATTCTGGTCTGTCACCACGGCCGATGACGTGCACGCCGTGAGTCGCGATTGGCAGACCTACTCCTCCGAACGGGGGGGCGTGACGGTGTTCGCCGAGATCTTCCCGCTGGAGCTTGCCCGGGGGATGTTCATCGGCATGGACCCGCCCAAGCACGACCGCATCAAGGCGCTCTTCCAGAGGGGCTTCACGCCCAGGCGGATCGCCGACCACGAGGACCGGATCCGGGCGATAGTGAGGACGGTCCTCGACCGGCTCGAGGGCCGCGAGAGCTGCGACCTCGTGAGCGACGTCGCCCAGCCCGCGGTCTCGAGGGTGATCGGCAGCTTCATGGGCCTCACAGAGGAGGAAGACGCGATCTGGGCGCGGATCGTCAACTCCGCGCTCGCACCCGACGACAAGGACCTTGCGCCCGAGGGCCTTCAGGGCGTGCTCGAGACGGACATCCCCGAGATGTTCGAGCGGTGCCGCAGGCTTATCGCCGAGCGCCGGGAGAACCCGACCGACGACCTCATGAGCGTGCTCGTGCACGCTGAGGTGGACGGGGAGCAACTCGATGAGACCGAGATCGTGATGGGCTTCTTTCTGCTCATGGCGGCCGGCAACGACTCCACCAAGGCGACCTACTGCAGCGGCATGCGCGCGCTGATGGAAGACCCCGAGCAGAAGCAGATGCTGCTCGAGGACCCCAGCCTGATCGCAGGCGCCGTGGAGGAGTCGCTGCGGATGTTCCCAGCCTTCGCCCACTTCCGCCGCACCGCCACCTGCGACACCGAACTGCACGGACAGAAGATCCGCGAGGGCGAGAAGGTCGTGATGTGGTACGTGTCCTCGAACCGCGACGAGACGCGCTACGAGGACCCTGACCGCTTCGATGTGCGGCGCAACCCGGACCACCAGGCCTTCGGCGCCGGCGGACGGCACTTCTGCCTCGGGACAGCGCTTGCCCGCCTCGAGCTGAAGATCCTCTTCGAGGAGACCCTCAAGCGCTACCCCGATATCGAGATCTCATCTCGCCCGATGCACGCCCAGGCACTGTTCGTCAACCAGGTCAAGACACTGCCCGTGCGGCTGACCGCGTAGCGCACGTTTCGCGACAGCACGTAGGGTCCCCTTCGAGGCTGTGACGCACAACACCCGATGAGGAGGAATCTGTGGCCGTCGACCCCACGCCCGAGGACATCCGCCGCCTGCTCGCCGAGGATGAGGGGGGGCCCGTTGTCATGCTCAACCTGCTGCGCTTCGACGGGGAGCAGGGGCGCGCGTCATACGAGCGCTACGCCGCTGCCGCGGGGCCGGCTCTGCGGAAGGCCGGCGCAAGCGTCCTCTACGCCGGCGACTGCTCGATCAAGCTCGTCGGGCCCGACGAGCACGACTGGGACGCGCTGCTGGTCGTGCGCTATCCCAGCCGCCTTGCGTTTCTTCAGATGCTCCAAGACCCCGGCTACCAGGCGATCACGCACCTGCGAAGCGAGGGGCTGAAGGCCGCCGTTCTCGAGGCGACCCGCCCGTGGCCGCGAGCGACGGCCGGGGCCGGACGGTAGCCGGTGGACGTGCGCAGGCCAACGCTCGCAGTGACCTGGCTGGGCCATTCAACGGCCCTGCTCGAGCTCGATGGGGTTCGCATCATGACCGATCCCGTCCTGCGCGACCGGATCGGCCCGCTGGTCCGTATCGTGCCCTCCGTCAGCCTGGAGCTCGGCGCGGGGATCGACGCTGTGCTGTTGTCCCACCTGCACGCCGATCACGCCGACATCCGCTCCCTGCGGAGGGTCGCCGAGCACGCGCGAGTGCTTGCGCCGGCGGGTGCCGGCAGCTGGCTTCGCCGGCGCGGGCTGACCGACGTCGAGGAGCTCGCGCCCGGCGAGGAGACGAGCGTCAGGGGGGTGCGCGTCAGGGCCACGCCCGCACGCCACCACGGGCGCAGGTGGCGCTTCGGCGCGCAGGCCGACCCGATCGGCTTCGTAGCGCACGGCTCGCAGGCCTGCTACTTCGCGGGAGACACCGATCTGTTCGACGAGATGTCGTTGATGGCCGGCTCGATCGACCTCGCCCTGCTCCCGATAGCGGGCTGGGGGCGCAAGGTGGGACCGGGCCACCTCGACGCCCAACGATCCGCGACGGCCGCTGCCCGGATCGCGCCACGCGTGGTCGTGCCGATCCACTGGGGAACGCTCGCGATGGGCTCACCCGCCCGACGCCCGGCCGACCCCGGCCGCCCGGCGCGGCGGTTCGTCGAGCTCGCGGCACGGACGGCCCCGGCGGTGGAGGTGCGCGTGCTGATGCCGGGCGAGCGGACCGAGGTGCACAGCGAGCGGGCTGTCGAGCACTCGGGCCATGAGATCACCGGGGAGAGTCACGGGTGAGCGCGCGGCGGGAGTTTGTCGAGGGTCAATCCCTCGCCATCTGCGCCGCTGGCCGGCGGAGCTCGGTCACGACGAGTACCGCGACGATCACGCGGACTGACGCGACCGAGCCGGCCACTCGTCCTAGCCCTCGGTGCCCTCGGCGTCGGTGCCCTCGGCGTCGGTGCCCTGCGGCTCGCCATCTCCGAGGATCCGGTAGAGGTCGCGCCGGGCGCCGGCCAGCACCTTGCGGGCCTCGTCCAGCTGCGCATCGCTGCCGGTGCGGGTCACCTGCACGAAGGCGAACCAGACCTCACGGATCAGCTTGCCGAGCTCGAAGGCCTGATCGCTGACGCCGCCGCTCATCTGCTCCCACGGCGCGGGCTTCTCCTCACCGCGATCCTTCAGGTAGGCCTCTCCGGCGTCGGTCAACTGGAAGAGCTTGCGCCCGTCGGTCTCCGCCGAGCGGATCAGCCCCTCGTCCTCGAGCTGCTGGAGCGCCGGATACACCGAGCCCGGGCTCGGGCTCCAGACGCCATCGCTGCGCTCCTGCACCTCCTGCATGATCTGGTAGCCGTTGCGCGGCTCCTCGGCGAGCAGCAGCAGCGCCGCGGTGCGGATGTCGCCGCGCCGAGCCTTGCGTCCGCGGCCGCGGCCGAACGGGCCTGCGCCCCGTCCCGGACCGGCGGGCGGGAAACCGCCGAAGCCGTATCCGGGCCCGAAGGCACGCTGGCGATGACCGCCCCGATGCCCGGGACCGCGCGCACAGCGCCCGCCACCGGTGGTGTAAATCGCACTTGAAAACATAACTAACTCCTATCGTGATCTATCAACGTAACGTCACGATATATCGGATTAGCGCCTCTTCTTCAAGTGTCGGGGCCCGTCAGTGGCGGAAGTGCCTGCGGTCGGTGGCCACCATCGCGATGCCCGCGGCGTCCGCGGCCGCCACGACATCCTCGTCGCGCACCGAGCCCCCCGGTTGGATCACGGACGTCACGCCCGCCTCGATGGCGAGCTCGGGGCCGTCGGCGAACGGAAAGAAGGCATCGGAGGCCAGCGCCGCGCCGCCGAGCAGCTCGGGCTGAGCAGCGCGGGCCTTGTCGATCGCGATGCGCACGGAATCCACGCGGCTCATCTGCCCGGCACCGATGCCGATCGTGCCACCACCGGCGGCGATCACGATCGCATTGGAGCGAACGTGGCGGCACACCGTCCAGGCGAACAGCAGGTCCGACCACTCGGCCTCGCTCGGCGCCCTCTTGGTCAGGACGCGCATCTGCTCGCGCGTCTCTGACACGACGTCGCGGGTCTGCACGAGCTGTCCGCCGATCACCGGCTTGCCCTCCACCTCGTACGTGGGCGCCGGCCAGGCTGAAAGCTCGAGCAGGCGCACGTTCTTCTTCTCGCTCAGCGCCTCGAGCGCCTCCCGGTCAAAGCCGGGGGCGAGCAGCACCTCGATGAACTGCCGCGCGAGCGCCCTTGCAAACGAGCCGTCAACCGGCCGGTTGACGGCGATCACCCCGCCGTAGGCGCTCTGCGGGTCGCACGCGAAGGCGCGTTCGTAGGCCGCCTGCCCCCCGTCGGCGATCGCGCATCCGCAGGGGTTGTTGTGCTTGACGATCGCACATGCCGGCCCATCGAACTCCTCCACAAGCTCCCGCGCCGAGCTCAGATCGAGCAGGTTGTTGAACGAGAGCTCCTTGCCGTGCAGCTGGGAAACCCCGTCGAGCAGATGCGTCGGCGCGCCCGCGCGCGCGTAGAAGGCCGCCCGCTGGTGCGGGTTCTCGCCGTAGCGCAGATCGGCCACCTTGACGTAGGCATCCGACCAGCTGGGGGGAAAGCCCTCGTAGGTGCGCGCGGCGAACCAGCCGGCTATCGCGGCGTCGTATCGGGCGGTGTAGGCGAAGGCCTTGGCCGCGAGCCGCGTCCGCGAGGACAGGGAAATCGTGCGGGGCGCCTCGGCGGGGGCATCGTCTGCAGCTCGATCGGGGCCCGCGGTCGCGGCCGCGGTCCCGCGGAGCTCGGCGAGGATCTCGCCGTAGTCGCCGGGATCGACGACCACCACGGCGAACTCGCTGTTCTTGGCCGCCGCGCGGATCATCGTCGGGCCGCCGATGTCGATGTTCTCGATCGCCTCCTGCTCGCTTGCGTCGGCGCGCCGGACTGTCTGCTCGAACGGGTACAGGTTCACGCAAACCAGATCGACCGGCTCGATCGCATGCTCGGCCGCCGCGCTCAGATGCCCCTCGTCGTCGCGTCTCGCGAGGAGCCCCGCGTAGAGGCGCGGGTGAAGGGTCTTAACGCGCCCGTCCATCATCTCGGGGAAACCCGTGAAGTCCTCGATCGCGCGCACCGCGACTCCGGCGCCGATCAGCTCGCGCGCGGTGCCTCCCGTCGAGACGATCTCGACGCCGAGTTGCGCAAGGCCGCGCGCGAAGTCGACGATCCCCTGCTTGTCGGACACCGACAGCAGCGCCCGCTGCACGCGCACCGCTCCCGGCGCCGCGCGCGCCAGCGGGGTCGCGCCCGTGGTCATGAGCTCTCCCTCTGAGACCATCGGCAGAGACTATCCTCCGCCGGGGCCGTCCACGATGCGCCGCGGATTCTCCGGGTCCCTGCTCAGCGTGCCCCTCGCGATGCGCCGCACCGCCTCGGCCAGCAGCGCGTGCTCGAGCGGGCGCAGGGCCTCGCGCACCTCGAGGGGACCGCGCGCCCGGGGAAGCTCGACCGCGCGTTGGAGGATCACCGCCCCGGAGTCCACCCCTGCGTCGACGAAATGCACTGTGACGCCGAACACCTTCACCCCATAGGCGAGCGCCTGCTCGATCGCTTCCAGGCCCGGGAAGGCCGGAAGCAGGGAGGGGTGGACGTTGATCACGGCCTCCGGAAAGCGCTCCAGAAACCGCTCGCCCAGCAGCTCCATGTAGCCCGCGCCCACCACCAGCCGCGCACCCCTGGCGAGCAGCCAGTCGGCCAGGGCCTCGTCGCGCGCTTCACGGTCGGGATAGTCGGCGCGCGAGAACACGGCGCTCGGCACTCCGCGGGCGCCTGCGCGCTCGAGCGCCTGGACGCCCGGTGCGCTCGAGGCGACGGCGACGATCTGCGCCTCGTGACCGTGCACGCTGTCCAGCAGGGCCTGCAGGTTGGTGCCGGCCCCGGATACGAGCACTGCTGTCGGGAGCGGCGCGGGCACCGCCCGCACGATAGCTGTGACCCACGTCACAGAGGGCCGTGAGGGGCTGTCCTTCAATGGGTCGTGGTTGCAGTTCTGAAGACGGGTAGAACCAGAAGGACACGAACATGCTGTCAGCGCTCGCCATCACGCTCCTGATCACTGCCGGGCTCGTCTACGCCTTCGGACAGAACCAAAGCGACAAGACGATCGTCCACCGGCCCTACAACAATCCCTACAGCGATGCCTCCGGCTCCCGCGACGGCCGGCTCGGGTGACGCACGCGACCGCCGGCCTGACTAGATTTCTCCGCTGACCCCCCGCTCGAGCGGGCGGAAAACAAAGGAGATCTGATGGCCAAGCAGCTTCGCCCCGCCCTGGCGCTCGCGCTCGTCGCATCGATGGTCCCCGCCGCAGTCGCGCTCGCCGCGAATGCGGTGAAGGGGGCCACCTACAAGGGCGCGGTCGTCCGCAGCAAGGAGCCGATCAGCCTGAAGGTCGCAAACAACGGCAAGGCGGTGACCGTGAGTATCGCGATCGCGCCGCTCTACTGCGAAGGCGGTGGCGCCGCCACGCGCCAGATGACCAGGGCGGCGCCGATCTCGAAGAACGGCTCGTTCAAAGGCAGCATCGCCTACGAATTCCAACCCACGCACAAGACGACCGCGAGACTGTTCTTCAGTGGCCGGTTCTCGGGGCGCACCGTCAAAGGGACTGCCCGCTCGGAATTCCCCCTCGCGAAAGAGTGCGACGGCTCGACGACCTTCTCTGCCAAGGCCAAATAGGTCGGCTAAGGCTCTAGGCTAGGCCCCAACGAGCGGCAGCGGCGACGATCCCTCCTCCAGCGAGTACTTGCCCGCCGCGCCGTCGCTGCCCGCCAGCGGATAGTCGCCGGTGAAGCATGCGTCGCAGTGGGTCTCGCGCGTCGAGCCGACCGCCTCGTAGACGCCGTCGAGCGAGAGGTAGTGCAGGGAGTCGCATCCCAGCTCGGCCGCGACCTCCGCGGTCGTGCGCCCGTGGGCGATCATCTCCTCGCGCGTTGACATGTCGATGCCGTAGTGGCAGGGGTGCTTGATCGGGGGTGCGGAGATGCGCATGTGGATCTCGGCGGCGCCGGCGTCGCGCAGCATCTGCACGATCTGGCGGGTCGTGTTGCCGCGCACGATCGAGTCGTCCACCACGACGAGGCGCTTTCCGGCGATCACGTCGGGTAGCGGGTTGAACTTCAGGCGCAGCCCGTGCTTGCGCAGCTCCTGTCCGGGCGCGATGAAGGTGCGCGCCACGTAGCGGTTCTTGACGAAGCCGTCGTCCTGGGGCAGTCCTGCCGCGCGGGCCAGCCCGCGCGCCGCCGGGTTGCCGGAGTCCGGCACGGCGATCACGAGATCTGCCTCCACCGGCGCCTCGCGCCACAGGATCTCGCCCATCCGCCCGCGCGCGACCTGCAGTACCCGGTCGTTGATGCGCGAGTCCGGTCGCGCGAAGTAGATGTACTCGAACACGCAGAATGCGCGCCTGGCGCCGGGCGTCACGATGCGGCTCTGCAGCCCCTCCTCACCGAGCGTGACCACCTCGCCCGGCTCGACGTCGCGCAGGAAGCTCGCGCCGATGATGTCGAACGCGCACGACTCGCTGGCCACGCAGTAGCGCACCCGGCTGTTCGGATCGTCCTCCAGCGGCTTCAGCGCACCAAGCGCCAGCGGGCGCAGGCCGTGCGGGTCGCGGAAGGCGACCACCCGGTCCTTGGTCATGACGACCGTCGAGAACGCGCCACGCAGGCGCGGGAGCACCTCGGCGATCGCATCCTCGACCAGCTCCGCCGGATGAGTGGCGATCAGCGCCGCGATGATCTCCGAGTCCGAGGTCGAGCTGAAGGTGACGCCCCGCTCGAGCAGCTCGTCGTGCAGCTCCACCGCGTTGATCAGATTGCCGTTGTGCGCGAGGGCGACCTCGCGCCGGGAGCCGTTGGTGCCCTCCGAGCGCTGAACCGGCTGGGAGTTCTCCCAGGCGTTCGATCCCGTCGTGGAGTAGCGCACATGCCCGATCGCCAGCTCGCCCGCCAGCGTGCTCAGGTCGTTCTCGCTGAACACCTGGTTGACGAGCCCGAGCTCACGACGGGTGATGATGTGGCCGCCGCGGTCGGCCGCCGCGATGCCCGCCGACTCCTGCCCGCGGTGCTGGAGCGCGTACAGCGCAAAGTACGACAGCCGCGAGACCTCGTGACCGGGCGCGTATAGGCCGAACACCCCGCACTCGTCGCGCGGTCCGTCCCGATCCCCCAACTCCGGGCTCGTGGCCCTTCCGTCAGCCATCGCCCGATTCACGCTAGCACGCCCATCGCGGGCGGCCATCGCACCCTCATGCGAACAGGTCCCCGAGCGCGCCGTGGGCATCGGCCAGCTCGGCGAGCGGTATCTCGAACGCCTCCGGCGGCTCGCCCGTCGCGATGCGAAGGACATCCCCCCCGACCGTGCCGAGCGGCCGCACGCGAGCGCGCCGGCCAAGCTCGCGCAGCGCCTGCGGCGAACCGCTCACCACGAAGCCGCCGGAGCCCTCGCCGAACAGGGCGATCGCGCCCGACGCGGGCGGCTCGGGCGAGGGGAGAGCGGCCTCCTCGGAGGGGATCTGCTGCCAGAGGGCGGGCCCCAGCTCCACATCGGCTCCCAGGTTCCCCGCAAGGCAGCACTCGGCCAGCGCGACCGCGAGGCCGCCCTCGGCGATGTCGTGGGCGCTCGAGAGCGCTCCCGCGCGGACCGCGTCGCGGACGGCGAGTTGGGCGTCGCGCACGGCCGGCAGGTCGATGTCGGGGAGGCCGTCGGCGAGCGGCTCGCCGCGCAGCTTCGAGAGCTCGCTGGCCGCCGGCGCCGGGTCGAACGGCCCGACGAGCGCGATTCTGTCGCCATCGTCGGTGAAGCCAACGCGACCGGCCTTCCGCGCGTCCGGCAGGCGCCCGACCATGCCGATGACCGGCGTTGGATAGATCGGGCCGGTCGCCCCCTCGTTGTACAGCGAGACGTTGCCCCCGACGATCGGCGCCCGTAGCGCGCGGCAGGCATCGCCCAGGCCGCGCACCGATTCGCTCAGCTGCCAGGCGATGTGCGGCTTCTCGGGGTTTCCGAAGTTGAGGTTGTTCGTCGTTGCGAGCGGCTCGGCGCCCGCGCACGCCAGGTTCGAGGCGCACTCGAGGACGGCCGCGACCGTGCCCCGATAGGGATCGGCGGCCACCCGTCGGCCGTTTCCGTCGATGCTCACGGCGATGGCGGGCAGGGGATCGCCGGCGGCCAGGGAGCCCGCCGCACCGGCGTCGCCCGATGCCCCAGGCCCTCCGGCCCCGAGCGGGTGGATGGCGAGCACTGCCGCGTCCGCCTGCTCGGGACGGCGTACGGTGCGCGACTGGACGATCGCGTCGTAGCGCTCGAAGAGCGGCCTGCGCGAGGCCAGGTTGGGACAGGACAGCAGGCTGAGCAGAGTCTCGCGCGGCTTGGCGTCCGCGCGAAGCACAGCCGGTGGGCTCGGGTAGAGCGGCTCGGTGGGCTTCGCGGGCTGCAGGTCATACAGCGGGCAGTCGTCCACCAGGGCGCTCACCGGCATGTCTCCGACGAGCTCGCCTGCGAGAAGCACGCGCATCCGGCGGGAATCCGTGACCACGCCTATTGCGGCTCCGCTCACCTCCCACTTGCGGCACAGCCGCATGACGGCCTCGAGGTTCGCGGGCTCCACGACGCACAGCATCCGCTCCTGGGACTCGCTCACCATCACCTCGAACGGCTCCATCCCGGGCTCGCGCAAGGGCACCTCGGCGACCTCGATGTCAATCCCCACCGCGCCCTTCGACGCCATCTCCGAGGCCGAAGAGGTCAGCCCGGCGGCACCCAGATCCTGCAGCGAGACGAGCAGGCCCCGCTGCAGGAGCTCCAGCGAGCACTCCAGGAGCTTCTTCTCCTCGAACGGGTCGCCGACCTGCACGGTCGGGCGCTTGTCCCCGCCCGCTCCCCCTTCATCCTCGGGCCCGCCGAGCTCCGCCGAGGCGAGCACGGACGCCCCCCCGATCCCGTCGCGGCCGGTTGATGCCCCGAACAGGACGAGCACGTTGCCCGGTCCCGCCGCCGCGCTGCGCACGAGCTCCTCGCGCGGCGCGAGACCGAGCGCCATCGCGTTCACCAGGCAGTTCTGCTCGTAGGGTCCCTCGAAGTAGACCTCGCCCCCGACGGTCGGCACGCCGATCGAGTTGCCGTAGTGCGCGATCCCCGAAACCGCTCCATCGAGCAGATAGCGCGTGCGCGCGCTCGAGGGCTCGCCGAAGCGCAGCGAGTCGAGCACCGCGATCGGCCGCGCGCCGATCGCGAAGATGTCCCGCAGTATCCCGCCGACGCCCGTGGCTGCCCCCTGGAAGGGCTCCACCGCGCTGGGATGGTTGTGGGACTCGACCTTGAACGCGCACGCGAGCCCCTCCCCGACGTCCACGGCGCCGGCGTTCTCGCCGGGGCCCATCACCACGTGCGGCCCCTCGGTGGGGAGCGTGCGCAACAGCTTCTTCGAGTGCTTGTAGGCGCAGTGCTCGCTCCACATGAGCGAGTACATGGCCAGCTCCACCCGGTTGGGGGCACGGCCCTGCTTCTCGCACACGAGCTCGTACTCGGCTCGCGTCAGCCCGAGCGCAAGCGCGTCCTCGACGCTCGGCGCCAGCACCGCCGCCGGGGTGTCAGACACGGGCGCCCTCGACCGACAGGCGTATCGACTCGAAGATCCGCAGGCCGTCGGTCGAGCCCGTCAGCTCGTCCACCGCATGCTCGGGATGCGGCATCAGGCCGAACACGTTCCCGGCCTCGTTGCACACGCCCGCGATGTCGTTCAGCGAGCCGTTGAAGTTCTGCCCGGCCGCATACCGCAGCACCACCTGGCCGGTCCGCTCCATCGCTGCGAGGGTGTCCTCGGCGGCGTAGTAGCGCCCCCACGAGTGCTTGGCCGGGATGCTCAGCCGCTCGCCCGCGGTGCACGCGCGCGTGAACATGGTGTCGAGGTTGACGACGTCGAGCTCGACCTGCCGGAAGGTGAACCGCCGGTTGGCGTTTCCCAGGAGCGCCCCCGGCAGCAGATGCGCCTCGCAGAGCACCTGAAAGCCGTTGCAGATCCCGAGCACTATGCCCCCGTCCCGGGCGAAGGCGATCACCGACTCCATCGCCGGCGAGAAGCGCGCGATGGCGCCCGCACGCAGGTAGTCGCCATAGGAGAAGCCTCCCGGCACGACGATCGCATCTGCGCCTTTGAGGTCACGCTCGCCGTGCCACAGGAGCTCGGCATCGCCGACCCGTCCGGCCGCCCCGAGCGCGTCGACCTCGTCGCACGAGCCCGGGAACTGAAGGACGCCGAACTTCACCTCACGTCAGCCGCTGCCGTCGAGGATCTCGAACTCGTAGTCCTCGACGAGCGGGTTGGCGAGCAGCTTCTCGCACATCGGGGCGACCTGGGTCGGGTCCTCGACGTCGAGCTCCACAAGCCTGCCGACGTGCACGCCGGAGACCCCCGCGAACCCGAGCGCGGGCAGCGCGCGCTCGACAGCGACGCCCTGCGGGTCGAGGATGCCCGCCTTCGGGCGGATCAGCACGCGCGCTCTCACGCGGTCTCGCTACCTCCCGTCGCCCCGCTGGGCTGCTCCTGCCCGGCACCGGCCCCGGACTTGCGCAGCCACGCCTCGAACGGCTCGCCGGTGATCAGCTCGTACGCCTCGAGGTAGCGCGCCCGCGTGCCGGCGACCACATCCTCGGGGATCGGGGGCGCGGGCGGGCGCTTGTCCCACCCGCTGCCCGCAGCCCAGTCGCGAACGTACTGCTTGTCGAAGCTCGGTTGGCCGCGACCCGGCTCGTAGCCCTCCAGCGGCCAGTAGCGCGAGGAGTCCGGCGTGAGCACCTCGTCGCCCACCACCAGCCCGCCGGCCTCGTCGAGGCCGAACTCGAACTTCGTGTCGGCCAGGATGACCCCGTTGGCGAGCGCGTGCTCGGCGGCGAATGTGTACAGCGCGAGCGAGACGTCGGCCACGCGCTGCATCAGCTCGCTGTCCCCCACCAGCTCGGCGGCGTGTGCGAGGTCGATGGCCTCGTCGTGGCCGACCTCCGCCTTCGTGCTGGGCGTGAAGAGCGGCTCGGGCAGCCGCTCTGACTCGCGCAGGCCCGCGGGCAGCTCGATGCCCGACACCTCTCCAGTGGCCTGGTAGTCCTTCCAGGCCGATCCGGTGATGTAGCCACGCACGACGCACTCGACGGGGAGCATCTTCAGCCTGCGAACGACCAGTGCCCGGCCGCGCTGCTGCTCGGGCACCCCCTCGCTCGCAGAGATCAGGTGGTTGGCGACGATCTTCTCGGTCATCTGGAACCAGAACACCGAGAGGCCGGTGAGCACCTTCCCCTTGTCGGGGATCGGCGTCGGGTGGACCGCGTCGTAGGTGGAGATCCGGTCGCTGGCGACCATCAACAGGCGCGGCTCGGACGCTCCTCGCCCGGGGGGGTCGAGCACACGGCCGCTCGGGCCTGTCCCCGGCCCGAGCGGGGCCTCGGTCAGGTCATACATGTCGCGGACCTTCCCGCTGGCGATGAGGGGCAGGTCGGCGAGGGTGCTCACGTGGCGCGATGCTACCAGCGGAATCGGGCGCCGAGCCGCCGCCGCTCAGGCGATGTCGTCGAGCCGCGCCAGCACGTTGTCGAGGCGGTCGATGATCTCCTGGGCATGGCGCACGTAATAGCCGTAGTCGAAGATGGCGTCGAGGTCGAGGTGGAGGGCCTCCAGGCGCTCGTCCTGCGCGAGGAGCCCGCGCAGGGGGGTGCCCTGCTGCCAGGCGCGCTGTGCCAGCTCCTGCACGACTCGGTAGGCGTCGTCGCGGGACATCCCGGCCTCGACCAGCGCGAGCAGCACACGCTGGGAGAAGAGGGCGCCGTGGGTCAGCTCCAGGTTCTCACGCATCCGCACGGTGTCGACGGTCATGCCCTCGACCAGGCCGCGGGCTCTGTGCTGCAGGTAGTCCAGCAGGATCGTCGAGTCGGGCAGGATCACCCGCTCGACCGAGGAATGGGAGATGTCCCGCTCGTGCCACAGAGCGACGTTCTCCAGGCCCGCCAGGGCATTGCCGCGCAGAACCCGCGCCAGGCCGGAGATCTGCTCGCTCTTGATCGGGTTGCGCTTGTGGGGCATCGCCGAGGAGCCCTTCTGTCCGGCCGCGAAGGGCTCCTGCACCTCTCCCACCTCGGTGCGCTGAAGGTGCCTGATCTCGGTCGCGAGCCGCTCCATCCCGGCGCCCGCGAGCGCGATCGCTCCCAAAAGCTCGGCGTGCCTGTCGCGCGCGACCACCTGGGTTGAGACGTCCTCGCGCGCCAGGCCGAGCCGCTCGAGGACGCGCGCCTCGAAGTCGGGGTTCGTGGCGGCATAGGTGCCGACCGCGCCCGAGATCGCCCCGACGGCCGCCTGGGCAAGGGCCCGCTCCAGGCGCAGCGCGTTGCGGTGCGCCTCGAAGGCAAACCCGGCGAGCTTCACCCCGAACGTCGTCGGCTCGGCGTGCACGCCGTGGGTTCTTCCGACGCACAGCGAAGCCGCGTGCTCGCGAGCGCGCGCGTGGAGCACCGCGACGAGCGAGAAGGCTCCCTCGAGGATCACCCCGCCGGCGGCGCGCAGCTGCAGGGCGAGCGCCGTGTCGAGCACGTCGGAGGAGGTCAACCCGAAGTGGATCCAGCGGCCGGCCTCCCCCGCCGATCCGCCCAGCACATCGACGAACGCCGCCATGTCGTGGTCGGTGACTCGCTCGCGCTCGTTGACCGCCTCGACCGTGAACGTTGCCCCGCGGATCGCCTCGAGCTCGGCGGGCGTCGGGCCGTTGCCCGGACCGAGCAGCTCTCCGAGCTCCTCGCATGCCGCCACCTCGACCTGCCGCCAGGTGTCCATGCGCGCCTGATCGGACCAGAGACGGCCAAGCTCCGGACGTGTGTAGCGGGGGATCACGTCAGCTGATTATCGCGGCGCTGCGCCGGCTGCGTCATCACCGCACTCCGCGAGCGACGGCCAGGACGGCGACGACGCCGCGCTCAGCACCCGAGGATCTGCGCCGCCAGGATCGCCGCGTTGCGGGGGTTGTCAAGGCCCACGCACGCGACGGGCACGCCCGGGGGCATCTGCACGATCGAGAGGATCGCGTCGAGCCCGCCCGCGGCGGTCAGCCGGCCGGAGAGGGGCACGCCGATCACGGGCAGGTCGGTGTGCGCGGCCACCGCACCCGGCAACGCCGCCGAGATCCCCGCCCCGGCGATGATGACGCGCAGGCCGCGCATGTGCGCGTTCTTCGCATACTCGGCGACGAGGTCGGGCTCGCGGTGGGCGGACATCACCCTCACCTCGTGCATGATCCCGCGGTCTTCGAGCTCGCGTGCGGCCTGCTCCATGATCTCCATGTCGCTCTTGGAGCCCATTACGATGCCAACCCGCGGGGCATCGACGTCGAGCTCGTCGAGCTGTGCCCGCACCTCGGTCTCGGCCATCGGCTCGGGCACCAGGGAGATGCCCGGGATGCCGCCAGGGTTGCTCTCCTGGGCGGAGGGTCCTTCTCCTTCCCGATCTGCCCCACCGGAGCCGGCCTTGCCCATGCCTTTCCCTGCCTACCCCTGCGGCGCGCGCGAGCCCGTTCGCGTCGGGCGCATCCCGTCGAAGAACGTCATCCTGGCGCCAGCATACGCCGGTCTGCGGGCGTACCGGCACGCGGGTCGCCCACGGAGCGCCTGGGTCTGGCGCTCAAAGGGACGCGATGAAGTCGTCCACGGGGATGGCGGCCAGCGTCTCATAGCGGCCGGTGCCACGCGACCCGAGCTCGAGCGACACACGCGCCATGGTGGCCGAGTCGGGGGCCTCCACGACCGAGATGAAGTCCACATGCCCGAGCGTCGCCCACTGCGCCTTGACGGTCGCACCGAGCTGCTCGACCTCCTTGTTGACCTCGCGAATCCGCTGCGGGTTGTTCTTGACGGTCTGCACACCCTCAGGGGTCAGCGTCGAGAGCATGATGTAGGTGGGCATGGTGGTCTCCTCCTCGGATTGGTGGCGAGACGGAGTGTCTCTTTTCTTGTGTAGGGGCTGGGTACGCTCATGAGAGACAGGGGCGCTAAGTGGCTCCAATCGGCGCTGGGTCCTCGCGGTGGGAGCCGGCCAATCGACAGACGCCGACCGCAACGGCCCGGCGCGTGCTGGTGCCGACGTTGAGGGCTCGGCTCCAGCGCGCCGTACCGGGACAATCCTCAGGGTGAGGTCACGGCCCAGGTGCCGTACGAGAGCGCGTCGCCCCCGGCGGTCGCACTGACCCGCACATACCATCCCATCTGGCTCGAGCCCGGGAGGCCCGTCGTGGGATCGTAGATTTCGACCGAGGATGTATTGGTGCCCGTGTGCTCGTAGACGCAGAGGTGTCCGGCCTGGGCTTCCGGAGTGGCAACCGATCCGGGACATTCCGTAGTGGGTGCCGCGCCCGAGGCGAGGAAATGCACTGTCGGCTTGGACGCGAGGGTGAACTCGAACGGGACGCCGACGCGGACGACCTGCCCGCCGGCGGTCGCGTTCAGATTGGCCGCATACGAGCCACGCAGCGTCACGCCGCTCGGGAGTGTGCCTGGGAACGGTCCGGCAGGACCCCTTTCGCCTTTGGCGCCCTGCGCCCCTTGGATGCCCTGCCCCCCTTGGATGCCCTGTGCCCCTTTGATGCCCTGAACGCCCTGGGATCCCTGCTGGTTCCAGGCAAGGGATTTCTCGCTCTTGCGGCACTTGCCACCGCCGATGACCCGCAAGCCGCCGCCCTTCTTCTGATAGCAGGCGTGGACCACGCCGCTGCTGTTGGGGATCGAGGCGAATGCCACGCCCCCGGCAGCGACCAGAAGCGCAATACATATCACCGCCGTCGCCGACGACGGCCGGTAAGAGATAATGCGATGCACGGATGACCTCCTGTTGTGCGTCCTTTATGGGCACGAGCCCCCGAAGGCGGGAGTCCGGTGGACGGACCGACGGTCACGGCCCACGGCCGAGCGCCCCGCTCGGCCAGCATCCTAGTCGGGGTTCCGGCAGACTCGGATCCGTTTCTCGCGTGGCAACGGTCGGTCTGTCGGGGCGCGGGCCGCCCGACCTTGGTCTTTGTAAAGCAGTGAGGACGCGCGGGAAGTGCTCGATGGTCTTCGACGGACATCACACCGGAGGCTCATTTGTGTCGGACATCATCGCCTACGTTGAGAGCGAACCGATTGGCGAAGGCGCACGCGTGGCAACCACCATCCGGGTGGGGCGAGCGGAAGTGATCACCGGGCCGCGTAGAGGGAAGGGATCGCGTGGCCATGCGCGCCGTAGCCGACGGACGGGGCGACGGTGACGCTCAGTTTCACCAAGCCCGTCGCGGGGCGCAAGGTCCACGGCACCTGCAACGAGACCGGCAAGAATCGCAGAAAGCCGCTTTGCAAACGCACCCTCCTCGCGGGCAGCCTCACCTTCATCGCCCACCAGGGCACCAACAAGGTTCGCTTTGCCGGCCGCATCTCCCGCACCAAGAAGCTGGCGCCAGGTTCGTACACCCTCCAGATCACCGCCACCAACGCCCAAGGCAAGGCCTCGGCGCCGCAGTCGCTGAGCTTCACGATCGTCCGGTAGACGAAGGCGGGGTCGCCACGCCGTAGGCGCCGGAACGCCAACGGGGAGGGCCGGCAACACTGGCCCTCCCCGGGACGACTTCCATCGAGGCCTCAGCTGTTACTGCTGGTCTGAACGGCGGTGATGCTAGAGAAGGTTGCCCCGATGCTGAGTTCTCCGAGGTGGTTGGACCGATCTGCGCATTCCAGGGACAAGGAGGTGGTTTCTGTGGTGCTGACAGCCGCACCAAGTGACACAGTTGCTCCGCCTATCCATTTTTTTGGGAGCAATTCCACCAGCCCGCCGGTCCACTGAGATTCGTCCAAGACGCCGGCAGCCGTGTCGGACAGTTTGCATGCGGCCCCCACTCGCGCGAACGTTTCTGCGCTTGCGCCGATGACAGTCTTGGCCGCAACAACGTAGTTACCAGCAGGGATCTGCTTGCTGACAACGGCTACTTCTTTCGATACGTTCAGTTCTGTCGAGGCGGTGTGAGTCGCAGAGTACCCCGCTACCGCTCCGTCGACTCCATCCTTTGCCCGTCGCCCCTGCCGCACCTGTTTCCCCGTTGCTGCCCGCGGGCCCGGTCGCCCCACCTGCTCCCGTCGGCCCTTTTTCGCCCGTGCTGCCCACGGATCCGCTCGCTCCGCTGGTTCCTGTCGCCCCCTTTTCCCCGTCGCTGCCGGCCGCGCCGGTCGCGCCGCTCGCTCCAATCACGCCGCTTGCGCCGGTGCTGCCGGCGGAGCCGGTCGTTCCGGTCGCGCCTCTTTCGCCGTTGCCCCCCGCGCCTCCGGACACTCCCTGCGCTGCGGTCGCGCCCATCACGCCCTGGGCTCCGGTGGCTCCGCTAAGGCCCTTCTTCCCTGCGGGACCCGCCGCGTTCCACGACACCCTCGTCTCGCCCTTCGTGCACTTTGGCTTCTTGGTGAAGACCCGCGCAGCGCCGGTCTTCTTGACACATGCGTAGAAGGTCGCGGCGTCGGCGGATGGAGTGGCGGCGAGTGCTGTGAGAAGCAACGCGCCGGCTGACACGAGCGCGGCCGTGGGCCGGGTGATGCGTATTGATTTCATGGTCGATCCTTGATCGTGCGTCGATCACCGCCGTCATGGCGGTGCGCTCGTGCGGGCCCTCGGGCTCAGCAGCTACAGGGGGAGACCCGATTTCGCGAGTTGCTCACATCCTCGCAGCCTCGATGGGCCCGCTCGGGAACATCCGTCCAGCCGGCCTCGCCGGCGCTTGAATCAGCGAAGGGCTCGGCTCAGACCGCGGCCGCCGCTTGGGTCCCTGCGGCCCCCTCCCGTGCGGTCTCCAGCCGGAGCTCGCCGTCGACGACGTCCACGCGCACCGAATCGCCTTCGCGAAGCTCTCCCTGCAGGAGCGCGAGGGCGAGCCGGTCGACCAACTGCTTCTGGATCACACGACGCAGGGGGCGCGCGCCGTAGGTCGGGTCATAGCCCATGTCACCGAGCAGCTCGCGCGCCTTGTCGGTGAGAGTGACCTCGACGCCGCGCTCTGAGACGCGCTCGATCACGCGGGCGACCTGCAGGTCCACGATCTCGGAGATCTCCTCCCGCGTGAGGGAGTGGAAGCGCACCACGTCGTCGAGGCGGTTTACGAACTCCGGCTTGAAGTACTGCAGAAGACCGCTGCGCAGCTCGATGTCGGAGGGCCCGCCGGGGCGGCCGTCCCCCTGGGCGTCGCCGGCGCCGATGGGGATGTTCGACGTCATGATGAGAACCGTGTTCTTGAAGTCCACGGTCCGGCCCTGCCCGTCGGTGAGCCGTCCGTCGTCCATCACCTGCAGGAGCGTGTTGAACACGTCGGCGTGCGCCTTCTCGATCTCGTCGAGAAGCACGACCGAGTAGGGACGGCGCCGGACCGCCTCGGTCAGCTGACCGCCCTCTTCGTAGCCGACGTAGCCCGGCGGGGCGCCCACCAGGCGGGAGACCGAGTGTTTCTCCATGTACTCGGACATGTCGATGCGGATCATCGCGTCCTGCGAGTCGAACATGAACTCGGCAAGGGCGCGGGCGAGCTCGGTCTTGCCGACCCCGGTGGGCCCGAGGAACAGGAACGTGCCGATCGGTCGGTCGGGGTCCTGAAGCCCGGCCCGTGAGCGGCGCAGCGCGGTGGCGACCGCCTCGATCGCCTCGTCCTGGCCGACGACGCGCTCGTGCAGGCGCTCCTCCATGTGAACCAGCTTCTCGGTTTCGCCCTCGAGCAATCGGCTTACGGGGATGCCAGTCCAGCGCGCGACGATCTCGGCGACGTCGTCGGCGTCCACCTCCTCTTTGAGGAAAACGGGAGCATCGCCGCCGCCCTCGCGCTCGGCCGACTCGTAGTCGGCGATCTTTCGTTCGAGCTCGGGTATCTCGCCATAGCGCAACTCGGCGGCGCGCTGCAGGTCCGCTTCGCGCTCGGCACGCTCGGCCTCGCCTTTGGCCGCATCCAGGCGCTCCTTGGTCTCGCTCACGCCCTGGATCGCGTCCTTCTCCTTCTGCCACTCGGCCTTCATCTCGACGGAGCGCTCCTTCAGCTCGGCCAGCTCGGACTCGATCGCGGCGCGGCGCTCCTTGGAGGCCTCGTCCTTCTCCTTGCGCAACGAGGTGAGCTCGATCTCCAGCTGCATCACACGGCGGTCCACCTCGTCGATCTCGGTGGGCAGCGAGTCGATCTCGATGCGGATCTTCGAGGCTGCCTCGTCGATCAGGTCTATCGCCTTGTCGGGAAGGAAGCGGTCGGCGATGTAGCGGTGGGAGAGCGTGGCGGCGGCGATCAGGGCGCTGTCCTGGATGGTGACTTTGTGATGCACCTCGTAGCGCTCCTTCAGTCCACGCAGGATCGCGATCGTGTCCTCCACGGAGGGCTCGCCGACGGTCACCGGCTGGAAGCGCCGCTCGAGCGCCGCGTCCTTCTCGATGTACTTGCGGTACTCGTCGAGCGTGGTGGCGCCCACCGCGCGCAGTTCCCCGCGCGCCAGCATCGGCTTGAGCAGGTTGGAGGCGTCGACCGACCCCTGGGCCGCGCCCGCTCCGACGATCGTGTGCAGCTCGTCGAGGAACAGGATGATCGTGCCCTCCGCCTCGGAGACCTCTTTGAGCACACCCTTCAAGCGGTCCTCGAACTCGCCGCGGTAAGCGGCCCCCGCGATCAGCGCGCCCATGTCCAGGGCGATCACCCGCCTGTCGCGCAGCGACTCGGGCACGTCTTTGGAGACGATCCGCTGGGCGAGGCCCTCGACGATCGCGGTCTTGCCCACGCCGGGCTCGCCGATCAGCACGGGGTTGTTCTTGGTGCGCCTGGAGAGCACCTGGATCACTCGCCGGATCTCGTCGTCGCGGCCGATCACCGGGTCGAGCTTGCCCTGCTCGGCGATCTCGGTCAGGTCGCGGCCGAAGCGCTCGAGCGGGCTCTGCTCCTCCTCGGCCCCGCTCTGGGCGGCGGGGTTCACCGGATCAGGCGTCATCGGCACTCCTCTCGGAACGGGCGCGCAGGAGCGGGCGGATGTCGGCGGCGCGCACCATCTCACCGCCCCGGTAGGGGACCACGAGCTCGGCGCGGAAGGAGCGGCGCACCTCCTCGAGCTCCTCGGCGAGTCGGACCTGCGCACGCAACGCCTGCAGCTCGATCTCCTCGATCCGCGCGTGCATGCTCTCGATCTCCCTCTCCAGGGCGAGCACGCGCTCGACGCCCGCGAGGTTCAGCCCGAGCTCGGCGGTCATCTCCTGGATGCGCCTCAGCTGCTCGACGTCCTCCTGAGAGTACAGGCGGGTGCCCTTCGGCGAGCGCTGTGGTTCGATCAGGCCGCGCGCCTCGTACATGCGGAGCGTCTGAGGGTGCATGTTGGCCAGCTCGGCCGCCACCGAGATCGCGAACACGCCGCGATCGGCTTTCAGCTTCACGCGGGCGACCGTGGAGGATCCGGGCGACCGGGCCCGGCGGCGCCGGACGACGTTGGCGCGCGCCCATCAGTGCTCACCCGCCTCGGCGGGGGCGCCGGCGGGAGTGCCGGCCGGAGCGTTGCCGTCCGGGAACAGCCCTGCGCGGGGATCGCCGGCCAGTGTCTGCGACAGCACTTCGACCGCGTCCTTCTGCTCCTTGCTCAGGTTCTCCGGAACGTCGATCACGAAGCGATAGTGAATGTCGCCGCGGGCCGGCGGGGATCCGCTGGCGAGCTTCGGCGGCCCCTCGCCGCGCAGCCGCTGGACGGTGCCGTGCTTGGTGCCCGGGCCCACGCGCAGCGTCTTCGTTCCGTTGAGGGTCGGCACCTGCACCTCGGCGCCGCGCAGCGCCTCGGGAATGCTCAGCGGGACCTCGACCTGGAGGTTGTCGCCCTTGCGTTTGAACACCGGGGAGGGCGAGACGTGGGTGATCAGGTACAGGTCGCCCGGCGGGCCGCCTCGGCGTCCGGGCTCGCCCTTGCCCGGCAGGCGTATGCGGCTGCCGTCGCGCACGCCGGCCGGGATGTTTACCCGCAGGCGCTTGACCGTGCGCACGGCGCCCGAGCCATGGCACGTAGGGCACGGGTCCTCGATGATCGTGCCCGAGCCACCGCACTGCGAGCACGGCTGGGAGATCGAGAACATGCCCTGCCCCTGGGTCTCGATGCCCCTGCCTTCACAGCGCGGGCACACCGAGGGCGTGGTGCCGGGCTTGGCGCCGGTGCCCCGGCACGTGTTGCACGTCGTTTGCATGGGCACCTGCAACGGGATCTGGGCGCCGGCGACCGCCTGCTCGAAGGAGATCGAGACCTGGGTCTCGAGGTCCGCGCCGCGCTCCGCGCGGGGACGCTGGCGCTGGCCGCGCCCCGCGCCGCCACCCGCTCCGAAGAGGTTGGAGAGGATGTCCCCCATCGAGGAGGCGTCGAAGTCGAAGTTGCCGAACCCGCCGAAGCCGCCCCCCGGACCGGCGCCGGTCGTGAACATCCCCGTGCCGCTGTCGTACTGCTTGCGCTTCTCCGGGTCGCCGAGGACGTCGTGGGCCTGGGAGATCTCCTTGAAGCGCGCCTCGGCCTCCTTGTTGTCGGGGTTGCGGTCGGGGTGATACTGGCGCGCGAGCTTGCGGTAGGCCTTCTTGATCTGCTCGGGAGTCGCTTTCTTGTCGACGCCGAGCGTCTTGTAGTAGTCGGGACGCGTTGCCATCGATTGCCTCGCGGTTACGCGGCGACGACGACCCGTGCCGGCCGGATGATGCTCTCGCCGAGCCGGTAGCCGGGCTGGTAGACCTCGACGACGGTCCCGCTCTCGGCGCCGCCGGCCGGTTGCTGGGTGGTGGCCATCGCCTCGTGCAGCGCCGGGTCGAATGTCTCGCCGACGGGCGAGAAGGACTCGATGCCGATCCGCGCGAGCGCGGCGCTCAGCTCCGAGCGCACCAGTCGCACGCCCGCCAGCAGCGGGTCCTCGTGCGTGCCGCCGCCGTCCGGGCCCTGCGCCCCGGCGGCCGCGCCCGCGTCCTCCAGAGCGCGGTCGAGATTGTCGAGTGCGGGGAGGAGCTCCTTGGCGAGCTTCGCCACGCCCCGCTCCTGCGCGGTCGCCGACTCGCGGGCGACGCGCTTGCGGTAGTTCTCGAAGTCCGCCTGCGTGCGCTGCGCCAGCGCGAGGTACTCGTCGCGCTGGGCGGCGATCCCGACCAGCTCGTCCAGATCGCCCTCGACCTCCGAGGCGTCGTCCTCTGCAGGTCGAGTCCCCGCGTCCTTCTCATCGGTCGGATGGGCCTCCTGCCGCGAGACGGCGGCGGAAGACCGATCGGCCTCACCGGCGCGCCGCGCCGAGTCCCCGTCGGGAGACGCGGCGCGAGCGCCGGACTGCTGCTCGACGGCCTGCTCTGGGTCGCTCATCGCGCGTTATGCCTTCGGCTCGTCCACTACCTCGGCGTCGACGACGTCCTCATCCTCCGAGGACGCGCCGTCCGACGAGGATGCGCCGTTGCCCGCAGCCGCAGCGGACTCCTGCGCGCGCTGATACATGGCCTCGGAAACCGCGTGGAACGCGGTTTGCAGGGCCTCGGTCTTGGCCTCGATCACGGCCGGGTCCTCGGACTCCAGCGACTCGCGCACCTCCTTGATCGCCGCCTCGATGCGCTCGCGGGAGTCGGCATCCACCTGCTCGCCCAGATCGGCGAGCTGGCGCTCGGCCTGGTAGGCGGCGTTCTCGCCGTTGTTGCGCGCCTCGGCGAGCTCGCGTGCACGGCGGTCGTCCTCGGCGTGCGACTCGGCGTCGGAGACCATCCGCTTGATCTCCTCCTCGGAGAGCCCTGAACCGGCCTTGATCTCGATCTTCTGCTCCTTGCCCGTTCCGAGGTCCTTTGCGGACACGTTGAGGATTCCGTTTGCGTCGATGTCGAATGCGACCTCGATCTGCGGGATGCCGCGCGGTGCGGGCGGGATCCCGGTGAGCTGGAACTTGCCCAGGGACTTGTTGTAGCTGGCCATCTCCCGCTCGCCCTGCAGGACGTGGATCTCCACCGAGGGCTGGTTGTCCTCGGCCGTCGAGAAGACCTCGCCCTTGCGCGTGGGGATCGTGGTGTTGCGCTCGATCAGCTTGGTCATCACGCCGCCCTTGGTCTCGATGCCCAGGGTCAGCGGGGTGACGTCGAGCAGCAGGACGTCCTTGACGTCGCCGGCGAGCACGCCGGCCTGGATCGCTGCACCGACGGCAACCACCTCGTCGGGGTTGACGCCGCGGTGGGGCTCCTTGCCGGTGAGCTCCTTGACCTTCTCCTGCACGGCGGGCATGCGGGTCATGCCGCCGACCAGCACCACGTGCTCGATCTCCTTGACGCCCTTGTCCTTGGCGTCGTCGATCGCCTGGCGCACCGGCGCCACCACGCGGTCGATCAGCGACGAGGTCAGCTCGGCGAGCTTCGCACGGGTCAGGCGCGTGTCGAGGTGCTTGGGGCCCGAGGCGTCGGCGGTGATGAACGGCAGGTTGATCTGCGTCTCCTGGGTTGTTGAGAGCTCGATCTTCGCCTTCTCGCCCGCCTCGTAGAGGCGCTGGAGCGCCATCGGGTCGGCGCTGAGATCGATCCCCTGGGACTTCTTGAACTCGGCTACCAGCCAGTCGACGATCGCCTTGTCGAAGTTGTCGCCGCCAAGGTGGTTGTCGCCGGCGGTGGACTTGACCTCGAACACGCCGTCGCCGATCTCGAGGACGGACACGTCGAACGTCCCGCCTCCGAGGTCGAAGACGAGGATCGTCTGGTCGGCCTCCTTGTCGAGGCCGTACGCGAGCGACGCCGCGGTGGGCTCGTTGATGATGCGCTTGACGTCGAGCCCGGCTATCTTGCCGGCGTCCTTGGTGGCCTGACGCTGGTCGTCGTTGAAGTAGGCGGGGACGGTGATGACCGCCGAGTCGACGCTCTCGCCGAGATAGGCCTCTGCGTCGGCCTTCAGCTTCTGCAGGATCATCGCGGAGATCTGCGGGGGGGAGTGCTGCTCGCCGCCGGCCTCCACGCGGGCGTCGCCGTTAGGGCCGGAGACGACCTTGTAGGGGACGATCGACTCCTCCTCGCGCACCTCGGCCTCCTTGCGGCCCATGAAGCGCTTGATCGAGAAGATCGTGTTCTGCGGGTTGGTGACGGCCTGGCGCTTGGCGACGGTGCCGACGAGGCGCTCGCCGGATGCCGTGAAGGCCACGACGGAGGGGGTCGTGCGGGCGCCCTCTGCGTTCTCGATGACGGTGGGCTCGCCGCCCTCGAGCACGGCCATGCACGAGTTCGTCGTGCCGAGGTCGATGCCTATGGTCTTTCCCATGTGGGAGTGCTCCTTCAAATCGGCTTTATAAATCTAAGTGCGAGTATGTCAGATTTCCTGCCTTCTTTCAAGTGGGCCGTCCCCCGAGGGCGAATCCCCGGAAACCCCCGTAACCATTGGCCCCAAGGGGGGTATTGAATAAATACGTGACCCGGCTGGAGCGCAACGTGAACATCGCCGCCGTCGTGATCCCCTTGATCGGCGTGCTGGTGGCCGCGGCGCTGCTGTGGAACAGCTTCCTCTCCCCGCGCGACCTCGCGGTCTTCGCCGTGATGTACGCGCTGACCGCCGTCGGCGTCACCGTCGGCTTCCATCGCCTGCTGACCCACCGTGCCTTCCGGACGCGCCCCTGGCTGAGCTACACGCTCGCGGTCCTCGGCTCCATGTCCCTGCAGGGGCCGGTGATCGACTGGGTGGCCGACCACCGCAAGCACCACACCTTCACCGACGAAGAGGGCGACCCGCACAGCCCCCACGCCGGCCACGGCGCAGGCATCCGCGGGATGACGCGAGGCCTGTGGCATGCGCACACGGGCTGGCTGTTCCAGACCCACGGCCAGGCGTCCTCGAAACGGTTCGCGCGCGACCTGGTCGAGGACCCGACGATGCGACGCATCAACCGCAGCTTCCCGCTGATCGCCCTGTCCAGCCTGGCGCTGCCGTTCCTCCTGGGCTTCGCCCTGAGCGGTGGATCGCTCGTCGCCGGGGGCCTCAGCGCGCTCCTCTGGGGCGGGCTGGTGAGGATCTTCCTCGTGCACCACATCACCTGGAGCATCAACTCGATCTGCCACGTCTTCGGCCGCCGGCGCTTCGACACGGACGACCACTCGACGAACGTCTTCTGGCTCGCGCTTCCCTCGCTCGGCGAGGCGTGGCACCACAACCACCATGCCTTCCCCCAGTCGGCCTTCCATGGGCTGCGCTGGTACGAGTTCGACCCGTCGGGCTGGCTGATCCTCGCGATGGCACGCGTGGGCCTGGCCTGGGACGTCGTCAGGGTCACGCCCGAGCGGGCCCGCGAGAAGCTGGCGGGCGGCGCGGCAGAGCAGGGCGCTGTCGCCACCGACGCGCCCTCGGTGTGACAGGCGCCTTCCGAGGCGCTAACGTCTACACGTGCGCTCTGTCACAGCCCAGGTCGCTGCGGCGGCTGCGCCCGAGCAGCCCGTGAAGCCCCGGCTGCGCGGGGTCTCCCACCAATATGCGTTCTTCGTGTCCGTGGGGTGCGGCGTCGGGCTGATCCTCGCAGCGTCGGGCGGTCGGGCGCGGATCGCGGCGACGATCTACGCGGTGGCGGTGTCGGCGCTGCTCGGCACGAGCGCGCTGTATCACCGCCTGACCTGGCGGCCGACCGCGCGGCGCTGGATGAAGCGGCTCGACCACTCGATGATCTTCGTGCTCATTGCGGGCACCTACACGCCGGTCGCACTGCTCGCGCTGAGAGGTCCGCTGGCGAAGACCATCCTGGTCGTGCTGTGGGCCGGGGCGCTCGGCGGCGTGGTCTTCAAGCTGGCGTGGATCGACGCGCCGAAGTGGCTCTTCGCGGCCGTCTACGCCGCCCTCGGCCTGGTGACCGCGGCGGTCTTCGGAGAGCTCCCGGCCGCGATCGGCTGGCTCGGCGTGGCCGGGCTCGCCGGCGGCGGTCTGCTCTACCTGGTGGGCGCGGTCGTCTACGCGAGCGGGCGGCCGAACCCGTTCCCGAAGGTGTTCGGCTACCACGAGATCTTCCACGCGCTGGTGATCGCCGCAGCGACCCTGCACTACGCCGTGATCGCGTTCGCGGTCCTGCCTCGCGGCTGAGCGCTCCGCGCGGCCCGCACGGCCGGCAGGAACTTCTTGCGGCTGGGGCACATGCGCGCAAGCGCGCAGTCGTCGCACTTCGGCGAGCGTGCGTGGCATGTGCGCCTTCCGTGGCGCAGGAGGTTCACGTGCAGCTCGAGCTCCTGCCCGGGCGGCGTCAGCGCGAGCATCTGATCGTGGAGCTCCTCGAACGGCGCACCCTCGCGCAGCAGTCCGAGGCGGGTGCCGACGCGCGCGACGTGGGTGTCCACCGGCACGTCGCGCAGGCCGTAGGCGAACAGCAGCACGCACGCCGCCGTCTTGCGGCCCACCCCGGGCAGCGCCGTCAGGTAGTCGCGAGCCGCTCCGATCGGCGCCCGGGGCAGCCAGTCCAGCGAGAGCTCGTGCGGCGGGTCGCGTGGATCGCCGGCGATCGCCCGGAGGATCGCCTGGATGCGGGCCGACTTCACCTTCGAGATGCCTCCGGGCCTGATCGCCTCCTCGACCTCGGCGCGCGGCGCGCGCATCACCGCCTGCCAGGTCGGGAACCGCTCGCGCAGGCGCAGGTATGCGACGTCGCGGTTTCGGTCGTTCGTCGACTGAGACAGGACAGTGAGGATGAGCTCTGCGATCGGATGGCCGTGGGGCTTCATCAGCGGGACGCCGTACACCGCCCGCAGTCGGTCGCGGATTCTCAGCACGCGCGCCCGCGCCGGGGGCGTGAAGGCCGGTTGCCGCGCGGGGCGGCGTGAGCCAGTCGATGCCACGGTCCCACGGTAGCCCCACCGATCCCCGGGGGTGTCCCCCGGGCGTCCCTGCCCCGATATCCTCGCGCGGTGAGCGAGGTCAGCGAGCACACCGGCGAGCTCGACGGGGTGCCGGTCTTCTGGTTCAGCGCGCCCGCTCCCTCGGGCGCCGCGCGGGAGTCCGTGGCGCTCTACCTGCACGGGGTGCCCTCGAACGCCCGCGAATGGCCGCCCTTCCTTCAACGCACAGGAGGCCTCGCACCCGACCTCCCCGGCTTCGGGGCCTCCGGGAAGCCCGGGTTCCTCCGCTACACGATCGACGAGTACGCCCAGTTCATCGAGCGCTTCCTCGACCTCGTCGGGCAGGCGCGAGTGAGCCTGGTCGTGCACGATTGGGGCGCCGTCGGGCTCGCCTTCGCCCAGCGTCACCCCGAGCGGGTCGAGCGCATCGTGGTGGTCAACGCGGTGCCCTTCCTGCCCGGCTACCGCTGGCACCGAACAGCGCGCATCTGGCGCACTCCGGTGCTCGGCGAGCTCGCGATGGGGATGAGCAACCGCCGCTTCGCGCGCTTGGCCTCCAGGGAGGGCAACGTGACCCCCGGGCCGATGCCGGAGGCATGGCTCGACCTCGTGGTCGACCACTTCGATCAGGGCACCCAGCGCGCGATCCTGCGCCTGTACCGCAGCTCCCCCCCATCGGTGCTGGCAGCCGCCGGGGCGCACCTGGATCGCCTGAACGTCCCGGCGCTGGTCGTCTGGGGGATGCAGGACCCGTACATCCCCGGGCGCTTCGCACGGGAGTATGCGGGCGCGCTCGGCGGGGCCGAGCTCGTGGAGCTGCCCGACGCCGGCCACTGGCCCTGGTTCGACCGCCCCGACGCGATCGACCGCATCGTGGACTTCCTGAGCGCGCCATCGGAGTGAGCGATCGTCAGCCTGGACGCCGGGTCGCAGCGGGCACGCTCGCACGACGGGTCCCCGCCTGGACGATCACCGCCGCGATCGGCGCCTGGTATGTGATCGCCGCGCCCCCCAGCGCCGACCTCGCCGCCGCCGCCTACCGCAGCGACCTGTTCGGTCGGGCCGGCCTCGCGCTGTGGGACAACGGGTGGTACGGAGGGCACCATCTGCTCGCCTACAGCATCCTTGCCCCTGCGCTGGGGTGGCTCGTCGGCCTGCATCTGCTCGCTGCCCTGTCGATGACGGTCGCCGCAGCGCTGTTCGAAGCGCTGATCGACCGTCGCTTCCCCGAGCGGGCGACCCGCATCGCTTCCGCCTGGTTCGCCCTCGGCGCCGGGGTCTCGCTGCTCTCCAGCCGCGTCGCCTTCGACCTCGGCCTGGCCATCGGCCTCGGGGCGCTGCTGGCGGCCCAGCGAGGCCGCCACGTGCTCGCCGTCGCGCTCGCGGCGCTCACGGCGCTGGCGAGCCCTGTGGCGGGCGCCTTCCTGGCGCTCGCGGCGCTCGCCTGGGCGCTCGCCGGCCGGCCGCAGGCCGCGCTCGGCACACGGACGCCCCTGCGGGTCGCCCGCGGCGAAGCGGTGGACCCCGGGGTCGCCACCCCGCAGGGCTGGCGAGTCGGGCTCGCCGTCGCCGCGCTCACGCCGATCGCGCTGCTCGCGGTGGTCTTCCCCGAAGGGGGCTCACAGCCGTTCGACGCCTCAAGCGCCCTGCCAGCGCTCGTCGGGGTGCTGATCATCGCCGCCCTGATCCCCGCGCGCCAGCGCGCTCTGCGAATCGGCGCGCTGCTCTACGCGGTGGCCCTCCTCGGCGCCTACCTGCTGACGACGCCCGTGGGCGGAAACGCGGACAGGCTGGGCGCGCTCGTGGCGGGACCGATCGCCGCGTGCGTGCTCGCCGCCCGATCGCCCCTTGGTCGCCCCCTGGTGCTGCTCGCGCTGGCGCCCTTCCTGCTCTACTGGCAGGTCAACGCGCCCGTGACGGACTTCGCCTCGGCGGCGCCGGATCCCTCCGAGCACGCCTCCTACTACGCGCCGCTTCTGAGCCGGCTGGCCGCGCTCGGCGCCACCGACCCGCAGCACCCGCTGCGCATCGAGGTTGTCACGACGGCCAACCACTCCGACGCCAGTCGGGTCGCGCCCCACGTGGCGCTCGCCCGCGGCTGGGAGCGCCAGCTCGACCGCGGGCACAACGCGCTCTTCTACGACTCCGGAGCGCTCACTGCGGCCAGCTACCACGCCTGGCTCATGGATACCGCCGTTGCCTACGTCGCCCTGCCGGACGCTCCGCTCGACTACTCGGCGAGCGCCGAGGCCCGGCTTCTGCGCGGAGCGGGTGCAGGAGCCGGTCGACCTCGCGGCGCGGGCGCCTACCTGCACGAAGTCTGGCGCTCGGCGCACTGGCGACTCTGGGCGGTGCTCGGCGCCCGTCCGATCGCCGAGCCGCCGGCCGTGCTCACCGGCCTCGGTACGGACTCGTTCACGCTTCAGGCGCCGCGCGCCGGGGCGTTCGAGGTGCGGATCAGATTCACCCCCTACTGGGCCCTGGCGAGCGGACACGGGTGCGTGGCCCGCGCGCCCGGCGACTGGACCGAGCTGCGGGCGCGACGCGCTGGAAGCCTGCACGTCGTAATCGACTTCTCGCTGAGCCGCGTCTTTGACCACGGCCCCCGCTGCCGGTGAGACCCCTGCGCGGTGCGCGCGCACCGTCGCTCACGACTTTCGATTGGAGTCATCGTCTAGGCTTCGGAGCGATGGTCGCCCGCGCTCGTCTCCTGCAGGCGCGCGTCCTGCCAAAGGGATGGTTGGACGTGCTGCGGCAGATCTCGCTGTTTCTCGCCGCCTACCTCGCCTACCGCGTCGTGCGGGGCCTGGTCGAGGGCAAAGCGACGGCCGCCTTCCAGCACGCGCGCGAGCTGATCTCGATCGAGCGGACGCTGCACCTGTTCGTGGAGCCGAGCGTCCAGGCGTGGGCGTCCGGCAGCCACCTGATGATGGTGAGCGCGAGCTGGCTGTATGTCAACGCGCAGGGATCGGTGACGATCGCAGCCCTCCTGTATCTCTACATGCGCCACAACCGCTCCTTCTACTTCGTGCGCAACATGTTCATGATCGCCATGGCGATCGCGCTCGTCGGCTACGTCGTCTTTCCGACGGCACCGCCGCGGTTCCTGCCCGAGTGGGGCTTCATCGACACGGTCTCCGACCTCACCCCGGTGAGCGTCTCCAACAGCAGCGCATCGATGAGCGCGATGTTCAACCCCTACGCCGCGGTGCCCTCGATGCACGTCGCGTTCGCGCTGATGATCGGCTGGCCGCTGGCGCGCCTTGCGCGCCGCTCGGCCGTGCGCATCCTGTGGGCGCTGTATCCATTCCTGATGACCTTCGTGATCGTGATCACCGCCAATCACTTCATCGCCGACGCGCTCCTCGGCGCGCTCACCGCCGGCGCATCGGCCTACGGCGCGATCTGGCTCGGGCGCGTCCGCCCGGGCGTGTGGCGCTTCTCGACCGTCCCCTCCGCGGGCGCCCGGGCGAGCGGGTAGGCAGCGGCGGCCCGAGGCACGATGGCACCCCGCCAACAGGCAGCTGCGCGCCGCACGCGGCGCGGCGCCTACCGGACGCGCCCGCGTCGTGCGCGAGCTCCGATCGGAGCCGGCGAACGGCGCGAGCTGATGCGCGACCGGTTGATCGAGTCGCGACTGACGCCCAACGCGATCTCGCTGACCGGTCTCGCGCTGAACCTGCTCGCCGCGGCACTGATCTGGGAAGGGCTGCTGTTCCTCGGCGGGGTGGCGTTCATCGTGGGTTCGATCATGGACACGCTCGACGGGCGCTACTCGCGCATGTCGGGCAAGGGCACCCCGTTCGGCGCGTTTCTTGACTCGACGCTCGATCGCGTCGAGGAGGGGATCGTGCTGGCCGCGGTGGCCGGCTACTTCGCGCTCAACGGCAACCGCGACGCGGCGGCCGCTGTGGTCGTCGCGGTACTCGCTTCGTTGATGGTCAGCTACACCCGCGCGCGCGCCGAGGCGCTCGGCGTGGAGTGCAAGGTGGGCATCGCCACACGGCCCGTGCGCGTCGTGATCCTCGCGATCGGCCTCGTGTTCGCGCACGGCGCCTCGCTCGGCGATTTCGAACTGCTGCAGCCGGCCGTCTACGTGCTGGCGACGCTCAGCGTGATCACCGTCGGTCAGCGAATCTGGCACGTCCGCCGTGAGCTCTCGGTGTGACCTAACACGCCGGGCGGAGTAGTCTCTCCGAGCAGCTCGGTCCGGTATGCGGGTCATCCCGCGCGGAGAGAAGGCAGCCCCTCCGGCTCCCTTGACCGACGCCTTCGGCCCCGACAAAGGAAGTCTGACTCGTGATCACGGAGCACAGCAACGGTCGCACGACCCACAACGGCGGCACTGCCCGCGACGGCCTGGCCGCAAAGAACGGCGCCGAGCGCTACCGCTCGGAGAAGGTGAGGGTCGCGATCATCGGAGTCGGCAACTGCGCCTCTGCGTTCGTCCAGGGCGTTCACTACTACCGCGATGCTGACCCCGACGATCGCGTTCCGGGCTTGATGCACGTTGACCTGGGCGGCTATCACGTCCGCGACATCGAGTTCACCGCCGCCTTCGACATCGACGCGACCAAGGTCGGCAAGGACCTCGGCCAGGCGATCTGGGCCGGTGAGAACAACACGATCAAGTTCGCAAAGGTGCCGAGGAAGCTCGGCGTGCCGGTGCAGCGGGGCATGACCCACGACGGACTCGGAAAGTACCTCAAGCAGAAGATCACGAAGGCTCCGGGCGAGACCGCCGACATCGTGCGCATTCTGCGCGAGACGCACACCGACGTGGTCGTCTCCTACCTGCCGGTGGGCTCCGAGCAGGCCACCAAGTGGTACGTCGAGCAGGTGCTCGAGGCGGGCTGCGGCTTCGTCAACTGCATCCCCGTCTTCATCGCCCGCGAGAACTACTGGGACAGGCGCTTCAAGCAAGCCAGGCTGCCGATCGTCGGCGACGACATCAAGTCCCAGGTCGGCGCGACGATCGTCCACCGCACGCTTGCGCGCCTGTTCGCCGAGCGCGGCGTGGAGATCGAGCGCACCTCCCAGCTCAATGTCGGCGGGAACATGGACTTCTTCAACATGCTCGAGCGCGAGAGGCTCGAGTCGAAGAAGATCTCGAAGACCAACGCCGTCACCTCGATCATGGACCATCAGCTGCCGGCGGGCGACATCCACGTTGGCCCGTCGGACTACGTGCCATGGCTGACCGACCGCAAGTGGGCGCACATACGCGTGGAGGGGCAGGCGTTCGGCGACGTGCCGCTGAACCTCGAGCTGAAGCTCGAGGTTTGGGACTCGCCGAACTCCGCGGGCATCGTGATCGACGCCGTGCGCTGCTGCAAGCTCGCGCTCAACCACGGAGTCGGCGGACAGCTGGACGGGCCTTCCTCCTACCTGATGAAGTCGCCCCACAACCAGCGCCCCGACGGCCAGGCGCGCATCGACACCGAGAAGTTCATAGCGAAGTACGCGCGGCCTCCCCGAGCGCGCACGAGCTCGCCGGCGACGACCAAGACCAGGGCCGGCCGGCGGGCGAAGGGGCCCACCGCCGCGAGGACCGCCAAGGCGCGGCCCGCCAAGGCCTCCGGCGCCCGGGCGCGCGCGCTGAAGGCGCCCGCCGCGAAATAGCCGCGCCCGAGCCGTCGCGGGCGGGATAATGCGCGAGCCCATGGCTTCGCGTTTCTCCATCGCTCAGGTGACCCCGTATCCCTGGGAGGCGCAGGAGAACGAGGTCAACGCCCACGTCAGCCGCATCTCCCGCGAGCTCTCCCAGCAAGGGCATCGCGTGCTGGTGCTCGCCCCGTCGCACTCCCAGGAGCGGGTGCGCGCCTCGCGCAGGGCCCTGAGGGCCGCCCGCGGGCGGCCCGAGACCCTGCTCGAGGGAACCGACGGGGGCACTCCCGGCGTGATCGCCGTCGGCGAGGTGCTCGACGTCGCCGGCGGCGCCCGCCGGCGCCCCTCCGCGCTGTCGATCGACGTGGCCCGCACCGTCGAGGAAGTCCTCACCACCGTGGAGTTCGACTTCGTCCACGTCCACGAGCCGTTCGCGCCCAGCACCTCCAACGCCGCGCTGCGCCACTCGCGTGCGCTGAACGTCGGCTCGTTCCACTCCTCCACCGAGCGGCTGCTCTCCACGCTCGTCGCGCGTCGCTTCGTCGAGAGCTTCTTCGGGCGCCTGGACGCCCGGACCGCCAGCCTCCCCGCCACCGCCGAGCTGATGGCCCGCTATTTCCCCGGCGACTACCGGCTCCTGCCGGACTGCTCGCAGGCAACGGCGGAGCTCGAAGACGTCTACCGCGCCCTGGCAGCCCGCCGTCACGCCTCGCACGGTGACCCGGCTCTCGCCCGCCGGCTGAGCGAGCGGCCGCTGATCGACGTGGACCTGCACATGCACACCGACCACTCGCCCGACTGCGCCACACCCGTGGAGGTGCTGCTCGCGACCGCGCGCGAGCAGGGGCTCGGGGCGATCGCGGTGACCGACCACAACGAGATCTCCGGCGCCCTGGAGGCGCGCGCGCAGGCTGAGCAGGCGGGCGTCAAGGTGATCGTCGGAGAGGAGGTCAAGACGGCCGACCAGGGCGAGGTCATCGGGCTGTTCATCGAGCAGAAGATCCCCCGCGGACTGAGCCTGCAGGAGACCGTGGCCGAGATCAAGCGACAGGGCGGCCTTGTCTACGTGCCCCATCCCTTCGACCGGATGCACTCGGTGCCCGACTACGAGCACATGCTGACCATCCTCGACGACGTCGACGCGATCGAGGTCTTCAACCCGAGGGTGGCGATCGGAGCGTTCAACGACGAGGCGGCGCGGTTCGCCGCCAAGTACCGGATCGTCGCGGGCGCGGGCTCGGACTCCCACGTGGCCCAGGGGCTCGGCTCGGTGCGCATCCGCATGCGCGACTTCCACGACCCAGCCGAGTTCCTGCAGTCGCTTCGCGACGCCGAGATCGTCACGCGGCCGTCATCGCTTTTGTACGTGCAGGCGCTGAAGTTCCTGCAGACCCGGGCCCGGCCCCCGGCCGCGCGCCGGGCGAGCCGGGCGCGGCGCGTGAGGCGCGTCAAGCGTGCTTCCGGTGGCGGGGGGCAACGGTAGGGCAGCGCAACTGTTGATGCACCGCCAAGGACAACCATCGCCATCGTCAAATCCCTCGGGGTCGATGCCCGTGACCGATGACGAGATCCGCGAAAAGTACCTCGAGCGTGCAATCCGCGAGCTGAACTCGCTCACTCGCGAGCTGCAGGCCTGCCCGCACTGCCCTCGCGGCAACCTCATGCCGGTGCTCGGCTCGGGCCATCCGCAGGCGGACATCATGCTGCTGAAGCACTCCCCGCTGCCCTCCGAGATCGAGGAGGGCGTAGCCTTCTACGGCCGCGCCGGGGGGGCGCTCATGAAGTCGCTGAAGCGGCTGTCGATCGATCCTCTGGCCGTCTACGGAACGCTCTGCGTGAAGTGCCCGCTGAGCGATGCCTCGCTGGCGGACTTCGCCTGCGTGGCGAGGGTGGTCTCCGAGATCGCGATCGTGCAGCCGAAGATCATCGTGGTCATGGGGCCGGAGGCCCTGGCGACGTTCAACGAGCTCGACATTCCGCTGGCGCGCCCGCTCGAGGCGAGCCTGGGCGAGATCCAGGAGCTCACGCCGACGATCGACGCGCTGTACGTGCCGAACATCGATGAGTCGCTCGACGAGCAGAGCTCCAAGCGGGCCTTCTGGGCGGCGTTCCGCACCCTCGGCGACTGGTACGCCTCCCAGCCGCCCTACTGACCGATCGAGGACGAGCCGGCGAGCACGATCTTGCCGAGCTTTCCCCCGGCCGCGAAGCGCTCGTAGGCAGCCGCCGCGGAGGCGAGCGGAAAGGTCTCGGCGAGCGGCACCTGCAGGGCGCCGCTCTCGAACCCGGGCAGGACCTCCTGCTCGACGCGCCGCGCGGCGAGCGCCTTCTCCTCGAGCGGGCGCGCTCGCAGGGTGGAGCCGTGGATTCGCGCGCGCTTGCCCATCAGCGCCAGTAGGTCGAGCTCTGAGCGGGCACCGGCAGAGACCCCGATCACGGCAATCCGCCCGCCCACGGCGAGCGCGGCGAGGTCGCCCGGGAGGTTGGGGGCGCCCACGAGCTCGAGAACCACGTCGAACGGCCCATGATCGGCGAAGCCGTCGGGGGCGATCACCGTCGCGCCGAGTGCCGCGACCCCTGCGTGCAGCTGGTCGCTGCGCACCGTCGCGGTGACGCGGGCGCCCAGGGCGCGCCCGAGCTGGATCGCGGCCGTTCCCACGCCGCCGGCTCCCCCCTGCACGAGCAGGCGCTCGCCCGGACGCAGCCCGGCCTGCACGAGCAGCGCGTCGTGGGCTGTCGTGAATACCTCGGGCAGCCCTCCGGCGGCGGGCCAGTCGAGCGCCTCGGGCACCGTCATCAGCTGACGCTCGTGCACCACGGCGAGCTCTGCCTGGCCGCCTCCCCCGACGATCGCCATCACTCGGTCGCCTACCGTGAAGCGCTCGGCGCCCGGCCCGAGCGCCGCCACCTCGCCGGCCAGCTCCAGGCCGGGGATGTCCTGCGGCGAGCCGGCCGGCGCCGGGTAGAGCCCGCGGAGCTGCATCATGTCGGCCCCGTTCAGCCCCGCGGCGCGAACGGCCACGAGCACCTCGCCGGAGCCCGGAACGGGGTCCGGGAACTCCGCCACCACGACCTGCTGGTCGCGTATCGTGGCCGCAAGCACCGGGCAAGCCTATCCCTGTGAGGCGGCTCGGGTCTCGCCTGGGCGCTCGAGCAGTGCGACGCACTCGATGTGATGCGTCTGGGGGAACATGTCGACGGGACGAACCTTGCGCAGGACCCACCCTGCCTGTCCGAGTTCCGCGGCGTTGGGTGCGAGCGTCGTGGGGTTGCAGGAGACGTAGACGATTCGCTTCGGAGAGGCCTCTGCGATGCGGCGCACCACTTTTTTCGACAGCCCGGCCCGGGGAGGATCCACGATGACGACGTCGGGGCTTCCGACGCGCTCGAGAAGCTCGGGCAGTGCCAGGCGGGCGTCACCGGCGAAGAAGTGGGCGTTCGTCACCCCGTTGCGCCGTGCCCCGGCGATCGCGTCGGCCACGGCCTCGGGCACCTGCTCGATCCCCCACAGCTCGCCGGCGCGCGGGGCCAGGGTCAGGGCGATCGTGCCGATGCCCGAGTACAGATCGAAGACGCGCTCCCAGCCCTCCAGGGCGGCGTACTCCGCCACCACCCCGTAGAGCAGCTCGGCCATCTCGGTGTTCGTCTGGAAGAACGCCTCGGAGGAGATGCGCAGGTCGAGCTCGCCCAGCCGCTCTGCAAGCTCCGCCTCGCCCCAGACCAGCTCGGTCTCCCCGCCTGCCGTCGTCTCGGCGAGCGCACGAGAGCGCGTCCAAAGCACGCCGCTGAGGCGCTCGCCGAGAGCCTCACTGAGCGCGGCGGCCAGCGAGCCGGCCTCGAGCTCGCCGTCCGTCGTCACGATGCGGATCTGCAGCCGCCCGGTCCGCCGGCCTTCCCGGACGACGAGGTTGCGAAGGCGCGCCCGCCCGTCCGGCCCCGGCCCCGTTCGATCGTCTCGCTCGCGCTCCTTCGACGTGCCGGCGCGACCGCCCGCGCCGGTGCGCCGTCGGTCCTCACCCGTGCGCTCCGCCGGGCCCCTGCCTCGATCCCAGGCGGCGAGCCCTTCGGCCCGGCACCAGCGCAGGGCCACCTCACGCGCGAGGTTGCCCGCCTCGGACGCCAGCAGGCAGTCCTCTATCGGCGCCACCCGATTCCCGCCCGCCGGCATGTGAAACCCGCACTGGAGCTCCCCGCGCTCGGCTCCCTCGCCGAAGGAGTACTCCAGCTTGTTGCGGTAGCGCCACTGCTGCACGGCGGGCAGGATGTCCTGCAGCTCGAAGTCCTCGAGGCCGCCGATCCGCCGCAGCGCTTCATCGACCTGCGCGCTCTTGATCTGAAGCTGGCGCTCATAGGAGAGCACCTGCCACGGCACGCCCGGGTGGTCAGCCACGGGCGGGATTCGCTCGGGGCTCGGGTCGAGCACCTCGAGCGTGCGGGCGTTCGCGTAACTGCGCTTGCGCTTGTGCACCACCGCGCGCACCCGGTCACCCGGGATCGCGCCGGCCACGAACACCACATACCCGCCGTCGCCCAGCCGCGCGACACCCTCGCCGCCGAATGCGAGGGACTCGATCCCGAGCTCGAGCTCATCCCCGCGCTGCGGACGCTCGGCGCGCGCCGGCCCCGGCGCGGGGCCGGCGGTCGTGCTTCGATCCACGGTCTCCATGGTCAACCTCAGGCCGTGCCGACGAGCAGCTCGAGGAGCGCCTTCTGGGCATGGCGGCGGTTCTCGGCCTGGTCCCAGATGCGCTGGCGCATGCCATAGAGGACCGCGGCCGAGATCTCCTCTCCGGGGTGCGCGGGCAGGTCGTGCATGGCAAAGGCGCCCGGGGAGGCGGCGTCGAGCAGCTCGTCGTCCACCCGGTAGGCGGAAAGCGCGGCTCGGCGCTGCTGCGCGGTGGCCTCGTCGCCCATGCTCACCCAGACGTCCGTGTAGACCGCGCACGCCCCCTGAACGGCCTCGCGCGGGTCGCTGTGGAGCGTCAGCGAGCCGGCGGAGCCGGGCACCGGCTGCAGGTTCTCCTCGAGCGCATAGCCGTCCGGCGAAGCAACCGCCACGTGCATCCCCGCGAGGGCGCCCAGCAGCGCGAGCGAGCGGGCGACGTTGTTGCCGTCGCCGACGTATGCCACGCGCAGTCCGTGCAGCGAACCGTATGCCTCGCGCAGGGTCAACAGATCCGCGAGCGCCTGACACGGGTGGTGCAGGGCCGTGAGCATGTTGATCACTGGGATCGCGCTGTGCTCGGCCAGCTCCTCGAGCATCGCGTCCGGGCCGGTGCGCACGCCGACCGCCGCCACGTGCCGTGAGAGGACCAGCGCGGTGTCGCGCAGCGCCTCGCCGCGGGAGAGCTGCAGCTCGTCCGAGCGCAGGACCACCGGGTGGCCTCCCAGCTCGTGAATCCCCACCTCGAAGGACAGCCGCGTGCGGGTTGAGGGCTTCTGGAAGATCAGCGCGACGCTTGACCCGGCGAGCGCGCGAGAAGACAACGGTGCCGCCTTCAGCTCGAGCGCGCGGCCGAGGAGCGCGTCGAGCTCGGAGGGAGTCAGCTCGGCCCCCGTGAGGAAGTGTCGCGGCATGGGCTCGCCAGTCTAGGCTAGGGTGCGCAGAGCGATGAAGCGCGGCGTGTCAGCCCTGATCGCCTGTCTGGCCCTGGCGCTCGTTGTGGGCTGCGGATCATCGAGCAAATCGAGCGGCGCGACGAGCTCGGCGAGCACCCCCAGCTCGACGGCGGCGGGCGAAGGCCTCAAAGTGACAAGGACGCCGAGATACGCGTCGCCTGCCCCCTCGGCGCCCGTGCAGAGCGGAACCGTGCAGGTCGCCTATCGCAACATCACGATCGCCCCGGACACGCTCAAGGTGAGGGTGGGCAGCACGGTCGTGTGGACGAACTACGACGCAATCGAACACAACGTGACCAGCAAGGAAGGTCCCGTGTCCTTCAAGTCAAACAACTTCGGCGAAGGGGGGACGTTCCGGGTGAGGATGACCAAGCCGGGGATCATCCACTACGAGTGCACGATCCACCCCGCCTCGATGAACGGGACGATCGAAGTGATCGGGTAGCCGGGTCCCGGCGACCCGGCGCGGGCGGTCCTCAGGTGAACTCGGCCAGCCCGTCGCGCGGGCTGGACGCTGTCGCATAGCGCCGCCGCGGGATGCGCCCGGCAGTGCGTGCCAGGCGTCCTGCCTGCACGGCCGCACGCATCGCCCGGGCCATCCGCTCGGGATCCTGGGCGCGTGCGATCGCCGAGGCGGCCATCACCGCGTCGCAGCCCAGCTCCATCGCCAGGGCCGCCTCGGAGGCGGTGCCGATGCCGGCATCCAGCACGACCGGCACGTCGACGGCCTCGCGGACGAGCGCGATGTTGTACGGGTTGAGAATGCCCATCCCGCTTCCGATCGGCGATCCGAGGGGCATCACCGCCGCACAGCCCACGTCAACCAGGCGGCGCGCGAGCACCGGGTCGTCGGTGGTATAGGGGAGCACGACGAAGCCGTCGTCCACAAGCTCCTCGGCGGCGCGCAGCAGCTCGGGGGCATCGGGCAGAAGCGTGTCCTCGTCGCCGATCACCTCGAGCTTGATCCAGTCGGTGGCGAACGCCTCGCGGGCGAGCCTGGCCGTGAGGACGGCATCGCGGGCGGTGTGGCACCCCGCGGTGTTCGGCAGCAGCTCGACGCCCGCCTCGGATAGCACGTCGATCAGCGATCCGCGAGCGTCCGGGTCGATGCGCCGCAGCGCCACGGTCACCAGTTCGCTGCCGCTGGCGGCGATCGCGTCGCGCAGCAGCTCCAGGGAGGAGAAGCCCCCGGTACCGAGCAGGAGGCGGGAGTGCAGCGCCCGCCCGGCGATCCTCAGCACGTCGCCGGGCGGGGCGGCGCCGTTCTGCGTGCTCCTCGACGGGGTGCTCATCGGAGGATCATCCTCCCTGCATCGCCGTGAGGACCTCCATCCGCGCATCCTCGGCGAGCACGAACGACTCCCACTCGCCGCGTGGCACGACCTCGCCGTCGACCGCCACCGCGACCCCGCGCAGCTGCGGCGAGACGCCGAGCCGGCCGAGCGCCCCGGCCACCGTCTCGCCGGCCGGCACGTCTGAAGCCTGTCCGTTGAGCCTGATCATCGCCGGGCGAGCGCGATCATCCGAGGGCGACCGGAGGGCGAGCGCGGGGGTCGGGCCGCCGAGCATCCGACGCGGAGCCGAAGCGGGTCGGGTCGCAGGCTTCCAGGAGCGGGTTCCCGGGCGGCTCGCCCGCGAGCGCCTGGGCCACGAGCTCGGCGGTGAGCGGGGCCAGAAGGATGCCGTTGCGGTGATGGCCCGCCGCCCAGATCAGGCCCTCCACGGCACAGGGACCGATCGCCGGGGCGTTGTCCGGGGTGCTCGGGCGCAGCCCGACGCACAGCTCGTCGATCTCGAGCTCGCTCACTCCCGGCACCACCTCGTGGGCGTCCCGCAGCAGCTCGTACACCCCGCCGACGGTCGGCGCGAGCTCGAACCCTCGCTCCTCGACCGTCGCGCCGAGGACATAGCGGCCGTCCGAGCGCGGTACGAGATAGCCGCCCTCGAACCGCACGACCCGCTCGAGCATCCCCGCTCCAGCGGGATCGCGAAGGCGCAGAATCTGGCCCTTCACCGCGCGCACCGGCACCTGCGACGCCGGGGGGAGGCCCTCGATCTGACCGACCCACGCGCCGGCGGCCATCACCACGTGGGATCCCTGCAGGTGCTCGCCGTTCTGCAGGGTCACCCCCGTGACCCGATCCTCCGCAGGCCCCAGGTCAAGCGCGGCGACAGGCGCGTGCTCGCGCACGATCACGCCGGCGGACAGGCACGCCCGGTGCAGCGCGGCGAGTACCAGCCGCGGATCGACGCTGCGGTCGTCGGGCGCCTCGAGCGCCAGCCTCACGGTGGGCGCCAGAGCGGGCTCGCGCTCGCGGGCCGCGCTCGGACGCAGGCGCTCGGCGCGCAGGCCGAGCGAGTCGCGAAACGCGATCTGGCGCTCGAGCTCGAGCGCCTCGTCCTCGTCGCAGGCCACGAGCAGCGTGCCGGCGCTCCGCAGGCCGACCGCTGTCCCGCCGGAGGCCTCTTCGAGCTCGGCTGCAAAGCCCGGCCACATGCCCGCCGAGCGCAGTCCGAGCTCGAGCACCCGCCGCCCGGCCGAGCCGAACTCCGCCTCGGCGACCGGCGCCAGCATGCCGGCGGCCACATGCGATGCTCCCTGCCCGGTGAGGTCGCGCTCGAGCACGCTCACCGACATGCCCAGGCCGGCCGCCCGCCAGGCGACCGCCAGGCCGATGATGCCGCCGCCGAGGACGAGCACGTCTGCTCGCTGAGCGGAGTCGCTCATGACTTGATCCTAGCCGCGCCGGGAGCCGCGTTTGCGCTGCTCGCCGCGCTCGCACGGGGAGCCGCCGACGTCCTCGTGGCACACTCCCAGACGATGCCCGCCAACGACCTCGGCGCCGAGCGGCGCGCGCGCCTGGCCCTCGCGCGCCTGTATCTGGTGTGTCCACCGACGCAGGAGACGTCCGCGGGGGCCGGCCATGATCTGCCGGGACTGTTGCGCTCCGCGGTGGCCGGCGGCGTTGACATCGTGCAGCTGCGCGAGAAGCACCTCGGCGACGAGGAACTGCTCTCCGTGGCGAACGCCGCACAGGCGCTCTGCAAGCGCCTGGGCATCCTTTTGATCGTGAACGATCGACCGCTCGTCGCGGCGGAGGCCGGGGCCGACGGGGTGCATGTTGGGCAGGACGACATGGCGGTGGGCGAGGTCCGCGAACTGGTCGGGCCGGACATGCTGATCGGCCTCTCCACGCATACCCGCGAGCAGATCGACGCACAGGACGTCCGGCAGGCCGACTACATCGGTGTCGGCCCCGTCCACGAGACCCCCACCAAGCCGGGCCGCCCGGCCGTCGGGACCGAGCTCGTTCGCTATGCCGCGGCGCACGCCAGGAGGCCGTTCTTCGCGATCGGCGGTCTCGACGCCCGCAACCTCGGCGCGACGATCGAGGCGGGGGCACGGCGGGCGGTCGTCCTGCGGGCGATCGCCGGCGCCGATGACCCTGAGCGGGCGGCGCGCGCGCTGCGAGACCTGCTCGACACCCATCCGCTGGAGCCGTGAGGTGACCTCCGAGACGGGTCCCGGCGCTCGGCGGAGCCCGCGGCGCGAGCGGACTGCGCCGCCGCTTGAGCCGCTCGGCGAGAACGAGCGGCCGGCGGCGCTGCTCGTCGCGATCGCGGTTTGCACCGTGTTGGCGTTGGGCGTGATCGTCGGCGGCGCCACGGTCCACGACCTCAGCCGCCACGGCGGGTCGCTGCCCGGCGCAGCCTTCCTCGCGCTCATGCTGGCGCTGCTGGCGCTGGGGATGTACCGCCGGCGCTACTGGGCCGTGCTCGGATTCGAGGCGCTGCTCGCGTTCCAGATCCTCGTCACGTCGCTCGCGCTCGTCGTGGCGTCGACGATCCTCGCTGCGGCGCTGTGCCTGCTGAGCGTTGGCCTCGCAGGATGGCTGTTCTGGAAGCTCGTCCGTGTGATGGGGCGCATCCAGGCCGGCGATCGATAGGCTCAGGCCTCGATGGCTGAGACCTCTTATGACTGCATCGTTATCGGTTCCGGGCCGGGCGGCTATGTCGCCGCGATCCGTGCCGCCCAGCTCGGCAGGAAGACCGCGGTGATCGAGCGTGACAAGGTGGGCGGGCGCTGTCTGAACTACGCCTGCATCCCCGCCAAGGCGGTGCTGCGCTCGGCCGACCTGCTCTCGGAGATCCGCGACGCCGGCGAGTACGGGGTGCAGGTCAGCGGCATAGAGGTCGACTATCCGGCCGTGCAGGCTCGCCGTGAGAGGGTCGTCTCAACGCTCACCGGAGGGGTCGCCGGGCTGTTCAAGAAAGACGGGATCGACCTGATCGAGGGCGACGCGACGCTCACCGCCGACGGGGGCGTGAGCGTCGCGGGGGAGACGATCGCAGCAGCGACCGTCATCCTCGCGACCGGCTCGGTCCCACGTCCTATTCCGGGAGTGCAGTTCGGCGGACGCGTGATCGGGACCGAGGAGGCCTGGGCGCTCAAAGAGCTGCCGGCGCGTATGGCGGTAGTCGGCGCCGGGGCCTCCGGCGCAGAGATCGCCTCCGGCTTTGCCCGCCTGGGGACCGAGGTGCTGCTGCTGGAGGCGCTCGAGCGCGTGCTCCCGACCGAGGACAGCGACATCTCGCGCCTGGTCGAGCGTGGCTTCAAGCAGCAGGGCATCGACGTGCACAGTGGCTCCCCGGTGGCCGACGTGGAGAACAGCGAGACGGGCGTCAGCCTCACCTACGGGTTGCCCGGCGCGGATGGCTCGGCGGGCGCGCCGCGCGCTGACGTCGACTACCTCGTGATCGCCGCCGGGCGCGGAGCGGACGTCGACGGGCTCGGTCTGGCCGCGGCCGGCGTCGAGCTCGACGAGCGGGGGCTCGTGAAGGTGGACGGCGCCCTGCGCACCTCCCGCCCGGGGGTGTACGCGATCGGCGATCTGGTCGCCGGCCCCGCGCTCGCGCACAAGGCCTCCGACGAGGGCATCATCGCGGTCGAGGACTCCGCCGGGCAGCGCACCGATCCCCTCTCGCACGTGGACATTCCGCGCGCCACCTTCTGCACGCCGAACGTCGGATCCTTCGGCCTGACCGAGGCCGAGGCGCGCGAGCAGGGCTACGACGTGGTCGTCGGCAAGGTGAAATACGGCGCCGTCGGAGGCGGGATCGTCTACGGCGACCCCGCCGGCCTGGTCAAGCTCGTGGGTGAGAGCCGATACGGCGAGCTGCTCGGCGGACACATCGTGGGCTCGCGCGCGACCGAGCTGATCCAGGAGCTCGTCAACGTGCGTGCGCTGGAGGGCGGCTTCGCCGAGGTCGCGCGCATCGTTCACGGTCACCCCACGCTGTCAGAGGCCGTCATGGAAGCCGGACGTTCAGCGGACGGCTGGTTCATCCACGGCTGATCCCGGGCTACGGTCTGGTCTTGCCCCCCGGCGCCTGGTTCTACTTCGACCTGTCGAGCCCCGAGGCCTATCTCGCGGCCGAGCGGATACTTCACGTGCTTCCCGGCCCAGCCGAGTGGATGCCGGTACTCGCGAGCGAGCTGCCCGGGAGCGACGCCTCGCGGTCACTCGAGCACCGCGAGGGCAAGGCGCAGGAGCTCTACCGCGGCGAGATCGCCCGTCGCGCGCAGGAGCTCGGCCTGCTGCCGCTGCGCTGGCCGAGCCCCTTCCCGTTCGACAGCGCGCCGGCCATGCGCGTGGCCACCTACGCGAAGTCGATCGGCCGCGCCGTCCCCTTCGCCCAGGCGGCCTTCCGCCAGGCGTTCGCCGGCGGGCACAACCTGCAGGAGGTTGACCAGGTGCTGATCGCCGCCGCCGCCTGCGAGATGCATCCCGCCGCGGTGCTCCGCGGCACCGAGTTGCGCTCGATCGATCGCCAGCTCTCCGAGTCGACGGCGCGCGCGGCGCAGGCTGGGATCCTCGCTGTTCCCGCGGTGCTCGTGGGCGACGAGCCCGGTGCCGGACGCGTGCTGCTCGGCGCGCACGCGGTCGAGGAGGCGGCGGCCCACATGAGCGCCTGCATGAGCTCACGGCGGGGCGCCCCACCGACACCGGCAGGGTCGCGATGAAGGCAAACCGGGCCTACCGGATGATCGTCACACGGGCCGGCCGCGCGCCCGCTCTGCTGGCCGACCCCGGGCGCGCCGACCACATCGAGGTCGTGGAGATAGACAGCGGGGAGGTGGTCCTGTTCTGGGATCGCCCTCCTGCGGAGGCCTCGCGGCTGGCCCGTGCATTGCGCGCCGACCTCTCACAGCTCCAGGCGGGGGAGTTCCTGGCGCGCTGGAGTACCTTGGAGACCTGATGCCGAGCATGCCGGACCATGACGCCGCGCGCGAGTGGCTGGCCACGATGACGCTGATCCGGCGCTTCGAGGAACGCGCCGGCGAGATGTACGCGCGGGCGAAGGTGGGTGGTTTCCTGCACCTGTCGATCGGCGAGGAGGCCACGATCGTGGGCAGCGCGCGTGCGCTGCGCGACAGCGACTACCTGATCTCGACCTATCGCTCGCACGGGCACGCGCTCGTGCGAGGCACTCCCCCCGAGAACGTGATGGCCGAGCTGTTCGGGCGCGTCGACGGCTGCTCGAGGGGGCGCGGCGGGTCGATGCACATGTTCGACCTCGCTCGTCGCTTCATGGGCGGCTACGGGATCGTCGGGGCCAACCTGCCGATCGCAGCGGGGATCGCCCTGGCCGGGGACTACCAGGGCTCCGACGACGTCACGCTGTGCACGTTCGGCGACGGCGCGTCCAACCAGGGCACGTTCGGAGAGACCCTCAACCTCGCTGCGCTGTGGCGGCTGCCGGTCGTCTTCATGGTCACCAACAACCAGTTCGGCATGGGCACCGCACTGCGCCGTCACTCAGCTGTGACAGACCTGCAGCGCAAGGGCGAGAGCCTCGGGGTGCCCGGGATGCGCTGCGACGGGATGGACGTGATCGACACGCATGCGGTGGTCTCGGAGGCCGTGCGCCAGGTGCGAGAGGACCGCCGTCCGGTGCTCGTGGAGGCCGTCACCTACCGCTTCCGCGGCCACTCGATGGCCGACCCCGAGCAGTACCGCACCAAGGAGGAGGTCGCGCAGTGGCGCGAGCGCGACCCGATACCCGCGTTCGGCGAGAAGCTCGTCCGGGAGGGAGCGATCGACCAGGAGCAGCGCGCCCGCCTCGACGCAGAGGCCCTCGCGCGGGTGGACGCAGCCGTGGCGTTCGCCGATGCCTCGCCGTTCCCCGAGCCGGAGTCCCTGTATGACGACGTGTACGTGCTCGAGCAAGCGGCACACGGCTGGTACTCGGTCAGGACCACCGGCCAGCAGGCCGGCTCGCCCGAGTCGCTTCAGAGAAGCACGACCGGCGAGATTCCCCAGCAGATCACGAGCGCGCTGCAGGCCGGAGAGGACGCGTCCTGATGGCGCAGATGCGCTACCGCGACGCGCTGAACGCAGCCCTGCGCGAGGAGCTGCGCCGCGACGAGCGCGTGCTGCTGATGGGCGAGGACATCGGCGTCTTCGGGGGCGCGTTCCGGGTGACCGACGGGCTGCTCGAGGAGTTCGGAGAGCGCCGGATACGCGACACCCCGATCTCCGAGAACACGATCGTGGGCGTGGGAGTCGGAGCGGCGATGACCGGTCTGCGTCCGGTGGTCGAGTTGATGACCATCAACTTCTCGCTGCTCGCGTTCGATCAGATCATCAACAACGCCGCGCACATCCACTACATGTTCGGCGGGCAGGCCACGGTTCCACTCGTCGTGCGCATGCCCCAGGGCGCGGGCCACCAGCTGGGACCGACCCACTCGCACTGCCTCGAGTCGCTGTTTCTGCACGTACCCGGACTGCTCGTCGCGGTCCCCTCCACCGCGGCCGATGCGAAGGGCCTCTTGAAGACCGCGATCCGCGACGAGAACCCGGTGATCTTCATCGAGCACGAGTCGCTCTACGGCGTGCGCGGCGAGGTGCCCGAGGACCCCGAGCATCTGATCGGATTCGGCATCGCCCGCGTGGCCCGCGAGGGCTCGGACGTGACCATCGTGGGCGTCTCGCGGATGGCCCTCACGGCCGAGCGCGCGGCGGAGACGCTCGCGGCCGAGCACGGCGTACAGGCCGAAGTGATCGACCCGCGCACCCTGCGCCCGCTGGACCTCGACACGATCCTCACTTCCGTGCGGAAGACCAACCGCTGCGTCACCGTCGAGGAGGGCTGGCCGCACGGCGGAGTCGGCGCGAACCTCGCGGCGCTGGTCGCCGAGCAGGCGTTCGACCACCTCGATGCGCCGATCAAGCGCGTGACCGGAGCCGACGTCCCGATGCCCTACTCAAAGCCGCTGGAGGACATCGCCTATCCCCATGAGCTGCAGATCGTCAACGCCGCGCTCGCAACCTTGGGACGCGAGCCCTCCGAGCTCCGAGCGAGCTGATGGCCGACATCGTCATGCCCCGACTGTCGGACACGATGGAGGAGGGCACGATCCTGCGCTGGTACAAGCGCGACGGCGAGCAGGTGAGCCGCGGCGAGGAGCTCGTCGAGATCGAGACCGACAAGGCCACGATGAGCTACGAGTCAGACCAGGACGGGATCCTCCAGACGGTCGCCGGCGAGGGCGACACGCTGGCAGTCGGAGAGCTCATCGCGCGTGTCGAAGGCGCGCAGGGCACACCGCCCGCCGACGCCGCGCGAGCGCCGACCGGGGCGGGAGAGCCGGCCGAGGTTGCAGAGCCCGAGGTGGCAGAGCCGGCCGGGGCGGCGGAGCCCAGGCCGGTGCGCGAGGCCCCGGCGACGCCCGCGCCGAGCACCACCGGCGGGCAGCGCATCAAGGCCTCCCCGCTGGCCAGGCGGATCGCGCAGGAGAGCGGGGTCGACCTGCGCACGCTCACGGGCAGCGGTCCCGGCGGTCGGGTCGTCAAGGCAGACGTCCAGGCGGCGGGGGCGCCGGCCCAGGCCACGCCTGCCCAGGCCACGCATGCGCAAGCCACGCATGCGCAAGACACGTCGGCAGCGCAGGCCGTGGCGACCGCCAAGGGTGAGACCACCACCGTCGAGCTGTCCCGTGCGCAGCAGACGGTGGCGCGGCGGATGGCGGAGTCCAAGGCGACGATCCCCGACTTCACGGTGCAGATCGACGTAGACATGGAGGCGTGCGTCAAGTTGCGCACCGAGCTCAAGCGACTCTCTCCGGGTGCCCCTGCCGGCGAGGCGCAGGTGCCGACTTACAACGACATGGTCGTGAAGGCTGCGGCGCTCGCGCTGCGCGAGCATCCCCGCGCGAACAGCAGCTACCGCGACGGGCGCCTGCAGCTTCACTCACGGGTCAACGTCGGGGTGGCGGTGGCCGCTGAGGAGACGCTGGTAGTGCCGACGGTGTTCGACGCGGAGGAGAAGTCGCTCGGCGAGATAGCCCGCGAGACGCGTGCTCTGGCCGAGCGGGTCCGCTCGGCGACGATCACGCCACCCGAGCTCGGCGGTGGGACCTTCACGGTCTCCAACCTGGGGATGTACGGCGTGAGCAGCTTCGCCGCGATCATCAACCCTCCCCAGGCGGCGATCTTGTCGGTCGGCGCACTGGCGCCGCGGGCGGTCGTGCGCGAGGGCGAGCTCGTCGCCAGTCACACGATGACGCTCACCCTCGTGTGTGACCACCGCATCCTCTATGGCGCCGACGCGGCAGGATTCCTCGCGCGCATCCGCGAGCTCCTCCAGGCCCCGGCGGCCCTCACCCTCTAGCTACCGGCGGGCCGAGAGCCGGCGGGCTCGCGACGCTAGGCTGAGAGACGGTAGATGAGCAATCGGCCCGCATCAGGACGCTCCGTCGCTCCCGAGCTTTGGGTGTGCCACTTGGGCGTCGTTCCCTACCCCGACGCGACGTCGATGCAAGAGCGCATCCGCGCGCGGCGGATGGCCGGGGAGCTACCGGACACGCTCCTGCTGCTCGAGCACCCGCCCGTGTACACGCGCGGACGGCGCTCCACCGACGCAGAGCTACCGCTCTCGGAGGACTTCTACCGCTCGCGAGGCATCCAGACGCTGCCGACCGACCGTGGCGGGCGGGTCACCTACCACGGCCCGGGCCAGCTCGTGGGCTATCCCATCATGCGGCTCGAGGACGTCCACGCCTACCTGCGCACGATGGAGGCGGCGATCGTCGCGGCGCTCGCCGAGGAGGGTGTCCTGGCCCGCGCGCGCCCCACCGACGGCCCCGACTTCACCGGCGTATGGGTCGCGGAGCGCAAGATCGCCTCGATCGGCGTGCACGTCTCGCGCGGTGTCAGCACACACGGATTCGCGGTGAACGTGGACAACGACCTCGAGCCGTTCTCGTGGGTCGTCGCATGCGGCCTGCCCGGCGTCGTCATGACGTCGCTCGGCCGCGAGCTCGCGGGGCAGCAGAGGACGGAGGCATCCTGTGCGCGGCTGTTGGAGTGCTTTCGCAAGCGCGTGGCCGACAACTTCTGCCTGGCCCATGGCCGCCGCCAGCGACTCGTCTCTGCTCACCGCCTGGGAATCGAGGCGCCGAGCGCCCTCACGCGCGCGCCGGGGCTCGGCGAGGCTGTGCCGGCATGACCACCGCGACGAGATCGCGCTCGAACCCCGGGGGGATGGACGTCCTGAGCGTGCTCGGCCCGGACGTCCGACCCCTGCGCGAGCGCAAGCCGGCATGGTTCAAGGTGGCTCCGCCGGGCGGAGAGCGCTACCGCGAGCTGAGCGAGCTGATCCACTCGGAGAACCTGCACACGGTCTGCCAGGAGGCGGCCTGCCCGAACGTGGGCGAGTGCTGGGAGCGGGGCACGGCGACCTTCATGATCCTCGGCGACACCTGCACGAGGCGCTGCGGCTTCTGCAACGTCAAGACCGGCAGGCCCACATGGAACGACCCGCTCGAGCCGGCCCGCGTGGCACGCTCGATCGTGCGAATGGGACTGCGCCATGCGGTCATCACCTCCGTCGATCGCGACGACCTCCCCGACAAGGGTGCCTCTGCCTTCGTGGGGGTGATCCGCCAGGTGCGCCGTCAGGCGCCCGGCTGCCGCATCGAGGTGCTCACGCCAGACTTCCAGGGGCAGGAGATGCCGTTGGCGAAGGTGATCGCCGAGCGCCCCGACGTGTTCAACCACAACGTGGAGGTGGTTCCCCGGCTGTACCCGCTGGCACGGCGGGGCTCGGAGTTCGCCCGCTCCTGCCGGGTGCTGCGCCTGGCGAACGAGCTGGGCGCCGGAAGGGTCCTCACCAAGTCGGGGCTGATGGTCGGGCTCGGAGAGACCCACGAGGAGATGGTGGATACGTTCGGAGCACTGCGCGAGCACGGCGTGCGGGTGCTCACCGTCGGGCAGTACCTGCGTCCTTCCGAGCGCCACCTGCCGGTCGTGCGCTACTGGCACCCCGACGAGTTCGCGGCACTCGAGCGAGCGGCCTACGGGCTCGGCTTCGAGCACGTCGCCGCCGGCCCACTGGTGCGCTCGAGCTATCACGCCGAGGAGCACGTCCGTCGCGCGCGCCCCGCAGACGGCGCACCGCCCGCGAGCGCAGCCACCGCTGCGCAAGCAGACCACGGATAGGCTCCTGCGTGCCCTGCGCGGCGAGGGCACGCAGCGATGTTCCCGCTCAAAGACAACATCCCGCTCGCGCGGCAGCCGATCGTCACGATCGCGCTGATAGCGATCAACGTGATCGCATACCTGCTGGCGATCCGCCACGGAGGGAGCTTCTTCGGGGGACCCGCGAACAACGTCACCGTGCACTACGGAGCCATCCCCTACGAGCTAACACACCCCGGCAGACACTGTGGCGAGATCACGTTGCAGACGCCTGAAGGGGTCGGCAGCACGATCGCCTGCCAGGGTCAGCCGGGCGTGACCGGAAGCCCTCCGGCACAACCCGCCACCTGGCAGACCGCGTTCACCTCGATGTTCCTTCACGGCAGCTTCCTGCACATCTTCGGCAACATGCTGTTCCTCGCGATCTTCGGGCCCGCGGTCGAGGACTGGATGGGGCGGCTGCGCTACCCCGCCTTCTACCTGGTCGGCGGCCTGGTCGCGCTGAGCGCGCAGGTGCTCGTGAACCCCAATTCGACCGCGCCGACGCTTGGTGCTTCGGGGGCGATCGCCGCGGTGCTCGGCGGCTACATCGCGCTCTACCCGCGGGCGCGCATCCTCAGCCTCGTGTTCATCATCTTCTTCGTGACCATCGTCGAGGTCCCGGCGGTCCTGTTGCTTGGCTTCTGGTTCGTGGTGCAGCTGTGGTTCGGCGCAGCCGGCCTCAGCAGCCATGTCGGCAGCGCCGAAGGCGTCGCCTACTTCGCGCATATCGGAGGCTTCGCGTTCGGCTTTGTCCTGGTCGGGCTCCTGCGGGGGCGCCGCGCTGCCGAGCCGCCGCCGCTGGCGGTCTGATCGGATGGCTTCGGGCCGATGCGCCTGACGTGGCCCCCAAAATGATCGTCCTTCTCGCATGACGCGCCTGGTCGTCCTCGGTCTGGCGCTCGTGTTCATCGCCGGCATGGCCTTCCTGACGTTCGCCGCGGTGATCGAACGAGGGTTTACCCTGGCAAGCCTGCTCTCCGTTCTGATCGTCCTGATGCTGGGCATCGGGATCGTCGGGGCGCTGCGCAATCCTCCCCGCTGAGCCGCCCCTGTCAAGGAGCGATCTCGCCGGAACCACCCACCTCCCACCCATGAGCAGCCTTCCCTCCATCACGCCCGGCCAGCACCGCCGCGGGCGGCGCATGAGCGCCCGCCGTCGCCACAGGCGGGCATTCGCGGTCGGCGTCCCTGCGCTGGCGATCGCCGCGGTGCTCGCCGTGGTGCTGGGGTTCGGCGGGGCGAGCTCACGATCGGAGGGCCGCCGGCCCCGCCCGGCGGTCTCCCCCGCACCCACCCGCACGGCCACGACCACCCAAGCGAGCCTCTCGCCCGCGGGCCTCGCACTCGGCCGGCCCCCGTTCGTGCTCAGCGGGATCGGCGCGCCGCGCACCGACCCTCTGCAGCTCGCCTTCCATAGGCCGCCGCGCGCCGGGCTGCTGTTCGACCTCGATACCGGCCGCGTGCTGTGGCAGCGCAACGCCACGCGGCGCCTCGAGATCGCGAGCCTGACGAAGATGATGACCGCGTTGATCACGGTACAGTCGGCGCCGCCGAGGGCCCCGGTGCTGGTGACCAGGCAGGCCGTCGACTCCAACGGCTCGAAGGTCGGCGTGCTGCCTCTCGGCAGGCACGTGCCGCTGGAGAGCATGCTCTACGGGCTCATGCTGCCGTCGGGCAACGACGCGGCGGTGGCGCTCGCTCAGCACGTGTCGGGCAGCGTCGGTGCGTTCGTCGCGCGGATGAACCAGAAGGCGGCGAAGATGGGCCTGGGCTGCACGCTCTATGCCTCACCCTCGGGCTACGTGGACCAGAGGAACTTCTCCTGTGCGGCCGATCTCGCGGTGCTGGCCCATGTCGATCTGCAGCAGCCGCGCATCGCCCGCATCGCGCGCACCCTTCGCGCGATCCTGCCCTTCCCGATCAAGGGAGGAAAGCTCTTCATCTACAACAACAACCCTCTGCTGATCTACGGCTATCCGGGCGTCACCGGGCTGAAGACCGGCTACACGACGGCCGCGGGCCGCTGCCTGGTGGCGACGGCTCATCGCGGGCGAGTGCGCCTCGGAGTCGTGCTGCTCGACTCGCCCGACCCGGCCACCCAGGCGCGTCAGCTGCTCGACGACGGCTTCGTGCGCGTCTATCACCGCGCGCGTCTGGCCGAGCCGCCGATCCCGGCCGGGGCGTGACACGACGCACGCACGACGCGCCGGTGCGCCGTGCAGTACCGTTTGCCTACGAGGATTGACTGGCCAGTCAGCCAAAGGAGAAGCCGTGGATCTCGACGACACACCCGAGCAGAGCGCATACCGCGCCGAGTTGCGCAGCTGGCTCGACCAGCGCAAGTCAGAGGCCCCCGTCCTGAACGGCCCCGGGGCACTCAAGGATGAGGATGAGATTGTCAAGGCGCGGCGCGTCTGGCAGGGCAAGCTTGCGGAGGGCGGCCTGGCGGGTGTGAGCTGGCCGAAGGAGTACGGCGGCCAGGGGCTCGGCCCCATCGAGCAGGTGATCTGCAACCAGGAGATCGCCCGTGCGAAAGTGCCGGGGATCCTCGACTCGATCGGCGTCGGGATGCTCGGCCCGACGATCATCGCCCACGGCAGCGAGGAGCAGAAGACGCGCTATCTCGGCCCGATGCTCCATGGCGACGAGGTGTGGTGCCAGCTCTTCTCAGAGCCCGCCGCGGGCTCCGACCTGGCCGCCGTCCAGGCGAAGGCGCGCCTGCAGGACGACGGCAGCTGGCGCCTGACCGGGCAGAAGGTGTGGACGACCAACGCCCAGTTCGCGTCCTACGGACTGCTGCTCGCGCGCACCGACTCCGACGTGCCCAAGCACAAGGGCCTGACGATGTTCATCGTCCCGATGGACGGCGCGGGCGTGACCGTCCGCGGTCTGCGGCAGATCTCCGGCGAGGCGGAGTTCAACGAGGTCTTCTTCGACGACGTTCCCCTCGACGCGGACGCGGTCGTCGGCGGGGTGGGCAACGGCTGGGGCACGGCGCTCACGACGCTCATGTACGAGCGCGTCACGATCGGACTCGGCGGCGAGGGACTCGGCTACAACTCCATCAGGTTCGCCTCGGCGATCGCCCGCGACGCGCAGGCCAGGCGCGACCCGGAGGTGCGCCACCAGCTTGGCGAGATCGCAAGCGAGCTGCTGGCGGTGAGGTTCACCGCCTACAGGACGCTCACCGCGCTTCAGAAAGGCCAGATCCCCGGCCCGGAGGCCGGCCTCGCGAAGGTCACGATCGTCAGCGGGGCAACGAGGGCCGGAGACCTGATCGCCGACGTGCTCGGCCCCGATGCGCTGGCGGATGACAGCGAGTGGGCCTACATGATCTCGTTCCTGCCCGGCCTGAAGTCCGCGGGCGGCACCGAGGAGATCCTGCGCAACACCGTCGGCGAGCGGGTGCTCGGCCTGCCGGCGGAGCCGCGCCTGGACAAGGGCATCCCGTTCTCCGAGCTTCGCTCCAAGGAAGGAGCGGCGGCGTGAGCCCCACGAAACCTGACTTCAGCCGCTCGAGCGCCAACCCGGGAGTGTCGAGATGAACCTGGCCCTGACCGACGAGCAGGTGTTCCTGCGGGAGGCGGCCCGCGGAACGCTGTCGCGCTTCAAGACATTCGAGGCCGCTCGCGAGGCGCTCGACGACGGGGGCCCGGAGCTGCCGGACATGTGGCCGGCAGCGCGCGAAGCCGGCTGGCCCGGCCTGCTGATCGACGAGACCCATGGCGGCGCCGGCCTCGATGCGTTCGACGCGATGCTCGTGCTCGGCGAGTGCGGCCGCGTGCTCGCCGCGATCCCGCTGCTCGGCCACCTGCCGGCTACCGCGATCATCAACGACTCGGCGAACGGCGCAGGCTTGCTCGGCGCGCTCGCGACAGGCGAGCGCCGGGCGGCCTATCTGCCGGCGAGCCCGCCCAGCAAGGAGGCCGACGAGCGCTGGAGCGTGGACCCGGCGAGCGGCGCCGCGCGCGCCGAGGCGCCGATCGCCGTGCGGTCCTCGCAGGCGGGCGCAGACGGCGCGACGGTGAGCGGCGAGCTGTTCTTCGTGCCCGACGCACCGGGCGCCGACGTGCTCGTCGGCGTGGCCCTGCTCGAGGGCAAGCCCGTGGGCGTCGCGATCGAGGTCGGGGGCTCCTCCGGCGTGACCGTCGAGGCGACGAGGCGCTACGACGCGACCCGCTCGCTCGGGCACGTCTCGCTGAACGACGCACCCGCGACGCTGCTGGACGCGCCGGAGGCGACGCTCGCGGCCGCGTGGCACCTCGCACAGGCGTTGATCGCAGCGGAGTCGATCGGCAGCGTCGAGACCGCGCTCGAGACATCGGTCGCCTATGCCAAGGAGCGCCACACATTCGGCCGGGCTATCGGCTCCTATCAGGCGGTCAAGCACTCCCTGACCGAGGTGCTGCGCCAGCTCGAGAACGGGCGCTCACTGCTCTACTACGCAGGCTGGGCGCGCGTCGGAGCGCCCGGTGAGTTTCCGCTCGCGGCAAGCGCAGCCCGCTCGGTGGCCGGTCGCGCGCTCGACCAGGCAGCGCGCACGATGATCTCGGTCCACGGGGGGATCGGCGCCACCTGGGAGCACGACGCCCCGCTGTACTTCCGCCGCGCCCAGCTCTCGCGCCGTCTGCTCGGCGGCACCGCGGGGGCGACAGACCGGGTCGCCGGCGAGGTGATTGCCCAGGCGGGCACCTCCTAGCGAAGGCCCGGGGCACCGCTCGTCCGGGCACCGCTCGCCCGGGCGACCGTACCCAGGTCAGCGCTTGGCGTGAGACCGGCGGCCCGCAGGGTGCGCCACGCCGACCGCGGGATGCGCCCCGCCGGCCGCCGGGTGAGCCACACGTGCCGCGGAGGCCGTCGTCAGGAGCTCGAGGACGGGCGCGCCGTAGGCCCCGTGCACCGCTTCGATGAGCGACTGGCGCACCCCGCAGTTGATGCAGAACCCGTGCTGTGACCAGCCGATCGCCCGTGCCAGTACCTGGTCGGCGTATGTCACACCGGTGGCGTCGTGCCCGTAGTAGTCGTATGCGGCACCCCATGCCGCGCCGTCGAGCGCGTATTCGGCGCCATCGGCGGAGAGCAGGTGGGCGGCGGCCATGATCGAGTCGAAGTCGTCATAGATCGACGGGTGCGACGCGGTCATGTGGTCGTAGGCCGCTGGGCGCTTGCCGTAGATGTAGGAGTTGCTCACGAGCCGCCAGGTGCTGACGGGTCCATTGGTGACGTTGAACTGCATCGGCCCGCCACAGCAGCCGGCGAAGTTCAGCCCGTGGTAGGTGCCCGGCGCGGTCGAGAACGCGCTCTCCTGCATGTGGATCGACGCGAGCAGCAGCCAGTTGACCCCGAATGTGCCCTGGGCGACCGCGTAGATCGGGTAGAACCCTTCCATCCAGCGGGTCACGATGTGCGTTTCGGCCTGGTCGACGAAGCGCCGGGCGTCGAGGCTCTGCTGCGCGCTCGACGGCCCCGCGACGATCGCCGCGCCTGAACGTCCACCAGCGTGGCCGCGGCGATCCTGCAGGGCGCCGCCACGTGCGGCCTGAAGGACGCTCGCGGACTGCGCTCCGTTGGGCGCCGGCGTGGCGGCGGCTTCCAGCACCGGGGGAGGCGCGGCGGCCGAGGCAGGATGCGTAGCGGGACCGATCAGGCCGGTCACGGCGCCGGCCAGCACGGCCGCTCCGAGCACAGCGAGCGCGCTCGCAAGCAACCAGGCTCCGCGTTCTGAAGGCGGGGTCGGGACGCAGGCGTCGGGAGCGGTGGGTGTAGAGCAACCGGCCATCATCGGCCGCGACACGGTAGCTGAGCAGGATAAGGCCCGATAAAGGAGCAGGCCGGGCAGGGCGCCGTCACGGGCCGGGCGCTGTCAGGCAGGGCGGCTGTTACGGGCCGGGCGCGACGAGGTGTCCGCTGCCGGGTTGAAGCTCTCATGGTGAGACTCCTACTAGTCCTCTCGGCACTCGCGCTTGTGCCCCTGACCGGCACTGCCGCTGCGGCGCCGCCGACCGCGCCCCAGCAGCACTATCTCTCTCTGGCGCGCTCGGGCGTCCTTCAGGCCGAGCGGCGCTTCGGTGATCGCCGTCTCGGCTGGTATGACGCGCGCCTGCACGACCACGACCGCTATCCGCTGGCCACGATCTGGGACATCGTGCCGCTCTTCCAGGCGCTCGACGCGATCGCCATAGCGGAACCCACGACGGCCAACAGGCGCGCGGTGACGGGCTTCGCCGCAGGTGCCGAGCGCTACCTGAACCGGGGCCTTCGCCCCCTGCCTGGCTACTCCCCATACCCGGGGGACCGCGCGGCTGGAACCCAGACGTGGTTCGACGACAACGGCTGGTGGGGCCTTGCGTTCGTGAACGCCTACCGCGCGACGGGCCATCGGCGCTACCTCGCCGACGCCCAGCGTGCCCTCGGGTACGTCGCGGCGGCCGGCTGGGACCGTCAAGGGGGAGGGATCTGGTGGAACACCGACCACCCCTACAAGGCAGGCGAGGCGCTCGCCGCGAACACGCTCCTGGCGACGTTGCTCTACCAGCAGACCCACTCCGCATTCGACCTCGCCGAGGCTCGCAGGCTCCTTGGCTGGGCGAACACGACCGGGTTCAGCGCCCGCGACGGGCTGTACGCCGGCAGCAGCCTGGATCCGACGCCGATCGACTACATCGAGGGGCCGCTCATCTATGCGCAGGCGCTGTTGTGCCACCTAGCCGCGACGCCCGCCGATTGCGCGCGCGCCGAGCGGCTGAAGACGACCGCGCTCGAGCGCTTCGGCGCCGTGCTGAACTTCTCGCCCCAGTACGACGCGATCTACCTGCAGTGGATGCTCGCGCTGTACTCGCTGGAGCACGACCGGGCCCTCTACGCGCTGGCGGCCGACAGCGCGCGGGACGCGCAGACGCGTGCGATGAACGGCGAAGGGCTCTATCTGCTCTCGTGGAACGGCGAAACGCTGCCGCGGCAGTTCGCCGTGCCGAACATGCTCCAGACGCAGGCTGCGACCACGAGCCTGTTCGCATGGCTTTCGGTCTACCCGCCGCCATAGGATCAGCATGGATGGCTCGGCCCGTGGGCATGCGCGCGATCGCCACACGCGCCGCCCCGCTCGTGCTCGCCGCAGCCATCGCCGGCTGCGGCTCGGGCGCGGCCGGCGGCTCGAGCGAGCTGGCGGGCGCCGGGGCCGGCCGCTCGCAGGCGACGCCCGGCGGCTGCGCCGCGACGGTGCTCGAAGCCCTTGGCCATGTCGCGATGCGCGTCTACCACGAGGGGGTCTCCAGCGAACGGACGGGCGCCGCCCTGCATTTCACAAAGGCCTCGGCCCCCCTGCGCGAGGCGGTGGAACGCGATGACCCCGCCGCCACGCGGGCGGCCGCCGAAGCGCTGATCGCCACCGGCTACATGACGAGCCTGCGGGTGAGCAGCGGCGCCACGGTGCTCGCCGACGTCGGCGCCCGCAACGCGCTGGCCCCGCTGCGCGGCACGCTCACCGGCACCGGGGGCGCTGAGATCGGCAGCTTCGTGACGAGCGTGTGGGCCGACGACGGCCTGCTCGCCGAGACACGGGGCCTCACCGAGGGCGTCGTGGCCCTGCGCGCGAACGGGCGGAGCATCGCCGGGTCGTTCCCATTCCGCATCGGCGAACTCCCGGCGACCGGCACGCTCCATGAAAGGGGCGTCGCCTACAGGTACGTCTCCTTTCCCGCGGAGGCCTACCCGTCGGGCCGCCTGCGGGTGTACCTGCTGCGGCCGATCCACTCCACCACCAGACTCTGCGGAGCGACCGCCCAGGACACGGTGTTCAACACGATCAGCAGGGTGGCGAGCCTCATCTACGACGGCGAGACGGGGGGGCGGGCCGAGGTGCAGGTGAAGCGCGTGCAGCACGACCCTGAACTGCTGGGCGCCGTCGCACGACGGGACGCCTCAGGGGCGACCCGTGCGGTGGCCCGCCTGCTCAACCAGCACATCGTCCGCCTGCGGGTGAGCACGGGCGTCGGCCTGCTGGCGGACGTGGGCGGGCCATTCGTGCTGGCCCCCGCGCGCGCCCCGCTGCGCGCGGGCGGACGCACGATCGGCAGCCTCGTGCTGTCGATCCAGGACGACGAGGGATACCTGCGGCTCGCCAGGCGGCTGGCGGGGCTCGACGTCCTGATGTACATGGGCGGGCGGCTGGTCAAGAACAGCCTCGGTCCGGCACCTCCGACCGTCCCCCGCAGCGGGCTCGTGCACTACAGGGGCCGCACGTTTCGGGTGTTCACGCTCGACGCGCGGGCGTTCCCCTCGGGCGTCCTGCGGATAGCCGTGCTCATCCCCATCCCCTACTCCTGAGCCCGTTCATGCGCCTCAGCCCGTTCGAGCGCGGCCCGTCTCTCAAGCGGGAGTCAGCGACGAGCGCTTCTCGCCGAGGCCTGCGAGCAGCGCATCGAAGGCGTCGGCGAATTTATCGACTCCCTCGCGCTCGAGCGTGTCGGTGACGTCGGCGTAGTCCACGCCGACGCGCTCGAGCTCGTCGAACACCTTGCGCGCCTGCTCGATTCCCCGCTCCAGCCGCGGCTGCGGGCGGCCGTGATCCTGGTAGGCCCGCACCGTCTCCTCGGGCATCGTGTTGACCGTATCCGCCCCGATCAGCTCTTCCACGTACAGGGTGTCGGGATACGCGGGGTCCTTGGTCGATGTCGATGCCCAGAGCACCCGCTGCGGGGTCGCGCCCTTGCCCGCCAGGAAGTCCCAGCGCGGTCCGGAGAACACCTCCTTGTAGCGGCGGTAGGCGAGCTTCGCATTGGCGACCGCCAGCTTGCCCTTCAGCTCGTCGTGCCCGCCGATCTCCGCAAGCCTGCGGTCGGCCTCGGTGTCGATGCGCGAGACGAAGAAGCTGGCCACCGAGGCGACCGATCGCGGGTCGCCTCCACCGGCGATCAGGCGCTCGATGCCACGAATGTAGGACTCGGCGACCTCGGCGTAGCGACGCAGCGAGAAGATCAGCGTCACGTTGATCGAGCGACCCGCCGCTACCACGTCCTCGATCGCCGCAAGGCCGGGCTTGGTGGCGGGAATCTTCACCATCAGGTTGGGGCGGTCCACCGCCTCGTGCAGGCGCATCGCCTCGCGGAAGGTCTCGAGCGTGTCGTAGGCCAGTTGCGGATCTACCTCCAACGAGACGTACCCGTCGCGGTGCTCCCCCGCATCCCAGATCGGGCGGAAGAGGTCGCATGCGTCCTGTATGTCGCGCTCGGCAAGCGCCCAGAACGCGCCGGCCGCTGACGAGCGCGCGGCCATTCCATCGCTCCGGGCATCCGTGTCGAACTCGCGCAGCTGCGCGTCGTAGGCATCCCCTGAGCTCATCGCCTTCTGGAAGATCGACGGGTTCGACGTGGCGCCGACAACGGCGTCACGGTCGATCAGCTCCTGAAGGTGGCCGCCGTGGATCGAGTCGCGCGAGAGGAAGTCGATCCACACGCTCTGCCCGATGGCCGAGAGGCGCTGCAACGGTGAGACGGTCTCCACAGACATTCAATCTCCTTGCTCAGGCTGACACTCCGCCCACGCGCTCAAGCAGCGCCTGGGCCCGCGAAAAGATGCCCTCGGCCGAGAAACCGAGCTCCTCAAGCACCGTGACGCCCGGTGCGGAGGCGCCGAAGCGGTCCAGGCCGAGAACCTCACCGTCGCTGCCCACCCATCTCCACCAGCTCATCGTCGCCCCCGGCTCGACGGCCAGCCGCGCCGTCACTCCGGGAGGGAGCACCGCATCGCGGTAGTCATCCGGTTGGGCTTCGAACAGCTCCATGCATGGCATCGACACGACTCTGACCTTCGTCTCCTGCTCGGCGAGCTTCCGCGCCGCCTGCAGCGTCGGTGCGACCTCGGCGCCCGTGGAGATGAGGATCGCCTGCGGATCCCTGTCTCCATGCGAGTCCCACAGGACATATCCGCCCCGCGTCAGCTCCTCGGCAGGCGCCACCTCGTCACGATCGAGCACGGGGATGTTCTGACGAGACAGCAGCAGGGCGACCGGCCCGTCGTCACGCTCGAGCGCGACACGCCACGCAACCGAGGTCTCGTTCGCGTCGGCGGGGCGAATCACCCACAGGCGCGGGATCGCGCGCAGCGCGGCGTAGTGCTCGATCGGCTGGTGGGTCGGCCCGTCCTCTCCGAGTCCGACCGAGTCGTGTGTCCACACCCAGATCACCGGCAGTCCCATCAGGGCGGAGAGGCGCACGGATGGACGCATGTAGTCCGAGAAGACGAGGAACGTCGAGCCGTAGGGCTTGACGATCCCGCCGTGCGCGGCGGCGCCGTTGACGATCGCCCCCATGGCGTGCTCCCGAATGCCGAATGGGACGTTGCGTCCCGAGTGCACCTTCGAGAACTCCCCCGCGCCGTCGAACACCGTCTTGGTCGACTCCACGAGGTCGGCGGCGCCGCCGATCATCGTCGGGGCGAACTCGGCGAAGGCCGCCATCGTCTTCTGGCCCGCCGCCCGCGTGGCCATCTCCTCGCCGGCCGCGAAGCGGGGCAGCGCCTCGCGCCACCCGTCGCGCAGGCGACCGGCCCAGGCGCGATCCCAGTCGGCGGCCATCTCCGGATGTTCCTCGCGCCACAAGCCGAAGCGGCCGGTCCAGGCCTCCCTCGCGCGGGCGCCTGAGTCGCGCAGGGACATGTCCTCATAGACGCGCTCGTCCACCCAGAAGTGGCGCTCCGGGTCGAAGCCCATGGCCTCCTTGGCGGCCCTCACCTCGGGCTCGCCCAGTGGCGCGCCGTGCGCCTTGGCTGTATCCACCGCGTTCGGCGCCGGGTAGGCGATGTGCGAGCGGATCGCGATGAACGACGGTCGCTCGGTTTCCGCCCGAGCCTGCTCAAGGGAGTCGGCGAGCGCGTCGGTGTCCTCGGAGTCCGCCAGCTGCTGCACGTGCCAGCCGTCGGCCTCCAGGCGGGCAGGGTGGTTCTCGCCGTCGAAGGAGATCGCCGTGGTGCCGTCGATCGTTATGCGGTTGTCGTCGTAGCAGACGATCAGCTTGCCGAGCCCGAAATGCCCGGCGATCGACGCCGCCTCCTGGCTGACGCCCTCCATCAGGTCGCCGTCGGAGCAGATGACATAGACGTGATGATCGACGAGGTCATGTCCGGGCCGGTTGAAGCGCTCGGCCAGAAAACGCTCGGCGATCGCCATGCCCACGGCGTTGCCAAAGCCCTGCCCCAGCGGTCCGGTGGTGACCTCGATCCCCGGTGTGTGGCCGCGCTCGGGATGTCCGGGCGTGCGCGAGCCCCACTGACGAAAGCGCTTCAGCTCGTCGAGGCTCAACTCGTAGCCGGCGAGATGGAGCAGCGAGTACTGAAGCACGCAGGCATGTCCCGCGCTCAGCACGAACCGGTCGCGGTCAAACCACGCGGGATCACCCGGATCCACCCGCAGGAAGCGCTTGAACAGCGTGTATCCCAGCGGCGCCAGGGCCATCGCCGTCCCGGGGTGGCCCGCGTTGGCCTGCTGGACCGCGTCCATCGCCAGGGCGCGAACCGTGTCGATGGAGAGCTTCGCGATCTCGCGGTCTTGCATCGGTCCGATCCTAGCGATGGCCGCTAGAGTCCGTGGTTCATGCCTGAGCAGTTCTGCGATGTGGGGAGGGGCATCACCCTCTGCTATGAGACCTTCGGCGACGCGTCGGACCCGACGGCGCTGCTGATCATGGGTCTGGGCACGCAGATGGTGGCATGGCAGGAGGATTTCTGCCTCCAGTTGGCCGGACGGGGGTTTCACGTCGTTCGCTTCGACAACCGCGACATCGGACGGTCGACCCACCTGCGGGGCACCCCGCCGACAATCCCCCAGCTGCTGGTGCGCAGCAAGCGCCCCGCGAGCTACACCCTCGCAGACATGGCCGAGGACACCTCGGGTCTGCTGCGCGAGCTCGAGCTCGAGCCGGCCCATGTGATCGGTGCGTCGATGGGCGGGATGATCGCCCAGGCGCTCGCCGCGCGCCATCCGCGACAGGTGCGCTCACTGGTTTCGATGATGTCCAACACCGGCAGATTGCGGGCGGGGCAGCCAACAGCGCGTATCTACCCGCTGTTTCTGCGAAACGTCGTGCGCGGACGACATGCCGGCGCGGTCGAGCGGGACGCGTTCGTCGCGTCGGCAGAGCGCGTGTTCGCGACGATCGGGTCGACCGGCATCGCGCGGGATCCAAACGACATCCGTGAGCTCGCCGCGCTGAGCTACGACCGCGATCACGACCCCCACGGCACGTCGCGCCAGCTTGCGGCGGTGATCGCCTCGGGTGACCGGACATGGGAACTTCACGGCATCAACGCCCCGACGCTTGTGATCCACGGGACCGCAGACCCTCTCGTGGCCTACTCGGGCGGAGTGGCCACGGCGCGCGCAATCCCCGGCGCCGAGCTGATGGGCATCGAGGGGATGGGCCACGACATGCCGCGGGCTGTCTGGCCGCGGCTGATCGACGCCATCGCCGCGCACGCCGCGCGGGCCGACTGCCTTACCGAGCGTCACCTATCCCAACAGGCCCAGCCGACGCCCACACCGGGTCTGCTGGGATAGGTTCTCCCCCTTCGGCGTCCCTCACGCGCCGTGGGGCCTCCTGCGACGCGCCGGCAGGACTGCCACCGAGTGTGCGCGGCCGGTTTGACACCAGCGCCTGTGCGGCTGCACGCGCACCAACCAGTGCAGGTCGTGACGGCAATGGGAGCGGCGGTAGGGCCAGCGGCCATGGAGCGCCCGGAGCATTCGTTGCTCCTGGCATACGAACAGTCTCATCTCCCTATGACCTGTTCGCCTTTCTCGCGGTCTCGCGTCCTGCTTGACCTTAGAACCATGACCAGGCCCCTCTATCGCTTTCTGACTCTCGTGCCACACGATTCGACCTCGTATCGAATGGTCGCGAGCCCTCTCCCGAGGACATATAAATCACGTTTTACGCAGAATGTCAACTTCCGACCGTCGGGTTTCTCATGTGGGGTTGCCACCTCTTCGCACGGGGCGCCGATCGCCCCCTTGGGGCGACGTCGAGGGGTGGGTACGTTTGCGCAGGTTGCGCCTGTGCGGGGCTCAACTGTGGTAACGGCGCGGTGTGCAACGCTCGGTCGGAACGCACGCGTCGGGCGAGCGTCGAGGGCTTGCGACGCGCGACCGGCCCGACCTGGCGGCCGGCCCGCGTCATCGGCAAGAGCACTAGCGTCGTACTGAACCCTGCGACCGCGGCTGCCCTCAAACAAGCAGAAATCACCGTCATCGCCGTGGCGTCCGCAAAAGCAACGACGGTCCTCGTGTTCCCCGTCACCGGTGGTCACGTGGTCGTCGCCTCGCCAGCGGGCACGATCGAACCCGGCGGTGGCCTGACGTTCAGCCACGCGGGCAAGAGCGTAACGTTGACCAGGCTGGCAGGGCCTGTAAAGGTCGAGAATGCGCCGGCGCAAACCTGTTGAGTGGATCTGTTGCTAGCGTGCTTCGACGTGGCCAAGACATATCGCCTAGGCGCGTCGCGCCGGCTCGTGAACGCCGTGGTCGGCCCGCTGACGCGCATCGGGTTGGCTGGCCGGCACACCTACACCCTCACTGTCCGTGGCCGCAAGACCGGCAGGGCCTATTCGACACCGGTCTTGCTGATCGAGGATGGCGAGCGCTGGCTCGTCGCCCCCTATGGCGAGGTCGGCTGGGTACGCAACGCGCGCGCCGTCGGCGAGGTTGAGATCAGCCGCGCGCGACGCTCCGAGACGATGGGCATCGAGGAGGTGGCATCCGAGCAGGCGGCGCCCGTCCTGAAGCAGTACCTCAAGAGCGCGCCGGTCGCCCGCCCCTTTTTCGACGTCACACCCAAGTCGCCGCTCGACGAGTTCGTGACCGAGGCATCCCGCCACCCGGTCTTCCGCTTGACCGCCAAGGCATCAAGCTAGTCACGCGAGCAAGCAGCGAGCGCCGTCGGGAACCCTGGGAAGGCCGTCGCGTGATCCCTTCTCGGCTCCTCGGGTCCCCTAGGTGCGCGGGATCCGCAGCTCCGGGAATTGGACAACTAGAGTCGACAACGCCCAGGGCTGGCAGGGCCTCGAAACGGGAGGAGGTGCCGCCACTGGTTGGGCCAGCAGATCGCCGGGGACGGACGATCCCATGCGAGCGGCGCGGAGCGCGCCGGCGGGTGGTTAGTGGCCCTTCTTGTGGATGATGTGTACGCCGTCGGCGGGGTACACGATCGACTCGTGCTGCTCGTCCCAGTGCACCTTGTAGTGCTCATGCCCGGGCTCGCCGAGGATCTCAACGATCTCCCCCCGACGGGCGGGCTCACCGTGGATGCCCCGAGTCTCAAGCCAGTCACCGACGCGCGCCGCGGCTTGTGTGTTCTTCGCGCTCATGTGAGCCATTGAACCATCCCGAACGCCGGAGGGCATCGGCGACCGACCGCACGGCACACGCGGAGATCTACCAACCCCGCGCGGGCGTCGGCGTGACGCCTACCTTCGCTTGGAGTCATCCGTTGTCGGGCGGATCACGCCTCCTCATTTCGAAGGAAGAGCCCCATGTCTTCCACCGCTGCCAAGCCGGAGGTGCCGGCGGCATCTCGGCTACCCGCCGCCGTGCATCCACGAGCCCGGCCTGCCATCCCGGCGCGCGTCCTGCTGCCGGAGGCTGGATCGACTCGGTGTCTATCCCGCTGCGCGCAATCAGCCAGGCGATCACCGAGTTCGAGTTCCACATTTCACCGGTCTTGAGATCATCGCGGCCCCACACGGGCGTCGGAACCTGCGGGACTAGGTCAAGCACCTGTTGTGCGCGAGCTCGTTCGTCGGTTAGTCGCAGCGGGCTCCCAACGGCCTCGTCGACGTCGGGGATACGTCCGTCGCCCCAGCGACGTATCTCGTAGCGAAAGATCCGAAACCGGCCTGCCCAGCGGGTCCCCACGGGACCTTCGGCGACAACGCCCCGCTGCTCGCCGCGGCCGTCACGGACCGGCGTTTGCTCGATTACGAATCGTGCCGCCGCGAGACGGACTTCGAGCGCCGAGTGGTACAGGTCGCACGCCGGTCGCCGCTCAACCCGCGCCGCCGCGGCCTCAAACACGCGACCGTTGAGTCGGACGAAGTGCCCACCAGCACCGAGGGGCAGCCAGTACAGGTCGACCGCGGCCTTCTCAGAACCTGCCGCGGCGCCGAAGTGCGTACCCATGCCTGAGGTCGCCACGCGCCAACGATCCCATAGCGTGGCGCGCAGCACATCCGAATCAAGCCGAGGCGGTCACGCGGCAACCACGCGGGACCGGGCGCTCGCGCCGGCCGGCCCGCCGCTGCTCGTCGCCGGGCTGCTCGGCGCGACCGGGCGGGAGCAGAGTCAGCGAGGCCACGAGCGTAACCGGTCGCACGTCCAACGAGGGTGTGGCAGCAGGCCGTGCGCGTGGAAAGAGGTTGGGGCCAGCTCGCCCATTTCGACGTATGCTTCGCGATCTCCGAACGCTCAGGAGACGTGATGGCCGAGGTCAAGGTCCCGAGTTCTCGCGGAGAGGTGCCCGCCTATCTGGCGACACCGTCGCGCGAGCCGCCGTGGCCGGGGGTTGTCGTCATTCACGATGCCTTCGGGATGAGCCAGGACTTACGCAACCAGGCCGACTGGCTCGCCAGCGAGGGCTACCTTGCCGTGGCGCCCAACCTCTTCCATTGGGGCCGGAAGACGATGTGTCTGCTCTCGATCGGCCGCGACCTGCGTGCCCGACGGGGAAGGGCATTCGAGGAGGTGGAGGCTGTGCGCGCCTGGCTGGCGGGCCAGGATGGCTGTACGGGCAAGATCGGCGTGATTGGCTTTTGCATCGGCGGCGGGTTCGCGTTGCTGCTCGCTCCCGGCCATGGATTCTCTGCGTCCAGCGTGAACTATGGCGTGGGGGTCCCGAAGGACGCCTACGTCGGCAGCTTCCTGGCTGGCGCCTGTCCCATCGTCGGCAGCTATGGCGCCAAGGACCGTTCCAATCGGGGGACCGCCGAGAAGCTCGACCGGGCCTTGGAGGCCCTCGGTGTAGACCACGACGTCGAGCAGTATCCGGACGCTGGGCACTCATTCCTCAACGACCTCTTGCTGGCGCCGTCGGGTACCCCCGGCATTGTCCCCGCCATCTTGGCGGTGATGGGGAAGTTTTCCGGGCCCTCCGGCTACCACGATCCGTCAGCGAAGGACGCCCGGCAGCGCATCGTGTCCTTCTTCGACCGCCACCTGAAATCGGCCAACTGACTCCGGCTCGTCGCTTGCTCAGCCCTCAATCTCGGCCCTGCCTGGAAGGCTCGCGACTACCACGACCCTCCGTAAACTCACCACGCATGGCTGCGCCAGATCACCGATGACGCCCGTGGGGCGGAGCGGGAACGGCCGCGGGATCAGGTGCAGACTCTCGCTTTGCAAGATCTGCGAGTGTCCGTCGACTCTTACTCCAGACGCTGCCATGGACGAGCCGCGACAACGGGACTTCCAAAAGTGCGCCCGGCGGGAATCGAACCCGCGGCCTGCGGCTTGAAAGACCGCTGCTCTTTGACTCCCCGAAGAGAACCGTTGACCACTGAGCTACGGGCGCGCGCTGAGATGCTTGCGTTCAGGTTTCTGGCAAGAGCCTAATCTAAGCACGCCTCGGGCGCGACCGCGGGGCGGGAGAGCCCGCCCTGCCGCGCGACTGGGCGCTCGTTCCCACCTCAGCGGGAGCGCTCGGCCTCCGACGCGGCGCGGACTGCTCGATCCGCCGGCCGCGTCAGAACAGCCGGTGGGACGCGTCGCCAGCGCGCAGGAGTTGACCGGCTGCGCTGCTCTCTCGAGCCGGACGAGGCGTTCGCGGCCGTCGGAATCGAGAAGCGGGCCACCGGACCCGAAAAGTGTGGGTCATCCGGCGGGTTCGGTGATCTCGACAGCCCCGAACCCGTCAAGCGGGCCGTCCACGAAGAAGATCTCCATCGTGATGTCCGGCTCGACGTGGGCCTGGCTGAGGAACGCGAGGACTTTGCGGCCGGTGAGCTCTTCGATCGTGTCCTTGTAGCGCGAGGCCATCACGCGCTGGAAGTCCTCGCGCATCGCGATCACCCGGTCGGGCTCGCCGCTGTCCATGATCGTCTTCTCGAGCGGGGTGAAGCCGCTGCCGCGCATGACCACGACGATGATGTCGTCGAGCGCGTAGGTCTTCGCCTTCATCGGACCACGGCCGTAGTGCTCGCGGAGGATCTGAACGATGCTGGTCGAGATCGCGGCCAGCAGGTGCCCGCCGGCGAGCGGGGTCACGCCGGCATCAGGTTTTGCGCCCACTTCAGCGACTCCCCTCCTGGTCGTCCAGGGCCCGCCGTCCGTTTTGTCGTTCATGTTCCGAGCGCGGGTGAGGGTTGCGGCCGCGCCACCCTGCCGGGGCGAGAACCTAGCGGACGTCCCCGGATCAGTCAAGCACCGGTCGCGAGTACGATCTTGCCGCGCGTGTGTCCGGATTCGCTTAGCTCGTGTGCGCGTTGAATCTCCGACAGCGGGAAGACCGCTGCGATCTCCACCCGCACCTCGCCGGCCGCCACCAGCTCGGCGACCTTCGTCAGCTGCTCGGAACTCGGGCTCATGATCAGCAGCTCGGCGCGCACGCCGAGCGCGCGGGCGGCCTCCCCGGGCGCTGCGCCCGCGATCGTGACGAGGATGCCTCCCTCACGGACGGTGCCCAGCAGTGTCTCGGTGGTCTCTCCGCCGACCGTGTCGAAGGCGAGGTCGACGCCGCTCACCGCCTCGCCGACATCCTGCCGGGTGTAGTCGATGTACTCGTCCGCGCCGAGTCCAAGCACGAAGTCGCGGTTGCGAGAGGACCCGATGCCGATCACCCGCGCCCCAGCGCGACTTGCCAGCTGCACCGCGAGATGACCCACGCCACCCGCAGCACCCGCGATCAAGGCCGTCTGACCGCGCTCCAGCCCGCCGCGATCGAACAACGCCTGCCATGCGGTCAGACCCGCCACGGGCAGGGCCGCTGCCTGCTCGTGGGTGACTGCGGCGGGCTTCTTCGCGATCATCGCGGCGGGCGTCGTCGCGAACTCCGCATAGGCGCCGCTCGCCGCAAAGCCGAACACGTCCTCGCCCTCGGCGAAGCCCGCGGCGCGCGAAACGTCAACGCTCCCGGACACGTCGCTGCCGAGCACCGCGGGTAGCTGCTTGGGCACTAGGCCACGCCTGTACTTCCAATCGATCGGGTTGACCGACGCAGCGCGCACCCTGATCAGCAACTCATCATCGGCGGGCTCAAGCGGCGCGGCGTCCTCGAGGCTGAGGACCTCCGGGCCTCCGGTTTGGCGCAACAACACGACCTGCATCGGCCCTCCCTCGGTAGTGAACGATCAGCGCGGCTAGGGCAGCACAGCCTCCACCTGAGTGGTGAAGTCGGCCTGTCCTGAAACGTTTGGATGGTAGGATTCCGAAAGCGGATTGGACTGGCCGTTGAGCCACTCCGAGGAGGAGCAGACCTCGTGTGACAGGAAGGCTTGCCGCGGGTCAACGAAGGTGAACCCGTGCGCGGCCGCCCGGCCTTTGATCACTTCGTCGAGTAGGTCGGCCGAGTGGTTGAGTTCCTTCTCGTGAGAGGAGGTGAGCAGGTTGACGTTGCAGGTCTTCCCTTCCGAGGTGAACAGGTGCGGATAGCCCAGCACGACCACGTGGGCCGCGCTCGACTTCAACCTGATGTCGCCGTACGTCGTGTCGAGCAGCCCCGGCAGGCTTTTCTGTATGAAGCTGTCGGCATTGCTGATCGAGCTTCCGCAGGTGAAGTAGTAGAGAGCACAGCTGATGATCACTTCGCTGAAGCCCGCGTCGTTGCCGCCGATCGTGATCGTCACGAGGCTGGTGCCGGAGCTGAGTGTGCCGAGCTGTTTGCTGTTGACTTCGGTCGTCTTGGCGCCGCCGCAGGCCTGGAAGCTGAGCGAGTACCCACGCGCCGCTGCGATCTTGGGGGCATAGGCGTCCGGGCTCCGGGAGCACCCTCCTGCTTCGTTGTAGAAGACGCGCGTTCCCACGCCCGAGGAGTAGGAGTCCCCGAGCGCTACGTACTGCGGCTGTGCCACCGCGACAGCCGCCGGCGCGAGCAGTCCCGCGCACGACACGACGAAACCCAACATGCGCCGCCACTTCCCCATGTCTGCCTCCCCGGTCCATGGATCCGTCCGCGCTGCGACGGGTCAGGCAACACCCGCCGGCCAGGACGATTGCGCCTAACCTACCCAGTATTGAGACGCCACGTCAACCTCCCCGCCTTCGACTCCGGAGCAGCAGGCCACCCTCTGCCTGCGGGTTCGCCCGAGCCGCAGGCGACTGTCGTGATCCCCACGCGCAACCGCTGGCCGATGCTGTCCCGCACGCTCGCGACCGCGCTCGCACAGCAGGTCGCGCTCGAGGTCGTGATCGTCGATGATGCCTCCGGGGATGAGACACCGCAGCGCCTACGGGAGCTGGGCGATCCCCGCGTACGTAGCATCCGCCACGATCGCTGCGAGGGCGCGGCGCGCAGTCGCAACGAGGGCATCGCCGTGGCGCGCGCGCCGTGGATCGCGTTTCTCGACGACGACGACCTGTGGGCGCCCCACAAGCTGCGCCGGCAGCTCGCAGCGGCTCAGGCCGCCGACGCGGACTGGTGCTGGTCGTCCTATGTCGCGGTCGACGTGTCGCTTCGCCCGCTGTACATGAGCCCGGCGTCCCCAGCGAAGGATCTGGCGCGCGGTCTGCTGCGCGAGAACCTGGTCGGTGGGCCGTCGGGCGTCCTAGTGCGCGCCGATCTGCTGCGCGCCCTCGGCGGCTTCGACCCCGCACTGAGCGGGACCGAGGACTGGGACCTGTGGATACGCCTCGCCGCCCGCGCGCAGGGAGCGGCCGTCGCGGAGGTGCTGTGGGCCTACGTCGAGCACGGCACGAACATGCTCGCCGGGGCTGCTCGCGCCGAGGCACATCGGCCCGACTTCGAGCGGCTGGCGGCCAAGCACGCTGAAGCGGCCGAGCGCCTCGGCCTGCGCTTCGGGGGCATCGGGTGGACGGGCTGGGCGGCCTCCCGGCACCGCCACGCAGGCCGGCGCTTTCGCGCCGCCGCCACCTACCTGCGCGGCGCGATCAGCGATCGCAGCGTGGGCCAGTTGGCGCGCGCCGTCCTCGCGCTCGGGGGCGCAGGCATCTGGCAGCGCGTGCGTGCCTATTTGGTGGGCCCCCCGGACGCGCCGGCCTGGCTCGCCGAGCTCGCGGCGCAGCCGAGCGCCCCCCGCTCGGCTGACCGCGGCACGGCGTGACGCCCGGCTCCTCGCGCCGATCAATCCTCACCCCCGGCCCGAACACGGTGGCTGAACGCCAGGGCAGGGCGTGCGGGAGCCGCAACATCATCCTCCTGGAACGGCAACAGCTCGCTGAGACCCGCCTGCTCGAATGCGCTCTGGATGGACGGCGACCCGGGGATCAGCGCAAAATCGTATCCACGCCTTTTGCAGAGATCGCAGCGGAAGGCGATCACCGCCACCCCTATCGAATCGATGTACGTGAGCTCGCGGAGATCCAGCGTGATACCCGTGACCCCTTCTTCGCAAAGACGCTCGATCTCCGCTTCCAGAGCATGGGCAGACGCGCGGTCCAGCTCGCCCGTCAGGACCAGCGTGTGCGTCCAATCCCGCACACTCGCCAGCGTCAACGTCGCTTCGCCTGAAGCAGGCTGCCTGCGTCGCCTGATGTTGAAGACGGTCAGCGTCTTCCCTGCGACGCCTGCCGGCGCGCCGCCCTCTTTCGTCCTGCTGAGACTCGTCGCCGGCGCCATTTGATGGCGTTTCATCGGATACAGCTCCTTCCCAAGAAGCCTCGAATTTGATTCCAGAGGCCTGGATCACGAGATCCAGCGCCGGGTTGAACCGACGGGAAGGAGCTAGCCGGGCCGCTCTGGAACCAGCACGAAGTACGCGGTCAGCCACGGCTGACACGAGAGCCGCAGCCGGCGCATCGCGCGCGGAGCCCCGGACAGCAGCAGCCCCGCGAGAGTGAGAAAGCCCGCGAGCGCAAGACCGGATGCACCCGACCCCGAGCCGGAGCTCCCGCCGGGTCCGGAGCCGGGCGGGCTGGCCGGGTCACCACCGACAGCGGAGCCCCCGTGGGCGCCACGCACCGGCGAGCCGTCGGCCGCCCCCTCGGCAAGCGACGCGGTGGCAGCCGCGAAACTCATCGGCGAGCCTCCCAGCAGACGCGGGGTACCCAACCAACCGCCGCTGAAGTTGTCCGTCGCTCGTGGCCACGACGCGGACAGCCCGCAGCTCAGCCCCTGGCTCAGGGGCGAAGCAGCCGACCCCGGCGCGCCTGGCGCACCGCAGCTCACCTGGGGGGCTTCCGCTCCGGGACCGCCGCCATTGGAAGCGCCTGTCAGCGAGCCGATGAGAGCAGTTGGGATTTCCGCCGCGGCCTGACCGGTCGTCGCGTCACCCTGCGGACCGGCGAGGGCCCCCGGCGGCGAGCTCGTTGGAGCCTGTTCCGCGGCTGCGGTGGGGAGCCCGGTTCTGGGCGACTGTTCTGTGGCCGTGGCGGGCAGCACTGCGGCTTTCGGCGTTTGTTCTGTCGGCGGGGCGGGGGGCGCAGCACTCGGCGGAGGTTCTATCGGGGCGGGGGGCGTAGCCACGGGAGCCTGTTCACTCACGGGCGGAGGCGGGGGGGCAACTGGGGCCTGTTCGGTCACCGGGGCGGGGGGTGCAGCCGCAGGGGCCTGTTCGGTCACCGGGGCGGGTGGTGCAGCCGCAGGGGCCTGTTCGGTCACCGGGGCGGGTGGTGCAGCCGCAGGGGCCTGTTCGGTCACCGGGGCCGGGGGTTCACCCGCAGGAGCCTGTTCGGTCACAGGGGCAGGGGGTGCAGCCCCGGCACCTTCAGTCGATGCGGGCGTTTCGGTAGCGGGCGTGACGCCGGAAGTCCCGCCGGCGCTCTGGGCGAGCGGCGTATCCATCAGCGCCGCGTTGGCGTCTGGCGCTCGAGTTGGTTCGCCTGCCTCGGCACTCCCGGCGAGCAGGAGCGCGCCGACCAACGCCAAGATCACCGGCCTTACCAAGAGGAGGCCGTTGGAGGCAATCCGCGTCGAGGGATTCTGGGCTATCCCGAGCATGTTTCCTTTGCTTAGCTTCGCGTATGCAGATCATAGGCGCATCCTCGGGCTCGCGCTTTCGCGCCGGTTTCACGGGCTCCGGGGGCGGGCTCGGCCTGCAGGGCGCCAAGAGCCGTGTCGGCTGCTTGAAGTGATGATCAGCCTGTCGCGCGGAAGCCGCCGCGTCGAGCGCCACCGGGCAGCTGCTCATCAGGGTGCTCAGCGGGCGCGGCATCGGGCGCGACAGCGATGCTGTTGCCGATCGCCTCGTCCAACGCCTCGGCGAGCGAGCCATCGCTGAGCGCCGCGAGGCGACAGATGGCCCACGCAAGAAGAAGGACCGCCGACCAGGCGGCTGGGATCAGGAGGAAGAGCACCGTCTCCGCTCTCAAAGATGCAGTCCCGAGCACAAGCCCCGATCAGGGCGCCCCGGACCACCGTCCCCACGACGTTAACGCACGCCGACGACCCGTGCGACGGTTCCCCGTCTGTTCGCCGCTATGACCGAAAATCGGCAGCTTTCGCGCGCCGTCACGATGAGCGAAGCGCTGGGTGCTTCTCAGCCGCCGGGGGCGTTCCCGGGCATCGTCACGCCGAGCCGCTCGAGCACCTCATCGGAATCCGTGCCGTGCGCCCACAGCACGCGATTGAACTCCGCACCGTAGACCTGCACCACGGCGACGAACACGTCGCTCGTGCCGATTGTGTCGGCACCGCGCCGCCCGGCGGCGCGAATGGCGTGCTCGGTGACCTCCGCGACGACGCCGCGGCCGTCCAGCCTCGACGCGTCCGGCCGCGTGCCTTCACCGTCCCTCGAGACAGTTTCGAGCGGCGCCTCGCTCACCCCAAGCCCTTGCAGGGCAGTCCCGGCGTCGCCGTACAGGCGCAGGATCCGCAGCCAGCGCTCGGCCTCGGCGTCCACTGAGGGAGCGAACGGCATCGCCGTGGCGGCCATGCCCAGGACCATCGCCGCGTCCGTGTCGGGAGCGAGCGGAGCGTTCAACTCGACATCGTGGGAACGTACGCGGTCGCGCGAGATGTGGCGGCGGGGGCGCTGGGTTCCGCTCGCCATCAACCCGCCGCCGTAGCGTTTCCTCGGGCGGACTCGAGTGCGAGCTCGAGAGTCGAGAAGAGCTCGAACGTGCCAACCAGCCCGGTCAGCTCGAAGATCTTCAGCACGTTGGCGTCTGCGCAGACGATCGCCAGCCGCGTTCCTGCAGTCAGTCGCCGCTGGACTCCGACAAGCACGCCGAGCGCGGTTGAGTCAAGGAAGGTCACCAGCGAGAGATCCACCACGACCTGAGCGCTCGCATCGAGTGCGTCGGCCAGCGCCCACTTCAAGTCCGGCGCGGAGGAGAGGTCGAGTTCCCCCGTGACCGTCAAGACGCTCGTGCGCCCATCGAGCTCACGCCGGCTGATCGAAAACGCCGGCGAGCTCGGGGGTGAAGCTCCTGATGCGTTGCTGGCGACGTGCATCGTGCTCCTGACCTCGACGGGTGTTGGTTTCTCGGAGTGCAGCTCGAACAGTCCGCTTACCCTGCGTTGACCAGATAACTCTCGGCGCGCAGGCCCCGTGCTCTTAGCCACCTGGTCCGCTGTTCGAACAGGCGTCCACGATCTAGCCGGCGACCGACCGGAAGCGCGACGGCCCTCACCCGGCGGCCAATGCCTCGAGGAGGGGCTGATCGGCCGGGCTTGCCCTCTGAGCAGAGCGGGCTCGCGGGCCGGCCGAGCTCGGAGTCAGCGCACTGGCCGTCGCGCTCGCAGGCCCGAGCTCGACGCGCAGCAGAGCGGTGCCGGATGACGCGGCGATGCCGCTCGCGAGCTCGAGGGTTCGCGTGATCTGCTGCGGGGGAACCAGGCACTCCTCGAGAAAGCGCCGGACGTCGGGTCCCGTGAGCGCGCTTGCATCCGCCTCAAGTTCCTCCACACGGAGGCATTGATCACTCGCGGCCGACTCGGGCGAAATGACGCACGCGACCATGTCGTCGGGAGCGCCCTTTGCCGTCGCTCGGATCTTCTCGAGCAGCTCGCCCGCGTCGGGCTGGGAGCCAAGGCCGGCGAGGATCTCGCTCAAACGCTCGCGCCCGAGCAGCTCCCCCCCGCAGCGCGCCTCGATGAGGCCGTCGCTGAAGAAGCACGCCTGCGCGCCGGCGGGCAGCGAGACCGTCGTCTGGCGGCGCCCCGTCGGCATGCCCCAGCCGATCGGAGGAGACGAACAGATCGTCAGGGGCTCGTCCGCCTGGGCGCCGAGCAAGATGGGCGGCGGATGGCCGGCGAGCGCGAACGTGAGCCTGCTGGTCTCGGTCTCGTAGAGGCCCACCGCAACCGTCGAGAAGCGCTCGCCCGTGAGGTCGACCAGAACCTGCCCCGCGAGGGCGATCGCCGTGCGCGGCTCGAGGCCCGCCTGCAGATAGGCACGCAGCGTGTAGCGCGTCAGCGCTGCATGCGTCAGAGCTTGGTGGCCATGTCCGGCGACGTCCCCCAGCATGACCGCCACCCTCCCCGGCTCGGGAGCGAACATGTCGTAGAAGTCGCCACCTGCCGCCGGACCCTCGGCGGGCCGGTACGCGACGGAGACCGCAAGGCCACCGAGACTGGCGGGGAGCTCCGGTACGAGCGCCGCCTGCATGACGCCCACGTCTCGTAGCAGGCCCACGCGCTGACGCTCAAGTCGGCGAGCGCGCAGCGCGGCGATCCGAGATCGAATGCCGAACCAGAGCGCCAGGATGAACAGCACGACGATGATCGGCTTGCTCCAATCCGGGACCGGTACCGGCAGGGGTATCTGTCCGCCGATCTGCTCCAGCGGATTGTTCGACGCGTGCACGAGGGCGCGAACAGGCCTGGCGGCGGCGTGACCGATGCGCGGGGAGCCCTGTTGGGCGGCCGGCGTTTCGCCCGCAAGGGCGACCCCCGCAAGCGCGCCGCCGCCGAGGGCAGATCGGCGCCGGCGGACCTGCGCCGACCGACGCGCCGTCGAGCGTGGAAGCTGGGTGGAGACCCCGACCGGCTGCGCGGCGCTGGCCCCGATCCTGGGAGCAGACGCGGCGAGCGGGCGGGGGAGTGGGAGCCGCAGGACCCGGGGCGGGGGCGGCCCCTGACACCGGAGCGGTTGCCGTTGAGACCGAAGCGGTTGCCACGGGGGCCCCGACGGCCGAGACCGACCCCTTCGAGCTCGCTTCCTTGCCCTGCGGAGGCGGGGTGGATGACCCACCACGTTTGCCGGACCCTTCCCCGGTTGGGGGCCCGCCGGTCGGGCCTTTGCCGGGCGGCGGGCGTTTGCGATGCGGGCGCCTGCCCTGGGCTGCAGGCAGCCCCTGCTGCGCGGGTTCCACCCGCAGTGAGGCCTGAATCTTCGTGGATCCGCCCTGCGGTGAGGGTTCGCCCTGGACGGACCCTTCGCTGGAAGCCGTGGCGCCCGGTGAGGATCCTCCCTGCGACGCGGATTGGTGTTCGGGCTGGGAGCTGCCGCGCGAGCGCCTGCCGCGCGAGGAAGGTTCGCCCGATTTGCCGCGCGGTGACCTGCCCGGCGAGGAGGATTCGACGGAGCTGGCGCGCGCCGGGCCCCCGGGCGAGGAAGTTGCTTGCGTCGACGGCCGGTCGGGGGCGCGGACGCTCGTGAGCTCGGGCGCGGCGGGCGAGCGCGAAGGATCGACCGCTCGACCGCGGCTATGATCGGCGGCCAGAGATTCCGTGGTCGCCGCAACGGGTGCGATCGCAAGACCGAGGAGCAGCACGAGCAGAGCCTTCCTCGCGCCCGTGGATCGCGAGGGTGCCATTGTCACCCTCCGCGCGTCCGGGCGGGAACGCATTCTGGCGATCGCGCCTTGGAGAGACGAACCGTCGTGCTGCCCGGCTCGATATGCAGCTGGACCTCGTCTGCGAGATCCGCCATCAGGGCCAGCCCGCGCCCGCGCTCGGATGTCTCGTTGCTGTCCACGGCCGGCGCCACGAACGTGCCCCGGTCGCGCACGGTGAAGGTCAGGCGGTCGGCTTCGGCATGGAAGCTCAGATGGATCATCCCCCGCTCGTCTGCGGCGCCGTGCCTGATGGCGTTGGTCACGGCCTCGTTGACGGCATACACGAACTCGTAGCAACTGTCCGCGTCCAGGCCAAAGTCCGCCGCAACCTTGCCGGCATACCTGCGTGCCGAGGCCAGCTCGGAGCGCCGCGCCGGTATGTGCAGCTCACTTGCATCGGGGCTCCCGGCGTGGTTCTCCTCCGTGGGCATGGGCCTCACCCCGCCATAGCGAGGGCAGAGACTGCCTCCTCGCGCGACCCATGCAGTGCGATCACGCTGTCCAGCGCGGTGATCCGAAAGATCTGCAGGACCTTCTCGTGCGTACACACGACCGCGAGCGTCCCGCCCCCTGCCTGTTCCAACCTCGCGACGGCGCCCGCGAGAACGCCGATCGCGGTCGAGTCGATGAAGGTCACGTCTGAGAGGTCGAGGACCAGACGCCTCCTGCCGGCTCTGATGGCATGGACGATCCGCTGCCTGAGCTGCGGGCTGACCTCGTAGTCGACCTCCCCTCCGACGACGAGGACGGCAAGATCATGGGAGCTCTCATCGACGAGCTGTACATCGTCGAATATGAAGAAAGACGTCATTCGTTCCTCCGGGCTTTCCTGCTGGGGCGAGCGACCAAGAGTCAGAAAGGGTCTCTCCTACTTCGGCCATCCGGCGCCGATCCTTTAGCCTTTTTCGCCCGGTCAGACGTGCATCGGATGTGCTGTCGTTCCCGCTCGCCGGTGCGGTCCCGCGGCTCGCGGGCAGGCTTGGGTACGCTCGAGGTGTGCTCGTCCGCCTCGACGACGACGGCGCGCTCGCCATTGGGCAGCTCTCGCACGCATGGCTGTCGGGACAGCTGGCGCGGGCGTGGGGCAACGAGCGCTTCGGCGGGGTCGAGCCACGCGAGGAGACCGTCCTCGGGGCAGAGCAGCACGACGTCGGCTGGGCGCTGTTCGACCTGGAGCCTCGCTTCAACCCGGACACGGGCCTGCCGCGGAGCTTTCTCGAGGTGACGGTCGACGACCATCTCGCAATCTGGCGCGGCGCACCCGATCGCCTGTGCAGTCAGAGCCTTCACGCCGCCCTGGTCGTCTCACTGCATGGCCGCTCGTTGTCGGAGCTGCGAGCGAAGGCCCGGCCCGAGCACGCCGCGGTGCTTCAGCCGCACATCGATGAGGAGCAGGCCCGCCAGGCACAGCTCCGCGCGACCCTGGGCCTATCCGAGGCAGAGGTCGACCGCGCGCGGCGCCAGATGTGGGCGTGGGACAGCCTCTCGCTCGCCCTCTGCAGCGCATGGCCGCCGTTCACTGTCCGGGACGTCCCCGCGGCCGACGGCCTGATCGACGTCGAGCTGACCGACCGCGAAGACGGCACCTCGACGCTCGAGCCCTGGCCGTTCGCCAGTGAGCGCGTCGACGTTCGCTGCGAGGCGCGCCGTCTCGCCGCGCGCTACGAGGATGAGAGCGCGATGCGGCGTGCGTTCGAGCAACCCGAGCCCGTCACGCTCACCTTTGCGCTTGTGAGCGGCTCCGCCGGCGGGCTGTGAGGATGGCGGCTGGGAGAGCCAGCCGCCATCCTCGGCCGCGCGGCGCGCTCGAGCTGCTGGGCACGCCACGGCCTCAGACCGAGGCGATCTCCCGAACCTGCGTGAGCCGGAGGCTGTTGCCCGACGGGTCGCGGAATCCGGAGTCGATGCCGTAAGGCCGCTCTTCGGGCTGCTCGGTGAACTCGACGCCCCGCGCCTTGAGCTCCTCGTAGGATGCGCGACAGTCATCGGTCGTGAGGAAGACGGTGCCCGCAAAGCCCTTCGCCATCAGGGCCCGCACCTGCTCGGCCGTCTCAGCGTCCATCATCGGCGGCCCCGGTATCGCCATCAGCACGATCGCGAAATCGGGCTGCCCGGCCGGCCCGACGCTCAGCCATCGGAAATTGCCCATCTCGGAGAGCGTCACGTCGGCGCGCACCTCCATTCCGAGCTTCTGCGTGTAGAACGCGAGGGCCTCGTCCTGGTCGTGGACCCACACCTGCGCATTGGCGATCCTGATCATGGTTCCTCCTAAATCTCGACGGTTGTCGCCGACCAAGCTAGTGCGGCTCAAGCCCCCTGTCTTCTCGAAATGTGCGGTGTTGCGGGCGCCCGTATGCACGCCAAACGCACGTGGGCACCAAGGCGTGCTGCGCAGCCGGCGGGAATGCCGCGCGATACGCCGTCGGCGAGACACCGTAGGTGCGCGTGAAGCTGGTGGTGAACGAGCCAACGCTCTGCAGGCCGACGGAGAAGCAGACGTCTGCGACCGAGCCGTCGGTCGTTCGGAGCAGCGCGGCTGCACGCTCCATGCGCCGGGTCAGGAGGTACGCGTGCGGCGACTCGCCGAAGGCGGCCTTGAACTGGCGGCTGAAGTGGGCGCGCGACAGGCCGGCAGCACGCGCGAGGTCCTCCACTCCCAGTCGCTCCGAGTAGCGTCTGTCGGCCGCGTCCTTGGCGCGAAGCAGGTGGCGAGCCGGGGGAACGAAGGCCACCCGCCCAAGTATCGCAAGCGAGCGCGGGACTCTAGCCCGGACGGCGGGGCCGCTGAGGCAGCCGTCGCCGCGGTCGGCCGTCGAGTGCCCGTCGCTCCCGCTTGCGTCGGTCTTCCTCTTCGCGCGCCAGGTCCTGTTCCTCGCCGAGGCCGATTTCCAGGAAGACCAAGAGCAAGGCCCCGGCGAGCCCCGCCGAGATCAGGACGATCGTGAGGACTTCGCCGGTCACCCCTCCGACCAGTGCGGCACACGCGCCGCCGGCGACAACCAGTGCCGCGGCCGACCCGAATGCCGCGATGCGCAACCGTGGGCCCACGCCTCAACGGTACAGCCGAATCGGCAATCGCTGTGGCTGCGAAGCGAGCTACCAGCGGACGAGGGCAAGCCGTTCTCAGCGGCTCGCCGGCTCCCGAGCGAACGTCAAAGCCCGGCCGCCCGTCGGGCCTTCGCCACACCACCCCGACGAGCGGCAAGACGCAGCGCTCGGGATACCCTCCACCGCTCCCGCGTGGCTCGCCGGTGACGCGCCGCCCACGGTTCGAGGTGATACGCCTCGCGCCCGAGGAAGATCAGCACCCGGCCACACTCGCAGACGATCTCGTGACGAATGCCACCTTCCTCCAGCACCAAGCGCCCGCTCGCCTTGGCGTCGTGATCGCACTGGTCAGAGACGAAGCTCACATGCATGGTGTCGGCGACGGTGCTGATGTTCTGGAGTTCGACAGGCTCGGCGACGGTCCTACCGAGTAACGATCCGGATGGCTGACGCAGGTACGGCTCGGGCTGGAGGACGACACGCCCCGGGCCGTCGCCATGAGGGGGACGCTGGCCCGGGGCATCGCGTGTCGGATTGTGGCGTCCAACCAATGCGCCGCGCCAATCCTCCGCGAGGAGAGCGGGCGGCAGTATGGGCCGTCGTCCAAAGATGCCCACTCCCGCTTGTCAGATTCGTCGGTTCGGCCCCAGACAGCCTCCGGCTTGTCGGCGACCGCCGAGATCCCGCGCCGGCCGAGCCCATGCGCCGCGCGTTCGCGCTCTAGGCTGTGCGCTCGGTGTCCACGATCACGATTCGCTTCGACCTGCCGGCTCGGTTCCTCGACGACAGGGGCGAGCGCACCGGATTCGTGCTGCTGGCCGCATTCCTTCTCGCGTTCTTGTTCATTCGCACGAGCGCGCGCCTGATCCGCAGCCCGCGCGCGCCGTGGTGGCCCGGGAGCGTCACGACGGGCAGCGGCCTGCATCTTCATCATCTCGTCTGGGGGATCATCCTCGTTCTCACAACGGGCTTTATGGGCTTCGCCCTGAACCCCAGAAGCCCCTGGAACGAGATCCTCGCCGGCGGCTTCGGCGTCGGCGCAGGCTTGACGCTCGACGAGTTCGCTCTATGGATCTACCTGCGCGACGTCTACTGGGCCGAGGAGGGAAGATCGTCGCTGGACGCGGTCGTGGTGGCCGCCACGCTCGGCGGACTGATCCTGCTCGGCATCGCGCCGTTCGACCTGCCGAACAACAGCTCGTCGGTCGCGACGCTGGCCGGCACCGTGCTTGTGGTCCTCGCGCTCTCCGGCGTGGCGATCCTCAAGGGCCGGCCGTTCCTCGGCTTGATCGGCATCTTCGTTCCGCTCGCCTCGCTGGCGGGAGTCTGCCGGCTCGCCTCGCCCGAGTCGTTTTGGGCGCGCCGCTTTTACAGCCCCGATGGACGCAAGCTGGCCAAGTCACAGGCGCGCTACGACCGCATCGGCGCGCGCAGACGGCGCCTGGCGGACGCGATCACGGGGCCCCCAAGCGCGCCGAGCGGGGCACACTCGTCACGGGATGTTCGCGATGACCCGGACAGGTGATCGCTTCGCCGTAGCTCATCCGCCTTCGCCGCCGGACGGCTGGGACTGTCCGGTGGGTCGCCGGCGCGGGCCACCGGGGAGAGGCCGAGGTCCGTGAACGCGAGGTCGATCGCATGCCGCTCGGGGCTTGGGCTGAGCAGCGGCGTGGGCCACCCGTTAGTCGAGGTGCACCACCTCTTCGCGACTCTCCCACGCGGGGTGGACGATGAGTCCCCCGTGTGCAAGCGTCACCCAAACGCGGCATGCTCCCCACGAGTCGTCCTTGTCCTTGTCGGAGTTAGGCCACGCGGACTCTAGGACGCAGTTTACGTGCGTCGCGTTGGACCGATGGCACCCGTCGACGCGCACCCGAGCGTCGTCACCCCACGCGCGTTGCATGACCGTCACGCTTGCCTGTCGAGCCCGCGGGGTGGTCAGGTACGCTGCCGACGCCGTGGCCGGCGTCAGGCAGAGAACGACGATCACCAACGCCATCTTGCGCCAATGCCTCATCTTTCCCCCTCTCGGCCGTTTCATACAGCGAGTATCGCGGGCCACCGCATCCGCCGCATCGGGGAGTGGCCGCCTTTTCGGCGTGGAGAACTACGCGCAGGCGATGAGGCGCGGCGAGCATAAGCAGGCGCAGCTCGCGGCGTTCGTCGACAGCATTCAGCTCGATGCGAGCGAGAGTGTGCGCATGCATATCGAGGCGTGAAGCCCTCGACGCCGGGCGACGAAGCCGTCGCCACTGCGCGTTACGCTCGGCCCGGTGCGCTCGATGAGACGTGTATGTCTTGCGGCGAGGCGTTTGGGACACTCAATGGACACCAAGAAAGGGCATCCCTGGGGGACGCTTCGCCGGCCAAGCTCTAGCTGACAGAGATGGACCCGGCCATGTAACCCGGGTGTTGCATCGCCCATTCGTCGCATACGAAGGCGCAAAACCAACGATAACTTCCCGGGTGCTTGACGAGCAGCGTGTAGGTGTGAGTGCCGGGCTTCACAACGATGTTGACGCCCGCTTCCGGCGCCGTGATGCTGTGAGGCACGTCATCTGTGTTGTCAATCCTCAGTTCCTGGGGCTGGCCCGCCCGGACGGCGAATTCGGTCGTGGTGAATGCATCGTGCTTTTCGCCTTCCGGGCCGGGCTTGTATCCCGGGATGACCGACAGGCTGACCACCTTTGCTACCGGCGGTAGCGCATTGGCCTGCGCAGCGGCCTGGGATGCCGCGCGTGCTTCCTGTCTTTCGCTGCTCTGGACGAGCGCGACCGTGGACATCAGCACTGCGGCCAGGATCCCCGCACCCGCGAGCGCCTTCAGCCCGAACTTCCTGGCAGCTGCTTCACCGGACTCGTGCTGATATCTCGCCTCGGTGGCCTTGTCTGGCTCCTGCGCGGCGGAGCCGGGCTCGAAGACGAGATGGCGAACGGGCACGGCGAACCGCTCACGCACGAGACCCGCGAGCCCTGGCTCGAGCCCGCTCGCGGCCCGCTCCCAGCGAGTGGAGACGATGACTTCATCCGGCGCGAAGGTGGCGAACGTGTCCTCGATGGCTTCGAGGGGGTCTTCCTCTGAGATCTCGCCCGCAACGACGAGGTCGCGGCCGACGCGGTCGAGGGCCGTCTTCAGGCGGACGCGTGCCTCGTTCAACGGACCGTCTACCGCGCCGGTCAAGCGGGCTCCAGGGGAGATCAGCGCGGGCACGAGCACGAGCACTTGCGTAAGCGGCACGGAGGCCAGCCTCCCGACTTCGCTGAGCAGCGCCTCCTCGCTGAGCGTGTCGTTGGCGACGACGAGGACGCGGCGCTCGGCCGCTGAGCCGACGTGCGGAGGGGCCATCTTCACCGGCAGCTCGACGCCGCGGAGCTTGCGCATGCGCAGCCGCGCTACGCGCACCGCGACAGCGACGAGTATGACTGCAAGCACGACTGGAGCGAGCCAGGTCGGGCCGAGGACGGCGGCGAGCACGACCGGGACCAGTGCGAGTATCACCAGTAGGACAAAGCGGAAGGCCTCCCGCTCGCTGTGAAATGGGCTACGCAACGCCGGCTGCCTCCTCGTTGGGTGGGCCGAGCAGCCTCCGCACGGCGGCCACGATCTGCTCGGGGGTCGCCGGCGCCGGAAGCTGCTCGCAGCCGTCCAAGAGCTCGCGCAGGTCAGCGCTTGCGTCGGACGGCGCCTCGACCACCAACGGGATGCCGGGATAGCGGGTGCGCAGTTCTCGCAAGACCTCGCGGGCCGTCTCGCGCTCGTAGCCCAAGCAGCAGACGACGAGATCGGCATCGTGAGCGGGCGCGCACCCTTCCGGCCCGGTGAGCGGGCACTGCCCGCGCCCGGGTGGTCCGGGACAGACCGCGACCGCGTAGCCGGCGAATCGCAGCGCGGAGGAGATCTCAAGGCCGACTGCCTCGTCCGGGTGCTCGACAAGCACCCGCGGATGACCCCAGCGCCAAGGCTGCGGTTTGAGGCTGACGGCTTGCGCCTGAGTCGAGGAACCTCCGGAGGACATGCCCTCACGCTAAATCGCGGCCTGCTCGCAGTCATCCGGGTCAGGCCGCATCTTGCTCCGTAGAAAACCGTTCTGATGCACGCGAGACGTGGTCGCCCGTCGCGCGCGTTGGGCCGTCACCGACCCCGAGACGCTGATCACCACGGCGCAGGGTTCGTGGCTCCGCGACCGGCGCACCCTGCGGAGGCTGGCTAGGAACCTGGAATGCCCGGTGCTGGTTGTCCACGGCGACCGCGACAAGATCACGCCTCCTCGCGATGGCCGGGCGCTGGCCCGCCTCAGCGACGGGGAGCTCGAGGTGGTCCACGGCGCCGGCCACTTCCCGCACGCCCGCAAGCCGGTCCTGAGCTCGCGTCGGACCAACGCCGCAAAGACGGCTGCCGTCGGCGCGAGCGACGGCAATATCATCGCCGCCATCATCGTCGCCCACACACCCGTGAACCAGCCCACGGAACCGAGGGCGCTTCCCGGTCCTGCGTCCATACCCGCCATCCGGTCTGCCGTGGACCACCACGCCAACCCCGCCGCGGCGAGCAGCGCCGCGACCATCCCGAGCTCCGTCCGTATCGCCGTAAGCGGCGCGTGGCGGGCGACGCCGCCCACCCCGCCGGTCGCACTCATGACAGCTCCGACTGCGCCGGAGGAGCTGCTCATGGTACTCCCGCCCCGGTGACATGGCCACGGCTCAACCTCCTTCGTATTCGTCGTGGCGGCGCCACCATATGCCGGTCTCATTGCGCCCGAGCGGGGCGCGGTCGAGCCACGAGTACATGCCCCAGAGGCCGTCGACGCCTCGTCCGTAAGCCGAGTAGGTGTGGAACACGACGCCATCCTCGAGGGCGAATGCGCTCATGCCCGGCCCCTCTTTCCTGAAGGTCACGGGATCCGTGCCGGCACCCGACGCGATCTCGATGAGTCCGGGACTCTCCTCGGACGGCCGGAAGTCAGCGGCGCGAAAGTTGTACTCGACTGTGCCCGACTGCCATTCCTGCCCGGTGTGCGATACGTGAAAGTCGTAATTGAAGTCGCTCTCGAACGAGGACGCCCACGGAAAGCTCCAGCCCATCCGCCGCTTGTAGTCCTGCAGCTTTGCCAGCGGGGCCCGCGACACCGCCGTGAACGTGACGTCGTGATTGGCCAGGTGCACCACCGAACCGGAGAAGCCGTCCGCGATCGCGGAGCAGGACGGACACCCGGCCGTGAAGTCGGGGCCGAACATGAAGTGGTAGACGAGCAGCTGCGAGCGCCCTTTGAAGAGGTCGGCGAGGGACGCGGTTCCCTCATCCGTCTCGAAGCCGTACTCCTTATCGATCGGAACCCATGGCAGGTCCTGTCGCAGCCGAGCCAGCTCATCGCCGCGCCGCGTCAGCTCCTTCTCGGCGTCGAGCAACTCAAGCCGCGCCGAAAGCCACTCCTCACGAGTTCCGGTCCTGTGATCGGTCATTGCATCCTCCTTGTAGGTGCTAGAAATCGATTCCGGCTTCCGCCTGTACGGACTCGGCCAGCCGCTTGATCCGTGCCAGGCGCCTGTCCCACTGCGCGGCCACGCGAGCCATCGCCTCAGCGGCATCGTCCAGCCGCTCGGGCCGGACCGCGTAGCGCACTTCCCGGCCGCTCCTCCGGCCTGCCACCAGGCCGACACGGTTCAGCACGGCCAGGTGCTTGGCGACAGCCTGTCGGGTGACCGGCAGCCCCTCGGCGAGCGTCGTGGTGGTCGCCTCGCCGCGCTCGAGCAGCGCGTCGAGCACACGCCGGCGCGTGGGGTCGGCCACCGCGGCCCACAGGGCGTCGTCTTCAGCGACCGCAGTGGCCGTCAACGCGTCGCCCCGCGTGGCTTCGCGGCCACGTAATCGAGCAGTTCGCCGAGATGCTTCTCCCAGCCCTGTTCGTGGTCTTCGAGGTACCGGGCCTTGCCCTCCTCGTCATGCGTCACGGCGTCGATGCCGCTCTCGACGACCCTCAGCCGTGTCCCATCGGCCTCCTCGACGAGGCTGAACTCGACCAGTGCCGAGTTGTTCTCATCCGGTCCCGCGCCCTCGGGATGGTTCCAGCGAAAGGAGAAGCGGCGGAACGGCTCGGCCTGCACGACCCGAATCGGCACGATTGCGTCGAACTCCTTGTCTCCGCCGCGCCCTCCGGGCCTCCACGTGAGTGTGCCGTCCGCACCGGCGCGCCCCTCAACCTCCGCCTCGTCGCTGAACCATCGGCTGATCTGCTCCGGTTCGGTTATCACGCCCCAGACAACCTCTGGGCTCGCCTCGATCAGGATCTCTCGTTCGACGCTGTCAGCGGCCACGCTGGCTCCTTCCGTTGATGCGCAACCGATGGTTGCGCGACGTGGTCTGCAGGATAGCGCACAGGGGTTGCGTGTTCATGCCGCCGGTGACTTCGCGAGGACCTCGTGCAGGGCGGCGAGGTCACGATGGGCGTAGCCGAGCCCGCTCGCCCTCGCGAGCATCTCCTCGGCGAGTCCCGCCGAGGGGAGCGCAATCGAGAGTTCGTCGGCTGCCTCGAGGGCCAGGCGGATGTCCTTTTCGGCCAGCGCCACGTCGAACCACGCGTGCTCGGGGAGATCGAGCAGCAAAGGGACACGCGCCTTGAGCATCGGCGAGCCGATCGAGCTCGTGCTCATCACCTCGACGGCGAGCTTTGGGTCGATCCCCCCGCGTTCGGCCAGCAGCAGTCCCTCGCTGAAGGCGAGGATCTGAACGGCGAGGCTGATGTTGACCGCGAGCTTGAGCAGCAGGCCCTGGCCGTTGGTGCCGACACGGGTGACGGCCTGGCCGAACTCGCGCAGAAGCGGCTCGACCGTCGCGAACGCCTCTTCGCTGCCGCCGACGAACACCGCCAGCGTCCCGCTCTCGGCCTGGGGAATGCTCCCGGAGACGGGTGCGTCGAGCATCGCGGCGCCCCGCTCGCTGACGCGTTCGGCGAGCTGCCTGCTGGCACGCGGGCTGACCGTGCTCATGTCGAGGTAGACCTTCCCCTGCTCGAGGCCCGCGAGGATCCCCTCAGGCCCCGAGGTGATCGCCTCGAGCGCCCGATCGTCGGTGACCATGCTGAAGACGACGTCGGCGGCGACCACTACCTCGCGGGGTGACCCACACCAGTGCATTCCGCGCTGTATCAGCGGCTCGGCCTTGGACCTGGTCCGGTTGGTTACGTAGAGCTCGTTGCCCCCGTCGAGCATCCGGCCGGCGACCCGGCTGCCCATCGCTCCGAGGCCGACGAACCCGACCGTGCTCATCGCCCACCCCCTTCGATCTCGGCCACGTCCTCGTCGCTGAGCTCGAGGTCCGCCGCGGGCAGGATCGGATCGACTTGGTCGGGCCGGCGGAAGCCGACGATCGCGCCGTCCACGGCGGAGTTGCGCAGCGTCCAGGCGACCGCAATCGCGCCCGGGGTTGTGTCGTAGCGCTCGGCGATGGCCGTCAGGCGCTGCACCAGATCGAGGTTGCACGACAGCGCCGGCTCCTTGAAGCGTGGGTCGCGCCCGCGCCAGTCATCCTCGGGCAGGCTTTGCACGCGCTCGCGGGTCATGCCACCGCTCAGCATCCCCGAGCCCATCGGCGAGTAGACGATCACCCCGATCCCCTCTCGCTCGGCGAACGGCAAGAGCTCACGCTCGGCCTGGCGCTCGATCAGGGAGTACTGCGGCTGCAGCGTCTCGACGGGGGCGATCTGCTGGATCTGGCGCAGCTGCTCGACGTCGAAGTTCGAGACGCCGACGTGGCGCACGAGGCCCTGCTCCTTGAGCTCTGCCAGGGCTTTCCAGCCCTCCTGGATGTCCGCCGCCGGGATCGGCCAGTGGATCTGGTAGAGGTCGATCGCGTCGAGGCCGAGGCGCTGCAGGCTGTCGTTGGCCTCGCGCAGAATCGAGTCCCGCCTCAGGCTGTGCAGCACCGTGCGCTCGGGGCTTTCCAGCAGCGAGCACTTTGTGAACACGTGCGGTCGCTCGGCCAGGCCCTCCAGCGCGCGCCCGACGATCCGCTCCGAGCGCCCGAAGCCGTAGGCGGAGGCGGTGTCGATCCAGTTGATCCCCTGCTCGAGGGCGTGGTGGATCGCGGCGATCGACAACTCGTCGTCCTGCGGACCCCAGCCGAACTCCCAGTCCCCGCCGCCGATCGCCCAGGCACCGAAGCCGACGCGGGTGATCTGAAGCCCTGTCCGGCCGAGCTGCGTCGTCTTGAGCGTTGTCTGGGACATGGTTACTCCTCTCAGTTGGAGATGGATGATGTGTGCGAGCCTGAGTGAATCGCCCCACCTCCGAGACTAGTCCTGCCACTCTCTGGAGAAACAGACGGTCGATCCCGTCCGCGCTGTTGGGCGTGACGCTGCATCTTCTCCTTTCGACATGGCAATACGGCGCGGGGTTACGATCTGACCGTGCACGGCGAATGGGAGGAGGGCGTGCAACCCGACCCGGCACGGCTGGCGGCCGCCCGACGCGAAGTGGAAGCGTTCGCCCGAGAGAAGGGCGCGGTGGTCACCGAGGAGGGGGCAGGGCACTGGCGCGTCGAGCGTAGGCCCGCCTTCTTCAAGCTCGGCATCTACTGCTGGACGGCGGAGTTGCAGACCAACGGCGGCCTGGTCTTCTCCGAGCGCGAGTGGCGACCCGACCCCAAGTACGACTGAGGCGGGGTCAGAAAGACCCGCAGCCTTCCAGCGGCCTTTTCAAGAGCCGGGCACGCTCCACCCGGAGCTCGGGCGTCTGGAGGCGCTTCCCGGCCGGGCTTGGTCGCCTCCGCGTGGCCCCGAGGAAGAAGACCGCGTCGGGGCGTGTCGCTTAGCCGACGGACGTGTGCGTGACCGACAGCGCGGGCGAGCCTGCGAGTGTTTGGAAGACCACGCAGTAGCGCTCGGTCAATCGCAGCAACGTCGCGAGTTGGTCCTCGTCTGCGTCCGTTTCCAGCTCGAAGTTCAACCTGATCGCCTTGAAGCCGACCGGGGCCGCCTTATCGACCGACAGTGTTCCTCGGAAGTCGAGATCTCCCTCGGCATGAACTGACCCGCCGACCGCCAAGCCAAGCGACGTTGCGACCGCACGCATCGTGACCCCAGCGCAGGCCACCAAGGCTTGCAGCAGCATGTCTCCTGAACAGGCCAGTAGCCCGTCGCCGCCACTCGCCGGATGCAGCCCGGCCTGCACCAACGCCCGCCCGGTGTTCACGGTGCACGCCACCCCTTCGTCCAACGATCCGTCAGCATCAAGTGTCACCAACGCCGCCGTAGGCTCGTCCCCGTAGCGCTGCTTCAGTGGTTCCTGGATCGCACGAAGCTCGTCTGCAGCGGTGGTGGTCATCACCTCGGATGCTACCGCCGAGCGCGAGGCCCGGGAATCCGCCGCGCCCGAATCGAGGCTCGTCAAGTCGTAAGTCTGGAGGATTTAGGCGCTCACAGGAGCGCCCGGGCCCTACACCTCGCAGACCGCGATCCCCGGAGCGTCGCGGCGCGCCTTCTCAGTCGCCGTCGGCAGGTCAGCGAGCGGAGTGTATGTGACGTGGTCGGGATCCAGGCCGAGCTCTATCATCACAGCGGGACCACCCGCCGAGAGGCCGCCGACGAGGTCGCGCAGGACGGGGTCGACCAGCTCGAGCAGTTCCCTCTGGCCTCCAGGAGCGTCCGCCAGCACCCAGGGGCCGATCTGCATCAGGACATCGCGCATGAACTCGACGTTGTTGAGACCGGCCCGGTATCCGATGCTCGCCTTCACAGCCTCCGGACCGAAGAAGTGGGCGCCGACCGGGAAGGGCACGAGTTCGAGTTGTCCCCCGAAGGTTAGGCGCAGGTCGTCAGTCATATACGCGTTTCGCCAGCGGTGGTCGACAATCGTTGCCCACTGTCCGTTGTCGTTCAGCGCGGCCGCGGCCTCGGCGAGCACGGGATCCTCCGGCAGCGGGCATGTCTCCTGATCCTCCATCGGCGCGACTCTATACGGGCCCGGACGACCCGAGGTCAGGGCGAGCCTCCGAGCCGGATCGCCTGGCCGTCGACCCTCGTTGAGACGCGACGAGGGCCTGTTTCAGCAGTAGGCAGCGGCTGCGATCTCTGCCTGAATGGTGACCCCCAGAACCGACGCTCCAGCGTCAAGACTCGCCTGTTTCAGGCCTTTCTCGAGGGAGCCAACCAGGATCGAACCGGTGATCTCCTGCTTGATGCCGTTTCAATGCCCCTGTTCGCGGCGCTGCTCAAGCCTGACGATTACCGCGCCAGCCACGAAGAACGTGATCCATGCCGTAGTCAGCGCCAACGTCTCGTCCACTTCCGCCGCCATCAAGACCGCGCCGATGACCGCGCTCAAAGCCAGAGCTGCAAGGAACGCGGACGCTCGCCAGAAGAGTCGGCCCATGACTAGATCGTGGCGTTCGCGCGCTCAGCCCATATCCGTAGACAGCCCGCATACAAGCAACTAACAACTACGGATTCTCGCCAGGACGACCGGGCTTAGGCTCGTGACTCCATCTCCGGGGACCTGAATTTGGCCGGAGCTTCCCCCGGCGAAGGGCAAGGGCGCAGGGCGCGCGAACGGACTCGCGGCCGTCGCGCCAGCGAGGGCCGGAGGTTCGGCGCGGCGGAGGTTCGGCGCGGCGGACGTGGCTCACGGATCCCAACGTCAAGCCCGGCAGGCGAAACGTTGGCATTGAGGGAGCGCGAATCGGCGCAGCGCCGTGGGAGCGGTGCGAGGACCTGCCTGTCGGAGGACATCAACCGGTGACGGTGCGGGCGCAGGCGACGACGGCCTCGCCCTGCCGCCGCTGCAGCTCATGCCGTCGCTCCGCCACGTGGACGGCGTGCTCGCGGGCGGCGGGGCTCTTGCTGAGGATTGCCTGCGGTTCGCCGAGGGTGGTCACGATCGAGGCGAGTTCACCACCGTGCTTCTCCATGCAGGTGCGCAGACGCTCGACCTGGCTGATTTTCGAGCTGACGAGACCGAACCATTTGCTCGGCACACCGCCAGCGAGGATGGCAACCACGGCCCCCATCGCGATCCAGTGCGGGAGACGGAGGGCGCGGAGGAGGGTCATGGCGTGGCAGCCCCCATGAGGGCAAGCTAACCCGCTGGCCGCCGGAGGTCAAGCGCGGCCAACTCCAGCGCCCGCGAACCCTTGACCAGGATCCTCGAGGACCTATGGAGCCAACCGGGATCGAACCGGTGACCTCCTGCTTGCAAAGCGGCCGAGCGAGTGCACCGGAAAGTCTGGATTTGCAGGCTATATCGGCGCCTAGGGTTAGTCGCCGAGCGAGCAGGATGCGACAGGATTTGACGTGATTCGACGGGATTGTGGCACCCGCGAAAGCGGTGGGTGCCTTTTCCCGACGCCCGTTAGAGCGTCGCCCGCTCGATGTCCTCTGCGTCCGTGATTGCCCAGCCCAACCGCTCGATGAGCTGCTCCGGGTGGGCCTAGCGCACGAGCGTCTACTGGGTGGCTACGCCGGGCTCAATCCGGTGTCGGACGCTCGTTCGGTCAGCAACCCACAGGCCAGGCATCGGTGGCCGATCTTCGGCATGCGCCGTGGCGGCCGCAGTACGCTCACTGCCATGGGCATATCTCCGTATCTGTGTCGCCTGCGCGAGTTCGTCGGCCATGATCTGCTGGTCCTGCCGTCGGTCGCGGTGCTCCCGTGGGACGCCGACGGGCGCTTGCTGCTGGTCCGCGAGGCGCAGAGCGGTCTGTGGCAGACGATCGGTGGGGCGGTTGAACCGGACGAGTCACCTCTGGATGCGGCCGTGCGCGAGGCAGCCGAGGAGGCCGGCATCGTCGTGAACATCGACGGGATTCGCGGTGTGGCCGGCGGACCAGAGTTCCGTCTGACCTACCCCAACGGTGATCTCGTGAGCTACGTATCCACCGTATTCGACGCGCGCGTGGTCGCGGGGGAGCCACGCGCTGACGGAGACGAGACGACCGACGTCGCCTGGTTCTCACCGGCGGAGCTAGGGAGGGCCCAGCTGACCGGCTTCACTATCGCGCTGCTCGACTCAGCAGGCGTCACCGTGCCTCAGGTTCGCCAGCAGCACTGAGCGACCACAGGTGCTCTCGAGAACGGGCCGGTCACCCTCCTTTATGGAGACGACAAGGAGCTGCGGATCCGACGAACGAGGCGCCCGAGGTGCGCCCTTCTTCGCTTGTTGACATCGCGACGCACGCCACTGGGTCTGGACGTGCAGCAAAGCCGACGCGAGATCGGGCATAAGTACTGACGACTGTTGTGCTTCGAACTGATTCGCCTGCGTGGGAGCTAGGGTCGATAGGAGGCGTCATGCGCGAGTACGAGTCCCACGGAATCAAGTTGCCGAATCGGATCGTGTCGATGATGATCGTCGCCTTCGGCGTGGCGGCCACCGGCGTCGGCGTGAGCTCTGTAGTCGCGAGCGGCACTCCAGCCGCGGTCGTCGCGCCGTCCGGGGTGCGTGTCGAGTTGACCAGCCGATCGCCGGCAACGCGGATGCCCGTGGGCCACCGGCTGCGCCCGGCTGGCCGCCGACCGCGGCCGCGCGGTGTGGAGTGGGCGGGCGGCGACATGGCGGGTACGTGCATGACCGGACCTGGGTGGCGCGGCTCCGCGTGCCGGCGCTCGCCAGCGTCAAGCCGCTCGGCGTACGTCGATCGGCCCGGGCATCGCCGGACATCGACGGCGATCGCCGCGGTGACGCTATTCCGCGGCCGCTAAGGTCCGCATCATGGCGTACGACTTTGCTACCCGCGTCGGTGCGCAAGCCGTGCTGCCGGGGACGCAACACCTCGACCGCGCCGCTGTATCCTGGACGATCGGGCTCAACTGGTGGCGTACGCGGCCGAGCGGGGTCGTCGAAGCCCGAAGGCGCGCGGGCGACGGTTCTGCTCGTCTCGCGTCCGAGCAGCATCGGCCGGGCTACTCGATGCAGCGGGGAGAACCTCGGCAAGTCAGGTCCTCGGCGAGCGGGACATCCTGGGGCTGGCGATCCCTCGTCGGCCGCGCTCGCCATGGCTAATCAGGAGTCGGCGCGCCTACTCAGACGCTCCTATCGCCCCGACGTGGGCCTCGCCACCGGTGTTGCGGCCGCGGCGGCGCGGGCAGCCAAGGCACCGATCGCCGGCGGGCGCGTGATCGACGGGTTCGCCGGCGACTCCGCGCGAGCTCGCCGCACTACACGGCGGGAGCCGCGGTGAACGCCGGCCGCCCGGGTTACGCCCCCAACGTCGCGTCGGCGGACCGATGGGCCCGCGAACATACGACACCGAGTCCTCGCCCCGGCGCGTCGAGCGGGCGAACGAGCGACTAGAGGCTGGCGGCTGCGACGCCGCTGCCGGACGGGCGAGTCCACGGACACGCTGAGGCATCGACCTTCGCCATCGGTGCTCAAGGCGCTCGGCCACCGATGCCGGTGCCCGATGGACCAGCTCGGTCACAACTACGCCGAAGTTCACTTGTTCTCGGCGCTACCGCCACGGAATGCGACGGGACAGACGCGATGTCGCGGCGCTACTACTCGCCGAGCTAATGGGCGCCGCGACGGCCGTGAAAGAGCCCGCGGTAAAGTCCGCACGGGAGCGGCGTTTCATTAGGCGGCCGGAGTCCAAGCGACGGCCGAGAGCGATCCGTCGGCAGGCCGCAGAAGTCGCCGGTTAGCAGGCTGTTTGCGTCGATGGAGCCAACCGGGATCGAACCGGTGACCTCCTGCTTGCAAAGCAGGCGCTCTCCCAGCTGAGCTATGGCCCCGAACGTACTCGAGTGTAGGGGAAGGCCGCGGGGCAGCGGGACGAAACGTTCTGCGCGCGGTCAACCCTCGAGGTCGGACTCCCTGGCTGGGCGCTGGTCGAACCGCAGGCGCTCCTGACCCGGCGGCTCGAGCAGGGGATCCCGAGGCTGTTGCAGGACGTCCTCACCTGGGTCCCCGCGATCTGTCGCCAGCCTGTTGGCCGAGTCTCCCGGGACCTCCCACTCCAGCGAGTCATCGTCGCCCGGCGCTCCGGCGCCATCCTGCATCGAGCGGGCCGCGGAGTGACTCGCTGGCGAGGCCTTCGAGGCGGGTGTTCCCGGATCCTCGTCAAGCAGCGTAGGCATGTCCAACTCCGCGGTTTGCAGATCGTCTGAGTTCTCCGTCCCCTCCGCGCGCCCGGCGGCTGCGGGGGGCCGGTCCGGCGTGTACCTATCACCAGCCGGCGGAGACTCGTCAACGATCGCCTCGGATCGGACATCCTCGACACCTTCTAGATCGAGATCCGGGGCGGCCCGTTCGTCGCGGGGCACGGGGTCCAGAGCCTCGTGCTGCTCACGGGCAACCTCACCCGGATCGGCACCACGCAGGCGCTTGAGCTCCAGGTGCTCGCGGATAGCATCATCGAGCAATCCCATTGCGCTCGCAAACCATACTGCGCTCGCGAACTGTCGGCCTGCGACTACACTTCTCTGACCCTGCGTCCGGTTGCGACGCGCCCGTGCGGGGCTATAGCTCAGTTGGGAGAGCGCCTGGATCGCACCCAGGAGGTCGGGGGTTCGAGTCCCCCTAGCTCCATCTGGCCGGTGCCTGCCGAGCTAGGTTGTCGTAACGCCGACCGTGAACAGACACCGAGCCTGAGCTCGGGCGGTCGAGCGCCCCCAGGATGTGCAGCAGCGTGCTCTTTCCCGAGCCGGACGGGCCCATGATCGCGAGGAACTCGCCGTCGGCCACTCGAAGGTCGACGCCCTGGAGAGCCCTGACCTCACCCGCCCCTTCCCCGAACATCTTGCACAGGCCTTGGGCCTCGAGAGCTGGGACAGCGCTTTTGGATTCCATGTCAGCACCGTACGCGCGGCCGGACCAGCGCGCATCCGCAGAACCTCCGCTGACCGGACGCGGCTCTCTACGGAGCCGATGAAAACCCCGGAGGTACGCCACGACCTCCTCCACGCCGTGGTAGATGCCGCTGTTGGGAAGATCGGCGCACCCGACGTCCCGCCGTGCGATCACTCCGCCTTGTGAAAAGGCGCCACCAAGGTGAGGGCCAGGATCTTCAGATCCAGGCCGAGCGACCAGTTCGCGATGTAGTAGTTGTCCCACTCAACGCGCTCGGCCAGCGATGTCTGGCCACGTAGACCGTGTACTTGCGCCCAGCCCGTGATCCCCGCCTTGACCCTGTGGCGGTCGTCGTAGCGGTCGATGTCGTTCGTGAACAGCTCCACGAACTCGGGCCGCTCCGGACGGGGGCCGATGAGGCTCATCTCCCCCCGCAGCACGTTCATCAGCTGGGGCAGCTCGTCGAGTGAGGTGCGCCGCAGGAATCGCCCGACCGCGGTGCGGCGATCTTCGCCTTCCACCCCCCCGGGAGCGAGGTCACCGCCCGGTGGGAGCCCCGGCGAACCACCGTCCTCGCCGCTCTTGACCTGCCCGGGTCGTGCCCGCATGGAACGGAACTTGTAGAGGTCGAACACCTTGCCGTCGCGACCTACGCGGCGCTGGCGGAACACGACGGGACCACGCGAGCTGAGGCGCACTGCCAGCGCGGAGCCCATGATGAGCGGCGAGAGGACCAAGAGCAGCACCAGCGCGACCACCCGGTCGAACGCGTGCTTGATCGCGAACTGCATGCCCTCCGGGTTCACCCGGGTGAAGGACATGAGCGGCAGTCCCCCCACCGTGTCGTAGTACACGCGGTTGTTGATCGTGTCGAACATCCGCGGCACGACCGACACCTCGACACCCAACTCCTGGCAGCGCGCGATCAACCCGCTGACGCGCGCGTCGGCCACCGAGGAGAACGCCACGATCACGTTCTTCACGCCGCTGCGGATCACGGTGTCGTCGAGGTCCTCCACCGTGCCGAGGACAGGCAGGTCGCGCCCGCCCACGGCTGCGACCGAGAGCGGGTTCTGATCGAGGAAGCCGACCGGGGTCAGCCCGTACTCGGGATGGTCCTCCAGCCGGCGCGCCACCCGCGCCCCGACCATGCCGGCGCCCACGATCAACACCGGCTTGCCCACGAGACGATGAGCGCGCGCCCAGAGTTGAGCGAAGGACAGGCACGCGCGTCCGAGTCCCACTGCCAGCAGGGCGAATAGCCAGGCCCGCAGCCCTTCCGACTGGGGCGGCGCCTGGCCGTTGGCGAACAGGCCCAGCATCGCCACTGCCATCGCGCCCACCGAGACGGCGCTGACGACGGGCACGATTCCATCGAGGACCAGCGCTCGCAGGCGCGTGCGATACAGGCCGCGCAGGTAGAAGAGGAGGAGGACCAGCGGTGGCAGCGCCAGTAACGGAGCGCGAAGTGCGTCTGCGCCCAGGGTGGCGCGCACCCCACCCAGGGCCACCACAACCCCCGCGCTCAGCAGAAGCAGGTCCACGGCCGGGCGCGCTACTTTCCAGCCCGGCCCCTCGAGAGCCCACTGCAGCGGCCCGCCGGGAGTCCCCCGCCACACCGAGCGCGGCCGGGGCGCGGCGTGCGCCAACTCGCTGCGAAGAGGCAGCGGCGTCGAAGTCTGTTGGGTTAGCGGCGTGCGCGCCATCTGCGGAGGGAGTCCTCGGCCCTACCTTGTTACTCGGACTCTGCGAGGCGTCGCTTTAGCTATTGCTCCCTTCAGGACGCGCGCGGGTGGGACACGCGTCGTTCAGGCACGCGTCGTTCAGACGACCGGGCAGGGGTGGCGTGCGAGCAGGCCCCGATAGCGGACCATGTCGGCGTGATTCCAGTCCGAGTGGGTCTGATGCTGAAACGCGGGTACGCGATCGTGGTGATAGGGCGAGGACAGGCTCTCGTTGTGGCCGATCACGTTCTTCAGAGCGATCGAGTACCGGCAGCGCAGCCAGCTGGTCAGCCGCAGTGACGCCGCCATCTGCGCCCGGTCTCCGAGGATCGACTGATCCGAGAGGCCGACGTTCTCGATCCCGATGGCGGTCCAGTTCAGGCCGGTCGTGTGCCGGCAGCGCAGCGACAGCGCGACCAGTTGATCGATCCTGCCGCTCGGCTCCACGAGGAAGTGGGCGCACGTGTTTGGCAGCTCGTGAAACTCGTTGTCGGGGACGTCGGGTGCGAAGGTGTTGAACGCCTGCTGGGCGGTCGTGGTCTCCGTGTAGTGCTCGACGATGACCTGTGGATGACTGAGCACGTAAGTGTCTTCGCCGTAGTGGCGCAGCGAATAGGCCGCCATCTCACGCTTGCGCGCGGCACCGTAGGGGATCGGCCACTGGCGGATCCCCGGCGAAGCGGGCGGGGGCGGGCGAATCGGCCTTGGCGCCGGGGTTGATGTCGCGGCTGCCGCCAACGACGCCCCTGCCGGAGCAGTGGCCGGGGGGGTCGCCGACCGCGTCCGTGCCGCGATCGAGATGGTCTGCGTGTTCGCTGCGCCGCCGCAGCCGGCAAGCAGCGCCACGATGCCCGAGACGGCACCGGCCAACAGACCCCGCCGGGGCATCGATCGCCTCCTGCGATCCACCGATGAAGCAACGATCACCCCGTCCGACCCTACAGGTGCGGGCTGTTTGGCACGCCACCGCGCAGTCACATCCACGATCGCCGCATCATCGTAGGATCTCGGCGATGAGCTCAACGGGCTACGCGGCCGGCCTTTCGAGCGCACGATCCCAGACGCTGTTCGGCCGGGTGATGGCGCTCGTGGCGCTGACGGTCGGGTTCGCGACGCTGGGCGTCTATCTCGCCCGCGAATCAGGGGGCGCCGCGTGGTTCGTCGCCTGGCTGCTTGCCCTCGGCTGCCTGGTGGGCCTGAACGTCGCCAACGCGCGCGGCAACCGGAGTCTCGCGCTCGGGCTGCTGTTCGCGTTCGGCCTGCTGATCGGCGCGAGCGTGGCCACCACCGTCAACTATTACGCGGCGACCGACCCGACGGCCGTCCGCCAGGCGTTCGCCGCGACGGCCCTTTTCGTGGGCGGCCTGGGGGCAGGCGGCTATGCGATCCGCCGCGACCTCTCCTTCCTGTACCGGACGCTGTTCTGGTTGCTGCTCGCACTGATCGGGGCGGGAATCCTTCTGATCTTCGTTCACATTCCCGGCGCATACACGGTCTACGCCTTGGTCGGCCTCGCGATCTTCGGGCTCTACACGGTCGTGGACTTCAACCGTCTGCGCCGCGCCGGAACCGATGAGGCGATCCCGCTGGCCGCCGGGATCTTCCTCGATGTCCTGAACATCTTCCTGCTGTTCCTGCGGCTCACCGCGCGCCAGTCGTGACAGTGGACCAGACCGCGGTCCTGCGCGATGGCAGCGAGGTCGTCATCCGGCGATTGACTCCCGCCGATGCGCCCCCGCCCGCATCGGGGAGCTCTCGCTGCCCTGATCCCCGATCCTCCGCCGCTGCGAAACGGCGAGGCCGGCACGGCGAGGCCAAGTGCCGACAGCAGCGAGACGTCCCATTAGCGGCGCGGCATACTGAGCCGAGGATGTCGCAGCAGAACGTCGAGCTGGTTCGCGAGATCTACGACCTCTGGAGCAGGGATGAGTCGGCTCGTCATCTGATCGACCCGCAGCTCGAGTACGTGAACCCGTCCTATGCGGTGGAGTCCGGGACTCAGCACAGCCGGAGCACGCTGGGCAAGGTACGCGACGTCTATCCGGACTTTCGGGTCGAGCCGGAACGATTCCTCGACGCCGGAGAGAACGTCGTGGTGATCGGCGTCGCGCGGGGGACCTCCGCGAGCGGCCTCAAGGCCCAATGGCGTCAGGGCTATGTGTGGACGATCCGGGACGGCAGGGCGATTCGCTTCCGCTGGTTCAACCAGCCCGCCGAGGCCCTTGAAGCCGTGGGACTCACCGACCGAGAGACCGACGGTGAGCGGGACGCTCCCGGCGAGGGAGGCGCTCCCGGGCCCGGCCGGCGGGATCGCCGCTGATGGACGACCGGCGCAAGCGGCTCGCCCTTCTCGCGGCCATCATGGGCTCGTTCGTCGCCGGACTGGACGCCACCGCGGTCAACGTCGCCCTTCCGGCGATTCGCGGCGAACTCGGCGGCGGGCTGGCCGGCCAGCAATGGGTCTCCAACGCCTACCTGCTCACCCTCGGCTCGCTGATCCTCGTCGGCGGGTCCCTGGGGGACGTCTTCGGGGAGCGGCGCGTGTTCGCCACCGGGGTGGCGGGCTTCGGGCTCGTCTCCCTGCTGTGCGCGCTCGCACCCAGCATCGGCTTTCTGGTCGCCTGCCGCGCACTTCAGGGCGCGTTCGGCGCGCTGCTCACGCCCAGCGCCCTGGCGGTGATCATCGCGGCGTTTCCGACCGCCGAGCGCGGCGCGGCGATCGGCTCATGGACGGCATGGGCGGCGATCTCCACGGTGCTCGGCCCGCTCGTGGGCGGGTACCTGGTGGAAGCCGTCTCCTGGCGGCTCATCTTCGCGATCAACATCCCGTTCGTCATATTCACCCTGCTGCTGATCCGCCTCGCCGTGCCCGCGCGCGCTCGCGGCGGCCCGCGTCCTCGCGTGGACTGGCTGGGGGCAGCGCTCACGTTCTTCGGGCTCGCGGGGCCGGTGCTGGCGCTCATCCGCGAGCCCGCGGTGGGCTGGAGCAGCCCGCAGGTCTGGGGCCCGGCGCTCGGAGGCCTGTTCCTGTTGGGCGCATTCCTGGCCCATGAGCGGCGCACCGCCGAGCCGATGCTCCCGCTGGGCCTGTTCAGGCGGCGCAACTTCGCCGTCGGCAATCTCGAGACCTTCGTCATGTACGGCGGACTGGGCGCCACCTTCTTCTTTCTCGTGCTCTTCCTGCAGGAGGTCGCCGGCTACGGCGCCCTACAGGCCGGGCTCGCCTTGATGCCCTCGACGATCATCATGTTCACCCTGTCCAAGCCCGCCGGTCGGCTTGCCGACCGCTGGGGGCCGCGAATGTTCATGGGCCTCGGACCGCTGATCGCCGCGCTCGGCCTCGCGCTCATGCTGCGCCTCGGCGCTCATCCGAACTACCTCACCGACCTGTTCCCGGCGCTGCTGACGTTCTCGATCGGGCTCGCCTTCACCGTCGCGCCGCTCACGGCCACCGTCCTCTCCGATGCCGACGAGACCAACGCCGGAATCGCCTCGGGGGTAAACAACGCGATCGCCCGCGTCGCCGGCCTGTTGGCAGTGGCGGCAATCGGCGCGGTGGTCTCGGCCCAATTCAGCAGCGAGCTCGACAACAGCCTTCAGGCGCGAAACCTCTCGCCGCCCGCGCGAGCCGCCGTGACGCAGGCTCGCGGACAGACACTCGCCCGGGTCGATCCCGCACGCGCCGGTCGGCAGGTGGCAAACGCGGTGCAATCCTCATCCGTGCACGCCTTCCACGTGGGCATCGGCATCTGTGCGGTGCTCGTGGCTAGCGGCGGGCTGCTCGGCCTCGTCGGGATCCGCAACCCACGCCGCACCGTGCGCTGCGAGGATTGCGCCGGCGGCCAGTTCGCGGGTCAGCCGCTGGCGGCGGGACGCGAGCGCGAAGCGGTCGGCGCGGTCGCCTAAGACCCGCCGGTTCGTTCTGGGCTCCTGCCAAGCGGCCGGCCGCGCGAGCCGGTGAGCTCGCGCGGCCCGTGAGGCGGCTCTACCAGCTGCCTTTTTCTGCTCCCCCGCAGCCTGTTTTGCTGATCGGACTGACGCACGTGCGAGTGGCTCCGCCGCCCGCCGACCTGCTGATCGTGAATTCGTCGCCGTCCGTCGCTTTGGCGGTGACGGAGTATTCGGTTTTGCTGCTCGTGACTGCGCTCAGATATGCCGCTTCCGTGCTGGCCACGATACGGAGCGTCGGCTCGTACTGGTGAAGTTCGGCCGCCGTCACCTTGTCGTACTGGCCGCTGTTGTCGGTGGAGATCGCCTCGGCCGCCATCTGAGCCGTGCGAGCGAGCACCTTCGCCTGGGCGTCCAGCGCCTTGCCCTTTTGGCCCGCGAACGACGGGATTGCGATCGCGGCGAGGATCCCGATGATCAGGGCGACGACGAGGAGCTCGAGGAGCGTGTAGCCGCCCTCGCCGTTGAGGCGCTCGACCAGATGATGGGACCCAGGCTGGGTGCCGCGCCGCGTCCTACGACCCGTGTACTGCAAGCAACATGTGAACACGATAGCCCTCCGTGGCGTCTACTGGCGGACGGGCTATCTCATCGAGATCCCTGACTTTGCGCCCCCGTCTCACGGCGGGTTTGCCTTTTTCAGCGTGGGTTGGTGGGCGCACAGTGTGAAGCACCTGAAGCCGTTTGTGGTGGTCCCGGACGCATGTACTACGTCCCGCCTGCTCGGGCCTCGCGGCGAGCCGGCGGGTGCACCGCGCGAGGCGCTCGCGCGGGCGAGAACGTTCTTGACCAGTCATTATCGGGGGGGTGGCTGTCCTTGCGGCAAAGGTGGTGCTCGCGCCGGGCTTCGTCGTGGGCGCATCGCTCATCGCGCGACGGTTCGGCGCACGGATCGGCGGCTTCGTCGGCGCGCTTCCGGTCGTCGCGGGCCCGATCCTCCTCGTGTACGCGCTCGCGCACGGGCGGGCCTTCGGGGCGGACGCCGCCGCGGGTACCCTGCTCGGCCTGGTGTCGCTGACCGCGTTCGTCGCCGTCTACAGCCATCTCGCCGGACGCACGACGTGGAGCATCAGCCTGCTCGCCGGCTGGACCGCCTTCCTCGTCGCGACCGCCCTGATGAGCATGCTGTCGCTTCCGGCGCCCGGAGCCCTCCTGTTCTCCTGGGCGGCGATTGCCGTTGCCCTGGTGATCCTTCCCCGGGCGGCCCCGGACCGCGGGCCCCGCACGCAACCGCCGTCCTGGGATTTGCCGTTGCGCGCGGTGAGCGCCCTTGCGCTCGTTCTGGCGCTGACCGCAGCGGCGGGATGGCTCGGGCCCCGGCTCAGCGGCCTGCTCGCGCCGTTCCCGGTCATCGCCAGCGTGCTCGCCGCATTCACGCATGCCCAACGCGGCTCGGCCTACGCCCAGCGGCTGCTGCGCGGGCTCGTCGCCGGCTTCATCGCCTTCGCGCTGTTCTGCTTCACGCTCGCGGTCTCGCTGCGCTCGCTCGGCATCGGGGCCGCCTTTGGCCTTGCGAGCGGCGTCGCTCTGCTCACCCAGGGCCTCCTGGTCTCGCACGCGTTGCGGGCGCGCTCCGCGGTCCGGACAGCGGCCTCGCCGGGCTGATCGGGCGGCGCAGCCGTCCGCGCAGCGGTGCCCCAGCCGACCACCGGCTGGCAGCGGCCGGCCGCCCGCCTCAGGCCGCGAAGCGCTCGGCCGCCCGCGCGCGCCGCCTGGCCGCCTCGAGCTCTCGGTCCCGCGGCGGCGCGGAGGTCACGAGCGTCGCCAGCAGACGCGCCGTGCAGGACGCGATCTCCTCGACGGCGCGGTCGAAGGCCTCTGCGTTGGCGCGCGAAGGCTTGGTGGAGCCACTGACCTTGCGCACGTATTGAAGAGCGGCCCCGTGGATCTCCTCGTCGGTGGCGGGCGGCTCGTAGTTGTGGAGCGTGCGTATGTTGCGACACATGGATGAATCGTAGCCGACGATTTCTCGCGACTTGACGGCTGTAGTAAGCTCGCCGCGTAGCGGCGACAGAATACCGAAATAGCTGCTGTTGAACACGGAGGAGGGACTGATGTTCGGCGCGAGGGAGCTCTTTAGCGGACGGATTCGTAAGGGAGGCGCCCAGCGATTCCGGCGCCTGTCGCTCGGCTTGATCACGGCGGGGGTGCTGCTCACGCTCGGCGCGTCCGCGACCGCCGCGTCCGCGACCGAACCCGAAGACTTCTCTGGGTCCGCCTACCAGATCCTGGCGCCCGGCGACGGGGGCTTTCCGCCTCGCTGAACGCGCCCCGAATCCTCGACGCTACGATCAGGGGCTGCTGTACGACGCGCTGACCCCTCTGCAGGGCAACGTCACCGCAGCTGATCTCGAAAACAACTACCTGTCGGAGAAGTTCGGAGTGACCGGCCCCGTCATAGGCGAAGAGACCCTGGGGCCGGGCGCACTGGTCATCAAGCGCGACAAGAACAACATTCCGCACGTCTACGGGGCGACGCGCGAACTGGTGATGTTCGGCTCGGGCTGGGCCGCCGCGGAGGACCGGGGCCTGCTCCTGAAGATGGCTGTGGGGCCGTCGTTCGCTGCGACGCTTGACATCCCCGGTATCAACCCGTTCGGGCTGCTCCTCACAGGACGCGAATTCACGCCCAGTACCAACAAACCCTCAACTTCGTCAACGCACAGAAGAGCGTGCTGCTCGAAAAAGGAGCCAAGGGCGTACAGGTTCTGTCAGACCTCGAATACTGGGCAGCCGGGGTCAACGCCTTCGAGGAAACCTTCAAACCACTGCCTTCCGCCGCAGCTCCAGGTGCCCCACCTGACGGCCACGAACGCGATCGCCGGCTTCGCGCTGATCGGCTCGATCTTCGGCAACGGCGGCGGCAATGAAGTCACCAACTCGAACTTCCTGGCCAAGCTCACAGCCAAACTGGGCCCCAAGCAGGGACCGAAGGTCTTTCGCGACCTGCGTGAGGTCAACGACCCCGAAGCGCCGACGACGACCACGAAGCCGTTCCCCTACGACGGCGTCCCGACCGGACCGACGCCCGGCGCGGCGGTGATCGACCCCGGCTCGGTCAGCACGTCAGCCGCGCACGCCGCCAGCGTGGCGCAGGCGTCCAAGCGCAAAGCCTCGAACTTCCTGCTCGCCGGTCCAGGACACTCCGCTGACGGGCACCCGCTGGCCGTGATGGGACCGCAGCTCGGCTACTTCTACCCCGAGATCGTGATGCAGGCTGACCTGCACGGCGGAGGCGTCGACGCTCAGGGCGTCGTCGCCCCGATCTCGCCGTACGTGTTCATCGGGCGGGGGAAGGACTTCGCCTGGAGCCTCACGAGCGCGGGCAGCGAGAACACGCAGCAGTTCCTCGAGAAGCTGTGCAACCTCGACAACCGCCCGCCCACGCGCGAATCAAACCACTACATCCACGACGGCCAGTGCATCGCGATGACGCACTTCGATGCCGGCCTGCTCGGTGCAGGCAACGGCGAACCGGCACGCGAGCTCGAATTCATGGAAACCGTGCACGGACCGGTCAGCGGAACGGTGACGGTGGGCGGGCAGCCATACGCGGTCGCCAAGGAGCGCTCGACGCGCGGCCGCGAGCCGGCGGGAGAGCTCGCCTTCAGCGAACTGGACTCCAACCGGGTGCACTCGCCCGAGCAGTTCTTCAAAGCCGCGAACAACCTCGGGACGACGTTCAACCTGCCCTACGTCGACAGCTCTCACATCGCGTACTTCTCGACTCGGGCCTCCTGCCGATCCTCGCGCCGGGCACCGACCCGAGCCTGCCCACGTTCGGCACCGGGCAGTACGACTGGCGTGGTTTCCTCTCCCAGGAACAGCATCCCCACGAGGTCGCGCCGAAGAGCGACACGTTCCTGAACTGGAACAACAAGCCCGCGCCCGGATGGGGGGCGGCGTCCGACGAGTACTCCTACGGACCGGTGCACCGCGTCCAGCTGTACACGGGCTTCAAATCAGGCATGACCGAGGCCGACGTAGCCTCGATCATGAACCGGGCCGCGACGCAGGACCTGCGGGCGATCAAGGACTGGCTGCTGGATCAAGCAGCCGTGCTCGACAGCGGGCCGGCGCCCAGCCCGAAACTGGCCCATGCAGGCGGCAAACCTGGTAACGACGTGGGCGCAGCACGGCGGGAGCCGCTACGGCGTCAACGGGCCCCGGAGATCCCGGCGCGGCGGTGCTCGACCAGGCCTGGAGGCTGATCGGCGAACGCCGTCCTTGGCCCCGTCCTCGGCCCGGAACTGCTGAACGAATTCGCCTCCATCAGCTCGCCCGACAACGCGCCTTCCCCCACCGGGTCGGCCTACGGCGGGGGCTGGTATGGCTACGTCAGCAAGGACCTGCGAACCGAGCTGGGCCTGCCGGTGTCAGGCGCCGTACAGCACCCGCTACTGCGGCAACGGGAGCCTGAAGCGCTGCAGGGCCTCGCTGTGGGCGGCAATCCAGACCGCGGCGGAAGAACTCGAAAAAAGCCAGGGCTCCGTACCGAGCCAACTGGCGGGCCGCGCGGGTTCGGATCGAATTCCCGCCGCTACCCGAAAGCATTCTTCCCGTTCACGATGGCCTGGACGAACCGCTCCACCTTCCAGCAGGTGATCGAATTCACCGGTCACGGCCCGACCGAATAGGAACACGGCGCGGCGTGCCGGCGTGCCCGTAGGGCGGGTCGGCACGCCCCCGCAAGGGCCGCCGGGCTCGCCGTCGACGGCGCGGCCTCGCGGGATCGCGCTGGCCCCGCGAGGGGAGCCCGTCAGGCCGGGGCGCGCTCTGGATGGCGCGGCAGGCCGTCGTCGGGGATCGCCTCCCAGCCGGCGGCGTAGGCGACGAACTGGCGCAGGCTCGGCCTGACCCCTGGATCGCCGTCGAAGGCGCCGAGGCGGATTCCGATCTGGTCGTGATCGCTCGGGTCCCGGCTGAACAGCGCCGAGCCGCAGTCTGCGCAGAACCACTTCTCCCAGCCAGCCTGCGGCCTCCACGCGCGCAGCCGCTCCTCGCCGCTCACGATGCGAAACGATCCCGGCTGCGGGCGGGCGCTCGGCGACGCGGCGGTGCCGCTACGCCGCTGGCAGCGCGTGCAATGGCAGTATTTCGCGGAGAGCAGCGGCGCGGTGACCTCGAAGCGGACCGCTCCACAGCCGCATCCTCCGAGAAGGGCGCTCAGGTCGTTCTCACGATCAGCACGGAGCACGGGGCGTGGTGGGAGACCTTGTTCGGCACCGAGCCCAGCAGGAAGCGCTTGGCGCCGGTCATCCCCTTGTTGCCGACGATCACGAGATCCGCCTTCTGCTTCTCTGCGACGTCCAGGATCGCGTCCGCCGGGTCGCCCTGGTGCGCATGGGTGTTCACGGCAACTCCCGCCTCCCGGGCCATGTCAGCGGCGTCGGTGAGCGATGCATCGACCTCCTGGCGCGGATTGATCGCCCATTGCACATCCTCCGGGGCGTCGCGCCTCTCAGCGCGCAGACGCTGCTCGGTGACCGGCGCGTACGCGCTGACGAGCTCCAACGTCGCACCAACCGCGGCGGCCATGTCGACGGCCTCGCGCACGGCCTGGGTGGCGGTGTCGGAACCATCGGTCCCCACTACGATCGACTTGAACATGATCCCCCTTGCCGGATTCAGGGCGGGCCCCTGCGGCCCGGCCGGCCCGGATCATATCCCGGGCGATACCGCGGCGGGGGCCGGGCCGCGGGGCGTGAAGTCGGCGCTCGGCTACAGTTCGATCGCCCTTCATGACCGCCAGCGATGACCCCGTCCGGCCGGCCGCCGGCTCCTCGGCTGATCGGCCGGGCCGCGCCGAGCACCGCCGGGCTCGCCGTCAGCGCGCGCGCGACCGTGCGCTGCGACGACGGCGTGGCATCGCGGTGATCGCGCTTGCGGCAGGCGGCGCGCTGGTGGCGCTGTTGCTGATCGGCGGCTCCCCCGGGGCTCGGCCGGGCTCCTCGCAGAGCGCTCCGCGGCCCGTCGCGGCGCAACCCGAGGCACGGCGGCCCCTCGCCCCCGCCCGCTCGCCCCCGCCCGCACGCCCCTCGTCGCTGCCCCCCGGCCCACCACGGCGCCGTCGCCCGGATCGCTGCCCCAGACGCACGTCTATCCATCGGGAACCGACTCCCGCTTCCGGTCGCTCATGGCATCTCTGTGGAGCGGCATCGTGCGGGATTCCGTCGCCCCCGCGTCAGCCGCCTTCTTTCCGAAAGGCGCCTACCTTCAGCTGAAGGCGATCTACTCGGCGAGCTCTGACTGGACCGACCGTCTCGTTCGCGACTACGGCCTTGACATCGCCGCCGCGCACCAGCTGCTCGGGCCCGACCCGGCGAGCGCGCGGCTGATCGGGGTCGATGTGCCTGACGGATACGGCCATTGGGTGGCGCCGGGCGTCTGTTACAACAGCGTCGGCTACTACGAGATGCCGAACGCGCGGATGATCTACCGCAAGAGCGGCGAGATCCGCTCGTTCGGGATAGCCTCGATGATCTCCTGGCGGGGCGTCTGGTACGTCGTTCACCTCGGCGCGATTCTGCGTTCATCGGACTCGGGCACGGTCGACGAACCGGCATCCGGGCGTGGCACGTCCGCCTATTCGGGCACCTGCTGATCGGGGCGGGGCGTTCTAGGTCTTGCCCGCCACCGGACGTGAGGCCCCCTTTGGTAGGGTGGCCGCGAGGTGGGGCGCTGACATCGAGCCAGGCCGGACCCGATCGACCGGATCGGCCGGAAGGTGTGACGGGCCGGTGTCCCTGGCCACGCTTTCCCTCGCGGTTTGACGAGTGGCAGATCGAGCTTCACGGACGCCGCGTGATCTACCGCGTCGCGGGCAGCGGCCCGCCGATCGTCTTGGTGCACGGCATGCTCAACTCCTCGAGCCACTGGCGCGAGGTGGCGCTGAACCTGGCCGGCGACTACACGGTGATCGCGCCCGATCTGATCGGCCACGGAGACTCCGCGGCTCCGCGCGGCGACTACTCGCTCGGGGCGCACGCGGCCAGCATCCGCGACCTGCTGGCGGCCGTGGGCATCGAGCGGACGACGATCGTCGGTCACTCCCTCGGGGGAGGCGTGGCGATGCAGTTCTTCTACCAGTTCCCCCAGCGGGTCGAGCGTCTGGCGCTGATCTCGAGCGGCGGGCTCGGGCATGACGTCAGCCCGATGCTCCGCACGGCCGCCCTGCCCGGCATCTCAGGGCTGTTGTCGCTGACGATCCATCCGCGCGTGCTCGCCGCGCTGTGGGAGACCGGTCGGCGGCTGCGCAGGCGGGAAGCTCGCGCAGGCGTCTACCTGCAGGCGGTCGCCAGAGCGCTGCGCCCGCTGGAGAACGCCGGGGCCCGCGAGGCGTTCCTGCAGACGCTCCGCGCGGTGATCGACGTGCACGGTCAGCGGGTGAGCGCGACCGACCGCTTGTATCTGCTTGAGTCGATACCCACAATGATCGTGTGGGGCGAGCGTGACAACACGATCCCGCTGAACCACGGCCGAACGGCGCACGAGGCGATCCCCGGCAGCCTGTTCCGGACGCTGCCGGCGGCCGCGCATTTCCCCCATCTGGAGGATCCTGACGGACTCTCGGGGGTGCTCCGGGAGTTCATGCGCTCGACCGAGCCCGCATGGATCGAGGATGCCGACTGGGGTGCGGTGCTCGCAAGGCGCTCGCCGCGACCATGCAGGATCGGCGACGCGGCGGCCTAGCGGCGCCCTGAGGCCACGTTCTCGCCATGAGACCTCCCGTCTGACTACGGCTCGGGGAGCTCGGCCTTCGAGGCGCCGGAGACCGGTGCGGGCACCCGGCCGCGCGGATCGGGCAACGGCGTGAGAATGCCCTTGAGGCGCTCGCGGAGCGGCTCGAAACGCGGCGGCAGGGACAGGCTCTCGCCGAGATGCGCCGCGTCCTCGTCGACTGCGAACCCAGGGCCGATCGTGGCGATCTCGAACAGCACGCCACTGGGCTCGGTGAAGTACACCGACCGGAAGTAGAAGCGGTCGATCACCGGCGTCGGCCGCGCCCCGGCGCCGGCCAGCCGCTCGCGCCAGCCCTCCTCGTCCTGCGGCTGCGCGGCAAACGCCACGTGGTGCACCGTTCCGGCGCCGGACCTCGACACGACCTGCTCCGGTGCGGGGTCGTAGGCGTAGAAGCCGGTGCGCTGCTCTCCGCGCGCCTCCCAGCGCCCGTCCCGCGCTCTGGAGAACCCCAGCGTGTCTCCGAGCAGGGACTCGCTGCGGGCCGGGTCAAGGCTGTAGGCGCGCACGCCGTCGAACCCCTGCAGCGCATGCTCGCTCGGGATATCCGCTGAGGTGGCTGTCAGCGGCGCGTCCGTGGTGGGCGTGTCGCGGAGCTCGTGCTCCAAGCCCTCCGGATCGGTGAACAGCAGGCTGTCCCCGGTCAACTCGCACTGCGTGCCGTAACTGCCGAGGCGCTCGCTCCAGAAGCCCAGCGTCTCCTTCGATGACACCCTCCAGACGATTCGATGCACCATCCCGGCGCCCGCCCGCCCCCGCGCGGCTCCGGGATACTCGAAGAACGTCAGGTCCGCCCCCGGCGAGCCGCGGTCGTCGGCGTGGAACAGGTGGTACACGGTTGGGTCGTCCTGGTTGACGGTCTTCTTCACCAGCCTCAGCCCCAGCACACCGTCGTAGAACTCGACGTTCGCGGGGGCGTCTCCGGTGATCGCGGTGATGTGGTGTATGCCCTCGAGCTTCATCTGTACCTCCGCTCTGCGTTCGCGCGCCCGATCTGCCAAGTGCGGGCGCTGCCGGCCCGCAACCGGGTAGTTGACCCCGCAACAGCCTAGCCGACGGGGGCCGAGAAGTGCCATCATCGGCCCGTGCAAGACGGATCGCTCATCCCGCGCTTCGGACGCGCGCGGCGCGATCGGTCGCTGGCGGTCCTCGAAGGGTTCCACCCCGTCAAGCACGCCCTGCGCTTCGGCGCGGTGATGCTCGATGTCGTCTGCTGCGATCCCGCCGAGCTCGACCGTCTGGCGGAGGCGCTGGCACCCGACCTGCGCGTACGCCTGCGGAGCCTCGCCCGTCAGGTCGACCCCTCGGTCTTCGCGCAGCTCGCTCCGCTGGCGCCGTCGACCGGCGTGATGGGGCTGGCCGAGCGTGCGCACGCCGACCCCGCCGCCGTGCTCGCCGACCCGCGGCCCAAGCCGGTGGTCCTGCTCGAGGATCCGCGCGACCTCGGCAACATGGGCGCATGCGTGCGCGTGGCCGCGGCCGTGGACATCGCCGGCGTCCTCACCACGGGCAGCCACGACCCCTGGCATCCGGACGCACTGCGTGGCGCCGCCGGCCTGCACTACGCCGTGCCCGTCTCCCGCATCGAGCGGCTGGGCGCGCTGGACCGGCCCCTGCTCGCTGTCGACCCCACGGGCGAGCAGCTCGACCCGGTCGAGCTGCCCGCGCGCGCCGTCCTCGCCTTCGGCACCGAGCGTTACGGGCTGAGCCGCGAGCTGACCGCGAGAGCCGACGCCCTCTTGCGCATCCCGATGCGACCGGGGGTCTCGAGTCTCAACCTGGCGACCGCCGTGGCCGCAGTCCTGTTCGCGTGGCGCCTGTCCCCCCGCGCGGTCTCGCCGATCGCCTGACCAGCGCTAGGACCCGCCCGCCGCGCCCTGTCCCTCCACGCCGTCGAGCAGCCGCCAGTTTCCCGACAGCGCCGCGTGCGCGCGTTGGACCATCCTGTCGGCCTGCTCCTCGCGGTCCCCCACCCCGGCCATCAGCTCCGCGATCAGCTCGCGCGCCTCGCGGGCGTGCTCCACGTCGCGGGACTCGTGCAGCGCGAAGTACTCGACCGCCGGGCCTTCCGCGCTGTAGCCGTAGTGGGTGGTGAGGCCCTCGAGCTTCGTCCGGGACACCTCCGGCTGGCTCGCCTCGATCGCATAGAGCACCGCCAGATGCTCGAGCAGGTCCTCACCGGCCGTCCACGCGTCCGCGCAGACCTCGGTCTGCGGCAGCGGTCGCCCGTGCCCCGCCGGGCGCGCCCCGGCGGCTCGGGCGAACTGATCCCACAGCTGCACGTGTGCGGCCTCCTCGGAGGCGTGAAGCCGCAGACCCGCCCGATGCTCCGGGCCCGCCTGCGCGGCCGCCTGCTCCGCGGCTCCTGCCAGGGCGACGACCGCGTGACGGTACTCGCCCGCGTAGCGGCCGAGCTCGTCGGCGTTCAGCTCACCGGCGCTCCAGCGCTGATAGAACGGATGCTCGAGCACCCGGACGGCGCCGCGCGTCTCGTCGAGTCTTGCAAGGACGTTCATGGAGCTCCCTTCGGTCGGATTTCGGTGAGCGTCAACACGGTCTTTGGCCGGCCTCGCGCTGCTAAGCCGGGTTGGCAGCGGCCCAATCGACGATCCCGCGGGACCCGTCGAGGACCGTGCCGTCATCCAGCACGAGGGTCGGCACCATGCGGTTGCCCGTCAGCCGTTCGACCTCCCGGCGACCGGAGGTGAGGTTGAACACTCTGGGCAGCACGCCGAGGCCGTAGGACCGGACGACCTGCGGATTGTGACCGGCCTTCCGCAGCGCCCGATACGCGTTCCCGCACGGATGCCCGCCAGGTCGCGGGGAGTGGAACGTCCCGTAGCAGACATACAGCTTCATCGCGGAGATACTCCCACCCTCACGAGACGGTGAGCGTGCCTTCCATCCCCGCCTGGCGATGCCCTGGAACCGAGCAGTAAAAGGTGTAGGTGCCCGGTTTCAGGTTCACCGTGAGCACCCTGCTGCCGCCCTGGAAGACCGGGGTCGCGCCGAGGACCGTGCTGGCCTGGGAGACCGTCAGGTTGTGGGGGAGCGGAGACATGTTGGTCATCGTGATCGTCACCTTCCCCGCCTTGGCGCTCAGCCGCTTGAGGTCGTAGCTGAGCTGTCCGGCAGGGTTGGCAGCGAGCTTGAGCGTCGTCGTCGCGCTCGGCGTGGCCGAGCTCGGCGCGGCCGATGCCTCGGCCTTTGCGCTCGAGCCCGATGTGATGACGGCTGTGGACACGGCAGCGAGCACAAGCACGACGGTGATCGCGATCACCGTCCGCTCCCCTGCCCCATCTCCAGGGAACTCGGGGCGGCGCAGGCCGATCCCCAGAGACACGATCAGCGCCCAGGCGACCAGCGCGCCGCCCGCGATGTAGAAGGGGACCCTGCTCTTCTCGGCCGCCAGGATAGGCGCCAGTTGAAGCATCGCCGCGTGCATCGCGAGCGAGCCTAGCCGATGACGCACGGGGTATGCTGCCCGGCGGGATGGACGAGTTCGTTCGCACGCCCGAGGACGCGCTCGACGGGCTACCCGAGTTCCCCTTCGCAGCCCGTTATCGCGAGGTGGACGGCCTGCGGCTGGCCCACGTGGACGAGGGAGAGGGCCCACCGGTGGTCTTCCTCCACGGCGAGCCCACATGGTCCTTCCTGTGGCGCAAGGTCATCCCGCCCGTACGCGACGCGGGCTTTCGCTGCGTGGCTCCGGATCTCGTGGGCTTCGGCCGCTCGGACAAGCCCACCGACATCGGCTTCTACTCCCACGAGCGGCACGTCGGGCTCGCGGCGACGCTGCTCGAGGATCTCGACCTGCGCGGCGCGACGATGGTGGTGCACGACTGGGGCGGGCCGATCGGGCTGCAGCTGGCGGTTGACAATCCCGAGCGGATCGAGCGTCTCGTGATCCTCGACACGGGCCTGTTCACGGGGTACCAGAAGATGACCGACGCCTGGGAGGCCTTCCGCGACTTCGTCGCACGCACGGAGGACCTGCCGGTCGGCCTTCTGGTGCGCCGCGCCTGCAAGACCGACCCGGGCGACGAGGTGGTAGCGGCCTATGAAGCGCCGTATCCCAACGTCGCGTCCAAGGCCGGCGCGCGCGCCTTCCCGCTGCTGATCCCGCGGACGCCCGAGGCCCCGGGCGCTTCCGAGGGCCGGCGCGTGCTCGAGGCCCTGCGCGCCGATGAGCGGCCGACCCTCATGCTGTGGGCCGACTCCGACCCCGTGCTGCCCCTGTCGGTGGGCGAGCGGTTCGCGCAGTCGATCGGCCGTCCCGCGCCGCGCCCGATCGCGGACGCGTCACATTTCCTGCAGGAGGACCAGGGACCGCTAATCGGCCGCCTGATCGCGGACTGGCTGCCAGGGAGCTGACCGGTCCTCCTCGTCGCCTGGCCCGGCGACGCGCGCGATCTGGGGCTGCTCGGGTGCCGCTGCGAGCGCCGGCTCCGAGCGGGCCGCACGCAGCTCGTAGCCGGCGCGCGCGGCGCTGTCGACCTGCGAGAGCACCGAATCGGCGTTGGTCACGCGCGAGAGCCCGTCCTGCAGGGAGATCGGCATCAGCGCGGCGACCCGCTCGCTGACCAGCAGCTGCTTGGGCACGTGAACGTCGAACCGCGGGACGCGCAGCGTCTCCACGATCGCGTCGGCCACCTGATGGGGCTCGATCTTCCTGAACTGGCGTTGACGCGGCTCGGACAGCCCGAGACCCAGCTCGGTGTTGACCGCGACCGGGCTGATGACCGATATGTCGACGCCCGTGCGGCGCAGTTCCTTGCGAACAGCCCGACTCAGGTTGATGACCGCGGCCTTGCTCGCACAGTAGGTGGCGCCGCCCGGGAGACCGTACTTCCCGGCCTGCGAGGCGATGTTGACGACGTGGCCGCGCCCCCGGGCCACCATCCGCGGCAGGGCGAGCTTCATACCGAGGATCACGCCGTGAACGTTGATGTCCATGATGCGCTGCGCGGTCGCGTCGTCCTCCTCGAAGAATCGTCCCAGGGGCATGATGCCGGCGTTGTTCACCAGCACGTCCAGCGGCCCGAGCTGCTCTTCGGCGCCGTCGACGAAGGCGGCGAACGACGCGCGCTCGGTCACGTCCAGCGGCAGCGCAACGGTGCTCGGGCCAAGCTCGGCGGCGGTCTGACGCGCCGCATCGAGGTCCACGTCGCCGATCGCCACCTTCATGCCCTGGCGCAGGAAGGCCTCTGCGGTGGCACGTCCGATCCCGCGTGCGGCGCCTGTGATCGCGGCTGTCTGTCCGGCGAGGATTCGGGGCTGCTTGGCCATGAGCGTCCTCCTGACGGTGCCTTGCACTTTGACTGGGCTCCGAAAAGCTAGCGCTTCACCGCCGGCAATGCTCCTGCCGCGCCTAGTAGGCTGACGGAATGCCGACGTTCCGCTTCGAGGGCCAGCGCATCGCCTACACCGAGTTCGGCGGCGGCCCCGCGGCCGTCACGTCGGCCGGCAAGCGCGGGCGTACGGCGAGGAGCGCGCCGGCGGGCGCACGCCCGCTGATCCTGATCCACGGGCTGCTGCTCTCCCAGGAGATGCACCGGCCGCTGGCCGAGGACCTCGCGGCCCGGGGCAACCGGGTGATCACGATCGATCTCCTCGGGCACGGCCAATCGGACCGGCCGCGCGACATGTGGCGCTACTCGATGGCCTTCTTCGCCGCGCAGGTGGTGGGCCTGATGGATCACCTGCAGATCGAGCAGGCCGTGGTGATGGGCACATCGCTCGGCGCCAACACGGCGCTGGAGATCGCCTCGGCGACACCCGAGCGCCTGCGCGGGATGGTGATCGAGATGCCGGTGCTCGACAACGGGCTGCTTCCCAGCGCGCTCACGTTCACGCCCTTGCTCGTCGCTCTCACGTTCGGAGAGCCCGTGATGAAGCTGCTCGCGCGGGCTGCGCGAGCGGTGCCGCGGGGACTTCTTCCCCACTATGGCAACGTGATGCTCGACCTCGTCCGCCAGGAGCCCGGTCCCGGCGGGGCCCTGGTGCAGGGGCTGTTCTTCGGACGCATCGCGCCGCATCGAAGCGAGCGGCGCACGTTCCAGGCGCCGACGCTCGTGCTGGGCCACCAACGCGATCCGGTCCATCCCTTCACCGACGCCGGCATGCTCGCCAAAGAGCTGCCGAACGGCCGCCTGCTGGAGGCCGACTCGCTGGTGGAGCTGCGCCTGCGCCCCGAACGGCTCACCGAGGAGATCTCCTCCTTCCTGGACGAGATCTGGGACCGCCCCCCGGGGCAAGGTCCAGGGATCCGGGCGGGGCGAGCGTCAGGTGAAGCGCGCGAAGAAGCGCGCCGGCTGAGCAGGGGCTGTCCGGCGGCGAGGCGGGCGGCCTGGCGGCGCGCCGGGCCGCGAACAGAGCTGGGGGGAGAGCAGCGCTGGGCGGGGAGCAGCGCTAGGCCGGGAACAGTTCGAGCTCGTTCACGCTCACGCGACCGGGCGCCTGAGCCGTGCCGATCGACGCGGCGGGAGCCTTGACGATCCACAGCGTCACGAAGCGAAACGGCTCGGTGGAGTGGCCGAGCTTGATCTGCGCGTGCTTGTTCTTCTCGACCTGGGTGGGGCTCAGTTGAACCCACGCCGGATCGGTGATCGACGCGGGCAGGGTTTTGCTGTTGGCGCCGTACACCTGGATCGTCATGCCCGGGGTGGAGGTGACGAGGCTGAGCGCGGACAGCTTACGGGCGCTCTTCAGGTCGATCACGAGACCCTCCGCCATCCTCGGGGCCACGGCCGGGTCCACCTGCGCCGTCCAGGCGGTCGAGGTGTCGCCGTCCACGGCCAGGCTCGGGTCGCCGAAACGGCTCGCGGGATAGGCGTAGGGGTTGTAGGTCGCGGCCGAGTTCGTGTCGAGCGCGATCGCGGTCGGCTGCGGTGCGGTCGCCGTGGGGGAGCCTCCCGAGGCGTTGCTGCTGCCGGTGGTCGTCGAGGGGGTGGTCGTGTTGTTCGTGGCGGCCGGAGTGGAGGTCGTTGGCGTGGGCGAGGAATTGGGGCGTGGTCGCGGTCAGCGGGATCTTGGGCGGTTTGACGGTTTTCGGGGACGGTTTGATCGTCGTCGGAGTGCCCAGGTTCTGCGGCGGGACGGGGGTCGCGGCGCCCGGCGTCGCGGGGGCGGGCGTGGTTGCGCCCGACGTCGGGCTCGCCACCACTATCGCGACCACCCGATGAGTCGTGCCGGCTTTGCCCCACGCGGCATAGGCGGCCGTGGCCGCTCCGGCGACGAGCAGCACTGTGACGCCGAGAACCATTGCGGCCCAGCGCGAGGTCCGGCCCGGCGAGGCGAGGCTGCCGGAAGCGCCCGCCCCGCAGTTCAGACACCAATCCTGGTTGGCCTCCATCGGCGAACCGCAGCTCGCGCAGCTGCGCTTCGCGGTCTCGGGGGCCGCAGGTGTCGGTGCAGCCTCGGGAGATCCCGCAGCGGGCGGCTGCTCGGTGCTCGGAGCAGACGGAGGGTCGGCGAGCAGTGTGGCCACTACCGCATTCTAGCCTGGCGGCATCTAGCTTGGTGAGGGTGGGCCGCCCGGCACGATGTCCCTGCCCGTCGGCTGGAGGTTCCCGTCAAGCTCGAGCTGCCAGTAGTAGCGCGAGAAGGTCATCCCGGCCCGAAAGTCCCCCACGTGCGGGGCGACCGGCTCGCCGGCGGCCAGGGCCACGATCAGCTCGGGATAGGTGCGGCCGGGGAGTGCCGCGTAGACGGGAGCCGGGAAGGCGCCGCCGAAGCGGGTGTTCACGTCGGTGATCGCCAGCCCGATCTCGGGGTCGCGGAAGACCTGGATCGTCGCCGGACCCGTCACGCGCAGGGCCTCCATCGTTTGCCGCCCCAGCTCGATTAGCTCCTCGTCGTGCACGACGCAACCCTTGATCGACTCGCCGCCGCGCGACTCGAGCATCGTGCGCGGGATCGCGTTCAGGCAGCGTCCGTCGAGGTCTCCGAGACAGTCGATCGACAGCTCCGGGCCGCCCAGCGCTCGCTGAACCATCGTGGGCTCGGACACGTAGCCGGCGAAGAAGCGGGCCTCCGAGGCGTCGCGGGCGAGGTGGATCGCGCGCGCACCCGAGCCGCGGCGCGGCTTGATCACGACCGGGTAGGCGAGCGCGTCCAGGCCGTCCTCGGGCAGCACCGTGGGGGGGGAGGGCAGCGAAAGCCTGCCAAGAAGCAGATGGGTCTCGTACTTGTCATAGGTCGCCCGCGCTATCTCGGGGCTCGGCACGAGCGCGGGCAGGCGCCCGTCCGCACGGGCGCGGGCCAACACCTCGATGTCCAGGTCGGTGAGCGGCAGCACGACGCCCACGCCATGCTGCTCGCACAGGCTCTCGAGCGCCGGCACGTAGCCCGGATCCTCGATCAGCGGCACCGACGCGTGTGCGTGCGCGGCATACCGGGCCGGCGCGAGCGGGCTCGGGTCGGCGACCACCGTCGTGGTGAGGGCGGCGAAGCAGGAGACGATGTCGTAGCGCTTGCCCGCGCCCGTCAGGAGGACGGCCGGCGGGCTCAAAGCTCCCCGCTCCAACCGCCGGACTGCCCCTTGTAGAGGTCGGAGCCGGCGAGCACCATCGTGACGGTGCGCCACAGGATCCTCAGGTCCAGCATCACCGACCGGTGGGCGATGTAGAAGAGGTCGAGCTCGATCCGCTCGGCCCACGGGAGCGACGCGCGCCCGTTGACCTGCGCCCAGCCGGTGATGCCCGGCTTGATCGCGAGGCGCTCGCGCTGGCGAGGGGTGTACTGCTCGACCTGCACGGGGATCGTCGGGCGGGGCCCGATCAGCGACATGTCCCCGCGCAGCACGTTGAGCAGGTTCGGGAGCTCGTCCAGGGAGGTGCGGCGCAGGAGGGCGCCCACGCGAGTGATCCGCGAGTCGTTCTCGTTGACCGCCAGGCCCGCCCCCATGCCCTCCGCGCCGTCCACCATCGTGCGCAGCTTCAGGACGTCGAACGGCCGGCCGTCGCGACCGACGCGGCGCTGACGGTAGATCGGGTGCCCGCGCGACTCCAGGCGCACGGCCAGCGCCGCCAGGGCGATCAGCGGCGAGGTCAGCACCAGCGCGACCGTCGAGACGGCGATGTCGAGCGCGCGGCGGATCACTCCGGCTACCGCGTCCCCTCGGCCGCATCCCAGCTCGCGGTGGTGCCGCGGCGCAGCCAGTCCCACAGGCCCGCGGCCAGCGAGCTGGTGGTGAGCACGTAGTAGCGGGCGACGAGCAGCGGCCGCGCGCGCACCCTCCCGGCGAGCGCGGCGGCGGCGAGCAGGGCAAGCTGCAGCAGGAGCGCCACGAGATAGATCGCGCCCGCGCCGGTGGCGACCAGGGCGACAGTCGAGACGAACAGCAGCAGGTGCAGGCCGGGAGTCGCATAGCGGAGCAGTCGGTGGCTGAGGATCATCACGCTGTAGCCCAGACCGTAGCCGCGCGGCGAGAGCATGCCGCCGCGCAGCACGATCGGCCAGGTGTGGCTCATCATGCGACGCTTGCGGGCGAACTCGCCCTCGATCGAGGGGGCCATCTTCTCGCTCGCGCGGGCGGCCGGCACGTAGACCGCGCGACGGCCGCGCTTGACCATGTTGAAGGGAAACGACAGGTCGTGGCCCATGATCGGGTCGACCTCGAGATAGGAGTCGCGCCGGGTCGCATAGATCGCGCCGTTGCCGGCCGTGACCGATCGCAGGCGCGACTCCAGCGAACGGACGGCCATCTCGTAGCGCCAGTAGAGGCCCTCCTGATTCGTGGCGCGGGTCCCGCGGGCGGCCTGCACGAAGCGGACCTGACCGCAGGCGTAGCCGACCCGGGGGTCGGCGAACGCCTCTATCAGCTTGCGCAGCGCGTCGGGCTCCCACAGTGCGTTGGCGTCCGAGAAGGCGAGGATCTCCCCTCGGGCGCCGCGCACGGCGGCATCCTGGGCGCGCACCTTACCTCCCCTCGGCAGCTCGAGGACGACATCCGCGCCGGCGGCGCGGGCGCGCCGGCCGGTGGCGTCCGAGCATCCGTCACACGCGACGATCAGCTCGAGCAGATCGCGCGGGTAGTCGAGCGCGAGCGCGTTCGCGACCTTCGCGGCGATCACTTCCTGCTCATCGTGCGCGGCCACGATCACAGTGACGCTCGGGGGCTGCCGGGTCCCGGCGAGGGGCGACTTGCGAGCGCCCAGCAACGCGGCGAGCGCCGCGAGCGCCAGCGCATATCCGAGTTGCGTCCACACGATCAGGCCGGCCGACAGCCAGAAGACGCACTCCAGAAGGATCTTCATCGGCGATGATTCTCGCGCAGGAGGAACTCGTACAACTCGAGAGTCCGGCGGGCGATCGTGGCCCAGGCATACTCGCCCTCTGCCGCTGCCCGCGCCCTGGCTCCCATCTCGGCGAGCGCGGCGGGCTCGTCGAGCAACGCGCGCAGCGCCCGGTGAAGCGCATCGGCGTCACCCGCGGGCACGATGCGCGCCGCGCCCGTCGCCTGCATCTCGGGAAACCCCCCGGCGTCGCTCAGCAGCAGTGGCTTGCCGAATGCCAGGGCCGCGAACAGCACGCCCGACTGGTCGATCTCGCGGTAGGGCAGCACCACGAGATCCGCGCGGCGGAAGTACGCGGCCAGCTCGGAGTCGGTGAGGAAGTGGGGCACGATGCGCACGTTGGGCGAGGCGGCGGCGCGCAGGGGCGAGATGTCCATGCGCGGCATGCCGGCGATCCACAGCTCTGCGTTCTCGATCCCGCGCCACGCCTCGAGCAGGACGTCGATGCCCTTGTATGGACGCAGCAGGCCCAACAGTAGGACCACCTGCTTGTCCGTTTGGAACGGCACCGGCGCGGGGGCATGCTCGGTGAGATGGGTCAACGTGCCATGCCGGATCACGTGGACCCGTGCCGCCGGGAGCCCAAGATCGTGCGTGAGACGCTCGCGACCCCGCTCGGAGTGGACGACGATCGCGTCGAAGCGGTCGTACAGGCGCCGCTGAGCCTTCCGCTGCCCCGGAAGCGGCTCGCGTGGGAGGATGTCGTGGGCCGTCAGCACCAGCGGCCGGCGGGCACCGGCGGCGGAGCGGTTGGCCGGCAGCAGGTGGCGATCGAGGTGCTGGACCGTCAACCACTGGAAGTGCACCACGTCCGCGGCGCGCGCCGCTCGGCGGTAACTGAGCATGTCGGGGACGTGCTCTGCCAGCTTGATGAGCCGGCGGGCGCGAGAGCCGTGCGCGTGCCGAGACCTGCGGTAGAAGGTCTCATGCCGCACGTAGCCTTCGGGCGACGGCGCCGTGCCGTGGGTGGAGCGGCTCGTGTACAGCTCCACATCGGCTCCTGCGGCCGCCAGCGCACGACACAGGGCGTGGTTGTACGGCGGCGTGAAGGCCGAGGGGTCGACGACGTGGACGCGCACTGGAACGGACAATAGGCCCGGCCGGGTAGACAATGCCCGGATGAGCACCGCTGAGCCGCGCGGCCGACCAGGCCCGGAGGCGAATGACGTCGAGCTGACCTACTGCGTGGTGAGCACCTCCAAGCGCGAGCTGCTGGTGCGCGGACTGGACGCGCTCGCGCGCGAGCGGGCGAGCGTGCCGTTCGCCACCGAGGTGCTCGTGCTCGACAACGGCTCGCGTGACGGCTCGGCGCAGGCGGCGCTCGCCCATCCGGCGGTGGACGAGACGATCGCATTGGCGCAGAGGCAGGGCAAGGCTCTGAACGACTCCGAGCTGCTGCGGCGCGCCCGGGGGCGCTATGCGCTGCTGCTGAACGAGGACTCCGAGCTGCTGCCCGGGGCGACGCTCGCCCTTCACGAGGCCCTGCAGAGCCGCCCTGGGGCCGCCTGCGCGGGGGCCGCGCTGCTCCGCCCCGACGGAACGCCGCAGGCATCGGCGTGGCGGTTTCCGACGCCCCTGAGCGCTCTGGCGGGGGCGCTGTTCCTGCACCGCCTGTTCACGGTGCAGAGCAGGGGGGAGCGCGTGCGCGAGGTCGACTGGTGCCAGTCGGCCGCCCTGCTCGTCAGGCGCGCCGCCGCGCAGCAGGTCGACTACCTCGATCCGGACTTCTTCGTGTACTCGGACGAGGTGGACTTCGCCCGCCGCCTGCGCGACGCCGGCTGGCACAGCGTTTGGGTGCCGGGCGCACGGGCGATCCACCACGAGCAGCTCTCCACGAGCGGGGTCCCGGAGCGCCGGATCGTGGAGCTCGCGCGAAACCGCGACCTGTACATGCGCAAGCATCACTCCCCGGCTGCGGCGTGCGCGGTGCGCTGGCTGACCGCCTGGGCCTACGCGCTGCGCGCCGTCGCCGCGCTCTGCCTGCCGGGCCGCTCGCCGGGCCGTTACTGGCGCCACGTGACGGCCACGCTCATGCCGGGCCACGGCGAGGGGCTGCGCGAGGCAGCCGAGGAGTACAACCGCACCGCCTAGATATCGCGGAGGGGGTCATCGGCGTATTCCTCGAGGTCCCCGTGCCCCGCCCTGAACGCGAGCACGCGCCGGCGGCCGTCGACGACCAGCGCCCTGGCCTGGGCGCGCTCGTGGGGATGGAAGAAGCGGGTGAGCAGCAGCAGCGCCGGGACGAGCGCGAGCCACGCGACGCGCAGCGCCAGGCCGCCGAAGCCGCTTGGCGGCAGCAGGAGCTCCCCGGAGACCGCCACGCCGGCGAGGATGGCCGTCAGCCGGCCCAGGCGACCCCATTCGAATCCGACGCTGAACAGGTTGCGCGTGAGCAGGTACATCACAGCGAGCATGACGGCGTAGGCCCCGCACAGCGCGATCCCCGCACCGGCGATCCCCAGGCCGGCGCCGCTGTGTGGCACGAGCAGCACGAGCAGCGCCACGTTGGTCGCCAGCCCGGCCGCCGCCGCGGGGAAGTTGCGGGAGGTCACGCGCGCTCGGCCGGCGATCACCACGAACACCAGAATCAGCCCGTAGAGCGCCCAGCCGAGGGAGAGCCAGGGCAGCGCCCTGTAGGCGCCGAAGAACTGATGTGCGGCGAGCAGCCTCACCATCCAGCGCCCCAGCAGGGCCACGCCGCAGACGACGACGCCCGTGGCGAGCGCATAGTAGGTGGTGACCAGCGAGTACAGGCGCGCGGCCTCCTCGTCGCTCTCGACCGAATAGGCGAGGGGCGGCCACGCGTATTGGAACCCGCGCACCGCCACGAAGACGACGGTGGCGAGCTTGATGGCGACCGCGTACAGCCCGGCCGCGGTGTGCGAGTAGACGCGGAACAGATAGAAGCGATCGGCCACCTGCAGCGCATACACGGTCGCGTCCGCCGCCACGGTCGGCAGCCCGAACAGCAGCATCGGACGCAGGTCGCTGATGTTCAGGCCGAGCGAGAACCGCCGGCGCAGCACCCACCACAGGCCGAGCACGACGAACGCCGAGGCGCCGAAGTTGCCGAGCAGCAGCCCGCGGGCGCCTTCGTTGGCGAACACGACCAGCGCGACCGTGAAGGTGACGGTCATCGCGACGTTGGCCCCGGAGGCGAACACGTATGTGCGGGCGCGCTCGTCGACGCGCAGCTGCGCGTAGGCCATCTCCAGGTTGGTGAACGCCCATAGGCCGAGCGCCGCGCAGTAGATCAGCTGCGGGTCATACCCGCCCAACAGCACGCGGGAGACTTCGCCCGCAAACGCGACGGTCAGCAGCGCGGCGATCGTCGTGGTCCACGCGACCGCAGCGGTGGCCGAGCGCGCGATTCGATCGCGCCGGGCGGTGTCCTCGTCGTCGAAGTAGAAGCGGATGAACGCCTCGCCGATCCCGGCGCGCAGCAGGATGCTGGAGAGGATCACCGCGGTCAGCAGCGATTCGGCTGCGCCGTAGCCGCTCGGGCTCACATGGCGCGTGTACAGCCGCAGCGTGATGAGCGCCACGCCCTTGGCGACGATGTCGCCGAACTGGTAGGCCGCACCCGTCCTGACCAGGCGCTGCAGGTAGCCGAGCACGGCTCAGACGCTACTGGCGGGCGCGGCACGCGCGAGCGCGACGCCGATTCCGAGCAGCGTCCATGTCATCGGGTCCTCCAGGAAGTCCGCATAGGTCCACGTGTGCAGCACGAGCGCCGCGAAGCACGCCGCGAGCGCGATCCGCGGGGGCGAGCGGCCCGCGCCTTTGAAGAGCACGAAGAACGCCGCTATGAGCAGCGCCACGTACACGCCCAACCCGACGATCCCCTGCTCGGCAGCGACCGTCACCGGGATCGTGTGCGACGCCGACGTCGCGGTCTGGACGCTCGCCCTGGTGTGGCGCCGGTACTCGACCTGAAAGGACCCCGAGCCATAGCCCCCGAGCGGGCGCTTGGCGAACAGTTCGAGCCCGCCCGAGATGAGTTTCGTGCGGCCGCTCGTCGCGTTGCTCGCCGAGCCGCCCGAGCCCTTCAGCCCGAAGTGCAGGCTCGGCGGCGCGGCGAGGACGACGACCAGCGCGACCGCCACCAGGGCGACCGACGCATAGATCGTCCCGCGAACGTCCCAGCGCCAAGCGGCGAGCACCGCGAGCCCGAGGAGCAGGGCGGCGATGCTCGACTGGGAGAAGCTCGTGATGAGGCCCGCAAGCAACCATCCCAGCACCGCGGCGCCGGCGAGCACGTCGCGCCGGCTGCGGGTCCACAGCACGACGGTCATGACCGCGATCATCACCAGCGCGAGAAAGCGCCCGTAGATGTTCGGATCGAAGAACAGCGAGTTCACCCTGAAGTAGTTGTCGTACTGGTTGGCGGCGACCACCTTCGGGTTCAAGAACAGCGTCTTGCGGTAGTACTCGATGAAACCGACTCCCGCGAACACGACGGCCAGCACGACCGCCTCGCCCAGGCACACGAGCAGCAGCTCGCGCGTCCAGCGCACCTCGCGCAACAGCAGGAACAAGAGCGCGAAGGGAACGTAGAAGAACGCGACGTTCTCCGCGGCCTTTGCGAGATCGCCCGAGTAGGCGGCCTGCACCGCGTAGAGCACGACAGAGCCCAGCAACAGCCATTCCAGACCTCGCGGCGAAAGCCAGCCGGACCACCACCCGGCCGAGGGCCGCCCCTTGCGATCGTCGATCGGGGGCGACGCCGCCGCGCCGGGGCCCGGCTCCGAGCCGTCGAGCCGGGCGCGCCTGCGCCGGCTCAGCGGTCCCGCGAGCAGGCGGGCGGCCGTCCCGGCGGCCACCACGAGATAGAGCGGGATCAGCAGGTTCACCGTCCTGCCGTCCGCCGAGATGGGAAGACGGAAGGGCAGCGCGGCGATCGCGAGGACCGGAAAGACGCGAGGATCGCGAAGCATCAGCAGGGTCAGCGCTCCGATGACGAGGATCGCCGCCACGAGCGCCCCCACCACGACGCCCGGGCTGAGCGTGCTCGCGAGCGCGGTAGGCTGCGTGGCCGTGCCGCTCACGGCCCCACCAGCGTGAAGTTCCGCGGGGAGAGCACCGAGCGGCGCTGTTCGCGCAGGCTCACGCGAACCCGGTATTCGCCGCTCGGCGCGAGCGCGCCGTCGGTGGCGACCAGGAGTATCGTGTGCCCGTTCCTGCCCTTGAGGATCGTGTAGCCGCGGGCCACACCGAGGCGCCCGTTCCAGCGCAGCGAGAACTGTTTGTAACGGGTCACCGGGCGATCGCGCACCAGCGTGGCGACCTCACCGCCCGCGGCGCGTTCGATCGTGACCGTCACCTCGTCGGCGCTCGCGAGCTTGAATGAGATCGCCTCCTGTTTGGTGAGCCCGGGCAGCGTCGGGGAGAAGGAGGGGGTCAGCTTGAAGAGCTGGACGACCGTCGGGCTGTGCTTCAGCCGCTGCGTTATGAAGAACGCGGCGAAGCAGGCCACCACCAACAGCGCGAACACCACGCGCGCCGGCCGATCCACGGCCGGCCGGCCTCCGGCGGTCAATCGCCGCCGGCCGATCTTGGGTCGCCGAGCGCGAATCGCTCGACGGTTTCGGAGCGCAGGCCCAGCCGCAGGGTCTCGAGCGAGAGCACGTCGCCGGGGGCGACGTTGCCGATGTTGCACTCCTTGCCAAAGCGGCGAAGCAGCCACACCTGCTGCTCGCGCTGCGGCGCCTCGAAGATGAGGCGGTCGACGTCGATCGCGTGCGCGATCTCGTCGATCAACCCCGTACGCACCTCCCCGTCGGCGCGGTAGATCCCTGCCGTGCCCGACTCCCTGGCCTCGGCGATCACCTTCCACGCCCCGGCGTCCAGATCGCCTTCGATCTGCTCGACCCACACGTAGGGGGCCATGATGAAGTCGATGTCCTTGCTCCCGACCTCCGAGAGGACGGTGAACTCCTCGGCCAGCTCGTGGATCAGCGCGCGCTTGACCTCCCGGTCGAGCGCGATCGTCCCGTCGGAGACCTCCACGTGGCGCAGACCCAGCTCGCGCAGCCACGCGACGAGGCCCTCCACCCTGCCCTGGCGGATCGCCAGCTCTGTGAGCGTGCCACCGAGAACCACCGGAATCCCGTAGGAGTCGTAGCGCTCGAGCTTCTCACGCAGGTTGGCCGTGACGAGCGCCGTGCCCCAGCCGAGCTTGACCACGTCGACGCTGGCCCCTGCGACCTCCACCAACCCGTCCACCTCGCTGAGCGAAAGCCCCCGGTCGATCACGTGTGTCAAGCCCCGCTCGCGCGGCTTGACGGAGCGCTCGGGGATGTCGAGAAAACTCGTCATGGGCCGGTCTCCTGGCAGATCACCGGTCTACACGTGCCGGTCGCTCGCTCTGATCCCCGCTCGTTCTGACAGCCCGGGCGCCGGTCACGGGGCTGCTGCTTCGCCCGCGCCGCCTGACGGTTCGCCGCCGTTGGCGCCCGGCGCCTGCCCGCCGCTGCCGGCCGAGGATTCCCCGCCCCCGCCGCCCGACGCTTCCCCGCCGCCGGTCGAGGGCGCTCTGTCGGCACCCACGATCACCACGACACTCGCCGAGCCGGCGAGAGAGGAGACCGCACCTTCGATCGGCCGCACCTGCGTCGCGTGGACCGAGCGGGCGACGGCCTGGGCTTCGGTTCGGTGGCCACCTGCATACTCGACCACCGTCACCTGGTTGGTGCCGGCCGGCCGGCCGCCCAGCGCGGCCGCACGGGAATAGCCGTGCTGACGCAGTTCGCCGGCGACCAGATGAGCGAGCCCGTTGGTCGCCGTGCCGTTGAGCACGGCCACCCTCAGATTCGCCGGCGATCCCCCACCCGTCCCGGCGGCGCGGGCGGCCGTGGTGGACGCGGCGCCCGTCGTGCTGTTGCTGCTCGACCCGCCGCCGATCGAAGAGACGACCAGGACGATCGCCGCCACGCCGACGAGCACGCCGCCGATGATCATCGCCGTCACCCTGGCGGGTGAGCGGCCGGGCACCGGGGGCCGAACCGGGCGTCCGGAGCGCCGGGCGTCCGACGCCGGCCGGCTCCGGCCGGCGCGGGGCGCGTCTCGTCGGGCGCTGGGACCGATCTCCGGCGGGTCCTCGTCCTCTCGCACCACCGGACGCGCGGCGGCGGGCACGGCGACGGTCCCGCCGGCGCCTGCCACGGCGGGACGGGCGCCGACCGGAGATCCGCCGGACGGAGCGGGTGGGCGCCGCGGCGGGGCGGAGGCTCGCGGACCGGCGCTGCTCGCCGCGCCCGCAGCGGCAGCCGCCGTGGCAGGAGCCGGGGCCCGAGACTCCGAGTCACCGCGCGAAGGCGCCTCCGGGCGGCTCTCATCCGGTGAGGGCGACCCCGCGATCCGGGAGGCGACGGCAGCGCCTGATGAGGCGGCGGCGGCCGAGTGGGCGCCGGGCGCAGGAGGACTCACCGCGGGAGCCCCTCCCGAGCCCGTCGGACTGCTCGCGGAAGGCGACCCACCGGCCGGCGGGGGGCCACCGGCGCGCGTGGCGGGCCGCGCGGAGGGCGAGGCATTCGAAGACGCGGCGCTTCCGGCCGTCGAGGGCGCGGCGGCGGAAGTTGCAGCTGCAGAGGATGGAGCGGGCGGGGTTGCGGCGGGCGGGGCTGGAGCGGCTGAGGATGGAGCGGGCGAGGCTACGGCGGCCGGGTCTGGGGTGGGCGGGGGTGCCGGACGCGGGTCGGGGACCGGCGGAGCGGGCGGGCCCACACGGGCCGCGGGGGCATCGGCAGCCCCCGGCGAAGCTCCATCGGGCGCCCGCGAGGCCGGGGCGCCGGATACGCCCGACGCGGGACGCCCGACGCGGGGACGCCCGACGCGGGGACGCCCGACGGGACGGGGGACGCGAGCTGACCCGGGGACTCGACGGCACCACCGCTGCCCGGTTGCTGGGACGCGGCCAGGCCGCTCGGCGTCCATGCGGCGGTGACCCCGGGGGCCGGCGGCGTGACGGCTGGGATCGGGGGGACATTCTGGGCGGCCTGCCCGACCGGTGCTCCAGCCGGCGTCGGGGGGGTGCCCGGCGGGATCGCGGCCCGGCCCGGCGGAGACGGGGCAGCCGACGCTGCAACCGAGCCCGCGGCGAGCGCGGCGGCCGGGGAGGCGCTCGCCGCGTGGCTGGCGATCGGGGCCGCGCGTGACACCGGGCGCACCGACTGTACGCCCGAGGGGACACCCGGCTGGACACCTGCTTCGGGCCGTGGGACCCGGGCGGCGGCATCGGCGCTTACCCGCTGCTCGAGGTCGGCCGCTCGCTCGGGTGCGCGACCGGCCCACTCGCGCAGGCGCTTGATCTCGCGGGCCTGGGAGAAGGACAGCAGGGACAGGACGGCGATCCCCAGCAATGCCGCGAACGCGGCGATCGCTCCGATCTCTGTGAGCGACCCCGAAAAGGAGAGCGCGAGCAGCGAGGGCGTCATGAATCCCGAGAGTGTATGAGGGGCGCAGGCGCGCGGTGCTTGCCGGCGTGCGGCAGGACGCCGATGGACTCCCCCTGCTCGTCGATGCCCTCGCCGACGCTCTCCTCGACGGGCTCGGCGGCCTCGTGCGCGTGGCGGTCAGGAGCGACCGGCGGGACGGGACTCTTGGGCATGCTGCGGGTGGCCGACAGCTCGGACACCTTCGCGGCCAGCCCCGCCGCATCACCCTCCAGCACCAGAAGGCCGATCTCGGCGAACATCGACTCCACCGTCTCCACCCCCAGCGGCTCGCGTTCGGCCAGCAGGATCTTCTCCGCGCTGGTGGGTCGCCGGCGCTCGTAGCTGTTGAAGAGCTCCTCGTGAAGCTTCTCGCCGGGGCGGCGTCCGACGATCTCGATGTCGATGTCGCGCTCGGGATCTAGGCCGGACAGCTCGATCATCGCGCGGGCCAGATCGACGATGCGGACCGGCTCGCCCATGTCGAGCACGAACACCTCGGCCCCCGGACGCTCCGTGCGCTGCGCCTGCTCATCCTCCGGCGGGCACGCGAGCGACCCCGAGCGGATGATCAGCTGGACGGCCTCGGGGATCGTCATGAAATAGCGGGCCATGCGCTCGTCGGTCACTGTCACCGGCCCCCCGCGCTCGATCTGGCGCCGGAATATGGGCACGACGCTGCCGGACGAGCCGAGCACGTTGCCGAAGCGCACAGCCGCATAGCGCGTGTCGGGGAAACGTGCCGTGGCGGCCTCCAGCGCGAACTCGGCGAGCGCCTTCGACGCTCCCATCACGGTCGCCGGGGCCACAGCCTTGTCGGTTGAGACCAGCACGAACCGCCCCACCCCGTGCTGGCCGGCCACGTGCGCGACGACCCTGGTGGCGATCGCGTTGTTGCGCACCGCCTCGACGGGGTTGGCCTCCATCAGGCCGACGTGCTTGTAGGCGGCAGCGTGGAAGACGACGGTCGGCCGATGCTCGGCGAAGATCTCGCGCATCCGCTCCTCCTCCTTGCAGTCTGCCAGCACGGCCGCGAGCATGGAGGGCGGCACGTGGCGCTCGTCCTCGAGCTCACGCTCGATCGAGAAGAGGTTGTCCTCGGCGTGGTCGAGCAGCACGATCCGATGCGGCTCGACGCGGGCGATCTGGCGGCACAGCTCCGAGCCGATCGAGCCGCCAGCGCCCGTGACAAGGACGGTCTCCCCGGCAAGGTAGCCGCCGGCGCGCGCGAGCTCGACCTGCACCGGCTCGCGTCCGAGCACGTCCTCCACGCGCACCTCGCGCATCTGCCGGGCGAGCGCCCCGCGGGTCTGGAGCAGCTCGAAGACGGTCGGCAGCGTGCGGACGGGTATACCGCGGGAACGGCACTCGCGGACGATTCGCGCGCGCGTGGAGCCGGGGGCGGAGGGGATCGCGATGATCAATTCATCCGGCTCCGCCTCGTCGAGGATCCGGGGGAGGTCGCCTTCGGTGTCCCCCCGCACTCGCACTCCGTCGATGCGCAGCCCTCGCTTGTGCGGGTCGTCGTCGAGGAAGCCGACCGGCGCGAGCCCGAGCTCGCGGTTGCGCATGATCTCGCGCAGCACAAGCCGCCCGCCGTCACCGGCACCTGCGATCAGCACGCTGCGCTCCCCCTTGCGCCCTCCGCGGAAGGCGGCGAGCGGGCGGCGCTCGTAGACGCTGCGCGCGAGCGCCCGCACCCCTACGAGGAACACCAGTGCCAACAGGGCGAACAGCACGATGACGCCGTTGGGCAGGCCGATCGCGGAGGTGCCGTGCCGCGTCGCGCGCTCGACGGGCCGCAGCACGGCGACGGCAACGACCATGAGCAGCACGATGGCGAGGACCGCCCGCGCGACCGCCTCATAGTCGCGCTGGCCGGAGTAGCGCCAGCGGCGCTGGTAGACGCGCGAGAGGACGAGTACGGGAAGGCTGATCGCGACCACCCACCAGATCGTCCGGTCGCGCAGAACCGCGTAGTAGCCGGTCGGGCCCTTGTCGAAACGCAGCTGGAAGGCGAGGTAGTACGCGAGCGCGACCAGCACCCCGTCCACCGCGAGTTGGACCAGCGCGTGCCGGTGGAGGGGAAGGGCCGCGGAGCGGATCCGTCGGCGCATTCGCTGGATTGTAAGCCCGTTACAGGATGAGCGGTGAGAGGAGCAGGTCCACGAGCACCTGCGGATCGCGGCGGATTCGCGGCTCGGCGCTCGCGCGGTCGCGCCTGCTCAGGTCGATCTCCCCGGCGCTCACGAGCCTGCGAAGGCGGTTTTCGGCGATCAGCGCCTCGTCCACAGCGCCCGGACGGCCTTCGAACGTCGTGTACACAGGGGTCCCGAGCGCCACCGCCTCGCGGTTCATGGTGCCGCCCGCAGAGATCACGAGGTCCGCGTATGCGATCAGCGATTGTGAGTCGATCGCGTGCCTGGGGACGACGAAGCCCGGCACCCGGTCGAGCGCCTCGCGCTGGGAGTCCACACGCGGCAGCACGACCGGCTGGACGCCCTCGCGCCCCGCGGCGGCGGTGCGCAGGCGGTCGAGAACCTGCCCGAACAGGCTGTTCTCGAACCGGTGATAGAGCGCGACCTCGGGCGGGGTGCGCACGACGACGACCGGGCGCGAGCGGTCCAGCGCGAGCTCGTCGAGGACCGTGGGGTCCGGCTCGAAGTCGGCCAGGTAGTACTCCTCCTTCAACCCCTCGTAGGCTCGCACCTTGCCTCTGGCCCCGTAGCGGTAGAGGCGCTCGGGCGGGATAGCCCGGGGCACCACGACGGTCCTTGCCAGCCGGCAGTTGACGTTGTGCTGGACGGTCGCCCACTCGTAGTCGAACATCGTCGCGCTGGGCACCCGCAGGATCGCCGCCGCCACGGTGATGTCGTTCGAGCCGTGGCCGAGCGCGAGGTCGAAGCGCTTGGTGCCCGCCGCCCGCGAGGCGGTCCGTGCCCAGCGCACGAGCGCCGCCGAGCGCGAGGCGAGCCCGGCGGCCTTCGCGGCCAGACGCTCGCCGCGATGACGGCCGATCGCCGTGTGCGAGATGCCGAAGCGCTCGCACAGCTCGAGCGTCTGGGCGAAGTCGCGCGCGGTAACCCGGACGTCGTGCCCCTGCGCCCGCAGCCGCTCGATCACCGGGCGCATGACCAGCACGTGCGGGCTGTTCGTCAGGTCGATCCAGATGATCATGCAAATGCGCACGGTATCGTTGCGCTGCGCATGCTCGTCCTCGCGTCGATCTCGGAGTCGCTGGTCACCACCGCATCGCATTTCGTGCGCGACGCCGGATTGCCGGCGATCTTCCTGCTGATGCTCGCCGAGAGCGCATGCATCCCGATCCCCTCGGAGGCGACGATGATGTTCGCCGGGTTCGCCGTCGCGGACCCCACCTCGAGCGCCGCGCACCACCACCTGACCATCGTCGGCATCGTCGCGGCCGGGGTGCTCGGCAATCTCGTGGGCTCGTGGATCGCCTACGGCGTGGGGCGCGCGGGGCGCCTCGAGCTGATCGAACGCCACGGTCACTGGCTGCATCTGAAGCCGAGCCACATAGCCTGGGCTGACCGATGGTTCGAGCGCTACGGCGCGCCCGCGGTGTTCTTCAGCCGCATGCTGCCGATCATCCGCACGTTCATCTCGCTGCCCGCCGGCATCGCGAAGATGCCCTTCGGGCGCTTCACGCTGTACACGGTCGCGGGCTGCCTGCCGTGGGTGCTGGGTCTCGCGCTCGCCGGGCAGGCGGTGGGATCGGAATGGATGAGCGTGCGCAAGTACTTCGACTACGTGGACTACGCCGTGGTGGCGATGGTGGTGGTCGCCGTTGTGTACGCGCTCATCCGGCGCAGACGGGGGCGCAACGACACCGGCAGCGCCGCCACCGATGTGGCGGGATAGCTCGCAGCCGGCGCTTCGCCACGCCGTCGCGCTGGGACTCTTGCAGGGTCCGACCGAGCTCCTGCCGGTCTCCTCCTCCGCCCACACGACGGTGATCCCGTGGCTGGCCGGCTGGCCATACGGCGAGCTCGACGGGGAGCTGCGAAAGTCTTTCGAGGTGGCCCTCCACGCCGGCGCGGGCCTCGCGCTCGCGATCGACATGCGCGGCGAGCTGATCCGCGAGGCGTCGAGCGTCGACGGGCGCCGAGTCGCCGTGATCCTGCTCTCGCTGGCGCCCCCGGCCGTGGCGGGATTCGCCCTGCGGCGCTTTATCGAGCGCCGGCTCGGCGGGCCACGAACGATCGCGGCGGGGCTCGCCGGCGGAGGCGTCGCGCTCGCGCTTTCCGATGCACGTCCCGCGCCGGACGGCCGCCGTCGCGAGGACGCGTGTCCGCTCGACGGCCTGGCGCTCGGCCTCGCGCAGGCCGTGGCGCTGATCCCGGGCGTTTCGCGCAGCGGGGCGGCGCTCACCGCGGCGCGCGCACGCGGCTTCTCGCGCAGCGATGCCCAGGCACTGTCCTGGCACGCGGCGCTGCCGGTCATCCTGGCCGCGAGCGCTCTGGAGGGATTCCGGCTGACCCGGCGCGAGGCGTCGAGGGGTCGCGCGAGCGAGCTCGCCGCGGGTGGGAGTGCAGCGTTCCTCTCAACTCTTCTGAGTGCTCGCCTGCTCCGTGGCCGGCGGTGCCAGGCGCGCTCTCTGCTTCCCTATGCGGTCTACCGCTGCCTGCTCGCGGCCGTCGTGATGCAGCGCCTGCGAGATCGCCAGGGCGCGAGCGCCTGACGCCGCGCCGCCTGCGTTGCCCGCACAATAGGGGCCGATGACCGTGCTCGGGACCCTGCTCGGTGGGCGCTACCGTCTCGACGCCCAGATCGGGCGCGGCGGAATGTCGACCGTCTACCTGGCTTTCGACACCGTGCTCGAACGCCAGGTCGCGATCAAGCTGATGCATCGCGAGATCGCCGCGGACTCCGACCAGCTCGAGCGCTTCCGCCGTGAGGCGCGCTCGGTTGCCCGCCTGAGCCACCCCCACATCGTCACGGTGATCGACGCGGGCGAGGAGCCCTCGCCCGACGGCGAGCACCCCGGCGTGGGCGCCCCCTACATCGTGCTCGAGTACGTCGAGGGCGAGACGCTCAAGGACCTGATCCGCCGTGAAGGGCCGCTTGACATCCCCCAGGCGCTCGCCTACGCGATCGAGATCGCGCGAGCTCTCGGGGCCGCCCACGAACGCCAGATCGTCCACCGGGACGTCAAGCCCCAGAACGTGCTGATCGGTCTGGAAGGCGGGGCCAAGATCACCGACTTCGGCATCGCGCGCACGCTCACCGAGGAAGGGCTGACGATGGCAGGGCGGGTCCTCGGCACCACCGACTACGTCTCGCCCGAGCAGGCCCTCGGCCAGCCGGTGACCGGGCAGTCGGACCTGTACTCGCTGGGGGTCGTTCTCTACGAGATGTTCACGGGCTCGGTTCCGTTCGTCGCCGAGTCGCCTGTCGCCGTCGCGATGAGGCACGTGCGAGAGGAGGTGCCCGACGTGCAGCGCCTGCGGCCCGACCTCTCAGCCGCCGCCGCCTCGGTGCTCGACCGCGCCCTCGCGAAGGACCTGACCCGCCGCTACCCTGACGCCGCCAGCATGGCGGCCGACCTCGAGGAGGTGCTCGCGCTCGAGGCCTCCCGCTCCGGCCAGGCCACCGGCGAGGTGGGAACGGTGCTGCGCACCCTGCCCGGAACGGCTCGCCGGCGGGTGCCCTGGCGGATGCGCCACCCGTCGCGATGGGCCGGCCTGCTCGCCCTGTTGGGCGCGATCGTCGCGGTGACGCTCGTCGCTCTCGCCGGGGAGACGCACCGCGGCACCGGGGTGGCGCCGGAGGTGGTCTCCCAGCCCGGCCTGCAGCCTGTACCGCTGAGCCAGACCGCCGCCCACGGTTACAACCCGTTCGGAACCGAGCCGGAAAACCGCAACCTGGTGCAGAACACCGTGGACAGCGATCCCAACACCACGTGGAGCACCGAGCAGTACTACAACGGCACGCTCAAGAAGCCGGGTGGGGTGGGCGCCGGCCTCTACCTCGACGCCTCCCCGGGCGTGGCCGGCAGGGCGATCGAGATCCAGACGCCCACGCCGGGCTTTGCCGTGCAGATCTTCGTCGCCAACCGCATCGACCGCTCGCTGCCCTACGGCGATCCGACGCCGCTGGCCGCCCGAGGGTGGCAGGGACCCGTCGGCGCGAGCGGCAACGTCCACGACCGGGAACGCATCCAGCTGAAGCCCAGCAGCCAGCCGTATCGCTACTACCTGATCTGGATCACGACGCTGCCCCCCAACATGCAGGCGGCCCAGATAGCCGAACTGACGCTCTTCAAACAGCTTCAGTAGCTGTAGCGCCGCCGCTCGTCGCGGCGCTCGAGCGCCAGCCGGCAGAGGCGATCCACGAGCTCCGGATAGGTGACGCCGCGGGCGCCCATCAGCTTGGCGTAGACGCTGGTCGGGGTGAAGCCCGGCATCGTGTTCAGCTCGTTCAGCAACACCCGCTCGCGATCGACGAAGAAGTCCACCCTGGCCAACCCGTCGCATCCGGCGCGCAGAAAGGCCTCCAGGGCGAGCTTCTTAACCTGGGTGGTCGCGCTCTCGGAGATGCGCGCGGGCACCGTCAGCTGCATACCCCCCGGCGCGTACTTCGCCTCCAGGTCATACCACTCGCCCGCCAGGCCGATCTCTCCGGGCTCCGAGACGACCGCAGGCGCTGCGCCGGCGTCGCGTTCAGAGCGCGGCGAGCCGAGCACCGCGCACTCGACCTCGGCGCCATGCGCCATCTCCTCGACGATCACGAGCCCATCGTGGGCGAACGCCCCATCGAGCGCCTGAGCGATCTTCTCCGGCGCGGCCACCTTGACGATGCCCACCGATGAGCCGAGGTGCGCGGGCTTCACGAACACCGGCAGTCCCAGCGCCGCTATCTCGGCGAGCACCTCCCCCCGGGAGTGCCTGAAGCGGTCCTCGCGGACCCCCAGGTAGTCCACCTGGGGGATCGCCGTCGCCGACATCAGCTCCTTGAACAGCACCTTGTCCACGCACACCGCGGACGCGGCCACCCCGGCGCCCACGTAGGCCACGTCGGCGGTCTCGAGCAGCCCCTGCACCGTTCCGTCCTCGCCGAACGGTCCGTGGAGCACGGGAAAGACGACGTCGACGCCGAGCAGGCCCTGCCCGGGGGTCACGCTCAACAGCTCGCCGTCGCACCGCCACGCGCCGTCCGCGGCGACCTCTACCCAGACCACGGCGTGGCCACCGGCCAGCAGCCCGTCGCGCACGGCGGCTCCCGAGGACAGCGACACCTCGCGCTCGGACGAGCGTCCCCCTGCCAGCACCGCAACGGTCAGCGCCTTCATCGCGTGATCAGGGCGCCGGTGGCGCCGCGGTGGCGCCGGTGGCGCCTGTGGTGGTGGGGGTCGTGGGGGTCGTGGGGGTCGTCTGGGGGCCCAGCACCGCAACCGTGAGCGTCACGGTTGAGCCCTTACGCGCGCGCCGGCCCGCCGTCGGGCTCTGTTTCACCACCAGGCCCACCTGGCTCGGGTCGGTGGTCGTCACATTCACGACGCTCGGGACGAACCCCGCCCCTCCCAGCGCGGCCGCGGCCTGCGCCTCGCTCTGCCCTACGACATTGGGCACAGCCACTTCGTTGGACGCCTTCGCCAGCGTCAGGTTCACGGCGGTCCCGGTGCGCACCGAGCTTCCCGCCTGCGGAGACTGGGACAGCACGGTGCCAGGCGTCTGCGACGTGGAGACCTGCTGGCTGACCGTGCCGAGCACGAGTCCGTTGGTGCTGAGCGCAGCTTCGGCCCCCGTCTGAGACTGGCCGGTGAGGTCGGGGACGTGCACCTGGGCCGGCCCGCTTGACACGAGCACCGTCACCGGGCTGCCGACCTGCAGCTCGGTGCCCGGGGGCGGATTGGTCGAGATGACGCGTCCCTCCGGGGTGCTCGCGCTGGGCTGGGTCCGGATCGTCGGCTTGAAGCCCGCCGCGCGCAGCCCGGCCGCCGCCTGCGCGGGGGTCTGCCCTTCGAAGTTCCCCAAGGCCGCGCTTCCTGGGCCGCCCGACACCAAGACGCTCACGCGGGTTCCCTTCGCGACAACGCTGCCGCGCGCAGGCGTCTGGCCGAGCACCACGCCGACGGAGACGGTCGCGCTGGAGATTCGCAGGGCGATCGGGTTCAGGCCGGCGCGCTTCAGCCGCACAAGCGCGACTCCTTCTGTCTGGCCGGTGACGTCGGGCACGGTTACGCGGGCAGCCGGCGACCCCAGGAGCAGGACGAGCGCGACCAGTGCCACCACGAGCGCGGCCACCAGCCCCCACAGCACTGCGCGTTTGCGCCGGGCAGCGTCCGCCCCGGGCGGGGCGGACGCCTCGTCCGACGGGCCGGCCGGGGGAAGGAGCAGCGCCCCTGTGCCGGCGGGCGCCCCCGCGGCCCCGGCCGGGGCAGTCGCCAGCACGGCGGAGGCGCTCGGCAGCGCGGCGCGCTGGCGTTGCAGCACGGCGATGAACTGCTCGGCATCGGCGTACCGCTGGGCAGGGTCCTTTGCAAGCGCGCACAGCACGACTCCGTCCAGGGCAGGCGGCAGGGCCGGGTTCAGCTCGCTGGGCGGGCGGGGCTCGGCCGAGACCTGCTTGAAGGCGATGGCAACCGCGGTCTCGCCCTCGAACGGAACGACGCCGGTCAGCAGCTCATAGAGGATCACGCCCACCGAGTACAGGTCGGAGGCCACGCTGACCGCCTGTCCCTGCGCCTGCTCGGGCGACAGGTATTGGGCGGTGCCCATGATCGAGCCCGTGAGCGTCATGTCCGAGGCGCCCGCCCGGGCGATCCCGAAATCGGTGACCCGAGCGCGCCCCTCCTCGTCGAGCAGCACGTTGTGGGGCTTCAGATCGCGGTGGATGACCCCGCGTTTGTGCGCGAACCACGTGGCCCTCAGGATCTGCACGACGATGTCGATCGCGGCGGCGGGGTCGAGCGGACCCTGTTCGCGCACGATGCTCTTCAGTGAGCGGCCGGCCACGTACTCCATCGCGATGTAGTACGTGCCGTTCCATTCGCCGCGGTCGAAGATCCCGACGATGTTCGGATGGGACAACCCCGCCGCGCTCGACGCCTCGCGGCGGAAGCGCTCGACGAACTCCTGGTCCTCTGCGAAGTGATGATGCAGCACCTTCACGGCGACCTGCCTGCCAAGGAGCTGGTCTTCGGCGAGGTACACGTCGGCCATGCCCCCCGAGCCAAGCCGCGAGATCACGCGGTAGCGACCGTCGATGATCGTCTCAGGTTCAACCATGGAGCAGGCTTTCCATGACCATCCGCGCGACGGGCGCGGCGTAGGAGGCGCCCTGGCCGGGCACGCCGCGGAGCGTCACGGCGACGGCCACGGTGGGGTTCGCGGCGGGTGCGAACGCGATGAACCACACGTTGTTGATCGCCGTCCCGATCTGGGTCTCGGCGGTCCCCGTCTTGCCCGCCACCTGGACTCCGGGAATCTGGGCCTGGGTCCCGGTGCCTTCGTTGACGACAGCTTCCATCATGCCGGTCACCGCCGCCGCCGTCGAGGGCTTCATTACGGTTGCCTGAACGCGCGGGAGGACCCGCAGGACCGTGCGTCCATCGGGGTCGACCACCCGGTCGGTCAGGTGCGGGACCATCAGCCTGCCGTGGTTGGCCACGGCGGCGGCCACCTCGGCCATCTGCAGCGGGGCCACGGCGAGCTTGTCCTGTCCGATCCCCATGCGCCCGACGTCGACCAGGGGGCTCGTCGTGGACAGCAGGCGCGAGCCGAGGTACTCGCCGCTGGCCGACATCTCTTCGGCCGGATAGTCGAGCTGGGGCTTGCGTCCGAAGCCGAACCGGTTCATGTAACGCGCCATCGTCCGCTTGCCCAGCCGCTCGGCCACCTGCGCCCACACCGTGTTGACCGACTTCGCCAGCGCTTCGGTGAGCGTCATTTCCCCGAAGCTCTCGTTGTTGTCGTTCTGCAGCGGAACTCCGGAGATTGGCACGCCGTTGCGCGCGCTCACGGTGGACTGCGGGGTGAAGACGCCGGTGTCGATGGCGGCGGTGGCGGTGAGCACCTTGAAGCTCGAGCCGGGGGCGTAGCCGAACTGGGTGGCACGGTTCACCAGCGGCCTGCCCTTGGAGTCGGCGGCCAGTTTTTCGAACGCGCGCTGCGAACGCAGCGAGCCCGGGTCGAAGCTCGGGGTAGAGGCCATCACCTTCACCGCGCCCGTGCGGGGGTCCAGGGCGACGACCGCTCCTTCGTGGCCGGCCAGCGCGGCGTTCGCGACCTTCTGGGCGTGCGGATCAAGCGTCGTGATGACCTCGCTGCCCCGGGGCTTCTTGCCCTGGAGCTGGTTGAGGATCGTCTGCAGGTTCGTGCTGGTCTGACCGCTCAGCGAGGGATTGCGGAAGCTCTCCAGCCCCGTGCGCCCGAGGGCCGTGTAGGAGTAGCCAATCGCGTGCGCGAACTCTTCGCCGGTCGGATAGATGCGTTCGTAGGTGCCTTCCGGGCCGCGCACGCTGCGGGCGAGGACCTCCCCGTCGGCAGCGAGGATGCTGCCGCGGTCGATCCGCTGCTGCTGGAGAAGCGATCGCGCGTTGAGCGGGTTGTTGCGCAACGAGGAAGCCTCGAAGATCGTCCAGCGCGAGGTGAACGCGACGAGCAGCGCGAACAGCAGGACCACGAGGCCGTAGAGCCGGACGATCGGTCGATTCACCGCGGGTGCCTCATTCGAGCTGTCCCAGTTCGAGGCTTCGCATCAGCGCGGTCGCGTTGCCTTCCGAGCGGAGGGAGTGGTCGAGCAGCGTCTGGCGGCGGCGTGGTGTGAGCGTCGAGGCGCTCACGCCGGAGACGTAGTCGCTGCTGTACAGCGGCACGCTTCCCGGGAGCTGATAGGGCAGACCGCGGAACAGCGTGACGAGTCCCCGGCTGTTGGTGCCGATGAAGTAGACGGACTGCGAGGCCAGGTAGATACCCGAGCCGATGAGGCCGAGCACCACGAGCACGATCGCCAGCGCGCCCGCGCGACGCACGCCGCTCGCGGGGCGTCCGTTCGTCGAGGAGGCCGGCGGGGGGCGGTCCTGCGGGGGGCGTCGCGGCCGTCGAGGAGGGCGGCGGGCCTGAAGCGGTCCGGTGCCGGCGGAGGGCGGTGGGACGGCGGGCATCGTGGCGTGTTCGCTGGTCTCCGCCTGCCTGTCGCGCGGCGCACCGAGGACGTCCACCTCCTCGAGGCGCAGGAGGAGCACCGTGATGTTGTCCCGGCCTCCCGCCTCGTTGGCGGCCGCTATCAGCGCCTCGCCCGCGTCGCGCAACCGCGGATGGGCGAGCATTACCGCGGCAAGCTCGCTCTCGGGCACCATCGTCGTGAGACCGTCGCTGCACAGCAGGTAGATGTCGCCGGGACGGGCCGGATAGGAACGGGTGTCCACCTCCACCGTGCCCTCGGGCCCGAGGGCACGGGTGATGACCGAGCGCTGGGGGTGCTCGACCGCTTCCTTCGGGGTGAGCCGGCCCTGGCGTATCAGCTCGTCGACCAGGGAGTGATCATCGGTCAGGCGCGAGAGCTCCCCGTCGCGCAGGCAGTATGCGCGGCTGTCGCCGACGTGCGCGATCGTCACCGCCTGCTCGCCCACGTAGACTGCGGTGAGGGTCGTGCCCATGCCGGCCTGCTCGGAGTTGCTGTGCGAGAGCTCGTGGATGCGCGAGTTCGCCGCATGCGCGAGCGCGGCGAGGGCCGCCTGGGGTTCGCTCGCGTCGGTCAGACCCTGCTGAAAGGACTCCACGGCGATCTTCGACGCGACCTCCCCGGCCTGCGCACCGCCCATGCCGTCGGCGACCACGAACAGCGGCGAGCGGGCCAGCAGGGAGTCCTCGTTCGCGCGCCGCTGGCGCCCGGTGTCGGTGCCCGCATACTGCTCGGCAACGCGCAGCATCTTCAGTCGACCTCGAAGGCGAATTCGCTGTCGCCGATGCGAACGCGATCGCCCGGATGCAGCGGCCGGGGCGTCTCGAGCAGCTCCTCGTTGAGATAGGTGCCGTTCGTGGAGCCGAGATCCTCGATGACCATTATGTTGCCCTGTTCGTAGATGCGCGCGTGACGGGACGACGCAAACGGGTCCTCCAAGCGGATCTCGACACGATCGCCGCGGCCGAGCACCATGTCGCGGTCGAGGTCATAGATCATCCCGGAGTCGTGATCGGGGGCCCGCTCGACCACCAGCCGCGGCGCGCGGCCGCCGAGATCGGCGCTGCCCAGCGCCGAGGCCGTGTAGAGGCCGGTCGCGTCGGGCGGAATCGGCGCGCCGTCCGCGCGGCTGTCGGTCGCGAAAGGTGCGCCCCCTCCACGCAGCTCCCTGCGGGCGCTGCGGACCACCCACAGCACGAACAGGTAGAGCACGGCGAGGAAGCCGAACTTCAGCGCGACCGATACGGGCTCGAGCGTCGTCATCCAACTTCGAACACGATCTCCGTGGAGCCGAGCCCGACGCGATCGCCGGAGTGCAGCTGCTGCTCTTCGCGAGCCTCCTCGCCGTTGACGAGCACGCCGTTGGTCGAGCCGAGGTCCCGCACCGTCCAGCCGGCGTGGCCTGGACGTATCTCGGCGTGATGGCGGGAGATCCCGACGTCGTCAAGGACGATGTCGCAGTCGCGGCTGCGCCCGATCGTGCCCCCGTCGGGCGGCAGACGGAGATGCCGCCCGCCCACCGCGAGGAGCGCCGGAGAGACCTCGCGGCGTGCCCGCACCTCCTCGACCGGGCCGCGCACGCGCGCCGAAGTGCTGTAGATCATCGTCTGGCCGTGCTCCTGAAGCTGTTCGGGTCGGTGAGCCTCCTCACTGTGACCGCCTGCGCGGACCAACCGAGCCTGGATGCCGAATTCGCCAAGGGCCAGCCGCTCGTCGGTGTGAAACTCGATGACCGGGTGCGAGGCCAGGATCAGCTCCTCCCGGCGGGCGTGCTCCAGCAGGTAGGCGCACAGCTCGTCGATCACCTCATGCTCGACGCCCTCATAGCGGGATCGGTCATCGGGCGATAGCCATACCGCGTACTCGTTGGGAGCGTACACGCGCGACACCGACGCCGTGCGATGAGCGTCCATCTCGCGGGCGAGCTTGCGGGCGAGCTCCATCGGGCGCACCTCGGTTCGAAAGATGCGCCCGAAGGCACCCTCGACAAGGTTGGCAATCGTGGTCTCGACCCTCTTCAGCAGATTCATTTGCGAACGGCCCCTCGGGCCGATCGGGGATCGGCGAGCGCACCGTGGGTCATGCTACGTCAGACGGGGCCGCGCAGAGCGCGGGCCGCCACTGCGAGCGCGCCGCCGAGCAGCGCCCCGGCCAGCGCACCGCGAGGGCCGGCGTGGCTGGACAGGCCTCCGTCCAGAGCGGGCTCTGCGAGGACGATCGCCGCCGACCAGATCATCGCGCCGAACACGTCCTCAACGGCCCTTCGCCCGCGCACGACCCACGGGAGCACGACGGCGGCGACGGCCCACAGGGCCGCGCCGAGCAACACCCCGAGGCTCAGCATGGGTCCGACGACGTGCACGGCGGCGCTCGGGAGTGAGCCCTCCCACGCCGCCCTGGCGGGCGTCCCCGCGGGATCGCCCAGCCACAGTCGCCGCCCAACCAGCGGCTCGGCAAGGATCAGCCACCAGTAGCCGAGCGCTCCGAGCCCCGCGCGCGCGCGCCAGCGCGTGGCCTGCCCGGCAATCGCCGGAAAGGCGTTGGCCAGGCCCGCCAGGCCGAGCAGCGGCGCGAGGCCGGACACGAGCCAACCGGCGCCCGCCCGCCGACGCAGTACCGCCAGCGGGACGACCGCCGCGAGCGCGAGCAACGCCACTCCGGGACGGCCGATCCACGCCTGCCAGATGATGACCGCGAGCGCACACCCCAGCCAGACCCGGCGCGGCAGCGCCAGCCGATCCACGATCGGCCGCCGCGGGCGAGCGGCGGGGCCATCCTCCTCGGGGGCGGGCATCCGGGCCGGCGTCGAGTGACGGCGGGGAACGTCCTCAGGGCCGGGAAGCGTGGGGGACGACGGCGGGCGCGCGGTCGCAGCTGATCGGTGTCCAGGCACTCCAAGTCGCGTCGGCGCCGCCTGCCATTCGGGGGCGGCCGGGCGCGCGAGGACGCGATCCGCGGACTCCCGCTGCGCCTCTTCACGCGGCCCTTGCCCGCTGCGAGGGCCGCCGTGGGGGCGAGGCGAGTGGTGCTTTGAGGGTTCTTCCAGCGCGCCGCGAAGCTCCTCGAGCGTGCCCCGGTCGGACGGGGACGGGGCGATTGCCCGGTCGAGCGCGCGGGTGAGCGCGCGGGGCAGGTCAGCGCGCCGGCGCTCGAGCGGCGGGTGCATGCGGCCGATCCGCCGCGCCGTCTCTGCCGGCGTCGATCCCCGCACCGGGTTGACGCCCGAGAGCGACTCGCAGAGGACGAGCGAGAGCGCGTAGAGGTCGGCCGCCTCGCCCACCTCCCGCCCCTCGCTCTGCTCGGGCGCCATGTAGGCGAGCGTGCCGAGCACGTCGCCGGTGCGAGTCAGCACGTCCTCGCCGGTCAGGCGGGCGCCGCCGAAGTCGGTCAGCTTGGCGGCGCCCTGCGGATCCTGCGGCCGGTGGGGAACGAGCACGTTCTGAGGCTTGACGTCGCGGTGGATCACGCCGCGCGAGTGCGCGTGGGAGAGAGCGTCCGCGAGCGCGATGCCGATCTCGACCACCTGCTCGTCGTCGAGCCCGCCCACGGCGATCAGCTTCGCGAGCGTCTCGCCGTGGACGAGCTCGGAGATCAGGTAGAACGCCTCGCCGACGGCACACGCCTCGTAGAGGGCGACGATCGCCGGGTGCGCCAGCCGCGCGCTGGCGAGCGCCTCGCGGCTCGCGCGCTCGCTGTCTCCGTCCAGTCCCAGCGGGATCCGCTTGACGGCCACCTCGCGGTGCAGCAGCTCGTCGTGGGCGCGCCAGACCACCCCGAAGCCGCCGGAGCCGAGACGCTCGATGAGCCGGTAACGTCCGAGCACGAGACCACCCTCGGGAGGGCGAGGATCCCTCGTGACGGGGCGTGAGATGCCTGCCGGTGGGCGCGCGCGCTGCAAGGATGCCGCCGCGACCGGCGGGGGGCGCCGGGCGGGGCCGGCTATCTGCCCGACCGGGCCATTGGCGTCGTGCGCCGGACTGGCGCGGACGAGGGTGCGCAGCGACTCCACCGAATCCTGCGTTCGCCGTCAGACCGTCGGCTCCCTGCCGCGGACATCGGGAAAGGACGCTCTGACCGAGAAGTTGCAGGGATCGCGTTTGAGGGGGCCGGCAATCATCCTGGACGGCCGTCATACTGGGGCGGTTCTAGAATCCCTGCAAGGAGCCAGCTTTTGTCGTTCTTCGACGATGGTGAGGAGACAGCATCTGCACCATCACCACGAGCACCCCGCTCTTCCGCGCGACTGCGACCTCGCCGTCCGGAGCGCGCGGCTGGCTCGCTCCCGCTTGATCAGCACACCCTGATGGTGCGCCGCCGCGTGGCGGCCGGGGTCGCGGTGGTGCTGCTGATCCTGATCGTCCTGGTGGTGAACGGCTGCCTGAAAAGCCAGCGCCAGCAGGGACTGAAGAATTACAACGGAAGCGTCAACCAGCTCGCACGGGAATCTGAAGAACACGTCTCGCGCCCGCTCTTCTCGACGCTCACCGGCGCGGGCAGCAAGTCGGCCCTGAGCGTGGAGGTGCAGATCGACCAGCTGCGCGTCCTGGCACAGAACCTCGCCAATCGTGCGAAAGGGCTGAGCGTTCCGGGGGAGATGGCCGGGGCGCAGCGCGACCTGACGCTGACCTACGACCTGCGCGCCGAAGGAGTCACGAAGGTGGCGGCTCTCGTACCCACCGCGCTCGGAGGGCAGGGCAAACAGGCCAGCTCGCTGATCGCCGGCGACATGGAGATCTTCCTGGGCTCCGACGTGGTCCACTCACAGCGCGTGGTCCCGCTCGTCCAGCAGACACTCGCCTCGAACGGGATTCACGGCCGGAGCACCGCCTCCTCACGTTTCCTTCCCAACCTCGGGTGGCTGGACCCGGCGACGGTCTACGCACGGATCACCGGTCAGTCGGCGAGTGCCGCGAGCGGGGCGCCGGTCACCGGCAACCACGGCAGCGCGCTGAAGGGCGTGAGCGTGGGCACGAACACCCTGGAAGCCGAACCCACCCTGAACCACATCGCCGGAGGCGGCAATCCGACATTCACGGTGCAGGTCGAAAACTCGGGCGAAGCCGCCGAGACGAACGTCAAGGCCGATGCCACGGTCACCGCCGCGGGCAAACAGTTCAAGGCCTCCCACGTGATCGAAAAGACCGAACCGGGCAAGACGGTCAGTGTGGACATCCCCGTGAGCGGGATTCCGCTCGGGGTGGCCTCGAAGATCCAGATCAACGTCGAGGGCGTGCCGGGCGAGAACGACCTCGAAAACAACAAGGGCACGTTCCTGGCGATCTTCGGGCAGTAGGCCCTCGCGGCGCACAGGCCTCGCGAGCGGCTAACTTGTGCCGATGGCCACCTCCATCACCGACACCCAGGGGATCGTCGCGATCGTGGCAGCCGGCCTCGGGCTGCTCGCGCTGATCGGCTGCGCAGCGCTGGCCGTGAGCGTGCGCCGACTGCGTCGCGCGCAGCGAGTTGTCCTGGGGGAGGATGAGCAGCGGGACGTGGTCGCTCACGCAGCCGGCATGCAGCGATCCTTCGAGGCGCTGCGGGCCGAGGTCGACGCTACGGCAAGACGCCTGGACGCTCGGCTGGCCGGTGTCGAGACGGCGCTGCGGGAAACGATCGCCCACCGGGCACTGGTGCGCTATGACGCCTACAACGAGCTCTCGGGTCACCAGTCGGTGTCGCTGGCGCTGCTGGACGACGAGCAGTCGGGGATCGTGCTCTCGTGCATCCATCACCGCGATCAGGCTCGGGTGTACGCAAAGCAGGTGCACGGCGGGCGTGGCGAACTGGAGCTGTCTCCCGAGGAGGCTGAGGCCGTCCGGCTTGCTCTCTCCGCGCCGGCCGCGGCCGGGGATGTCGCGGGACAATCCCCGTGAGATGCCCTCCGGCCCGCTGACGGAGGGCGAGCCCACCCCCACGGCGCCCGCCGGAGCCGTGGACACCGCCCGGCCACAGGCGCCCGAGCGCGTCGGGTACTTGGGGCCAGAGGGGACCTTCAGCGAGGAGGCGCTGTTGACCAGCGCCGAGCCGGGCGCGGTCGAGCCCGTGCCGCTCGCGACGATCTACGACACGGTCACGGCGCTGCGGCGCGGAGATGTCGAGTGGGCGATCGTGCCCATCGAGAACTCGCTGGACGGCTCGGTGAGCGTCACGCTGGACCTGCTCGCGGGGGAGGCGAGCGACGTGGAGATCGTCGGAGAGACCCTCCTCGGCGTCCGGCATTCGCTGATCGCTGCCCGGCCGCTGGCGCTCACGGAGATCGACACGGTGATCTCCCACCCGCAGGTTCCGGGTCAGTGCGCGACGTTCCTGCGCGGCGAGCTGGCCCTCGCGCGGATCCTGCCCGCCGCCTCGACCGCAGAGGCGGTTCGCAGCGTGGCGCGCGACGGCTCGCCCGGGCAGGCGGCGCTCGGCACGCTGCTGGCCGCCGAGATCTACGGGGGCGTAGTCATACGCGAGGGCGTGCAGGACCGCGATGACAACGAAACGCGATTCGTGTGGCTGGCCCGCGCGCCGCAGCGCACGGACCGGCCGGCCGGCCGGCCGCCGCTGCGCGCGGCGGCGGGGAGCGACTGGAAGACCTCCCTGGTCTTCTGGGGGCCCGGAGCGGACAGTCCCGGCTGGCTGGTCCGCTGCCTCGACGAGTTCGCCCGCCGAGACATCAACCTGACCAAGATCGAGTCGCGCCCGCGGCGCAGAGAGCTCGGCAGCTACATGTTCTTCGCCGACCTCAACGGGCGTCCCGGGGAGGCCTCGGTCGCCGAGGCGATCACCGGCTTGCGGGAGCTCTGCGAGCAGGCGCGCGTCCTCGGTTCCTATCCGGCCGGCCGTCAGCCGCTCGCAGCCGAAGGCCCACGGACCCGTTAGCCGCCGATCGGCCGCGAGCGTGGCATGGTGCGAAGGCCACCGAATCCCGGCAGCCCCGCTACACTCCGGCCGTAAAGATGGAGAGCACAGTCCCACCAGCGCCGGTGGGGTCCGCGCCGCCTTCCGAGCACCAGCGGCACGGGCCCAGGACATCGCCCGCAACGGCGATGGGTGGTCGGGTGCTCGTCTTGAACGCAACGTATGAGCCGATCAACGTGTGCACGGTGCGACGCGCTGTGGTGCTGCTGCTCAAGGAGAAGGCCGAGCTCCTGGAGCGCAGCCGCTGGGAGCTTCACTCCGAGAGCTCGACCCTCGCGCGACCGGTGGTGATCCGGCTGATGAGCTACGTGAACGTCCCGCGCGATGCCCACCGGCGGAAGATCACGCGCCGCGCGGTGTTCGCCCGCGACAGCTGGACCTGCCAGTACTGCGGATCGCGCTCGAATCTCACGGTGGACCACGTGATACCGCGCTCCAAGGGGGGGCTATCGAGCTGGGAGAACATCGTCGCCTCCTGTGCGCCGTGCAACCGGCGCAAGGGTGATCGGCTGCCGCGCCAGGCCGGGATGCACCCACGCCGCGCGCCGCGCACGCCGCGCGCGGAGATCTTCATCCACGTCGCCAGCCCCACGATCCCCGTGGCATGGCTGCAGTACCTGCCCCAGGCGGCCTGATCGCGCCGACCGCGGTCGAGACGCAGGCGGATCGAGGGGCTGGACGGTGAGTCGCACAGACCGCCGACGACGAAGGGCGCCCCAAACGGTGGCGCCCTTCGCGTTGCTGCGCTGACTGGAAAGACCGAGACGGCGAAAAAGTCGGCCGGAGGGACCAGAGCCGGCGGTCGTCTCGGGGTGTCCCGGGTTGGATTCCGCTAAGCGGTCCAGCCTGTCCGACCTAGCGGCCGGTCACCTCCAGGGTCCCGCAAGAACTGTCACTCAACGTTTGGACCACCTCCTTTCTCTGGTCTGCGGAGAGTAGCGAACCGCGATGACGTGCGCATCCGCTTCCGGGGCGCGCTCTCAGCCCAGGATGACCCCGAACTCCTGCGAGTAGGTGGCTCCGGGGGCGCCGTCGGCCAGGGCGAAGGGGGCCTGCGGCACGATACCGATCCCGGTGTCGCGGTATTGGCCTTCGAGGATGTTCGCCAGGTGCGCGGGCGAGGCCGTCCAGGCGGCGACGATCGCCTGGGGCGTCGCGAGGTCGAGCGTGCCCCAGGCGATGTTCTCGCCGATCACGTAACCAACATCAGGGCTGGGTATGTAGCCGGCGTTCCGCAGGCGATCCACCGGGGTGACCCCGGCCGGGGATACGTGTTGGAAGTAGTCCTCGGCGACCATCTCCCGACTGTGGTTTTCGGCCGCCTGATCGAGTTGGCCGATCGGCGTCAGCGGCCTCTCGTCGTTCTGCGCGCGCACCCTGTTTATGAGGCAGAGAACGGCCGCGCGGATCAGCGGCAGGTTGCCGGGTTCGGGCATCAGTTCCGTGTTCTGACAGGGGGTGGCGAGCACGGCGGCGAGCACAGAGGCGAGCGTCGCGGACCGGGCCGCGCCGAGCGCTGCCAGGGTGTGGCCTGCGAGCGCCGGGCGCCCCCCGCGAGTGCGCTTGGCGTGCGCGCGGCGGTGCGGCTTCGTGCGACACCGTGGCGCAGGCCTGGGCCGGTCTTGCAGCAGCCGCTTTGAGCGCCACCGACAGGTGGCGCGCGCGCCGGGACTGCTTTTGGCCCGAGACTCGTGGCCACGGCCCCCCCTTGAGCCCGCGGTTACGATGGGCGCACCGCGCTTGGGCGGCTTCGCCGTGGCGCTCGGTGGCAGCGCGGCGGCGCCGGCCAGGCACGCCCAGCTCAGAACGACGACGATCTTGGCGTGCAGCACGCCGGTGTCTCCCATCCTCGGGCATTCGGCAATGACAGGCCGAGAGTTGAGCGCGCGGACGAATGTTCGATGCGTGCTGGCGCGATAGCTCGGACCTCTCGGTCCGAGCCTGTGAGACCCCCAAGGCGCCCGGAGGCGCCACCCAGCGGCCCGGGCCGGGTGGCCGGCGGCTACTGCCCCCCGTCGGGCTCGGCGCCCCGGCCGTCGCCGTCCTCGTCGGCCCCCTCCGTCGCGGCGGTTCCGTTGGCGGCGTCCACGACCAGGGCCACCGCGCTCACCAGGTCGTCCTCCTTGAGGTTCATCACCCGCACGCCGGTGGCCGCGCGGCCCTGCCGGGAGATGCCGGCGGCCGTCGTGCGCTGGACCATCCCGCCGACGCTGATGAAGACCAGCTCCTGGTGGTCGCGCACGACCAGGGCTCCGGCGAGAGCGCCCTTTTTCTCGGTCAGCCCGATCGTCTTCACACCCTTCGCGCCCCGTCGGGTTTTGCGGTACTGGCTGATCAGGGTCCGCTTTCCGTAGCCGTTCTCGGTGACCACCAGCAGGTCCATGTCGTCGCGGGCGACGTCCATCGCGATGACCTTCCCGTCCTTGCCGACGTCCATGCCTCGCACGCCGGTGGTGTCACGGCCCATCGAACGCGCGTCGGACTCGGCGAAGCGAACGGTCAGCCCGGCGCGCGAGACCATGATGATCTCGTCCTTCGGATCGACCGCGCGAACCGCGAGCAGCTCGTCGTCGTCGCGGATGTTGATGGCGATGATTCCGTCCGCCTTGATCGGAGTGTTGTAGGTGAGCAGCTCGGTCTTCTTGACCGTGCCGTTGCGGGTGGCGAACACGAGGTACTTCGTCTCTGAGAAGTCGCGCGTGGACAGCACAGCCTGGATCAGCTCGCCCTCGCGCAGTGGCAGGACGTTGACCAGCGCTCGACCCTTCGCCGTCCTGGAGGCCTCGGGTAGTTCATAGACCTTCGACCGGTAGACCTTGCCGCGGTTGGAGAAGAAGAGCAGGTAGTCGTGCGAGGAGCAGACGAACAGGTGCTCGATGAAGTCGCCGTCCTTCATGTCCATCCCGGTGACGCCGCGCCCACCGCGCTGCTGCTGTCGGTAGCTGGCGAGCGGCAGCGACTTGATGTATCCGCTCTGGGTGATCGTGATCACCATCTGCTGGTCGGCGATCAGGTCCTCGATGTCGATCTCGTCCTCGGAGTGGGTGATCTCCGAGCGCCGCTCGTCACCGAAGCGCTCGCGAATCTCTGCCAGCTCCTCCTTGATGACCCCCAGCACGCGGGACTCGTCGCCGAGGATCGCGCGCAGCTCGGCGATCCGCTCGGTGACGTCGGCATGCTCCTGTTTGATCCCGTCGGCCTCCAGGGCGGTGAGCTGCGAGAGGCGCAGGTCAAGGATCGCGGTCGCCTGGATCGCGCTCAGCTCGAACCTCGAGATCAGCTGCTCGCGCGCGCTGTCACGATCGCGCGAGCCGCGGATCAGCTCGATGATCGCGTCGAGGTGCTCGAGTGCGGTGAGCAGGCCCTCGAGGATGTGCGCGCGGGCCTCCTTCTCGGACAGCTCGTGCTTGGTTCGTCGGACGATCACCTCGCGCTGGTGGGCCACGTAGTTGTGGATCACCGCCCGGAGGTTCAACGTGCGCGGGACGTTGTCGACGAGCGCGACCATGTTCACGCCGAACGTGGACTGCATCGAGGTGTGCTTGTAGAGCTTGTTGAGCACAACCTTGGGGATCACATCGCGCTTCAGCTCGATCACCAGGCGCATGCCGCGCTTGTCGGACTCGTCTCGCAAGTCGGAGATCTCGGGGATCCGTTTGTCGTGGACGAGGTCGGCGATCTTTCCGATCAGCCCGCCGTCGCCGCCCTTCTTGACCATGAAGGGCAGCTCGGTGACGACGATCGCCTCCTTGCCCTGTTTGAGCGGCTCGATGTGAGCGCGCGCCTGGATGCGAACGCGACCGCGGCCGGTCTCATACGCGTCGCGTATCCCCTGGCGCCCGAGGATGATCCCGCCGGTCGGGAAGTCGGGGCCCTTGATGTGCTTCATCAGCCCATCGATGTCGATGGCCGGGTCGTCGATGTAGGCGATAGTGGCGCCGATCACCTCGCGCAGGTTGTGTGGCGGGATGTTCGTCGCCATGCCCACCGCGATCCCCGAGGAGCCGTTGACGAGCAGGTTCGGGAAGCGGGCCGGCAAGACCAGCGGTTCCTGACGCGAACCGTCGTAGTTCGGCGCGAAGTCGACCGTGTCCATGTCGAGGTCGCGCATCATCTCGGTCGCGATGCGCGCCAGACGCGCCTCGGTGTAGCGCATCGCGGCAGCGGGGTCGTCGTCGACCGAGCCGAAGTTGCCCTGGCCGTCCACGAGCTCGTTGCGCATCGAGAAGTCCTGGGCCATCCGCACGAGCGCGTCGTAGATCGCCGAGTCGCCGTGCGGGTGATAGTTGCCCATCACCTCGCCGACGATCTTCGCGCACTTGGCGTACGAGCGGGTGGGGCCGAGCCCGAGCTCGTTCATCGCGTAGAGCACGCGGCGGTGGACCGGCTTGAGCCCGTCGCGCACGTCCGGCAGCGCGCGACCGACGATCACCGACATCGCGTAGTCGAGGTAGGCCGTGCGCATCTCCTCCTCGAGCGCGCGAGGTTCGACGTTGCCGCCGCCGATCACGTCAGCCGACGCCATGTGTCAGCTCCTTCGACAAAGCGCTATCAGACATCGAGGTTCGCCACGGCGCGGGCATTCTCTTCGATGAACTCCCGCCTGGGCTCCACTTGATCGCCCATCAGCTTGGAGAAGATGCGGTCGGCGACGGCGGCGTCCTCGAGCGTCACCTGCGCGAGCATGCGCGTGGACGGGGACATCGTGGTTTCGCCCAGCTGATCGGCGTTCATCTCGCCCAGGCCCTTGAAGCGCTGGAGCTTGACGCCCTTCTGTGCAACCGTCATCACGGCCGCGCGGAGGGCCTCGAAGGACGGCGCCTCCTCGCGGGCGTCGCCCAGGCGAACCTCGAACGCGGGGACGCCCGCGAGCTCGATCAGCTGGGCGTGGACGCGGGCCAGCTGCCTGTACTCCTGCGAGTCGAAGAGCTGTCGCCTGATGCGGTGGGTTCGGGCGAAGCCGGTCTTCGTCTCCACGGCCTTGACCCGGATCTCGAGGGGATCCTGCTCGACCAGCTGCGTGGCGTGCGTCTCGCCCACGAGGTCCGCCCGGCTCAGCACGTCGATCGCCGCCTCGGCGCTCATCACCTGCTCGCCGAGCAGCGATGACTCCTCGAGGAACTGGACCATGTCGTGGCCGTGAACGGCCCGCAGCGAGGACGACCAGCCCTCGTACTGCTTGAGCAGCCTGGAGAAGCGCTGCCAGCGCGCCTCGGTGAGCTTGAACTGGGTGCCGTGACGATCGAAGACCTCGATCTTCTCCCACTTGTCCGACAGCAGGATGTCCTCGAGCTCTGAGTCCTTTTCGATGTAGCGCTCGCGCGAGCCCTGCTTGAGCTTGTAGAGGGGCGGCTTGGCGATGTACACGTAGCCGGCCTCGATCAGCTCCTGCATCTCGCGGAACAGGAGGGTCAGCACGAGCGTCCTGATGTGCGCTCCGTCCACGTCGGCGTCGGTCATCAGCACGACCTTGTGGTAGCGCGCGTTCTCGATGTTGAACTCGTCGCGCACGCCGGTGCCGATCGCCGTTATCAGCGCCTGGATCTCGGTGTTCTGAAGGACCTTGTCGATGCGCGACTTCTCGACGTTGAGGATCTTGCCGCGCAGCGGCAGCACCGCCTGGGTGTTGCGGTCGCGACCCTGCTTGGCCGAGCCCCCGGCGGAGTCGCCCTCGACGACGAACAGCTCGGCGAGCGAAGGGTCCTTGACGGAGCAGTCGGCGAGCTTGCCGGGCAGCGTGGAGTTCTCGAGGGCGGACTTGCGCCGGGTCAGATCGCGGGCCTTGCGGGCCGCCTCGCGGGCCCGCTGGGCCTGCACGGACTTCATGATCACAGCGCGTGCCTCGCTCGGGTTCTCCTCGAGGAACTCGCCCAGCCCCGTGTTGACGATCGACTCGACGAAGCCCGCCATGCCGGGGTTGCCGAGCTTCGTCTTGGTCTGGCCCTCGAACTGCGGGTCGCGCAGCTTGACCGAGATCACAGCCGTGAGCCCCTCGCGCACGTCCTCGCCCGACAGGTTGTCCTCTTTCTCCTTCAGCAGGCCGTGGTCGCGCGCGTACTTGTTCAGCGTGCGGGTGAGCGCGGAGCGAAAGCCGCTCAGGTGCGAGCCGCCCTCGCGCGTGGAGATGTTGTTGGCAAACGAGTGGATCGACTCCTGGTAGGAGGAGTTCCACTGCATCGCGACCTCGGCGGCGCCCTCATCGCTCTCCCCGGCGAAGAACACGACCTTGCGGTGGACCGTCTCCTTGTTCTCGTTGAGATAGGTGACGAAGTCCTCGATGCCGCCCTCGTAGCGGAACGTGGCGGACTGACCCTCGCCGCGCTCGTCGGCGATCGTTATCTGAAGCCCGCGCGTCAGGAAGGCGGTCTCGCGCAGGCGCTCCTCGAGCGTGAAGAAGTCGAGCTCGAGCGTCTCGAAGACGTCAGCGTCGGGGAGGAACGTGATGATGGTGCCGGTGCCGGCAGCCGCGGGGAGCTTCTCGCCCTTGACCAGCTCGTTCTGGGGGATCCCGCGCGAGTACTCCTGCGAGAAGGCGTGGCCATCGCGGTTGATCTGCACGAGCAGACGCTCCGAGAGGGCGTTGACGACGGACACGCCGACCCCGTGCAGGCCGCCGGAGACCTTGTAGCCACCCCCGTCGCCGAACTTGCCGCCCGAGTGCAGGACCGTCAGGACCACCTCGACGGCGGGCCGGCCCTCCTTCTCCATGACGTCGACCGGGATGCCCCGCCCGTTGTCTGTGACGGTGACCGAGTTGTCCGGATGGATCGCGACGGAGACCTCGGTGCAGAAGCCGGCCAGCGCCTCGTCGACGGAGTTGTCCACAACCTCGTACACGAGGTGGTGCAGGCCCATGACGCCCGTCGAGCCGATGTACATCCCGGGGCGCTTGCGGACCGCCTCGAGGCCCTCGAGGACGGTGATGTCCTGCGCGTCGTAGCTTGCCGAGGAGCCCGTCATCGACGGGTCGTTGACGCCGCCTTTCTTGGCGCCATGCTCAGAGTTGTCGCTGCCTTTCGCCAATGGCCCTCCGATGACGTGAGAACGCCCCGGATTCCGGGGCGAAAGACCACGGCGCGGGGCGGATGAAATGTCTACATAACAATAGCATGACGGACCCCTCGACCGACGCGCGACAGAGGACTAAATGCCTGCAAATTGCCGGTAAATCAGGCGTTTGAGCGGTGATCGAGCCGGCGCGGCGCCACCCGCGCGGCGCTCTAGCGCTCACCCCGTGCGACAGCGCAGCTCGCGAATCGCCTCGGAGCCGAGCGCGGCGTTCAGGCGGGGGACCAGATCGGGGGCCATCAGGTCGAGCTCCTGTGCCCAGACCGACGCCGTGCAACTCACCGTGAGGACGCCGCCGCGCTCGGCCGTCGGGCGGGCGGCTGCGGCGATCGACGGGCCGGCGGTGCGCTCCCAGATCGCCTGCACCCGCGCGAGGGTCGTGGCCGGCGCGAGCGCAGAGGTCAGGCCTTCGAGGGCCGGCGAAAGAGTGCGGGGAGCTGTCCGTCTCACGCAGCGATCGCGTCGCCGAGGATCGTGCCAGCCGACACCCGAAGTCGCGTGACCGAGGTGTCGGCGGCACCGGGAACGTGGGCGAGGTCCGTTGTGGCGATCACGCTCTGGCCCCCGCCGGACAGCTCGTGGGCGAGCAGCTCCCGGCGCTCGGCGTCCAGCTCGCTCATCACGTCGTCGAGCAGCATCACGGGGGTGCGGTCGCGTTCGCGGGCGAGCACCGCGCGCTCGGCGAGCAGGAGTGCGAGCAGGGCGAGCCGCTGTTCGCCCTGCGAGCCGTAGAGGCGCAGCTCCCTCCCGTCGCGCAGGAGCGCGAACTCGTCGCGGTGGGGGCCGTGAGCGGAGAAGCCGCGCTCGAGGTCCTCGGGCAGCCGCGCCTGCAGCTCGGAGACGAACTGGTCCTCGTCGCGCACGCGCGAACGAGGCCGGTACTCGAGGCTCACCTCGCCGCTGCATCCGAGCTGCCTCGTTCGCTCGGCGAACGGCTCGGCCAGCAGCGCGACTGCCGCGCTCCGATGGGCCTGCAGCGCGACTGCCGCGATCGCGAGCTCGCGATCCCAACTCGGCAGGGAGGCCTGCGAGGCTCGGCCCGAGCGGATTCGCGTGAGCAGGGCATTGCGTTGAGCGAGCACACGCGAATACTCCCGGCGCTCGCGCGCGCGCAGCGGCCAGACGGCTGCCACCACCTGGTCGAAATGGGCGCGGCGGAGCGCAGGCGGCCCTTTCACGAGCTCGAGCCGGTCCGGGAGAAAGACGCTCATCAGAGGCCTGGTCTCGACGTCGAGCATGCGCTCGACCGGGGCTCCGTCCGAGGTCATCCTCTTTGGCTGGCCAGGTTCGAGGCCGACGCTCAGCTCGTGCGTCCGCCGGCGATCGGCGAGCTGCACGACCACGCGGGTGGCGCGCGCTCCGAAGCGCACCAGCTCGCGCTCGTTGCGAGTCCGCGGCGAGCGGGCCGTGCAACCGAAGTAGAGCGCCTCCAGCAGGTTCGACTTTCCCGCACCGTTGGGACCGTGGACCACCGTGAGCCCCTCGCCCAGCCTCGCTTCGGCCCGGGGATAGCTGCGGAAGTCCCGCATCTGCACGCCGACCACGCGCACCGGGACTCTCAGCTCACACGTTGAGCCTGATCGGCATGATCAGGTACACGAAGTCTTTCGAGTCCGGTGACTCGATCAGCCCCGGCCGCAGCGGGCTGATCAGCTTCAGGACGAGATCGTCGGACTCGATGCTCTCGAGGCCGTCTCGCAGGAACTCCGGGTTGAAGCCGATCTCGAACTGCTCGCCATTGAAGGGAACCGGGATCGACTCGCTCGCCTCACCCACGTCCGGGGTCTGCGCCGAGACCGTGAGCGTGCCCTCCGTGAAGCTCAGCCGCAGCGGTGCGTTCTTCAGGGCGAACAGGCTGATACGCCGCACCACCTCGGTCAGCTCGGCCCTCGCGAGGCGCAGCTCGTGATCGACCGACTCCGGGAGGAGCTGGCGATAGCTCGGGAACTGTCCATCTATCAGGCGCGATGAGAGTACGGTCGTGCCGAGCTCGAAGACGACCTGGTTCTGTCCCACGCTCACCGTGACCGACTCGCTCGCCGCCTGCTCGGCGATGCGGACGAGCTCCGCGAGCGCACGGGCGGGCACGTTCGCCTCGAGGCTTCCTTGCAGCGGGGACTCCAGGGCGGTCTCCTTGACGCTGAGGCGGTAGGAGTCGGTCGCCACCATGCGCAGCTCCTGCCCGGATGCGGACATCAGGATGCCGGTGAGCACCGGGCGGGTCTCGTCTCTGGATGCCGCGCGCGACACGCGTCTTACCGTCTCCACGAAGGCGTCTGCCGGCAGGGTGATGCGCGTGTCCGGCGACGGGACGGGCAGCGAGGGGAAGTCCTCGGCGCGCAGAGTCCGCAGGTGGAACGTCGCCGATCCGCATATCAGCTCGACGTCCTGCTCTGCACTTCGCAGCTCGAGGGTCAGCTCGGGACCGGGCAGCGAGCGGGCGACGTCGAGCAGCAGGCGGGCCGGCAGCACGGCTGAGCCTGGCCGGGTGGTCTCGGCCTTCAGGGGAACGCGAAGGCCGATCTCCATGTCCGTTGCAAGGAGCTCCGGCGGCACGCCGTCCTGCGCGGAGATCATCACGCCGGAGAGCGCTGTAATCGCGCTGCGGGTAGACGCGACGCGGGTGGCCGTCTGCAGTTGAGCCAGCAGCTCGCTAGCCGAGAGGGATAGCTTCATTGATGAACCACGTATTGAAGGTTGTAGTCAGTAGGAGCTGTGGATATGTGGGTTGGGCGGTGGACGCTGGGGAAACCCGGCCATTAGGCGGTGGACGGGGTGTGGAGAACGCACGAGAAGTCTCCCAGGCCGCCCGGTCGTGCGGGTCGCAGTGTTCATGTGTGAGTGTCGTGAAGGCTCTGCGAGAGGTTCTCCACAACCTTGCGCGAGGCTTCGTCGGCCGCGATGCGCGCAGCGGTGCGCCGCCAGGCGTGCAGGACCGTCGTGTGGTCGCGTCCACCGAAGTGCCTGCCGATGGCGGGCAGCGACTCGCTTGTGAGCTCGCGCGCGAGATACATGGCGACCTGCCGTGGCCAGGCGATGCGCGCGGTGCGCGCGGAGGAGATGAGCTCCTCGCCGGAGATGCCGAAATGCTTGCAGGCAGCCGCCTGGATCTCGCTGATCGACCGAGGGCCAGCCCCCGCCTCGCGGGTCGGGCGTGGGTTGAGGTTGTCGAGAACCTCGCGCGCGAGCTCAGCGGTCAGCGGGCGGCCTGTCAGCGAGCCGAAGGCGACGATGCGGATCAATGCTCCCTCGAGGGCGCGCACGTTTCCGTGAACCCGCTCGGCGATCACTGCCAGCACGTCGTCGTCGTCGAGAGCGATGCGGTCGTGGTCGACTCGCTTGCGGAGGATGGCCAGGCGCGTGCTGAGCTCGGGTGGCTTGATGTCGGCCACGAGGCCGGCCTGGAAGCGCTCCCGCAGGCGATCCTCGAGCGCTTGGAGGTCGTGCGGCGGGCGGTCTGAGGTGAGCACGATCTGCCGACCAGCGTCATGCAGCGCGTTGAAGGTGTGGAAGAACTCCTCCTCGGTCTTCGTCTTTCGCTCGAGGAACTGAACATCGTCGAGCAGCAGCACGTCGATATCGCGAAAGCGTGCCTTGAACCAGTCGGTGTGGCCGTCCCCGAGCGCGCCGAGGAACTCGTTGGTGAAGGCCTCGCCCGTTGTCGCGCGCACGGCGAGGCCGGGGCTGTGGCAGAGAAGAAGGCTCGCGATCGCGTTCAGAAGGTGGGTCTTGCCGACCCCCGGCGGGCCGCAGATGAACAAGGGGTTGTAGGCCTGCGCGGGCATCTCGGCTACCGTCAGCGCCGCAGCGTGGGCGAGCCTGTTGCTGTCGCCGATCACGAACTGGTCGAACGTGAGCTTCGGGTTGGCCAGCGGAGGTCGTGCGGCCGGGCCGGGCTCCGCTTGCGCCGCCGCGGCGGCGCCCGGACCGCCGGAGCGATGGGCCTCTACGAGATCGACCACGGTGCCTGCGCCGATGACGTTGGTAACGCTCGCCTGCAGAACGCTCCCGAAGCGGTCGCGGATCCATCCGCACGCCTGCGGTGGGGCCTCGATCGACAGGCGCCCGGCGACGAGTTCGCGGGCGGACAGTGGCTCGAGCCAGATGCGATAGGTCGGCTCGTCAACAGCCCGTGAAAGCTCGACTTGCACGCGCGACCATGTCTGCTCCAGCCCGTCGCTCACTGCAGCGTCAACCCGCCTCTCTCGCAGAGAAAGTGATGGCAATTGTTCAAGGAGGGCCCGCGAGTGACCCGGCTAGGCGACTATATCCGACGCCCCGAGACGCTCCGTCGGGCTCGCCGCAATTGGCGGAAAAATCCGGCGAGCGGTCCGTGGTCCTATACTGCAGTGCCGTCCCGCTGGCCGGCCGTCGGTATCCCGGCGTGTCCCTGGAAGGAGTACGGCGGCGAGCGGAGAATAGGAATGAAGCGCACCTATCAGCCAAAGAAGCGCAAGCGGGCCCGTGCGCACGGGTTTCGCGCCCGCATGCGCTCACGCGCCGGCCGGCTGACGCTGAAGCGGCGTCGCCACAAGGGGCGCAGGCGCCTGTCGACCTGACGGTGACCGGCGCGCGATGAATCCGCGATCGGCCACTCGCGGGCGCCTGTCGCGCAGCGCGGAGTTCGAGCGCGTGTACAGGCACGGACGCTCGACCGCCAATCGCCACCTGGTGCTCTACACGTTCCCGAATCCCTCCTCGGTCCGACCAAGGCTGGGCGTGTCGGTGTCCCGGAAGGTCGGAGGCGCGGTGGAGCGGAACCGTGTGAAGCGGCTGCTGCGCGAAGCGTTCGCTCAGGTGGAGCCGGGGCTGGGAGCCGGCCAGGACATGGTCGTCGTCGCCCGCCCGCCGGTCCGCGAGCTGGCGGAGCGCGAGGGCCTCGCGGGCCTGGACGCCTCGCTGTCGGAGCTGATCGCCAAGGCAGGCGCGCTCGATGCGGCGCATGCGGCCACCGAGCGGAAGGGCTCGTGAGGCCTCCCTCGCCGGCGCCCGAGGGCCCTGTCCCGACGCCGGATGGCGCTCACAGGCCGGCCCGCGTCGCGCGCGCGATCTTCCAGGCTCCGATCATCGTGTATCAGCGGGTCGTCTCCCCGGCGATTCCGCGGCGCTGCAAGTACGAGCCCACCTGCTCGCGCTACGCGGTCGAGGCGATTGGGCAGTACGGCATACTCAGGGGCCTGGTGCTCGCGGGCTGGCGCCTGTTGAGGTGCAACCCGTGGAGCTACGGCGGATACGATCCGGTGGAGGCCCAGCGAGTGTTTCGGGTCGGCCCGCGGGCGGGCGTCTGAGTGCGCCGGCCGGAGAGCCGGAATCCCCGATCCGAGCACGGAGCAGCAGTGCAGAAGGCCCCTAGCCACCAGCCGCCCAACACGAACGCCGAGAGACCATAGAACGAATGCCAGTCCTGGCCGCGAACATCATCGAGGAAGCGTTTTCGCCCCTCATCAGCCTGTTCGAATCGATCCTGGTGTTCATCCACGCCCATCTGCCCGGGAGCAGCTGGGGCCTGGCGATCGTCCTCTTGACCTTCCTGATCCGGGCCATCTTGATCCCACCGACCCTCAGGCAGCTGAGGTCGATGCAGGAGATGCAGCGCCTGGCCCCTCAGATCAGCGAGCTGAAAGCGAAGTACAAGGACGACAAACAGCGCCAGCAGCAGGAGATCATGAAGTTCTACCAGGAGCACAAGATCAACCCGCTGGCGTCCTGCCTGCCGCTACTGCTGCAGCTGCCGGTGTTCATCTCGCTGTTCTACATGCTGCGGACCGACCTGAAGCTCGATATCTGCGGCCGGCAGCTACGCGACTTCTACTCACAGGAACTGGGCAGGCACATCGTTTCGAACAGCCAGATCCCCCAGAACGCGGTGACCGTTCCGGGTCACGTCGGCAAGGTGCCGGGCCTGACCGAAGTCGGCTGCAGCACCCCGTTTCACTCCAACGGCGCGCTGCACATCATCGCCCCGGGCTCGGCGAAATTCCTCTTCATACCCGACATCACCTACAAGGCGACGGGCGTCGCGCTGGCGGTGCTGCTGGTGCTCTACGTCGGATCGCAGGTCGCATCGACGATGGTGGCCACGGCGACCGCAGATCCCAACCAGCGCCGGCTCATGCTGCTGCTGCCGCTGGTCTTCGTCGTGATCCTGTTCAGGTATCCGGCCGGGCTGCTCGTGTACTGGATAACCACGAACCTGTGGACGATCGGTCAGCAACTGGTGATCCGCAGCCGCATGCCACCGCCGGCGGCGCGGGCCGGACCGGCGGACGGCTCGCCCAACGGAAAGCCGAGCGGCTCGTTGAAGCCGGCGCTTGCAGGCGCCGGGGTCAGCGGCGCGGGCGGGCAGGCCGGCTCCGGGTCGAGCCCGCCGCGACCGCCCCGCAAGAAGAAGAAGCGCTCGGGCCGGCGGCGATGAGTGAGGACGACGAGGCACGGGGCACCGGACCGCTGGCCGAGCGGCCTGATTCCGTTGACGAGCCGGACCTGGACGAGGAGCTTGAGCCGGCCGAGGTCCTCGAAGACCTGCTCGAGGAGATCGCCGAAGGGCTCGGGCTTGACGTGGAGGTCGAGGTCGAGGAGCGCGAGGGCGTCCTGAGCGGCCGCCTGGAGGGCGAGGACGTCGGCCTGTTCATCGGCAAGCGCGGGCAGACGATCGATGCCGTCCAGCACCTGGCCCAGCGGATCGTCTTCCCGGAGGGCCCCTCCTCGGTGCGCGTGGCGATCGACGCGGGTGGGTACCGCGAGCGCCGCATGGAGTCGCTGCGCGCGGACGCGGACGATGCCGCCGAGGAGGCATTGCGGTCGGACAGGCCCGTCGAGCTCGCGCCGATGCCGCCCTGGGAGCGGCGTGTCGTGCACGAATACCTGCGCGGCCGCGGGGGTATCGAGACCCACAGCGAGGGCGACGAGCCTGAGCGACGCCTCGTGGTTTCGCCAATCGCGGAGTGATCGCGAGGCGGAGCGTTTCACGTTTTTCATGACGGTGAAACAATCTGAGCATGGCCGCCAAGCCCCAGCCGGAGCTGACTGACCTCGAGCGAGGACTGATCGTGGGCGTGCTGATCGGCGAGGGGCACTTCGGCGGCGACGGAAAGCAGCCCCAGATCACGCTCCGCATGCACGTTCGCCACGAGGCGCTCTTCCGCTGGCTGCAACGGTGCTTCCCTCGCGCGCGGCTCTATGGGCCGTACAGCCACGGCGGGCGCAACTACTACCAGTGGATGGCCCGCGGGGCAACGCTCGCCGAAGACGTCCTGCCGCTCGTGCAGGCGGTGCTGACCGAGGAAATAGACAGCCACGTCGCCGGCCGCGTACGCGAGATGCGAAGCAAGTACGCCGACTTCTTCGCGCGCTATGAGCAATGAGGGAGCTGCTCGGCGGGCTGCGCGGCAGTCTGAATGCCGGTCAGATCTCGCAGCTTGCCGCCGTGCTGCGGATGCTCGAGGCCGACGAGCACGCCCCGACCGCGGTCCGCGCGGCGGAGCAGGCGCTGGACGTGCACGTCGCGGATTCGCTCGCGGCGCTCGAGCTCGACGCCGTCCGCACTGCGCAGCGGATCGCGGATCTCGGTAGCGGCGCCGGCTTTCCCGGCCTCGCGCTGGCGGTGGCCCTGCCCGCTGCCGAGGTGAGCCTGGTCGAGAGCCAACGCCGCAGGTGCGAGTTCCTCGAACGGGTGTGCGCCGCCGCGGGGATCGAGAATGCACGCGTCGTCTGCGCCCGCGTGGAGGAGTGGCGCGACGGTTTGGGGCGCAACGACGCGGTCGTGGCCCGGGCGCTTGCCGCCCCGCCGGTGGTGCTGGAGTACGCAGCGCCCCTGCTGCGGCTCGGAGGGTCCCTTGTCGACTGGCGCGGAAGGCGGGTGCGCCGTGAGGAGGACGCCGCGCTGCGTGCGGCCGCCGAGCTGGGACTTCGGCGGGTAGAGGTCCGCAGAGTGGAACCGTTTCAGGGGGCAAGAGACCGGTACCTCCACCTCTACCTGAAGGTTACGGATACCCCGGCGAGGTTCCCGAGGCGGCCGGGGATCGCGCGCAAGCGGCCCCTCGGAGGGTAGCCGCCCGATTCCCGGCCGGCCCAGGCGCGCTCGCCGCTCTCGAGCGGCCAGGCCAGGCGGCGTCTGACCGCGATCGGCGCTAGGTTCCATGCGGTGGGAACCGTTTATGCGATCGCCAACCAGAAGGGCGGCGTCGGCAAGACGACCACGGCGGTGAACGTCGGCGCCTGCATCGCGGAGGCCGGGTACGGGACGCTCCTGGTGGACGTCGATCCGCAGGCGAACGCGACGGTCGGCCTGGGCCTTGCGCGCTCGCAGGCGCCGGGGCTCTACGAGGTCCTGGCAGGCGACGCGACGGCTGAGGAAGCACTGACCGACTCGAGCGTGCCGGGCCTTCGGGTGCTGCCGGCAGGAGCCGGGCTCGCCGGCGCCAACGTCGAGCTGCCCCGGATCGAGGGCTTCGAGCAGCGCCTGCGCGAGTGCTTGGCGCCGGTGAGGGATCGCTTCGAGTACATCCTGCTGGACTGTCCGCCCTCGCTCGGTCCTCTCACGGTGAGCGCGCTGGTGGCGGCCGACAGGGTGATCGTGCCAGTGCAGACCGAGTACTTCGCGCTCGAGGGCCTCGCTGGGCTGCTGGAGACGCTCGCTCTCATACAGCGCGAGCTGAACCCGCGGCTGACTGTGGCCGGGATGCTGCTGACGATGCACGACAGCCGCACGCGGCTCGGGCGCGACGTCGAGCGGGAGGTGCGAGAGCACTTCCCTGACCTGGTGTTCACGACCGTGATCCCGCGGAACGTCCGCGTGGGCGAGGCGCCGAGCTACGGGCTCCCGGTGACCCACCACGATCCGCACAGCGCGGGCGCCGAGGCATATTTCGAGTTGGCCAAGGAGGTGGCGGCGCGTGGTTGAGCGGGAGGAGTCATGAGTCCACCGAGACGCGGAATGGGACGGGGCCTTGAGGCGATTCTGTCGGTGTCAGAGGACACCGCGACCGAGCAGGCGCAGGAGCTCCGTGAGCTGCCGGTCGAGCTGATCTCGCCGAACCCGAGGCAGCCTCGGAGACGGTTTGACGAGCAGGCATTGGCGGCGCTCGCGGGCTCGCTGGGCGAGAGCGGCGTCCTTCAGCCGGTGCTGGTGCGCCCGAAGGCGGGCGGCACCTACGAGCTGATCGCCGGCGAGCGGCGCTGGCGGGCGGCCAGGATGGCGGGTCTCGAGTCGATTCCGGCGCTCGTGCGAGCGCGCGCGGACGCCGAGGCCCTCGAGCTGGCGCTGATCGAGAACATGGCCCGCGAGGACCTCAGCCCGATCGAGGAGGCGCGTGCCTGCGCGGCGCTCGTGGAGGAGCTCGGGCTGACGCGCGAGGACGTGGGGCGGCGTGTCGGCCGCGGCCGGGTGGCTGTGAGCAACCTCATGCGCCTGCTCGACCTCCCGGACGAGGTGATCGGTTTCCTGCAGGAGGGCTCGCTGAGCGAGGGTCACGGAAGGGCGCTCCTCTTGGCGGACGATCACGGCACTCGGCGGAGCCTTGCGCGGCTCGCGGTGCGGGAGGGATGGTCGGTGAGAGCGCTGGAAGTTCGCGCGCGCGCGCGCGATGCCGGCACTGAGAAGACGCGGGGCAGGGCGCGGGCGGGTGCACGCGCACACCCAGACCAGGAGCAGGCGGCGCGCGAGATCGCGCATGCCCTCGGGGGGGTTCTGGGCACCGAGGTGCACGTCAGCGCCAAGCGCGGCGGTGGATATCGCGCCCAGCTGTCGTTTTCGACCGCAGAGGAGGCGATCGAGCTGGCACGCCAGCTGCGACCGCGCGCGGTGGCGTAAGCCTCGGACGCATTGCTCCAAGTCGCCCAATCAGTTCCCGGTCCGGCACAGACCGTCGCGCACCGCTGGACGGAGGCCCGGGAGGGAGCGCGGCGCTAACATGGCCGCTGCCCAAGGGCGATTAGCTCAGCTGGTTAGAGCGCTTCTCTGATAAGGAAGAGGTCCCTGGTTCGAGTCCAGGATCGCCCACTTGGCAAACGCGCGGCAAATCGCGCTGCTCGGCGGGTACCGGGGTCAATCCGGGGACTGGCCAGAGCCCGTCTCGAGCGGCCGCGCGCCGTCTCGCTGGCGACGCCGAGACCCTCGCCTGATGACGTTCGCAATTCCCCATGCTCCAAGAGCGGCGCCCGCGGCGATCAGCCCGAAGGCAGGGTAGCCGTAGCGCACGGTGTACCCGCTGCCGGCCTCGGCGAGCGTGACCGAGCCGATGGCCGTGAGCGTGAACAGGACCGAGGCGGCGCGCACGCGGCCCGCGAGCAGTGGTACACCAGCGAGCGCAGCCAGCAGCATGACGACCATGAGCACCCCTTGGACGCGGGTGTGGCTCTCGTAGGAATCGAGCGCCCTAGTGGCCGTCGAGGAGCCCACGTAACCGTGGCCGTGGGGGTAGTAGGCTGCAAGCGATCGCTGAATGGCCCTCGCTCCTTCGTGGTCGAGAAGTTGCTTGCGTAGACCTTCGGGCGTGTACCCCTCCCCTGGTCGTGGGTCGACGTAGAAGCTCAGCCCGTGCAGGATCGATCGGGCATATGCGAATGGCTCGTGCGTGATCGCCGCGACGCTGAACCTCTTTAGCAGCGCGTTTGCGTAGCCTGGTGCGCGGTAGGGGGGGCCGAAGCGTCGAACCGCGGGCGCCGACAGATCGTATGTGAAGTAGTTCTCAGACTTGCGTTGAGACGGCGGTTCGGCCGGACAGAGGAACCGTGTGCCCGGTGGTGGAGTGAACGTCGAGCAGTCAACAAAGAGTGCCACCCGCCCATAGAGGTTCCACGCGCCCCCGCGCTCATAACCCCAGTATCCCGTCACCTGACCCTGCACAACGACATAGGCGAAGACGAGCGCCGCCGCCACGCCCGCCGCCGCCGCTGAACTGAGCATCCGGCGGCGGGCGCTGCCCGGCGCGGCCAGGAGCAGCACGCAGGGAATCAGCACCACGCTCGATATGCCCACCGTCTTGACCCAGAACGAGCAACCGGCCGCCAGGCCCGCCAGCAGCGGCCAGCGCAACGTCGGCTCCCACAGCGCGTAGATCGCCGCGCAGACGCTCGCAGTGAGCAGAAAGCTGAAGAGCGGGTCGGCGAGCAGCGAGTGCTCGAGCAGCAGGCCCGTGCCACCAAAGAACACGATCGCCGCGGGAAACAGTCCAAGCCACGCGGGCGCCCCCGTGCGCCTCACCCCCAAGTAGAGCAGGAGCCCTGTGGTCAGGCCGAGGCAGTGCTGCACAACGATCGTCACCGTCAGCCTGTCGCTGAGAGCATGGAGCGCTCCCAGAAAGAGGGGATACCCAGCGGGCACCTCGGCGCCTGAGAAGACGCCCGTGCTGGCCGACGTCAGATACCCGTGGGAATCTGGGAACCCCAAGAACGCCGGCCCATAGCCGACCATGAGCCAGACGCGCAACGCGACCGCGCCTGCGACCAGCACGGCGAGGGCCGCGAGCGTCGTGCGGGCGGTGCGATCCAGTGCGCGCCGCCGTCCTGGCGGGTGCAGCCGGTTCTTCGCCACGGAAGGCGGAATTGAGGCGAATCCCGAGGGATCGGTCTGTCTATCGAGAGCAATGCGCGCAAGATATACGCCACCGCGATATCGGGGACGATGATGAAGAACATGCGCGCACTGCCGGGGGGACTGAGCGCCTGGCCCGTTCAGCTGAGCGCTCTGAGAACGTCTGACGACCTCGAGGCGAGCGTGACCGAGGCGCCGGGATCGTCCGCCCAGGGTCGCATGGTTCGGCTACGATCGTAAGGTAACCTTGTCAGGACCTATTATCAGGGGACCTTATTATGTACGGTGACTGTGCGGCAGGAACCCGCCGGGACCTCGTTGGCCTCCTGTACTCGGCGGCTGACGCCCTGACCACCGAACTCTCAGCGCGCATGCAAGAGGCTGGCTACGCTGACGTGCGCGGAGCACACAGCTGCGTGTTCGCCAACATCGAGCCCGACGGAATGCGCCTGACCGAGCTCGCTGAGCGCGCTGGGATGACCAAGCAGGCGGTCGGTGAAGCCGTGACCGACCTCGAGCGGCTTGGCTACGCCGAGCGTGTAGCGGACCCCGGTGACGGTCGCGCGAAGATTATCCGCCTGACCGACCGCGGCCACGCGGCCCAGCAAGCGGGCTTTCAGGTCATCGCCGACATCGAGGATGAGTGGGCCGAGCGGCTCGGCGCCAAGCGCGTTCGCAAGATGCGCTCGCTCCTGATCGACATCGGTGCGGCCGACTCACGACTCCCCGGCACCGCGTAGCTGACGCAAAAAGAACAGGTCCCTGGTTCGAGTCCAGGATCGCATCGAGAAACGCCTGCTGCGCGCGGTGTTGCACGCGGTCTCCACCGAGCTAAGCATTGCTCACGATTTGGCCGACATGAACCAGGTCGGTGAACCAGCTGATTGTGGGCTGGCCGCCCCGACCCCCGACCATGGGACAACCGCACGATGATCCAGTACGGCCCACGCCGTCTCTGAGCAGTCCCCACCAGCGCGCATTGCGTGCGCTGCTGTCCGCGATCGCCACGAGCACGATCATCGCGGCCGGCCTCGGGCCACTCTCAGGCGGCGCGCTGGGCGCCGGCGAGATTGCGGGCCCGCCTTCGTCGACCCGGGGCCCTTCGATGGCTGTCACGATGTCAAGCAAGGGCGCGGATGCGCAGGAAACAGGCTCAGGAGGGCAGGAAGGGAGCGCAGGCCGGCCACCGACGACCACCTCGCCCACGCCACCGACCACCTCGACCGGCCCGGCCCCCAGCACGCCTCCGGCCCCCAGCACGCCTCCGGCCCCCAGCACGCCTCCGGCGCCGAGCACGCCTCCGGCCCCCAGCACGCCTCCGGGGCCGAGCACACCGTCGACGGCGCCCAAATCGCCGTCCGTGGCTAAACCGCCCACGGGGCCCAAACCGCCCACGGGGCCCAAACCGCCGACTCCCGCCAGCTCGCAACCCGCGACCGTGTTTGCGCAGCACAGCCAGAAGATCACCGCCGGCGCTGGGAGTGAGGTCCCAGCGAGGCATGGCCAGCCGGCCAAGGGCAGCAAGAAGACGGTGCAAGGCCCCGCCAAGCCCCCCAACCCCACCGCCTCGGGCCCCAACAACGTCGCCCTCGCCCCGCAGGTCGTGGCCGCCGAGGCGGGAGCGCTGGCCGCCGAGCTCGCCGGATCGGCGGCATCGGCGCAGGCCCTCTCCTTCTACCGCATCCCGCTGTTTCTGCTGCCGATCTACCAGGCGGCCGCCGTGCAGTACGGCGTGCCCTGGCAGATCCTCGCGGCGATCAACGAAATCGAGACGAACTACGGCGTCGACCAGTCGGTCTCCTCGGCCGGCGCGGTCGGCTGGATGCAGTTCATGCCCGCCACCTGGATGCAGTACGGCGTCGACGCGCTGAACTCCGGCTACGCGGACCCCTACAACCCGGTGGACGCGGTCTTCGCCGCCGCCCGCTACCTGCGCGCCGCCGGCGCCGGGTCAGACCTGCACGGCGCGATCCTCGCCTACAACCACTCCGAGGAATACGTCAGCTCGGTGCTGCTGCGCGCGAAGCTGATCTCCACCTACCCGAAGCCGGTGATCGCGACGCTCACCGGCCTGATCGACGACCGCCTGCCGGTCAGCGGCAAACAGCTGGCCTGGGGCGCGCTCTCAGCAGAACCCTCCCCCTCGAGCGCGACCGCCAACGCCACCGCCGTCAAGGGCTCACCGCACAGCGCGCCCTCCGCGCCCCCCTCCCCGAGCGCCGCCGCGGCGCTGGCCGCCGGCCAGGCCTCGCTGACCGCGGCGCCCACCCAGTTCGTCGATCTGATGAGCGCCCCGAACGCCACCGCTGTGGCGGTGCAGGACGGGCGGATCGTGCGCCTCGGGTCCTCCCGCGCCCTCGGGCGCTACGTGATCCTGCGCGACGTCTACGGCGACCTCTTCACCTACGCCGGCCTCGGCAGCATCGCCCCCACCTACCGTTTGCCCAAGCAGCACCCCGTCCCCGCCGTGAAGGCGCCTCTGCCCGCAGGCGCGCATGACCCGGCCCCCTCGCAGCCCGCGAGCGCGGGACGCCCGGGCCCGGTCACCCTGCACGTGCAGAGCCCCACCCCGCAGAGCGCCCGCACCCTCGTCTCTGTTCCCACCGGGGAATCCACGCCGAGCGGCATGGGCAAGCTCAGGCTGTTCGCCCACCCCGGCAACCCCGATGCGCTCGCCGCCCGGGCGCTTGCGGCCAAGCGCCGCCGGGAGGCCCCGCTGAACCCGGACCGTCCCCTCGCGCTGCGCGCCGGCTCGGTCGTCGCGAAGGGCACGATCCTCGGGCACGTGCGCACGCCGCTGTCCGCCAAGAACGGCCACCTGCGCTTCGCGATCCGCCCCGCGCACGATCTGAACACGATCGACCCCCGCCCGATCCTAAGGAACTGGGTGCAGCTCGACACCGCGCTTCACCCGAAGGGCGCCCGCGGGGAAACGGAGCTGCTCGGCGCGACCGCAAGCGACGTCTTCTTGTTCTCAAAGAGCCAGCTGCAGCGCGATGTCCTCTCGGACCCGGGCATCGTGATGGACGCCTGCGCCCGGCGAGAAGTCGCCTCCGGGGCGATCGACAAGCGCGTTCTCGCGCTGCTCGCGTTCCTCTCGCGCAGCTCTCTGAAGCCGACCGTGGGCACGCTGCGCTGCTCCGCCGGCGCCTATGACATCACCGGATACGTCCCTGTGAGCCACAGCGGCGACGGGATCGCGATCACGAAGCTGAACGGCGTGCCGATCGCTGCCCACCAGGGCTCAGGATCGATCACCGATCTTACGATCCGCACCCTCTTGACCCTGCAGGGCGAATTCATCCCGCAGAAGATCGTCAGCCTGATGAGCTACCCGGGGGCCCCGAGCACCCTCGCGCGTCCCGACCACGGCGCCTACATCGAGGTCGTCTTCAACGTGGCGCCGAAGCGCACGGTCCCCCCGAAGCCCGCCCCGGGGGCCGCCCACTCGGCGTCCGGCGCTGCCAGGAGGGCCGCCGCGCCCGCCGCGCCCCTGGCTGCCGGCAGCGATCTCAGCCCCGCCCAGTGGAACCAGCTGATCGGGCACATCGCCGCGCTGCCCGTGCCGGTCGTGGCCGCCAAGCCGAGCTCCTCGGCGATTCCGGACCCGAAGGGTCCGTAGGCAGATTCTGTGACGCGCCGCGGCAAGGCGCCACTTGCTGCCGTCGAGCTGCGAAGTACCTCAGACCCGCTCCGATGAGGCGTTTGGCAGCGCGCCCTTGGCTGCGTAGAGACTGGCATCAGCCTCGGCCATGAGCGCGTGAACGTCCTGGGTGCCATCCCATTCGGCGATCCCAACCGAGCAGCTGTGACCATCGGGGGTCACGTCGATCAGCCGGTCGACCAACTTCCGAGCATCCTCGAGGCGACAGCCCGTGAGAATCGCGGCAAACTCGTCTCCCCCGTAGCGAGCCAGCAGATCAACCGGTCGCAGGGCTGAGCTCCAGGCAGCTGCGTTCTGCTTGAGCAGCTGGTCCCCGGCGTGGTGGCCCCGGGTGTCGTTCAGCTTCTTCAGGCCGTCGATGTCCAGCATCGCGACACACAGCGGCCAACTCTCGCGCTTCGCCCGAGCCATCTCGCGGGGAAGCTCCTCTCGCCACGCGCGACGGTTGAGTAGGCCGGTGAGCTCATCGGTGTGGGCGATGCGTTCGAGGCGCGCGAGCAGTTCGACGCGCTCGGTGGCGATCGCTGCCTGTGCGGCTAGCAGCACGATCGTCGCCCGCACGTTCTGCGCGGGTGCGGCTGCCGGCGTCAGCCAATACAAAGCCAGCACTGCGACCGTAGCGTGGTCTCGCAGGACGGGCTGCCACAGGGCGCACCGCACCCTCCCTCCTTCGCCCGGGTCGAGCTCTGAGCCGTGCTGATCGGCCAGGCAGGCGAAGCTAGCCTGGCCTGTCACGTAGGCCTGTGCCGCACCAGCGGGCGCGTCGCCGAGCAGGAGCTCGTCGGCCACGATCTTCTCGCCCGCCACCGCGACCGGCACGAGGCCGGCGTCGTTTGTGTGCGGCTCCCAAAGCGCGGCGCTGTCCGCCCGCGCCACGCGTAATGCGGTGCTGCACAGGTCAAGCCGCGTCGCATCGACGGTGGGCTCCTGGAAGATGCGATGCATGGCGCTCACCACCTCGGCCAAGTTATCCGCGTCCTCAGCGGCCCGGCGGCGTTGGCGGCGAACCCGACGCACGAGCGCGTCGATGAATACTCCGGCGATCACCAGGGAGGCGATCGTCGTCACCCATCGACCCTCGGCCGTCGGCTCGCGCCTCACCGCAAGGACGACCGCATAGGCGACTCCCACTACGGCGACGTGAAACGTTGCCTGGCTTCGCCTGAAGAACGAGAATCCGAAAAGCGCCACCCACACGTACCAGATGGCGTAGTAGCTCACGCCCTGTCCGCTGTAGTAGACGGCGCGCGTGATCAAGGCTGTGCCGACCAACAGCGCGACGTGGAATGTCCAGACCGGCATCCGCCGTAGGACGACGAGCACGATCACGCCACCGAGGTATGCCACCCCGATGTTGCCCGCGAGCACACCGACGTTGGTGTGTGGCGAGCGGGGCAAGAACAGCGAGATCAGCCCGATCGTGGCGCCCGCGATGAACAGCCAACCCAGACTGCGGGCCATGACAACCGGCTCAGAAGCGGCAGGGTCTGCTCGATCGCTGGCCGGTCGCTCGACTACTGGCTCCATTGAATCGCGGATCGACAGGGCCAAGGCCGTCCTTCAGCACTGCCCGAGACTCTGGTCCAATGTCGCACTGTGCCAGTCCAAGGCGATCGCGGCCCCGGCCGGAGCCCGATCGCTGAACTACTGGACCGGCGGCTAATGAAGCGGCACCGGCGACCGATTGAGGCATATGGCTATCTATGCGATCACGGCGGCCCTGGTCCTGTTCGCCGTCTGGGCAGTCGTGTTCTCTGTGCTCTGTGGGTCGATGATCCGACGAATGCCAGCGGGCAACAAGCCACGGGCGAACCGATCCGCTTCCCCTTCGCCGTTCGCGTGAGGCAACGCCCCTATGGGGTGACGATGGCGAAGCCCGGGTCGGACGCCACCAACAGGCCAAGGAACGTTCCGAGCTTTCCGCCATCTCCCTCGACTGCGATCCTTCCCGCCCGTACCTCGCCGAGCGCGTCGCTTTCGCCCAGCAGGATCCGGTTCAGCACCTCACGGTCCAGCCGCACCGTGGCGTCGGCCCGGGGATCGTGGTCGCCGGGTGTGGCACTCAGCGCGCCGTGCTGCACGCGGACGACCCACCGCTCGGCGATGTCCGGGAACTCCCAGTTCAGGACGAGCGGCTGCTCGGCGGCGCGCAGGCCGTCGAGGCGCACCCCGAGGGCGTCGAAGAGCTGCGCGGTGGCGATCGCCCGAGCGACGTCGCCCCCGGGGTCGGTCGGGGCTACGACCGGGCCCTCGTGCAGCTCGCGGGCGCCCTGCAGGTAGGCATTGCGCCAGGTGGCGTTCTCGGTCTGGTACCCGAGCTGCTCGAGCGCGTCTGCCTCGACCTCGCGGGCGGCGGTGTTCTCGCCGTCGGCGAACACCGCGTGCGAGGCGAGCGTGGCGGCCCAGCGCTCGTCGCCCGCCTCGAGCGCTGCCCGCGCGAGCTCCACGACGCGCTCGGGCCCGCCGAGCGCATCGACGTAGCGTCGGCCCGCCTCTTCGGGTGGCAGCGGGTCGAGGTTGACCGGGTTCCCGTCGTAGACGCCGAAGTAGCGCTGGTAGACCGCCCGGCCGTTGTGGCGCAGGCTCCCGTAGTGCCCGCGCGTATGCCAGAGCGACGAGAGCGATCGCGGCAGTTCGAGCGTCTCGGCGATCTCCGGGCCGGTGAGACCGGAGTTGGCAAGTCGCAGCGTCTGGTCGTGCAGGAAGCGGTAGAGGTCGCGCTGCGCGGCGAGGAACCGCTCGATCTCCTCGCTGCCGAAGGTCGGCCAGTGGTGGCCGGCGAAGAGCACGTCGGCGCGCGCGGCAAAGCGCTCGCGGGACGCGTCGAGGCACTTCGACCACCAGAGGGCGTCGCGCACCTGGGCGCCGCGGATCGTGAGAATGTTGTGCAGCGTGTGGGTTGCGGTCTCAACCACGCACAGAGCCCGCCGCTCGGGAAGGAGAAAGTTCAGCTCTGCGGGTGCCTCGGTCTCCGGCACGAGCTGGAACTCAAAGCGCACGCCGTCGATCGTCGCCTGTTGACCGTCCTGTGTGACGATGTGCGTCGGCGCGAGGAGCGTCACCCGTCCCGTGGATGTGGTCTTGCCGATCGCGGCGTCGAGTTGCCCGCGCGCGCCGCGGTCGAGCGCGGCGCCGTACATGTAGGTCGCCCGCCGGCTCATCGGGACGCCCGCGAGCACGTTCTCGCTGACCGCGTGCTCGAGGAATCCGTCGGGCGCCCACAGCTCGACCTCCCGGCGCTCGAGCGCAGAAGAGTCGACCACGCCGCGCACTCCGCCGAAGTGGTCGACGTGGCTGTGTGTGTACAGGACGGCCGTGACCGGCCGCTCCCCGCGGTGCTCGCGGTAAAGGCTGAGCGCGGCGGCAGCACACTCGGCAGAGATCAACGGGTCAACGACCACCACGCCGCGCTGACCCTCGACGATCGCCATGTTCGAGAGGTCGTAGCCGCGCACCTGGTAGACGCCGTCGGCCACCTCATAGAGGCCCGCCTCGAGGTTCAGGCGTGCCACTCGCCACAGCGCCGGGTGCACCGTGTCGGGCGCGGTCTCGCTGTCGCGCAGGAAAGCGTAGTCGGCAAGGCTCCACACGACCCTTCCGTCCGGCGCGGTGATCGTGAGGTCCGGCGGCGCGGCGGCGAGGAGACCGTGGCGGGCGCACTCCAGGTCTCGGCCGTCCTCAGTGGGCAGAGCAGCCAGCGCGGCCGCGTGGCGCTCTCGCGTGTGTGGCGACGCGTCGTGCAGGGGGCTCATCAGCCGAAAGGTACAACCGTGCTGCGAGAGCCGCGCTGCGCCAGGTCGCGCCCTGGTGTGCCGGCCACCGGACCGATAGCCTCGCGCTCCTGTGCCGGGCGACGGCCATCTGCATGCGACTTCGGGCAGCGGTCCACACGCGAAGGCCGGCCTGCCCTACGTCGTCGTGGATGTATTCACCGACAGGCCGCTCGAGGGCAACCAGCTCGGTGTGTTCACGGACGCGCGGAGCCTGTCGTCGGAGCAGATGCAGCGGCTCGCCGCCGAGCTCAACTTCAGCGAGACCGTCTTCGTCCTTCCCCCGGAGACGAGCGGCGACGCGCGCATCAGGATCTTCACGCCAGGTCGCGAGCTGCCGTTCGCCGGGCACCCCGTGCTCGGCTCGGCGTTCGTGGTCGGGGCCGGGCTGGATCGTCCTGCGGTGCAACTCGAGACCGGACTCGGCCTCGTGCCGGTCGAGCTCCGCCGTGATGACGAGCGAGTCGTCTTCGGGCGGATGCGCCAGCCGATCCCCATTTGGAGGCCCTACGAGCACGAGGCCAAGCTGCTTGCCGCGCTGGGCGTGGAGCGCTCCGGTCTGCCGGTGGAGGCATACGCAAACGGGCCGCTTCACGTCTACGTGGAGCTCGAGAGCGAGCAGGCGGTCGCCGAGCTTCGCCCCGACACGCGCGCGCTCGCCGAGCTCGAGGCCTGCGCCAACTGCTTCGCCGGATCCGGCGGGCGCTGGAAGACCCGCGTGTTCGCGGTCGCCTACGGCGTCGCGGAGGATCCGGCCACCGGCTCTGCGGCGGGCCCCTTGGCGGTGCACCTCAGCCGACACGGCCGGATTGCGTTCGGCGAGGAGATCGAGATCCGCCAGGGCGCGGAGATAGGCCGTCCCTCGAGGCTCTACGCCCGCGCGGGCGGGTCGGCGGAGCGCGTCGAGCGGGTGGAGGTCGGCGGCTCGGCGGTCATCGTCGCACGGGGCGAGTTCCTCTTGTACTGACCCTCAGGGTCGCGGTGGCGGCGATACATCTCGCGGACCCATTCGACCGCCGGATGCTTCGCGTGGGGCTCCAGGGCTCCCCAGTCCGGGACCTCGGGATAGGCGTACTGGAGCTCTGCCGGCAGGGCGAGCGGGAAGAGCAGCGATGCGGCGGTGAGGTCGGCGACGGTGAAGCTGTCGCCGACGAGGTAGCCGCTGGGCTGCAGCTCGGCGATGATGCGATCGAGGGCGGCGGTGAGCTCGACGCGCGCCTGCTCGGCGTCGGCCGGGTAGATACGATAGCGCCGGCGCGCGTAGATCATCGCTCCGGGCAGCACCACCCGCATGAAGGCACGCGTGGCCCGCCCGCGCCCAGTGGTGAGCAGGTCGCTCACGAACCCCGGGCTCGTCCGCCACTCGTAGAAGCCCGCGCGTCGCAGCTCGTGTCCCGCATGCTCGTCGAAGAAGTCCTCGAGCTCGAGCGCAGCGGTCCGCTCGTGCGGATCGCCAGGATACAACGCGGGCTGCGGAAAGCGCCGCTCGAGCGCCGCGACGATGCGGCTCGAGTCGACGATACGCTCGCCGTCGAGGTCGAGCACCGGCACCGTCCCCCGCAGCGAGAACAGCATCGCCCGGGGGCCGCCCGGCAGCAGTGAGCGGCGGACGTGCGAGACGCGCTTGAAGTCGAGCGCCCAGCGCGCCTTCTCGTTGAAGTTCGAGAAGTTGTACTGCCACAACACAGGGGCCGCCATGGCGCGGGCCCTCTAGCCCTTCACCGGCGTCCGCTCGGGCGCAAGCTGGGTTGCCACCCGCTCGCTGACCGACGCGCCCTCGACCCCGCGCTCGGCGAGCTCCTGTTCGAACAGCCGCGTGATGTCGGGCGCGGCCGCCACCTGGTCGCGCTCGAACATCCGCGATGTCAGCGCCGGGCGCAGCAGGTGAGCGAGCTGCACGAACCGCGGCGTGCAGATGCGCCGCTTGCGTTGCTCGAAGCCCGCCACGATGTCCGCGACGGCGCGCTCGACGGGGTAGGTGCGCTTGAAGGGAGGGCGCATCGCCTCGCGCAGCCGATGGAAGCCCGGCTGGGACTGGTCGCCGTCACGCACCATGTCGGTGTCGATCCACGTCGGGTGGATGCTCGCGACGTCCACGCCGAGAAAGGAGACCTCTGAGCGCAGCGAGTTGCACATCGCCTCCACCCCCGCCTTGGTCGCCGCGTAGGCGGACAGGCCCGGCGAATGCGCGAAGGAGGCCAGCGAGGCGGTGACCGCCACGTACCCACGCCGCGCGATGACCGCGGGAAGCGCGGCGCGCACCGTGTAGTAGGAGCCGAGCAGGTTGACTTCGATCGTCCGCGTCCACGCGGCCGGGGAGGTCAGATGAAGCGGACCGAACGACGCTATGCCTGCGTTTGCCCACACGAGGTCGAGTCGCCCGTGCTCCTCGAGCGTGCGCTCCACCGCCGCCTCGCACTCGGCTGCGTTCGTGACGTCGAGCTCGATCGTGAGCGGCGCCGCCGGAATCGTCTGCGCCGTGTGCGCGAGGGCCTCGGCGTCGATGTCGGCGAGCACCACCCGGGCGCCCCTTCGCGCCAGCTCGCGCGCGGTCGCCGCGCCGATCCCGCGAGCTCCGCCGGTGATCAGCACGACCTTGTCGCTCAGCGTCCACCCATTCATCTGACTCTCCCTCTGCGTCGCGGTGCACCCGGTGTTGCCCGCGACGGTACTCCTGGCACGCCGTCGATGTCCAGGAGCCGTTGTACCCATGGGCCCAAAGCGCCCGATGAGGTTTGGACCTACGGGACAAGAGAACCCCCGGAACTGCGACCGCCGGCCCGGGTTCCTCAACACGGGCCTCTCCCGTGTGGTGGTGGAGGCCCTCGGAGGAGGGGTTCAACTCCCAGCGCTCCCACGTGCATGGATTGCCGTCTCGGGAGCGCTGGGGGTGGCCCTCCGCCGTGGCCGACGCCATGACGCTGCGGCGGTCATCTCTGCTCGGCGGCCCGCATGGGGGCGCGATCGAGGTACGCCCGACCGTGGGTGGTAGCTCTCCTCGAGCAGGCGTTTCGCGACCCGCGGGGCCGCGGACGGGGGCGCGCACACTGTCGGGACAGCGCTTTAAAATGTCCGGCCCGCTGGGGGGGAGCGGACCGGACGGTGAGAACAGGAGGGAGGAGGTTGTGCGTTTGCGACTTACACGTTGCATCTACCAGTATCGCCCGTGCGATGAAGGCGACCTAAAAGTCCGCCGCACCTGGGATAAAACCTTTCAAGCGCGCGCACGACCGAGCCCTCCATTACGCCCGGGGCGTGAACGAGCATTCCATCCGCTTGACCCCGTGGATGAAGGCGTTGCGGAACAGCTCGGGCTCGCCCGCCTCGATGTCCGGCAGCCTGCGGAGCAGTTCGCCAAACAGCGCGCGCAGCTGCGCGCGCGCGAGCGAGGAGCCGAGGCAGTGGTGTGGACCGCCCCCTCCGAACCCGACATGGCGGTTCGGCTCGCGCGTCAGGTCGAAGCGCCAGGGATCGTCAAACGCGCTCTCGTCCCGATTGGCCGAGTTGTAGAAGAGCACCACCTTCTCGCCGGCGCCGAGGCGCTGCCCGTGCAGCTCCACCTCACGAGTGGTCGTCCGCCGGAATGTCATGACCGGCGTGGCCCAGCGGATGAACTCCTCGACGGCGTTCGGCAGGCGGCCCTCGAGGTCTTCCACGAGACGCGCGCGCTGGTCCGGGTGCAGTGTCAGCGCGTGCATGCCGTGCGAGGTCGTGTGACGGGTCGTGTCGTTGCCGGCCACCGAGAGCAGCACGAAGAAGGCCGCGATCTCGGCGCGGGTCAGGCGGTCGCCGTCCAGCTCCGCCTGCACCAGCGCCGTCATCAGGTCATCTGCGGGGCGGCTTTCGCGCTCGGCCGCCAGCTCGGTGGCGAACTCGGTGAGGGTCCACAGCGCCTCGCCGAGCACCACGATCGGCTCCCGGTCGCCGAAAACCTCGGGATCAGACGCCGTGACCAGCACGTCGGCCGCCTCGACCACCCGCTCGCGATCGGACGCCGGCACCCCGATCATGTCTGAGATCGTCACCAGCGGCAGCCGCTTGGCGATCAGCTCGACGAAGTCGCCCCCGCCCGTCTTGGCGGCGTCCTTGACGATCTTGCTGGCGTTGGCCTTGATCGCGGCCTCGATGCGGGCCACGTGTCGCGGCGTGAAGGCCCGGGAGACCAGCCCGCGAAGCTTTGTGTGCCGCGGCGCGTCCATCGCCAGAAACGACTGCGAGGCCTCGAGCATCTCCTGGGGCGCATCCCCGAACTGAACGCCCTGGCCCGAGCAGAACGTGGCCGGGTCGCGCGAGATCCGGCGCACGTCGGCATGGCGCACGATCGCCCAGTAGTCCTGGCGCTCGCCCTCGTCGAGGCCCAGGATGTCCTCCAAAGGCTGGTGGCGCGAGATGGGGGCGTCGCGGCGCAGGACGGCGAACGAGCGGTCACGCTCCACCGCGTTCAGAGTCCAGAAGTCCAGCGAGCCGAGATCGACGGCCTCGGCTCCCAGCTCCGCGTCGGTCGTCACGCTGGAATTGTAGGCCCGCCGCGTGAGCGCAGCGGCGCTGGTCTAGCGACCGGCCGCGTGGCCGGCATCGGTGAGCGTCGAGGCGTCATGCGAACAGATCAGCTCGACGTCTCGCGGGTGGCGCTGGGCGAGCTCGCGCAGGCGGTCGCGGTTCGCCCGGCGTGCATGGCCGTCGACCTGGTTTAGCGCCTGGAACGCTCGCAGTCCGGGCGGGCAGTGCGCCGGCGTCTGCACCTCGCCGTGGTGGAAGTACGCGTCGCCGCAATGCAGCAGCCAACCCTCGCCGTCTCTGACGGCAACGCCCGTGTGGCCGAGCGTGTGGCCGGGCAGCGGGATGAGCAGTATCTCGGCGTCGCTGTCCGGCAGGATCCGCACGCTGTCGAACCCCAGCCACTCGTCGCCATCCACCTCGTGCTGCACCCAGTGGGGACCGTGGGCCCAGTGCTCGGGGATGTAGCGCGGGCGCTCGCGCCAGCCGGGGTTCATCGCGGCGTCGAGCTCGCGGCCCAGCAGGTGTATGGCGGCGTCGGGGAAGTCCGGCAGTCCGCCGGCGTGGTCGAGGTCGAGGTGGGTGGTGACGATGTGGCGGACGTCGCCGGGCTGGAAGCCCAGTGCGCCGATCCGCGCGATCGCCGTCTCCGCGGCGTCGAGGCGCGGGCGGACCCCCGCCCTGAACGGGGTGCCGAGCTGGCGCGGGTTGCGGGTGTCGTCGATGCCGAAGCCGGTGTCGATGAGCACGAGGCCCTCGGCGCCCTCCACGAGCAGGCAATGGCAGACGAGCCGCGTGGTGGCCAGCAGCCCTCCCCGGCCTGCCAGCAGGCGCGCCCCGCGGGGGCACATCGTGCCGCAGTTGAGGTGGTGGATCGCTCGCGGAGCGACGTTCACGCCGGCAAGCGTAGGGCACCGCGCCCGGCGATGCGGACAGTGCCGTCGGTGCTAGCTTGCATTCGGTGCACCCGGCGGCGTGGGTTGGCCGCGGTGGCTTTCAGCGATGGGCGGCGGCGATCACATCAGAGCTCGGCTGGCGCGTCGCAGCGCGCTCGCGCTCCTCGCCGCGCTCCTCGCCCTGAGCGTCCCTGGCGCTCCCGCCGCCTCGGCGCCGGGACGGACGGCCTCGCCTTCAAGCGCCGGCGTGGCTGCGCCGGGCGGCCTGGGAGCCGCGCCAACCGCGCCAGGCGCGCAGCCCCCGCAGTTCGCCGTCGGAATCCGGCTGCTGCGGCTCGTCGACCCGAGCCGGGCGATCAGGCTTCCGCACGGAAGGGTCAGGCCGCGAACGCTCCTCACATACGTTCGCTATCCCGCGCTCGGACCGCCCGGCCAGACCGATGTCTGGAACGCGCCGGCGGCGAGCACCGAGGGCCCGTTCCCGCTGGTCGTCTTCGCCCACGGCTTCGGGGTCACGCCGGGCCTCTATACGAGCCTCCTGCGGAGTTGGACGCGCGCTGGATACGTCGTTGCGGCCCCTGTGTTTCCCCTGGAGAACGCCGACGCTCCCGGCGGCCCGGATGAGTCCGACCTGATCAACGAGCCGGCGGACATGCGCTTCGTGATCTCTCGCCTGCTCGGCGACAGCGCCACCGCCGCGGACCCGCTGGCGGGTCTCGTGGACCCCCTTGACATCGCGGTCGCCGGACACTCCGACGGGGCCGAGGCGGCCCTCGCGGTCGCGTACGGCCGTCGCTTCCGCGACCCGCGGGTGGAGGCCGCCGTGATCATGTCCGGCGCCAAGATGTCGGGCGTGGGCGGATACAGCTTCCCTCGCGGCGGCCCTGCGCTCCTCGCCACCCAGGGAACGGCCGACACGACCAACGAACCGAGGTTCACGAACGCGTACTTCAACCTCGCGCGGCGGCCGAAGTACCTGCTTCGCCTGCTCGGTGCCGGGCACCTGCCGCCCTACAGCTACCAGCAGCCGCAGCTGGCGATCGTCGAGCGCGTCACGCTCGCGTTCCTGGACACCTACCTCAAGCACGCCGCGGGAGGGCTTCAGCGGCTCCTTTTGAGCGGCAGCGTCCCGCGGACCTCCACGCTACGCTCCGAACCCTCGCCGATCGCCGCACCGCCTGGACCTAGCGCACCGTCGTCGCCGGCGGGCCGATGACGACGCGGCCGAGCCCGATCACCTCCATCTCGGTCTCCGGCGCGCACACGGAGATCTTGAGGGACTCGTCGCGCAGGGTTCGTCGCAGGGCCACGAACGCGCCGGTCCCGAGCACAGCCGGGACCCACAGCGCGATCGCCCGGTAGGCCAGAACCGCCGACGTTGCCACGGTGAGCGGCACGTCGTAGAGGAACAGGGTTCCGACCAGGCCGGCGTCGACGCCGCCGATCCCGCCGGGCACGGGAATCAGGCCACCGAGCTCGCCGATCAGGTAGGCGATCCACACGATCGCCAGGGGCGGGGCCGCGCCGAACGCGCGGAACGTCGCCCACAGCACCATCACGTCGAACGCCAGGTAGGCGACGATCCCCACGATCAGCCACGCGTTGGCCTCCCGCAGCAGCGCAACCGCCTCGTCGACGCCGCGCGCGATCGCTGTCAGCGTCCCGGAGACCAAGCGGGCACGACGTGATGCTTCTCCCTCCCGGCTGTGCTCCAACCGCCTGTTGAGCATCGCGGCGGCACGTCCGGCGAGCAGGGATCCGAGGATCGCCAGGGTCGCCACGGCGGCGGGCAGGATCGTCAGCGCCGGGTTGGTCTCTCCCGGGAACACCCGCAGCGCGAGACCGACCCCCACGACGATAACGCCGACGACGTTCGCTACGCTCGTGAGCAGGAAGAAGGCTACCGTGCGGCGCGCGATCTCATCCACCGGCATCTGCCCCCGACGGAGAGCCCACGCTCCGAGCGCCAGGCCGCCGGCTCCCCCTGTCGGGAAGAGCGCGTTCGCGCCGAGCTCTGACATCCCGATCTGATAGCTGACGCGCCAGGACATCCGCCGGCAGAAGACCATGCGGAAGACCGCCACGTAGCCGAGACCGGAGAGCACCTTCAGGCCGGCCCCGAGCGCCAGCCACGCCGGTTTGGCGTGCCCCAGGCGCGTGCGCAGTCCTTCGAGGCCGGGAAGCAGGGTCACGACGGCGACCACCGCGAGAAGCACTCCGCCCGCGAACAGCAGTCGGGTTCTGAGCCTGCGCCGGTTCAGCTCATCGGGGACGTCAAGGTCACTCGCGGGGACCTGGGCCGGGGCGTGGGGATGGGTGTCGGCCGTGCTCACGCTCGCACTCCCGGTCGCGAAGGGCGGTCGTCAACCACCCAACGGCGACGGCGGTATCCTGGTCTCGCCCACCACCTCGGGGATGAGCATCGCAAGCTCGTCAACGAAGCACCACGACCACGCCTCCCCGGCCTCCAGCGAGCGGATGATCGGATGACCGCTCGAGTGACCATGCGCGGTGGCGTGGCGGTTGGGCGAGTCGTCGCAGCAGCCGACGTGACCGCAGGTCAGGCAGATTCTCAAATGCAGCCACGACCCGCCGGTCGCCAGGCAGTCCTCGCAGCCGTCGACGGCCTCGGGCAGGCGGGTGACGAGGATCTTGTCGAGGTGTGTGCAGCTGGCCATCGGCTACCTCCGCTGAGCATAGGCATTGGGTCTCATCACGTCTTACCGCAGATCGTGAATCCGTGGCCCTCGCTCAGGTGACGCTCGAGCGCGCGCGCGCGCTCGAGGGCTCGATTGAGGTCCCTCGTGGCCTTCGGGTATTGACCGGCCGGCGCTTCGGCTGCATCGCGCTGTAGCGTGGCCGCCACGGTTCGGGCTGTCAGCCACCTTCCGATCGCCCCGGCCTCCCCCGCGGGGACGCGCAGCGCTTCGAGCCTGGCGTCGGCCAGTTCGCGAATCGCGACGGCCTGGCGGATCAGCCGGGGAACCGTGCTGAACGCCGCGACGGGCGCGCGCTCGAAGGCGGCGGCACGACTCAGCTTCTCCGCTTCGAACCTGCAGACAGCGTCCGCCTGTGCGGCGAACTGCGCCCTCGTCGGCGCCGTCCCCGTCTCGGTCCCTCCACACCCCGCGAGCGCGATAAGCACGACGATGCCGGAGGCGCAGACGCTCTTGCGAATTCTCGCGCGCATCTCAGTTGTCTCTCGTCTGCTTCACGGAGATGCCAGTATCGCGCGGCCGTTGCGCGGGCACTATGCTCTCGAGCTGTACACCGGAACTGCCCGATCTCGCGCCGAAGCATGCCCCTCCGACCTCATCCCTTGACAGGCCGTCCGCGGCTTGGTGACCGCCCGTGACAGACATCGGCGACAGCCTCTTCCACCAGGGCCAGCACGTCTGGGTCGTGCAGGACGACGGCTCACAGCGCGCCGCCGAGTACGTGGGCGAGGGCGAGGCGAGCGCGTGGTTCGGAGGACCGCCCACGGTTCTCGTCGTCTACCCGGACACGCGCTCCGGCGCAGCCGTCGAGGTGGACCGCGTGATCCCGCGCGACGCCTGAGCCGCGGAGACCTCGCGAGCGCCGGCCCGGCGGGCCCCCGGCGCCACGCCGGTGAAGGCGGGCGGTGGGGATCTAACCCCTGGCCCGCTCTCCGGCGGGATCGAACAGCGGCTCGCGGGTGACCTCGCCGCGAACCCATTGCCCGAAGATGTCAACCTCGACCGCCTCGCCCACCCCGACCTCGGTGGGCAGGTAGGCGTAGGCGATCGATCGCTCCACCGTGTAGCCGTAGCCCCCGCTCGTGACGCGCCCCACCACCATCCCGTTCACGCGCACCGGCTCGTTCCCGAGCGCGATCGATCGCGGATCCTCGAGCAGCAGGCAGCGCAGTCTCCGACGCGGCTCGACCGGTCCGTCGCTCGAGCCGATGCCCAGCGCCGAGGCGCCGATGAACGTTCCCTCGTTCTTGACGCAGAAGCCCAGCCCCGCCTCATATGGCGTCTCGTCGGGTGTTATGTCCGCGGCCCACACCCGGTAGCCCTTCTCGAGTCGCAGCGAGTCGATCGCGCGGTATCCGCCACACAGCATGCCATGCTCGCGCCCGGCCTGCCACAACGCCCTCCACAGGCCCGCCCCGTACTCGGTCGGGCAGTAGAGCTCCCAGCCCAGCTCTCCCACGAAGGTGACCCGCAGCGCGCGCACGGGGACGTCGCCGACGGCGAGCTCGCGCATGCGCATGTAGCCGAAGTCCAGGGGATCGTCGGTCAGCGGATGGAGAATGTCCCGCGCCCGCGGGCCCCACAGCGCAAAGCATGCGGAGCGCGCGGTGACGTCGGTGCAGCGCACGCTGCCATCCCGCGGCGCGTGCCGGCGGATCCAGCTCAGGTCGTGGTTGCCGAACGCCGTGCCCGTGACGATCGAGAACAGCTCCTCCCGCACCCGTGTGACGGTGAAGTCGCACTCGATCCCGCCGCGGCGGTTGAGCATCTGGGTGTAGGTGATCGCCCCGACCTCACGCGCGACTCGGTTGTCGCACAGTCGCTCGAGGAAGCCGGCCGAGCCCGGCCCGGCGATCTCGAGCTTGGAGAACGAGGACTCGTCGAATAGCCCCGCGCGCTCGCGCGTGGCCGTGTGCTCGGCGCCGATCGCCGGCGACCAGTGCATTCCCGCCCAGCCGCGCGGACGTAGCGACTCGTCCCCGAGCGCGGCGTTCGACTCGTACCAGTTGACGCGCTCCCATCCGGACTTCTCGCCGAACACCGCGCCGTGCTCGGCATGCCACGGGTAGGCGCAGGAGGTGCGCAGGGGACGCCCCGCCTGGCGCTCGTGCCCGGGGTAGCGGATGTCGTAGTAGGTCTCATAGACCTCCCGGGCACGCTTGAGCGTGTAGCTCGGCGAGCGAAAGTGGGGACCGAAGCGCCGTATGTCCATCTCCCACACGTCCATCGACGGCTCTCCCTCGAGGATCCACTCGGCCATCACGCGCCCGATTCCCCCGGCACCGGCGAGGCCGTGTGCGCAGAAGCCCGCCGCCACGTAGAAACCGCGCAGATCGCTCTCCCCGAGGCAGAACTCGTTGTCGGGAGTGAAGGCCTCCGGTCCGTTGATCAGGCGAGTGACCGTGATGTCGTCCATCACCGGCACGCGCCTGGAGGAGTTCGCGGCGATCTCCTCGAAGCGGGGCCAGTCCTCTTCGAGCAGGCGTCCGTTGAAGTCGGCCGGGATCGCGTCGAGCAGGTGCTCGTCGAGCGCCCACGGCGCCGAGCGCCGCTCGTAGCCGCCCATGATCAGGCCGCCGCCCTCCTCGCGAAAGTAGATCAGCAGGTCGGGGTCTCGTAGCGTCGGCAGATGCTCGCCCGGCGAGCGGTCGCGGAAGGGCTGGGTGACCAGGTACTCGTGCGCGAAGGGCACCACCGGCACGCGCACGCCGGCCATGCGCCCGATCTCGGCCGCGAACATGCCGCCGGCATTGACCACCACTTCGGCCTCGATCGGCCCGTGCGCCGTCTGCACTCCGCGCACGCGGCCGCCGTCAACGTCGATCCCCGTGACGCGCGTGTGGGTGAAGACGCGGCATCCGCCGGCCCGCGCGCCATCCGCCAGGGCGCTCGTCAGCAGCGATGGATCCAGGTAGCCGTCGCTCGGCAGGTAGGAGCCGCAGCGCACTCCCTCGCTGCTCATCAGGGGGAAGAGCTCACGGGCCTCCTCGGCGGAGATCAGCTCGAGCGGCAGGCCGAACGTCTTGGCCCACGCGACCTGGCGGAGCACCTCCTGCTCGCGCTCGGGCGTGCACGCCAGGCGGATGCCGCCACACTGCACCCACCCGCAGTCGAGCGTCCGGTAGAGCTCGACGGAGTCCATCATCATGCGCGTGAGCGACACGCTCGAGCGCAGCTGGCCGACGAGCCCGGCCGAATGGAAGGTAGAGCCGCTCGTGAGCTCGTTGCGGTCGAGAAGCACGACGTCCCGCTCGCCCAGCCTGGCGAGATGGTGGGCGATCGAGGCGCCTCCGACGCCGCCTCCGATGATCACCACCCGCGCGCGGTCGGGAAGCTCACGCGCTCGCGCCACACTCACCCCGCCGCGGCGGCAAGCCACTCGTCGAAGCTCGGCTGCTCGACCGTGGCGCGCAGTCGCTCGAAGTGCTCGCTTCCGTAGCGCCCGAAGTCGAAGTCGAGCTCGGAGACCCTGGCCTGAACGGCACTCCACGCGGCCTCGCGGGCGTCGGAGAGCACGCGCATCAGGTTCAGCGCCGCCCGCCGCGCGTCCGTCGGCGGCTCGCCGTAGTAGGCGGCCAGGAGCCGGTCGCCGACCGCCTCGTCGAAGCCGTTGTTGATCGACAGGTTGCCGAGGTCGAACCGGGGATCGCCCATGCCCGCGTACTCCCAGTCGACGATCAGCATGCGCCCGTCATCCTGGGCGCGGATGATATTGCCGCCGAGCAGGTCGTCGTGACATGGGCGGGGATCGGCAACCGGCAGGGTTGCCTCGATTCGGGCCGCCGTCGCGACCGCGTGCTCATAGCCGGCGGGCAGAGTACCGCCGCGCCGGAGGATGATGGCCGCGTAGTCGTCGAGCAGCTCGGGCACCCAGAACCTTGCGGGCAGCAGCGTCCTCGAGTCATGAAAGCGGCGCAGGGCCGAGGCGATCTCCTCCACGCGCTCGGCGAGTTCCCGCGCGCTGACGGGACCGCAGGCGATGAAGCGCGTCACCAGGCAATCCTCCAGCGCGGCGGCCACGTCCGGCGCGATCCCCAGGCCCGCTGCCGCTTCGGTGGCCAGGCGCTCGGTCTCGCGGTCTATCCCGAGCAGGCCGGTGTCCTTGCCGGGCAGGCGGACCACATAGTCGGTGCCTCCGAGCGTGACGCGGAAATTGTGGTTGGTGATCCCGCCCTTCAGGGGGATCGGTGCGCCGGCCGATGGGCCCAGCGAGGATTCCAGGCGCGCGACGATGTCGTACAGCTCGGCCACGGATCCCAAAGTACCGTTTGCGCAATAGTGGCTGCAACGGATACGTTCCTGTCATGACCCCGCGAGGAGCAAACCGATGAGACTGGACGAGCTGGGTGCCGCGGTCGATGAAGGGACCCTCGACACCGTGCTGCTCGGGCTTACCGACATGCAGGGGCGCCTTCAGGGCAAGCGCCTGACAGCGAGGCATTTCCTGGCAGAGGTGGCCGAGCACGGCGCAGAGGGGTGCAACTACCTGCTTGCGGTGGACGTCGACATGGCCACGGTCGAGGGCTACGCGATGGCCTCCTGGGAGCGGGGCTACGGCGACTTCGTCCTGCGCCCGGACCTCGACACGCTGCGTCCGGTTCCATGGCAGGAGGGCACAGCCCTGTGCCTGGCCGACGTCACCTGGGAGGACGGCTCGGACGTGGTCGCCTCGCCCCGGCAGGTCCTGCGCGCGCAGCTCGCGCGCCTGGCCGAGCGTGGCTGGACCGCCCACGCGGGAACCGAGCTCGAGTTCATGGTCTTCCGCGACACCTACGAGCAGGCGTGGCACAAGGGCTATCGCGATCTCGAGCCCGCGAACCTGTACAACGTCGACTACTCGCTCCTCGGCACGGCCCGTGTCGAGCCGCTGATCCGCCGCATCCGCAACAGCATGGAAGCCGCGGGGATGCTCTGCGAGGACTCGAAGGGCGAGTGCAACTTCGGCCAGCACGAGATCAACTTCCGCTATGCGGACGCCCTGAGGACCGCCGACGAGCACTCGATCTACAAGAACGGGGCCAAGGAGATCGCCGCGCTCGAGGGAATGTCGCTCTCGTTCATCGCCAAGTACGACCAGCGCGAGGGCAGCTCGTGCCACATCCACTTCTCGCTGGCCGATGACCAGGGCCCGCTGTTTCACCGCGACCGCGCCCTGTTCGAGTCCTTCCTGGCCGGTCAGCTCGCGGGTCTGCGCGAGCTGACCCTGATGCTCGCGCCCAACGTCAACTCGTACAAGCGCTTCGCCGCCGGCACCTTCGCGCCGACCGCGGTGGCATGGGGGCATGACAATCGCACCTGCTCGCTGCGCGTGGTGGGAGAGGGACCGGCGCTGCGCTTCGAGAACCGCGTGGGCGGCGCAGACCTGAACCCCTACATGGCCCTCAGCTCGATCATCGCCGCGGGCCTGCACGGCGTCGATCGGGGCCTTCAGCTCGAGCCGGTCTTCGAGGGGAACGCCTATGTGGCACAGGAGAAGCCGCGCGTCCCGGGCTCGCTGCGCGACGCTCGCGATCTGTTCGCCTCCAGCGAGATCGCGCGCGCCGCGTTAGGAGACGAGGTCGTCGACCACTACGTCAACGCGGCGGACGTGGAGCTCGAGGCCTTCGGGGCGGCCGTGACCGACTGGGAGCGCTATCGGGGGTTCGAGCGCCTGTGAGCGTCCACACCCCGGAGCACGACGGTGAGCACGTCTGATCAGCCGGTAGCGCATCCCGGCCCTCTCACGACCTCTGACGCCGTCTTCGCGCCCGTACGCTCGCACACCGCCTTCGAGGAGACCGTGGACCGCCTCGGAACGGCGATCGCGCTCGGCCTGCTGCCCCCTGGATCGCAGCTCCCCGCCGAGCGCGAGCTGTGCGCGCGGCTGGGAATCGCGCGCTCGACGCTGCGCCAGGCGCTCACGGCGCTCACCCAGAGCGGGCACGTCTACGCCACCCGCGGTCGCAGCGGCGGGACGTTCGTGGCCGACCCGCAGCCGCCCGCCGACCCGCCGTCACCGCAAATGCTCGCCCAATGGCGGGAGACCTGCGACCAGCGGCTCGCCGTCGAGCTCGCCGTCGCGGTGCTCGCCGCCGAGCGCGCGGAGCGCCCGGAAATCGACGAGCTCGAGGAGGTCTCCACAGCGCTCGACGGGCTGCTCGAGGACTTCACCGCATATCGCCAGGCCGATGTCCGCCTGCACGTCGGCCTCGCAGAGGCCACGGGATCGAGGGGACTCGTGCGGGCGATGACGGAGGTCCAGGGCGCGATGACGGACCTGCTCGCCCACATCGCGCACCCGCCCGAGGTGCTCGCTTCCTCCAACGCGCAGCACCGCCGGCTGCTCGCGGCGGTGCGCGAGGGCGACGCGATGCTCGCAGTGCGCGCGATGAACGAGCACCTGCACGGCACCGAGCACATCCTCGCGGGGCTGCTCCCGGGGGGCTGACGGCCCGATCAGGGGCTCTCGGGCTGCTTGGCCGGAACGTCGCTCGGTGCGCTGGCAATTTTGCCGTTCAGCTCTTGACTTCTGTCGGGGATCGAGCGTATTGTCACGATCGAAGGCAGGATGACCAGACCTTTTCTCCTAGAGGGGGCGAGCCAATGAGCACATCCGAGAGCTTGGGCACCGACGAGCAGCGCCTCGCCGAGCTGGGCTACAAGCAGGAGCTGAACCGGGGGTGGAGCGGCTTCTCCAACTTCGCCATCTCGTTCGCGATCATCTGCATCCTCGCCGGCTGCTTCACGACATACGGGCAGGCGCTGAAGAACGGCGGCCCGATCGCGATCTCGATCGCGTGGCCGCTGATCTGCATCCTGATCCTCGCCGTCGCCGTCTCCATGTCCGAGCTCGCCTCCGCCTACCCGACGGCCGGCGGCATCTATTACTGGGCCTCCAAGCTCGGCGGCGCCGGCTGGGGCTGGTTCACCGGCTGGTTCAACCTGATCGGCCTGGTCGCGGTGGTCGCCTCCGTGGTGTACGTGTCGGCGACATTCCTCATGAACCTGCTCGGTCTCTACAACGTCAACTTCATCTTCAACTTCACCAAGGCCGCGGCCGGCACTGACGTCCACTACAGCGCCCACGTCAACTTCGCCCTGTTCGCGCTCATCCTGATCGTCGCCGGACTGGTCAACGTATTCCGCAGCCACCTCGTGTCCGTCGTCTACAGCTTCTCGGTGTGGTGGAACGTGCTCGGGGTGGCCGTGATCGTGGTGCTCCTGATCGCGGTGCCTTCCCACCACGCGAGCTTCTCATACGTATTCGGGCACAGGGCCAACGAATCAGGGTTCTCCGAAGGAGCGATCACCGGGGCCAAATTCTGGCTCTACGTGCTTCCCCTCGGCTTCCTGCTGACGATGTACACGATCACCGGCTACGACGCCTCGGCGCACGTCTCCGAGGAGACGCACGGCGCGGAAGAGTCCGCGCCGAGGGGCCTCTGGCGCTCGGTGTTCTACTCGGCGATCGTGGGCTGGATCGTGCTGCTGGCGATCACCTTCGCGATCCAGAAAAGCCACGAAGCGGAAATCTACAAAGCCGGCTTTCCGGCGCTGACGATCTTCACGACCGCCCTCAGCGCCTGGGCCGCGAAGGCCGTGATCCTGATCTCGACCGTGGGGCAGCTGTTCTGTGGGATGGCGTGCATCACGAGCGCCTCGCGGATGACCTTTGCCTTCTCACGCGACGGCGCCGTGCCGGGACACAACCTGTGGCGTAGGCTCGGTCAGAGCCGGACGCCCACCTGGGCCGTGTTCTTCGTGTGCATCTTCGCGCTGATCATCACGATTCCGGCGTACTTCCCGAACTCCAAGGGCAGCCCGGTCGCCTTCCTCGCGGTCACCTCGATCTCTGTGATCGGCCTGTACATCGCCTACACGATCCCCGTGTACCTGCGCTGGCGTCAGGGCGAGAGCTTCGTCCGTGGATCCTGGACGCTCGGGTCCAAGTACAAATGGATCAACCCGATCGCCTGCGTGTGGGTAGCGATCTGCGTCGTGATCTTCTGCCTGCCGTTCTCCCCCGAAGGGGTGCCCTGGGAAAGCGCGTTCAACTGGTCGGCGGTGAACTACGCTCCGCTGATCACGATCGGGGTGATGCTCGCGGTCACGATCTGGTACGCGGTCTCGGCGAAGAACACGTTCAAGGGCCCGATCCGCACGATCGACGAGCTCGACGCGGACGTCGCGCTTCCCGACATCGCGCAGGCGCCGTAGGAAGGACGGAGTTGACCCCGTACATGCGTGGGCCGTGACGCCCGGCCAGCCATGGACGGTAGAGCCCTGAGCGAGCGACTGTCAGTCCTCGAGCCTGCCACCGGCGAGCCGATGGCCGAGGTCGCGCGCGCGGGGCATCGAGGAGACCGACGGCGCAGTCGCCGCCGCAAGGCGGGCGCTCCCCTCCTGGCGCGCGCTCGGACCCGGCGAGCGTGCCGGGATCCTGCATTCGCTCGCCGACGTGCTCGCCGATCACCAGGAGGAGCTCGCCCTGCTCGAGGCGCGAAACGCGGGCAAGGCGATCGGCGACGCGCGCGGGGAGATGGGCATGGTGCGCGACACGTTTCGCTACTACGCCGGGGCGCCGGAGCGGCTGCTCGGCGACACGATCCCGGTGGCCGGCGGGCAGGCGTTCACCGTGCGCGAGCCCATGGGGGTCGTCGGGCTCATCACCCCTTGGAACTTCCCGCTGACGATCGCCTCCTGGAAGCTCGCACCGGCGATGGCGGCCGGCAACACGGTTGTGCTCAAGCCGGCCGAGCTCACACCGCTCACCGCTCTGCGCTTCGCCGAGCTCGCCGGTGCCGCGGGGGTGCCGGAGGGGGTCGTCAACGTGGTCGTCGGTCCCGGCCGCACGTGCGGGCAGCGGCTCGTCGAGCATCCGGATGTGGCGAAGATCGCGTTCACCGGCTCGACGGAGGTGGGGCGCTCGATCGCCGCAGGGGCCGCAGCCACGATCAAGCGCGTAACGCTGGAGCTCGGCGGCAAGTCGGCGAACATCATCTTCGCCGACGCCGATCTCGAGGCCGCAGCCGCGGCCGCGCCGCTCGCGGTCTTCGGCAACGCCGGCCAGGATTGCTGCGCTCGCTCGCGCATCCTCGTCCAGCAGGACGTGTTCGAGCGCTTTCTCGAGCTGCTCGAGGCCGCTGTTCGGGCGCTGCGGGTCGGCGACCCGCTCGACGAGGCGACGCAGATGGGGCCGCTCATCTCGGCCGACCAGCGCGAAACGGTCGCGTCGTTCCTCGACGGGCAGGCGCCGGTCGCCTTTCGCGGCAGCGCGCCGGAGGGCCCGGGCTTCTGGTTCGCGCCGACGGTGCTCGCGCCCGTGCAGCCGGGCGACCGCGTCGCGCAGGAGGAGGTGTTCGGCCCGATCGCCGCCGTGATCTCGTTCCGAGACGAGGACGAGGCGATCCGCCTGGCGAATGACTCGATCTACGGGTTGTCCGGCTCGATCTGGACGCGCGACGGCGCCCGTGCGCTGCGGGTGGCGCGCGCCGTCGAGACGGGGGTGCTGTCGATCAACACGAACACCTCGGTGCGGGTCAACTCTCCGTTCGGGGGCTTCAAGCAGTCCGGCTACGGCCGTGAGCTCGGCCCGCACGCGCTAGACGCCTACACCGAGGTCAAGTCCATCTACTACGCGACGGGATGAGGAGCGTGCGGCTCGAGAACAGGGTGTGTGTCGTCACGGGCGCCTCGGGGGGGATCGGAGCGGCGACGGTCTCCCTGTTCCAGCGCGAGGGAGCGCGGGTCGTGGGCGTGGATCTCGCCGACGGGGCGCCCGGTGACATGTCGCTGCGGATCGACGTCTCCGACGAGCAGCAGGTCGCCGACGCGTACGCGCGGGTACGGCAGGAGTTCGGGCGCATCGACGTGCTGTTCAACAACGCGGGCATCTCTCCCACCGACGACGGCTCGGTGCTCGAGACGCCGCTCGCGGCGTGGGAGCGCGTGCAGGATGTGAACCTGCGCAGCGTGTTCCTGTGCTGCAAGCACGGGATCCCCCACCTGCTCGACGCGGGCGGCGGGTCGGTCATAAACACCGCCTCCTTCGTCGCCGTGATGGGATCGGCGACCTCCCAGATCTCCTACACCGCCTCCAAGGGCGGCGTCCTTTCGATGTCGCGCGAGCTGGGTGTCGAGTTCGCGCGACAGGGCGTGCGGGTCAACGCGCTCTGTCCCGGTCCCGTGGACACGCCGCTGCTCCGCGAGCTCTATGCATCCGATCCCGAGTCGGCCTCGCGGCGTCTGGTTCACGTGCCGATGGGGCGCTTCGCGCGCGCCGAGGAGATCGCGCAGGGAGCGTTGTTCCTGGCATCAGATGAGTCGAGCTTCGTCACCGCCTCGACGTTTCTGGTGGATGGCGGTCTGAGCGGCGCCTACACGACGCCGCTCTGAGGGGCGGCGCCGTGGAGGACCCATTCCCGCGGCCGCGCTCCCCGGACGCTTCGGACTCCCGGCCGCCGGCCGGAATCCCGGCTGCCGCGGAGCTCATCGAGCGCGTCGGTCTGGACGCGGCGCGGCGTGCGATCGCGGGCATCGCGGTGCGGACGCCGACCATCGCCTGCGAGGACCTCGCCGAGCGCGCTGGCACCACGGCCGCCCTGAAGGCGGAGTGCCTCCAACGCGCCGGATCGTTCAAGGTGCGCGGCGCGCTTGCAAAGGTGGCGGCTCTCGGCGAGCGGGCGGCCCCGGGCCTCGTCACGGGGAGCGCGGGAAACCACGCGCTGGCGGTCGCGCAGGCGGCGCGCATCCGGGGCGTTGCCTGTCAGGTATTCATGCCGCGCGACGCGTCCGTCTCCAAGGTGGCCGCGGTGGAGCGGTTGGCTGCCGCCGTTCATCTGGAGGGCGCCTCGGTGGAGGACGCGCTCGCGCTGGCCGGCGAGTGCAGCGAGCAGGGCGGCCCGGCGCTCGTGCACCCCTTCGACGACCTCGACGTGATCGCGGGTCAGGGCACCATCGGGCTCGAGTTGCTCGAGGACGTGCCTGATCTGGCGCGGGTGGTGGTGCCGGTCGGCGGGGGCGGCCTGGCGAGCGGGATCGGGGTCGCGCTGCGCCGCGCGGGGGCGGCTGTCGAGCTCATCGGAGTGCAGGCGAGCGCATGTGCGCCCTATGTGGAGGCCTTGAAGGAGAACGGGCCGCTCCCCGATGCAGCAGCGGCGAGCATCGCGACGATCGCCGACGGGATAGCGATCAAGCGTCCCGGGAGGCTGACCCTGGCACTTCTGCGCGAGCTGCTCGACGGCCTCGAGACGGTGAGCGAGGAGGAGATCGCCGACGCCATGGTCTTCCTGGCCGAACGCGCGAAGCTCGTCGCCGAGGGCGCCGGTGCGGTGGGCGTGGCCGCGCTGCTGAGCGGTCGCCTCCCGCCGGTCGCGGGCACGACCGTCGCGATCGTCTCGGGCGGGAACGTCGATGGCGGCTTGCTGGCGGCGCTTCTGCGCCGCCAGGAAACCGAGGAGGGCAGGCGTGTGCGCATATTCACCCGCCTGCCCGACCGGCCCGGTGGATTGGCCGAGCTGCTCAACCTCGTGGCCGGTGCTCGCGCGAATCTGGTGAGCCTCGAGCACGTGCGCGAGGCCGTGCCTCTGCATGTGCGCGAGACCGGCGTGGAGCTGACGCTGGAGACGCGCGGCCCTGGCCACACAGAGGAGGTCATCGCGACGCTGCGCCGTGCCGGCTACGAGCTGCGGCTCGAATAGCCGTCCGCACCCCTACAGGTCGGCGCTGGCCGTCACGAACGTGCGCCAGCGCTCGCGCCGCGCGGCGCGCTCGGCGGGGTCGCCACGGGGCGCAACCGTGCGACCCTGCGGTAGGCGCTGCGCTGCCTGCTCGACGCTCGCGAACACGCCCGCACCGACGCCCGCGAGCATGGCCGCACCGAGCACCGTCACCTCGGCGCGGCCCACCGTGAGCGGCAGGCCGAGCGTGTCGGCCTGGATCTGCAGCAGCGTCGGGTCGTTCGTCAGGCCACCGTCCACGTGCAGGCCCCGGATCGGGATGACCTGCGCCATCGCCTCGACGATGTCGGCGACTCGCGAGGCGATCGCCTCGAGCGCGGCCCGCGCGAGGTGTGCCGCCGTGACCGCGGGGTGAAGCCCGGCGATCACGCCGTGACTTGCAGGGCGCCACCAGGGAGCCCCGAGACCCGCGAGCGCCGGGAGCACGATCACCCCGGCGCTGTCCTGCACGGAGGCTGCGCCTTCGGCCAGCGCTCCGGCATCGGGCGCCAGGCCGAGGCCGTGCGCGAGCCACTCGATGAGGGAACCCGCCGCGAACACGCCGCCGTCGAGCGCGTGGGCGATCTCGCCCACTCCCCCGGCCGCGTCCGGCGCCGCCCAGGCGATCGTCGGCAGCAGGCCGCTCGCGGCCGTCGGCCCGTCCGTACGTCCGAGCACGAAGACGCCGGTGCCGTAGGTCGCCTTCAGCTCACCCGGGAGGATCGCACCGGAGCCGGCGAGTGCCGCCTGCTGGTCGACGAGCTGCGCCGCCAGCGGGACCGGCACAGGCCAGCGGCTGTGCCGAAGCTCGCCGAGCGAGCCGAAGGTGGGTCCGAGCGCCGGTAGCCACTCCCGCTGCAGCCGGAAGGTCGTCAGGAGCTCCTCGTCCCAGTCGCGCCCGCCCGCCGCCAGCAGCTGCGTGCGCGACGCGGTCGAGAGGTCTGTCGCGAAGCGGCCCCCGAGGCGGTCGGCGAGGAAGGCGTCGACCGTACCCAGGCGCAGCCGCCCGGCATCCCGGGCACGCTGAACGTCGCGGTCGTTCTCGAGCAGCCATCTGAGCTTGCCGGCCGAGAAGTAGGGATCGAGCGGCAGGCCCGAGCGCTCGACGGCCCGCCCGGCGCCCGGGGTGCTCGGAATGCGCGCCAGCAGGGATTCATGACGCTTGTCCTGCCACCCGATCACCGAGGTCAGGGCCCGCCCGCTGCTCGCGTCCCAGGCAAGCACGGACTCGCCCTGGTGATCGAGGCCTGCCGCGAGGACCGCCGGCGCGCGGGCGTCGTCGAGCACCTCGGCGACCGCGTCCACGACGGCCTCGAGGATCATCTCGGGATCCTGCTCGACCCAACCGGTCCGCGGGTGGGTGGCGGCCACGGGACGCCGGGCCTCGGCCACCGCGTTCAGGTCGGTGTCGAAGAGTGCCGCCTTCACGGCCGTGGTTCCGTCGTCGATGCCGAGCAGCAGCCCCGAGGTCATCGTGCGGACCGCCGCACCGTCGATGCGCGATGGTGGCGCTCCGCGCGCTCCCACCAGGGGCGTGCCGGGGGCGGTTGCGCGGGTGCCCGCAGCCGGCGCGGCCGGCCGAGCTCGATCGCGTCCTGGCGGGCGAGCATCGCCACGACGTACTCGCCGATCGCCAGCGACGCCGAGAGGCCCGTGGACCGGATCGCCGCGACGTGTATCAGCCCGGGCAGCGCGCGCGAGGCCTCGATCACGTAGTTGCCGTCGCGCCCGGCGGGGCGCAACCCGGCGTAGGCGCCGATCTGCTGCGCTCGCCGAAGCGGCGGATGCATCCGCGTCGCGCGCGGAAGGATCAGCTCGGCGGCGTCGGGCTCGACCGACCAGTCGCACTTGTCGTCCCGCTCGCGCGCCGTCGGTCCGGCGATCAGCAGCCGCTCGAGCGTCGGGAACACCAGGACGCCCTTGCCCAGAGCCGAGGGCACGGGCAGCAGGATCCGTTCGAGCGGCTCGCCCTCGACGGCCGAGAAGACGAGGAACTCCCCCTTGCGCGGATAGATGGCCACCGGGTCCTCATCCGCCAGGCGCGCGACCTCGTCGGCGTACAGGCCCGCGCAGTTGACGGCCGCACGCACGGTCAGGCGCTCGCCGCTTTGAAGCTCCACGGCGATGCCCCCGCCGGGCGCCTTCGCGAGCCCGCTGACCCGCGCGCCCAGCCTCACGGTGGCGCCACCCGCCTCGGCGGCGCGAGCGAGCGCGTGGACGAAGGCGACCGGGTCGGTGACGGCCTCCCCCGGCACGACCAGCGAGCCGTCGTCGTGGAGCTCAACCTCCACGCGATTGACACGAGCGTTCTCGGCCAGCCGAAGGACCGCGGCGCGCTCGTCGTCGTCGCCCGGCTGCAGGCGCGCGCCGCAGCGCCAGACGACGACGCCCAGCGTGTCGCGCTGCTCCTCGCGAAGCTCCGTCGCCCGCAGGATGAGCCGCGTCTCGAGCTCGCCCGGCGTGGAGTCGAAGCCGGTATGAAGGATGCCGGAGTTCGTGCCGCTCGCGCCGAGTGCCAACCCGGGCTCGGCCTCGAGCAACTCGCTCCGCACTCCGCGAGATGCGAGCGCATGTGCCACGGCGCACCCGACGACGCCACCTCCGATGACAGCTATCTGTGTGCCGGCGGTGTCCATGACCGCGTCGCGCATGCTACAAGGTGAACCCCCGCCGGATGGCTCGCTGTCTGGCGCGTGGCCGATTGGCTAGCCTGGGTCAGCGATGACCGCGGTGTTCGTCACGGGTGGCTCCGGCTTCATCGGCGGGCGGCTGGTCGAACGGCTGCGCGCGGACGGTCACGCGGTCCGGGCGCTGGCCCGCTCGAGCGCGGCAGCCGAGCGGGTGGGCTCGCGCGGAGCGGAGCCGGTGCCCGGCGATCTCGCCGACGTCCCGGCGATGCGCGGGGGCGCCGAGGGTTGCGACCTCGCGTTCCACGCTGCTGCGACGCTCGGCGACTGGGGGAAGCGCGCGGACTTCGAGCGGGGAAACGTCGCGGGCACGGCAAATGCCCTGCGGGCATGCGCTGAGGCGGGTGTGCGGCGATTCGTCCACGTCGGCACCGAGGCCGCCCTGCTGGCCGGCCGGCCGCTCGTCGACGTCGACGAGACCGCCCCGCTTCGTCCGGACTCGCCTGCGCTCTACAGCGCGACCAAGGCGCTCGCCGAGCGGGCTGTGCTCGCGGCGAACCGGGATGGGTTCGAGACGGTCGTCGTGCGGCCGCGCTTCGTCTGGGGACCCGGCGACACGACTCTCCTGCCCGTGATGGTCGAGCTGGTTCGCAGCGGGCGCTTCGCCTGGGTCGGTGGAGGGCGCCATCGCACCTCGACGACCCACGTCGAGAACGTCGTCGAGGGGCTCGTCCTCGGTGCGGCGCGAGGGCGACCGGGCAACGCCTACTTCGTCACCGACGGCGAGCCCGTCGTGTTTCGCGAGTTCGTTGAAGAGCTGCTCGCGACCCAGGGCGTGACGGCTCCCTCGCGCAGCATCCCGCCCTGGGCGGCGTCGGCTCTCGCGCGCGCCGGCGAGGCCGGCTGGCGACTGCTGCCTCTCCCCGGCCGCCCCCCGCTGACCCGCTTTGCCTACTGGGTCTCCGCACAGGAGTGCACGATCCGGATCGACAAGGCCCGCGAACAGCTCGGCTACGAGCCGGTGACGAGCATCGCCGACGGCCTCGCCGGGCTGCGCGCAGCCTAGCCGCTGCCCGCCAACTGGCGGCGGTCGCGCGCCGCCCGGCTACCATCGCTCGATGAGATCGCACGCCGCCGTGGGTCCAGTTGCGTGCCTGTGCGGCGCGGCGCTCGCGCTCGGCGGCTGCGGCGCGGCCGCCACGCGGTCGCCGTCCGGGCAGGCCACCGCCCAGGGCACACAGCCGACCGCGCAGCGAACGGGTGCGAGTGCATCCGCGCCGGCCGGGGCGTCGCCACCGCGCGGCGTGACCGCGCAGAAGGGCTCGGGCAAGACCGCCGCGCAGAAAGCGCTGCCGCTGCCGCCGAGCGGATCGGCCTCCAAGCTCGACCGGCGCGAGGTGCCGGGCAAGATCGGCAAGCCCGACAGCCTCCCCGCCGCGAGCTCGGCGGCGGGCGGCTACGTCGCCGCCGGCGCTCCCTCCGACGCCCAGATTCGCGCGGAGGTGGCGCAGGCGCGCAAGGAGGGCATCATCCTGCCCACGGCCAACACGGCTCAGGCGTTCGAACAGGGCGCCACCTACGTGGGCGGCGGAGGCGGCGGGAGCTGGGTCTTCCCGATCCAGCCACGGGCGCTGGCCCTCCCACCTCAGACCTGGAGCGAAGACCAGGGGGTTGACATCGCCACGGCACGCGCCGCATGCGGCAACTCGGCGGTGGAGGTCGCGATCACCGCCGGAACGGTCGTGCGGGAGGGGATAGAAGGCTTCGGCCCATCCGCGCCTGTGGTGCGAATCGACAGCGGCCCCTACGCCGGGTGGTTCGTCTACTACGGGCATGCGGCGCCGGCACTTGTCCCCGTCGGCACGCACGTGCTCGCCGGCCAGCCCCTGGCAGAGGTCGGGTGCGGAGTGGTGGGAATCTCCTCGGGTCCGCACCTCGAGATCGGCCTCACGCCGCCCGGGGGCTCGACATGCTGTCCGGCGGTGGGCGAGACCTCGCCGGTGGTCGAGGCGCTGCTGCGCCAGCTCTACGCCGGCTCAGCCTGACGGCTCAGCCGGGCTGGCCACTGAGTCAGCCCCGGCCACTCAGTCGGCCCGCGCCGGCCCGCGGCCCGGGGCGCTCACGACCGCGGGCGCCAAGCCGCCTGCGCTCCGCCGGCCAATGGTCGGCGGAGCGCGAAGCGGCTGTCAACTACCGCCTGCCGGCGCGGTCAGTGGGTGTAGAAATCAAACGCGACGTCAAACGCCATGACGCCGTAGCCGAGGTCCGTGGGGTGAATGTCGGCTTCCGGGCTTGCCGGGTTGAATTTGCCGCCCGGGCACATGGCCGTGAAGGCGCAGACCGTCGGGATGTCTCCCGCTTCTGCTCCGCCGTAGAAGCCCGACGGGTTGAATGACGGCTCGGAGTCGGCGAAGCTCGCTCCGGGAACCGATTCCGCCACGCCTCGCAACGCGGAGTTGAGCTGCTTGAGCGTGTTGTCCCCGCCCGGCGGGGGCAGGATCGTCGGGAAGGGGTTGTAGGCGCCGATCAGCACGATCTGCGCTTTCGGCGCGGCTACGCGCAGCTGTCCGAGGATGTATCCGACGTTGGTCACGATGTGGCCGAACTCGGCCGCCACTTCAGCTTCCGTGCATTTGTAGGTCGCCGGGAAGCCGCACGTGTGCTCGAGGAACTGCAGCACGTCGTTGGAGCCGATGTTGAGCGTGATCGGGCTCACGTTGGGATTGGCCGCGATCACCGCGAGCGCGTCCGAGAGCTGGGACCCGGTGCTGTAGGGGTGGTGCAGGAACGCGTACGGGAACGGGGTTCCGGTCGGCCCGCCGGCGCAGTAGCCGGGCACGCCGGAGCCTTTGATGAGCGTTTCCGTGGTCTCGCCCGGGCAGCCGTCGTTGATGGCCTGCAGGTGAGGGTTGCTGAAGAACTTCAGCAGGTTGGCGAAGTCATCGACATAGCCACGGTTGAAGTTCGCCGGGTTGACAGCCGGGAGTTCTTGTTGAAACTGGGCCTGGTGGTAGCCGTAGGCGAGCGAGTCGCCGAGCGCGAGGTAGGTGCTCCCGATCGTGGCGGCGCCGGCCCTCGGCGCGAGCGCAAGCGATCCGAGCGCGGCGGTGGCAGCGACGCAGCACACGAGCAGCCGCAGGCGTGCGCGATACAGAACAGACATCGACCCTCCTTAGTTCCAGTGCCTCCTCAGGCCGGACTCCCTCCGCCAGCCCTCGCCGAGCCGCCCATCCTAGCCGACCGCCGACGATCCGGCAATGGCCCAGCGCCGGTGGCGCTCCATCTGCGTCTCGAGCCTCCCAGCGCCGGTCCGGCGGGCCGGCCGGAGAGGCCTGCGGCCGGCCCGGGAAAGGCCGTGCGGGAGGGTGTCCACCGGCGCTAAGGGTTCCACCGGCGCCTGCCGATGATGGGCTCGTGACCATCTTCGCTCGCTCGCTCTCCCTGTCGATTGACCGCCGATCGCCGGCCGCGCGCCGGCTTGCGCTGGCCGCCACCTTGGTGGCGAGCATCTGGGCCGGACTCATGCTCGCCGCGGCGCCGGCCGGCGCCGTCGTGGAAACGGTCTCGGGGACGACCGTGGGGTCCCAGCCGCGCAGCGAAGAAGTCCTCGACGGGAACGGCGAACTCGGGGCCCAATTCGCGAACGCCGGTGGCAATCCGGTGGTGCACACGAACAACACGTACGCCATCTACTGGGACCCGACGGACCGCTACCACGGCGACTGGCAGGGCGTGATCGACGGCTTCCTGCGAGCGGTCGGCACCGACAGCGGCTCTCTGGGCAATGTCTTCGCCGTGGATACGCAGTACAGGGACAAGACCAACCAGGGCGCCTCCTATCAGTCCACCTTCCGGGGGGCCTACACGGACACGAACCTCTACCCGGGGGCCGGGTGCAAAGACCCCAACCCGATGCAGCCGGGCGACAAGATCACCTGCCTCACCGACGAACAGATCCGCGAACAGCTCGCGACCTTCATCTCCCAGCACGGACTTCAGAAGGGCATGGGCACGATCTTCTACCTTCTCACCCCGCCGGGCGTGACCGTGTGCATCGATGGCGGTCCGAGCGCGTCGCACTGCTCGAGCAACTCGGCCTCTCCGAAAGGCTTCTGCAGCTACCACTCGGCCGTCAGCCCCACCAACCCGGCAACGGGTGACGCGAACACGATCCTGTACGCGGCGATCCCCTGGACCGCCGGAGGGCTCGGCGACGGTCAGCTCGCCCCGGCCGATCAGACCGCGGCGGTCGGGTGCCAGGACGGAGGCTTCGATCCGACGAGCAAACCGATAGAGAAGAAGGAGAAAAAGAAGCAGAAAACGAAACAAGAAGTAGAAGAATTCGAAGCAAAAACCCCGGAAGAACAAGAAAAACAGGTGGTGGCCGAAGCCCTCGAAGGCCCACACCAGCAGGAGCCCAACCAAGCGGGCGGGCGCAGCCCCGATGGCTTCTTCGACACGGGCCTGGCCGACATCATCGTCAACCAGGTCGCAGTGGAGCAGCAGAACACCGTTACCGACCCGCTGCTGAACGCCTGGCAGGACCCGGAAACAACGAGGCCACCGACGAGTGCCGCAACTTCTTTGCGAGCGGAGCGATGGGCGGCGGCCTGAGCGGGAACGAAAACGCGTTCGCGGGAACCCTTTCCAACCAGTCCCTGGGCGGCGGCCGCTACTACCTGAACACCGCGTTCAACCTTGCGGCGTTCAGGCTGCCCTATCCGGCTGTGCCGTGTATGGGAGGCGTCAACCTCGTCCCGGAATTCACCGCCCCAAACCCCGTGAACACGGGCGACGTCGTGGGCTTCGACGGCATGGAGTCGAACATCACCTTGAACGCCAACACCAGCTTCGTGGGCGGGGTTCCGCAGGCAAACTACGCCACGTACGCGTGGAACTTTGGGGACGGCAGCCCTGAAGTCTCCGGCTACGCGCCCGGCGCGCCTGTGTGCTCCGCTCCCTGGCTCAGTCCCTGCGCGGCAAGCGCCTTCCACTCCTACCAGTACGGCGGCACCTACAACGTGACGCTGACCGTTACGGACGTGGGTGGGAACAAGAGCAGCGCGACCAAGCCGATCACAGTCGCCGGCCCGCCCCCGCCCTCCCAAGCCGCAGCGGGCTCTCCGGCCTCCGGCCAGTCCACCCAGACCGGCGCGGGCTCCGCCTCATCCACTGCGACCCCGAGGATCGCCCCCAACCCGGTCGCCACGAACGCCATAGTCTCGCGCTCGCTGGCGAACGTCCTGCGCAACGGCCTTGTCGTCCGCTACTCGGTCAACGAGCAGGTCACCGGTCGTTTCGAGGTGCTGCTCAACCGCACGCTCGCTCGCCACCTGGGAATCAGCGGCACTCCCGCGAGCGGCTTGCCCGCCGGCTCGGCTCAGTCCCTCGTGATCGGCAAAGCCATTCTCGTCACGACCAGGGCGGGACGCAACACGGTCAAGATCCTCTTCTCAAAGCGCACGGCCGCCCGCCTGCGGGGACAGAAGAAGGTGTCGCTGACGCTCAGAATGGTCGTGCGCAACGCGTCGTTCCCCACCCCGGTCAGCATGACCCTGCTCAGCGCTGTCACGCTGAAACGCTGACGGCGCCTGCAGGCGCCGTCAGCGTGCTCGCCGCGCCGCTGCGTGAGCTTCGGGAGGTCAGTCCGGGGAGCCCTTTCTGCGCTTCTGGCGCGCCTTCTCGCGAAACACGAAGTACCACAGCGCGGCCAGCAGTAGATAGCCGGAGACAATCGACACCACCGAGATCACGGCGACGGCGGTGTTGTTGGAGCTCACCGATTCCCCGTCCAGCGCGACCGGGAGAAGGAGGCCAAGCGCAAGGCTCATGTCGTATAGGCCGGCGTCGTCCTACAGTCCGGGCCAGTGGCGCGCCACGAAGCCGCTGTTGTCAACCGGGCTGACCAGCCAGCGCGAGGCGTAGACGCCGCTGCGACCGGCCGTGTCGTAGAGGATGCCGTCCACGTACATGTAGGTGTGACCGGCGTTTGCATACACGGTGATGTACTTCCCCGGTCCAGCCGCGCCCCAGCTCTCCAGTTCGCCTGAGGTCTGCGGGGCGCTCAGCAGGCCGCCGGCCGCCAGCGCGTAGCTGACCGATCCCGAGCAGTCGTAGGCATTGTCGACAAAGGACGCGTGCCCGCCGCCGAACACGTAGGGGAAATCGGCGATCGCGTTCGCGCCGGCGACGACCTTCTGTACGACTTCGGGGACGTTCGCCGGGATCGGGATCGTCCCGTTCCCTCCGATCGACTCGCCTCCGGCCACCGGCGTGAGCCGCCGCTGCTGGGCCGCCTGCGCCTGACTTTCAACGGCGTGCATCTGCGCGAGCTCGCGGCGCACTTCGGCGTCCGAGGGCGCCCCTGCGGCGATCACCTCCGCACCCGCCTTCGCGGGAGTGCTCGCCGCCTTGTGGTGCACGGAGGCGGGCGCCGGGAAGCTTCTGGATTCCTGTGGGTCGGCCACCTCGGCGACGCTCGCGCGGGCGCCGGGCGCGACCTGCCCGCCGGGCGCGACCTGCCCGCCGGACGGCGCAGGGCCCGCAGGAGATCGCACGGCGGTCGTCGTTGAGCCCCCGCCGAGAATCCCATGGGCGTATGCCCCGGAATGGGTGTTGCCTCCGCCCAGGAGCAGCACTGCCGTGAGTGCCGCGAGGCCCGCTGCGAGCAGGGTGCCGGCGAGCCAGAAGCGCGAGAGTCCACCGCGCGAGCGCCTCGGGCTTGGGTTGTCCATGATGCCGGCCACTCAGTAGAAGGCTAGCGGGCGCGCCGTCGCCACAGCCCCGCTTGGCTTGCTGGACGGGCGGGCCGGCGGGCCGCTCAGCTAACCTGAGGCGGATGCCCGACGAGGCCACCACCGTGGAGGTCCGCCCCACGGACGTCGCGGCGCCCGTGCAGGCCGGCTCCGCGCACACCTCGGGACCCGTGGAGATCGCCCCCGCGAACATCCGGGAAACGGCGAAGATCGCCGCTGCGAACACACGGGAACCGGCGCAGATCGGCCCGGTGAACGGGCGCGGATCCGTAGGGATCCGCCCGCACATGCGTTTCGTGCATGGCCTGCGCCGGCCGGCCAACTGGCTGCAGCTCGTGCGCTTCGGCGTCGTCGGAGGCATCGGCTTCGCGGTCAACCTCGCAGTGTACGCCGTCTGCGTGCGCGCCCTCGGCATCGATTACCACGTGGCGGCAGTCGCCGCGTGGGTGGTGGCGGTACTGAACAACTTCGTTCTGAACAGGCACTGGACCTTTGACGCCGGCGATGGTCGAGCCGGCTTTCAGGCTGCCCGCTTCGTGGTGGTCAGTCTCGTGGCGTTTGGCTTCAGCCTCATTCTGCTCACGCTGCTCGTGGAGGCCGCAGGAGTGCCCAAGGTCCCGGCTCAGGCGCTGGCCGTCGCGGCGTCCATGCCGCTGAACTTCCTCGGCAACAAGCTGTGGAGCTTTCGGGCTGAGACCGGGCGCATTCCCACCGCTGGGCGCTGAGCGCGGCCCTCGGGCCGCCGGCGGGCGCTCAGCGGGTACCTATACTTTGGCCCTTCCCCCTCCCGGAGGATTCTTGTGCAGGAGATGGTGATCTACGGCGTCAGCTTCGACATGGTTGGCAAGCAGCCGATCGTGCTCCTGAAGACGGTCGACGGCAACAAGTTCCTGCCCATCTGGATCGGCCATCCGGAGGCAGCCTCGATCCTCATGAAGCTCCAGGGCGCCGGTACCCCGCGCCCGATGACCCACGATCTCGTGTGCGACATCCTCGGCGAGCTCGACGTCAAGTGCACCCAGGTGTCGGTCACCGAACTGCGCGAGAACACCTTCTTCGCCTCGATCACCCTCAGCGTCGCCGGCCGCGAGCTCGAGATCGACTCCCGTCCGAGCGACGCGATCGCCCTCGCCGTGCGCTCCGGCGCCCCGATCTACGCCGCCGAGGAGGTCATCTCGGAGTCGGCGATCGAGTTCGAGCACGATGTCGAGGAGTCCGAGGACGTCGTGGAGAAGTTCAAGGAGTTCCTCGACGAGGTCTCCCCCGAGGACTTCGCCGCGGGGGACTCGTAGGACCTACCTCAAAGAGGCCCTCAAACGGGCCGTGTCCACGCGCTGCCCAACACCCGGCTGACGAGGTCATCGAAGCCGATCCCCGCCGCGTCGGCGGCCTGGGGCAAGAGGCTTGTCTCGGTCAACCCGGGAACAACGTTCGTCTCCAGCACCCAGAGCCCTCCGGTCTGCTCGTCGAGCATCAGATCCACGCGGGCCACGCCATGGCAGCCGAGCAGCTCATAGACGGCCAGCGCCAGCTCCTGCGCGCGAGCAGTCGTCTGCGCTCCGAGCTCGGCGGGACAGACGAACGTGGTCATCCCGATCTCGTAGCGTGACTCGTAGTCGTAGAAGTCCTCCTCCCGCGGGACGGCCTCCACGACGGGCAGCGCGACCGGGTCCCCGGCGGTTCCCTCAGCCGGCCGGGACCCTGCCTCGCGGTCGAGCACCGAGACCGCGAGGTCGCGCCCCTTGATGTAGCGCTCGATCAGGATCTTGCGGTCGTAGGAGAAAGCGCCGACCAGCGCACCGGGCAGCTCCTCACCGGCACGCGCGAACTTCACGCCCAGAGCCGAGCCCTGGCTGGCGGGCTTGACCACCAGCGGAAAGCCTAGCCTGGCTTCGACCGCGCCCAGGCTGGCCGCGGCGCCGAGCTCCTTTATCGAACGCTCTCGAAGGAAGTGGAACTCGGGCGTGGGTATGCCGGCGTCGCGCATCAGGTGCTTCGCTAGGACCTTGTCCGTGCAGCACATGCAGGCGGCCGGCCCCGAGCCCGTGTACGGGACCCCCATCGCCTCCAGCAGACCCTGCACCGTCCCATCCTCTCCGTCGCGCCCGTGCAGTGCCACGAAGGCCGCGTCGGGCTCGGCCGCGCGCAGCTGCTCGACGAACGACGGCCCGACGTCGATCGGCAGCACCTCGTGGCCCAGCCGCGCCAGGGCGTCCTGCGCCTGGGCACCCGAGCGCAGCGACACCTTGCGCTCGAGCGAGCGCCCGCCCTTCAGCACGGCGACCCTTTTCGCGGCGCTCATCGATCCCGACGCTGGCGTGCCGATCCATCCGGCTCGCGGCGAGGCAGGGCGACGACGTCGGCCAGGCCCGTCTCGCCGTCGGCCGGGGGCGTCTGCTCGGAGTCGCCCCGCGATGCCGAGGCGTCCCGCGATGCCGAGGCGTCCTGCGAGGGGGAGGCGTCCTGCGAGGGGGAGGCGTCCCGCGATGCCGAGGCGTCCTGCGAGGGCGAGGCGTCCTTCGAGGAGGACGAGCCGGTCAGCGTGCCGAGCAGCCCGACCTGCTCGCGCACGGCCCTTCCGATTCGCCGCACGCCCTCGCGAATGTCGTCGTCCGGAACCCCGGCGAAGTTCAGGCGCATCGAGGAGGCGCCGCTGCGTCCGTCCATGTATGCGGCGCGTCCCGGCACGAACGCTACGCCCTCGTTTTTCCGCGCCAACGCGAGCAGGTCGGTCGTGTCTATCCGCTCGTCGAGCGTCGCCCAGATGAACAGCCCGCCCTGCGGCGTGGTCCAGCGGGCCTCATCGCCGAAGTGCTCCTCCAGCTCGGCGAGCATCAGGTCCCGTCGACGGCGATAGAGATCCTTCAGGCGCTCCACATACTCGCGCCAGGCCGCGCGGCCCAGAGCGTCGCGCTCCTTGAAGTAGGCGGCGACGAACAGTTGAGTCACCGAGGAGGAGCACAGGTCAGCGCCCTGCTTGCCGAGGTTGAGCTTCTCGAGCACCGGCCTTGGGGCGACGGCCCAGCCGAGGCGCAATCCGGGAGAGAGGATCTTCGAGAACGTGCCCAGATAGATCACCAGGTCGGAAGCCCCCCCACGCCCAACGGCCTCGGCGTCCAGCGAGTAGAGCGTCGGCAGCGGCTCGCCCTCGTAGCGGAGAAGGCCGTAGGGATTGTCCTCGAGCACGAGCAGCTCGCGCTCGCGAGCCACCTCGACCAGCCGCCGACGGCGCGCCAGCGACATCGTCACGCCGCCCGGGTTCTGGAAGTTGGGGATCGAGTAGATGAACTTCGGCCTTCTTCCCTGCGCCTGCAGACGGTCCAGCGTGCTCTCCAGCTCGTCGATCGGCATCCCGTCGCGGTCCATCTCGATCTGCGCCACCTCGGCCTGATAGGCCCCGAACGTGGGCACGGCGCCAGGGTAGGTTGGGGCCTCCGCGACGATCACGTCACCGGGATCGATCAAAGCCTTGCAGACCAGGTCGATCACCTGCTGGCCACCGGTCGTCACGATGACCTCGCCGGGATCGACCAGGGTCCCCTCCTCGGCCATGACCTCGACGATGCACTCCACCATGGCCGCCATCCCTTCGGTCGGGCCGTACTGCAACGCCCGCGCGGTCGACTCGGCGGCCACGTTGGCCATCAGCTTCGCGTAGAGCTCCGGAGCGAACGTGGTGGTGTCCGGCAGCCCACCCGCCAGCGAGATGACGTCGGGGCGCTCGGTCAGGGCCATCATCTCCCGCATCGCCGAGCTTTTCATGCCGTGCGTGCGCGCCGCGAACAACGCCTCGTAGCGCGCGAGCTCGTGCGCGGTGGCCCGGGCCCCTCGCCCGTCGCCCGCTCCTTTGATCGGTCGGTCCATCGCTGTCGCCTCTATTCGCCCCCGCGCCTTGCGCACCTGGCCCCGCTGGGACGTCCCGCCGGACCGGTCGTCTATCGTCCTGACCGATCGCAGATCGGCCAGCACCCGCACGGTAGCGCACAGCTGCCCGCCCTTCGCATGAACGGCACCTTCTTCTACATAGGCCTGGGCGCCGGCCTCGCGGCCGCCTGCGGCCTGCGTCCCTTCCTGCCGCTGCTGCTCGCCGGCGCGCTCGGCTCCGCACATGCCCTGGGGGTGAGCTTCGCGCACGCCCCGTACCGCTTCCTGGCGTCCGGCTGGTGGCTGGTGGCGGTCACGCTCGCGCTCGTCCTCGCATACGCCGCACAGCTGCTGCTGGGCCTCACGCCGACGCTCGACTCCGGTGCCGAGCGCTCGCGGCCAAATCCCCTTTCGCTGACGATCAGCGTGCTCGGATACGGAGCCGGTGCGCTGCTGTTCGCCGGCACGCTCGCGGCGCACCGCGACGCCTCCTGGCCGGGGTTGCTCGGCGGGCTCGCGGCGGTCGCGCTCGCCGCCGGCGCGGTCGCGCCGGTGATCACCCGCGCGCGCGCCCGGCTGCCCGATCGTGCGGCCCGCGAGGCGCTCATCGTCTACCTCGACGCGGCCTCGCTGCTGCTCGCGCTGCTGGTCGCGCTGCTTCACCCGCTCGGCTATGTCGCGCTGGGCGTGTTTGCCTGGTTTCTGCTGCGCACGCGCTCGCGCGCGGACGCGAAGTACCAAGGGCTGCGCATTCTGCGCCGCTGAGCAGACCGTGAGCTCGACCCCGCCCAAGCTCGTCCTGTGCGTGATCGACGCAATGTCGCCAGCGATGCTCGAGCGAGCCGTCGCCTCGGGCGTCGCGCCGGTCCTGAAGGCGCTGATCGATCGCGGGCAATACGTGCCGGCGTGTGCCGCGGCGTTCCCTTCCGTGACGCCGGTCTGCGCCGCCTCGATCGCCACCGGCGTCGCCCAGGACGACCACCGCATCCCCGCGATGAACTGGTTCGACCGCGAGGAGGACCGCTATGTCGAGTACGGCTCCAGCTTTCGCGCCGCTCAGCGATTCGGCATCGGCCGTCAGCTCACCGACACCGTCTACAACATGAACCGTGCCCACCTCTCCGCGGCGACGCCCACGCTGTTCGAGACGCTCGACGACGCGGACGTGCGCACGGCCGGCACCACTTACCTCATCTACCGGGGGCGTTATCGTCACGAGCCCCAGCGCGATACGGCTCTCACCCGGTTCGCCTCCCGGCTGATGCGCCATCCGGTGATGGGCCCGCGCGAGCTGTTCTACGCCGACATCTTCGCCAGCCGCCGAACGGGCTGTCGCTCGGGACTGGGCATGCCCGGGGTGCGCGACCGCCACTCGGGCTGCGTGTCCGCCTATCTGGTCGAGCATGACCTGTTCGACTTCCTCCTCCTCTCCCTCCCCGACAACGACTGGTACTCCCACAAGCATGGGCCCGACGCGCAGGTTCAGTCGATCGCCGCGGCCGACCTTCAGCTGGCCCGTGTGATGGACGCGGCCGGTGGCGTCGACGAGTTCCTGGAGGACCACGCGGTGATCGCGATGGCCGATCACTCTCAGGCGCCCGTCGTCGCGTCGATCGCGCTCCAGGACGCACTTGCCGAGCTGGGGGTCCTCCGACCGGGTCGGCAGTCGCGCGGCGAGGAGCCGCGGATCGCCGTCTGTCCCTCCCAGCGCGCTGCCATGGTCTATGCCCTGCACGAGAGCGAGCGCGACGCGATGCGTGCGTCGGTCGTCGCGCTCGCGCATGAGATCGAGGGCGTGGAGCTCGTGATGTGGCTTGAGCGGGACGCACACGACGCTCCGCGCGAAGGGGTCATCTCCAACATCTCGCGCGGGGAGCTGCGCTTCTGCCCGGGCGGCGAGGTCGCCGATCCGCGAGGCGCACTCTGGAGCGTCGAGGGCGCGCTCGACGCGCTCGACGCGACCGTTCGGGACGGATGCCTTCTCACACCCGCCTACCCCGATGCCCTCGCCCGCGTCTGGTCGGCGCTGACCTGCCCGACCTCCGGCGAGGTCCTGCTGTCCGCCTCACCCGGCTATGAGTTCATCGACTGGGGACGTCAGGCGCACGTCGGCGGCGGCAGCCACGGCTCGCTCCACGCGTCGGACTCGCTGGGTGCGCTCATCCTCTGCGGGGTCGCGTCCCCCGCCCAGGAGCCCGCACAGTGGGCGATCCGCGACGTCGCGCCGTTGGTGCTGAGCCACTTCGGGCTGGGCCCGGGCTAGAGCCGAACCACCCGTGGCGAGGCTCGCGGTGATCTGTCGCCTGACGGCCCTGATCGGCTGTGCCGTATGCGCGTTCCCGTCCGACGCCGGCGCGAGCGCCGCCGCGATCACGGGCGGGATCTCCGGTGCGCTACGTCCGTCGCCGCTGCTCGCCGGCGCCACCACGGCCCCCGCCTCTTCCGGCCGGTCCACCAGCTCCGAAGCGCCGATCCCGGTGGCCGCATCGAACGTCCCGCCGGCCGGCCACAGGCTCTCCGCGAACAGGGTTCTTGCGATCGCCAGCGCGCTTGCAGAGATGCGCGCGACGCGGGCGAAATACCCCGGCTCCTACGGAGGCGCCTATCTCAAGCTCCCGCTCCACTGGCAGGTGAGCTTCTTTTCGCGCGACGGCAAGAAGGAGATCGGGCAGGTGATCATCGACGACCCATCCGCCCGGGTGCTCGAACAATGGACCGGCTTCCAGGTGGCGTGGACGATGGCGCGCGGGTACCCGGGGGCCTTCGGCAGGCACGTGAATGCCCTCTACGTCTGGCTGCCCCTCTGCGTGCTGTTCATGTTGCCGTTCGTGAACTTCCGCCGCCCCTTCTCGATGTTGCACCTCGATCTGCTCGTGCTGCTCTCCTTCTCGGTCTCGCTCGCGTTCTTCAACCACGGGCGCATCTACGCATCGGTTCCGCTGGCCTATCCCCCGCTCGTCTACCTGCTGGCGCGGATGCTCGCGCTCACGCGGCGGGCGGGCGGGTCCGCGGTGCGCGCACCGCTGCGCCTGCTCGTCCCCGCGCCGTGGCTCGCGCTCGCCGCGGTGTTCCTGATCGGGTTTCGCATCGCGTTGAACGTGACGGATTCGAACGTGATCGATGTCGGGTACGCGGGGGTGATCGGCGCCAAGAGGATCGTGCAGGGCGGGGCTCTCTACGGCAAATATCCCACGGACAACGAACACGGCAACACCTACGGCCCGGTCAACTACGAGGCCTATGTCCCCTTCCTTGAGATGTTCGGGTGGCGCGGCACCTGGGACGATCTTCCCGCCGCCCACGCCGCCGCGATCGTGTTCGACCTGCTGGCGGTCGCGCTGCTGTTCCTGCTCGGCCGCCGCGTGCGCGGGCCGACCCTCGGGGTCGCCCTCGCGTACGCCTGGGTTTCCTACCCGTTCACGCTGCTTGCCCTCGACAGCAATTCCAACGACACGCTCGTTGCGGTGCCCCTCATCGCGGCGATGCTGTTCGCAACGTCGGCGCCGGCCCGCGGCCTGTTCGCCGCGCTGGCCGGCCTCACCAAGTTCGCCCCCCTCGCCGTTGCGCCGCTGCTGGCCACCCACGGGGTGCGCGGACTGGCGCCGGCTCGCCGCGCGCGGGCGCTCGCACTCTTCCTGGCGGCATTCCTCGGCACCGCCGCGCTGGTGTCGATCCCGGCGCTGAGCCACGACTCGCTGCACACGATCTATGAGCGGACGCTCGCCTACCAGGCCAACCGCGGGTCGCCGTTCTCGGTTTGGGGGCTCTACGGCGGGCTCGGCGGGCTGCAGTTGGCAGTGCAGATCGGCGCGGTCGCGCTAGCTCTCCTGCTGGCGGTCGTCCCACGCCGCGCAGATGTCATAGGGCTAGCAGCCGCAAGCGCCGCGGTGATCATCGCGGCGCAGCTGGGAATCGACCACTGGTTCTACCTGTACATCCCGTGGTTCTTTCCGCTGGCGATCTTTGCGCTGCTCGGGCGCTTCACCGAGCCCGGCCACCCTCCGGGGGCCGTGGCATCAACACCTGCTCGATAGAGTCGGCGCGCAGCGGCTGCGAGCAGCGGATCAGCACTCCCATCAGCCATGGGTCCTCATCAGAGGTTTCGAAGCGGATCGGCATCTGCGTCAGCAGCGCCTCGATCGCCTGCTCGCGCTTGACGCCGATCACCCCTCCGCGGGGACCGGTCATGCCGACGTCGGTGATGTAGGCCGTCCCCCCGGGCAGCACGCGCGCGTCCGCGGTGGGCACGTGCGTGTGGGTGCCGAGCACCGCGGTCACACGGCCATCGAGGTGCCAGCCCATCGCGACCTTCTCCGACGTCGCCTCGGCGTGCATGTCCACGAGGACGTGGTCGACCTTGCCGAGCTCTGACAGCGCCACCTCGATCTCGACGAATGCCGAACGGCCGGCCCGCAGGTAGAGGTTCCCGCTCAGGTTCACCACGCCCAGCCGCACCCCGTCGTGCTCGACCACACAAGCGCCGCGACCGGGCTGGCTGCGCAGGAAGTTGGCGGGCCGGACGATCCTCGGCTGAGCGTCGAGGTAGGGGTAGATCTCGCGCCGGTGGTAGGTGTGGTTGCCCAGCGTGATCGCGTCCACACCGGCGGCCAGCAACTCGTCCGCGCCTTTCGGCGTGATCCCGAGCCCGCCGGCGACGTTCTCCCCGTTGACCACGACGAAGGTCGGGTCGTAGCGCTCGCGCAGGACCGGCAGGCTGTCGAGCAGCGTGCGCCGGCCGATACCTCCGACCAGATCGCCGACGAACAGGATGCTCACCTGACCGGCCTTCGCCGAGCTTGCATCGGGGGCAGGGTCGGCCACCGCTCGCTCCACGGCGGCCGCCTCGTGCTCAGCCATACTCTGCCGATGGATCCGGGAAAGTGAGAGACGTCTCCGAGAGCGCCCCCGCAGCGGTTTCGCCGGTCGAGCAGGAGCCCGACCCGGCGGACCCAGCCCCGCCGCCAACCCCGCGGCGGGTGGTCGTCCCCCGGTGGGTCCAGCTGGTGCTGCTCCCGGTCGCGCTGCTCGCGCTGTGGGCGCTCGCGCGCGCGGCCGGGAAAGTGCTCTTGATCTTCATCATCGCGGGGCTCATTGCGTTGATCCTCAATCCGGCCGTCGACGTCCTCCAGCGGTCGCGCCTTCCCCGCGGGCTGGCGGTGCTCTGCGTGTACCTCGCATTCTTCCTGACGCTGTCCGGTATCGGCTTCCTGCTGGCTAACCCTATCTCCCAGCAGGTGCGCACGTTCACCCACAACCTGCCGCACATCGTGCAGGAAGCCAACAAGAAGGTCGCGACCTTCGAGGGCGAACTGAACCAGCAGGGCATTCATCTGCACCTCGTCAAGCCCGGAAAAACCGCGCTCCAGAGCATTCAGGAAAAAGTCTCCAAAAGCGCCAGCAAATTCGCATCCTTTGGTGGCGCCCTGCTGACGGAAGTGGCAAACGCGATCTTCAATCTCGTGCTCGTCTTCGTGCTGTCGGTCTACATGCTGTTGTACGGCAGGAGGATCGGCGCGCTCGTACGCCAGCTGATGCCGGACGGCGACGGTTCGCGGGGGGACGACTATCCGTCGCTCGTGCAGCGGGCGGTGTCCCGCTACGTCGGCGGCCAGCTCCTGTTCAGCACGCTCATGGGCGTCTCGGCCGGGCTCTCGCTGTACGTCTTCGGCGTGATCGGGATATTCCCCGACGGAGAGAAGTATGCGTTGGCGTTCGGAATGTTCTACGGGGTTATGGAGCTCGTGCCGTACATCGGCCCGATCCTCGGGGCGCTGCCGCCGGTGCTCGTCGCGCTGTTCACCGATCCGATCAGCGCACTGTGGGTGGCGCTGCTGTTCGTCGGCCTGCAGCAGCTCGAGGGCCACGTCGTGGCGCCGCAGGTCTTCGGACATACGCTGAGGATCAACCCGCTGATCGTGATCTTCGGGCTGCTGTTCGGCCTTGAGGTCTACGGCATCATCGGAGCGCTCGTCGCCCTGCCGATCCTTGCGGTCCTGCGCGAGACCGCCGTCTACCTCAAGCGTCACCTGACGTTCGAGCGGTGGGATGACGCGTCTCGTGGTCTTCTGTGAGCGCCGTGCTGTCCGTCAGCGGGGTGGCCAAGCGCTACGGCTCGCTGCAGGCGCTGCAGGACATCAGCTTCCAGGCACGCTCCGGGGAACTCGTCGCCGTGGTGGGGCCGAACGGGGCGGGCAAGACGACGCTGCTGTCGATCATCGCGGGCGCCCAGCAGCCGAGCGCGGGCACGGTCACCACGACCGTCGCCGTGCCGGCGGGCCGCAGCGAGGTCGGCTGGGCGCCTCAGCAGCCGGCGCTCTACTCGAAGCTGTCGGTCACCGAGAATCTCAGGCTGTTCGCGCGGCTTGAGAAGGTCGCCGACCCGGACCGGGCCGTCGAGCGGATGCTCGAGCAGACGGGTCTGAGCGAGCGCGCCGAGGAGCGGCTCGACCGTCTCTCCGGCGGAAACCGCCAGCGCGTCAACCTCGCGATCGGGTTGATCGCCGACCCGCCGGTGCTCGCCCTGGACGAGCCCTCGGCCTCGCTCGATCCCGCCCAGCGGGGGCGGCTGTGGGAGTTCATCGACGGTCTGGCGAAAGCAGGCACGACGGTTGTGTTCTCGACGCACAACGTCGTCGAGGCGCAGCGCTACGCCGACCGCGCGATCGTGCTCGATCAGGGAGAGCTGGTGTTCGACGACGCCCCGCAGGTACTCATGCGGGCCGTCGGGCAGGAGGACTCCGGAGACTTCGAGCAGGCGCTCGTGAGGTTCCTGGCCGAGCGGGCGGACCTGTGAGGCCCCGGGCAGGGCGGGCGGGCGCGTGAGGTTCATGGCAGGGCGGGCAGGCCTCGTAAGGCTCCTCGCAGGGCGCAGACGCCGGTCGGTGACACTGACCCGGGCCCGGTCTCGGCGATGAGGTGGCTGCTGGGCAAGGATCTGCTGATTCTGCGGCGCTCGCGGCTGCTGGTAGCGCTGTTGATCCTCTACCCGGTCGTGATCGCGCTGCTCATCGGGCTTGCGATCTCGCGGAGTCCGTCGCGGCCGAGAGTGGCGATCGTCGACGAGACTCCCCCCGGAGTGACCATCAGGGTGGGCAGCGAGCGCGTGGCGGTGAGCCAGTACGCCGATCAGGTGTTCAGCCAGGTCCAGCCGGTTCGCGTGGCCACCCGCGCGCAGGCCATCGAGAAGGTGAAGGCCGGCGAGGTGCTCGCGGCTGTTGTGATCCCCCCGGACATCGCGGCGAAGGTCGCCTCGGGCACCAACCAGGGGCAGGTGGAAGTCATATACAACGGGGACGCCCTCGAGCAATCGCTCGTGCAGTCGACGATCGACTCTGCGCTGGCTCAGGCGAATCTGGGGTTCTCCGAACAGATCCAGCAGGCCGCCGCAAAGGCGATCGAGACGCTCATCGAAGGCGGGAACGCGGGTGTGCTGGGTGCCCCGGAAAACCTTATCGGGCTGAGCCAGATCCCACCCGTTCTGCACGGGATCGTCTCTCGCCAGCCGCCCGGTGCCGACCGCCGCGCGCTCGAACGGATTGAAGGCTTCGCCAACTTCGCGAATCAGAACCTGGGCGTAAGCAAGAGCGTCCTGTCGACGATCAGCCAGCCGATCCAGGTGCGGAGAACGCTGCTGCATGGCAGGCGCACCCCCCTGAGCACGTTCGCCGTCGTGGTGGCGGTGAGCGTGTCGCTGATGTTCATCTCCGTGCTGCTCGCGGCCGGCGGCGTGGCGCTGGAGCGCGAAGAGGGCGCGTTCGCGCGCCTCGTGCGTGGGCTCGTCTCGCGCGAGGCGCTGCTGGCCGAGAAGGCGTCGCTTGCCGCTGCGTGCGCGTTCGCGGTTGCGTTCGCGATGCTCGCCGGGGTCGGAGCGTTCGTCACGCTCGATTGGAGTCGCGCGGGGCTCTGGCTGCTGGCGCTCGCCTTCGGCTCGCTTGCGTTCGCCTCGCTGGGCATCGCCATCGGTGCCGTGGCCCGCGAGGTGCGCGCCGCCTCCCTGCTGGCCTTCCTGCTGTCTCTCCCGCTCGCCTTCCTGGCGCTCGTCCCGTCCGGATCGGTGTCGGCCGGGCTGTACGGGGCCATCGGCGCGATCTCGTTCGTGTTTCCCTTCAAGGCCTCTCTGCAGGCCCTCGACGCGGCGGTCAACGGCGCGACCCCCTCGATCGGGTTGTCGCTCGCTCACCTGGCGGTCCTCACGGTGGTGTTCGGAGCCCTGGCTCGCGTGGGGCTGAGACGCGGCGATTGAGCGTCCGTGGAGTCCCGGCGCGTGCGCATCGGCCGGGGTCTGCGCTCAGCGGCCGCGTCCGGCGCGGGCGCGCGCGAGGGCCGGTGCGCTCGGAGCGCCGGGGCGTGCGCTGCACCCGGGCATCGGCGACGTTCTAACCTAGTCGGCGATGGCCTTCCCGAAGACGCGCATGCGCAGGATGCGTGCCAACGCGGGTCTGCGCGGGCTCGTTCGCGAGACCGAGCTGAGCCCGGGCCAGCTTGCCCTTCCGCTGTTCGTCTCGCAGTCCGCGTCCGAGCGCGAGCCGATCCCCACGATGCCGGGCGTCGATCGGCTGTCGATCGCCGCGGCAATCGCCGAGGCAGGCGAGGCCGCCGCGCTAGGGATCGCGGCCGTGATGCTGTTCGGCGTGCCCGCCGAGAAGGACGAGCACGGCTCAGGGGCCTGGGACGAGGAGGGCGTCGTGCAGCTTGCAACGCGCGCGATCAAGCTGGCGCAACCCGACCTCTTGGTGGTCACCGACGTGTGCCTGTGCGAGTACACCTCACACGGGCACTGCGGCGTCCTGCGCCATGACGGATCTGTGGACAACGACGCGACGGTCGAGCTGCTCGGGCGAACGGCGGTCAGCCACGCGCGCGCCGGCGCCGATCTGGTGGCCCCCTCGGACATGATGGACGGCCGCGTGGCGGGCATAAGGCAGGAGCTCGACGGCGAGGGCTTCGCCGACACGCCGATCCTCGCGTACTCCGCCAAGTTCGCATCCGCGTTCTACGGGCCCTTTCGCCAGGCGGTCGACTCGACGCCGGCTTTCGGGGATCGGCGGTCCTACCAGATGGACCCTGCCAACGGCCGCGAGGCGGTGCGCGAGGCGCTGCTCGACGTGCAGGAGGGGGCCGACATGGTGATGGTCAAGCCCGCCCTGGCCTACGGCGATCTGATCCGGGAGGTCAAGCGCGCGACACGCCTGCCGCTTGCGGCGTACAACGTGAGCGGCGAGTATGCAATGGTCAAGGCAGCTGCGGCTGCCGGCTACCTGGACGAGCGCGCGACGGTACTCGAGATCCTCACCTCGCTGCGCCGCGCGGGCGCCGACACGATCGTCACCTACCACGCAAAGGACGCAGCCCGATGGCTAGCAGAGCAGACCTGACAGAGCAGAGCGCGGAGCCCCCGCGCGCGGGGGCGGCGATCCCGAAGACCCGCAGCCGCAAGGATGGCGCTGCGGTGCCGCTGGATGACGACGACCGCAAGCTTCTCAACCTGATGCAGGGCAGCTTCCCCATCGCGACGAGGCCCTACGGGCACGTGGCAGAGATGTGCGGGCTCGCCGAAGCCGAGGTGATGAGCCGCGTGACGCACCTTCTCCGCCAGCGCATCATCCGCCAGGTCACGCCGATCTTCGACACGCGGGCGCTCGGCTACTCCTCGATGCTGGTGGCCGCCAAGGTCGACCCCGAGTATCCCCATCGGGCGGCCGAGGTGATCAACGCGCATCCCGGCGTCTCACACAACTACCTGCGCACGCACGAGTTCAACCTGTGGTTCACGATCGCCACCGAGCCCGACTCGCGGCTCGGGCTGCAGGGCACGCTGGAGGTGCTGGCGCGCGAGGCGGGGGCCGAGTCGGTCCGCCAGCTCCCGACGCTCAAACTGTTCAAGATCCGCATGGACCTCGAGATGGAGGGGGACACGCAGGCGCTGGCGAGCGTCACGCAGGCCACGGAGCCGATCGAGCTCGACCCCCAGCCCTACGACGATCTCGACATCTCCGTGATCCGCGCCCTGCAGGGCGACATGCCCGTCGTGCAGGAGCCCTACGCCGCCGCCGCCGCCGAGGTGGGGATGCCGCAGGAGCGCTTCCTCACGCATCTGTCGGGCATGCAGGAGCGAGGGCTGCTGCGCCGCGTGGCGGCGATTCTCTACCACCGCCGGGCCGGATTCTCGGCGAACGGCATGGGCGTGTGGAAGGTGCCCGACGAGCAGATCTCCGACATCGGCCGGCGGATGGCCGCCGTGCGAGGCGTCTCGCACTGCTACCAGCGGCCGACCTACGAGGACTGGCCCTACTCGGTGTTCACGATGGCCCACGGCCGTTCCAAGCAGGAGTGCGACGCCGTGCTCGACGCGATCGCCACGGACACCGGAATCCACGAGCGCGCGACGCTCTACTCGTCGACCGAGTTCAAGAAGATCCGCCTGCAGTACTTCACCGAGGACTTCAAGAACTGGGAGAACGAGCACGCTTGAGCGCGGGTTCGTGACGGCATCGCTCACCGAAACGCGTTCGGCCGAGCTGTACAAGCGTGCGCTCGAGGTGATCCCCGGCGGGGTCAACTCGCCGGTCCGCGCGATGCGGGCGATCGGGCGAGACCCGATCTTCATCGACCGGGGCGAGGGCGCCGAGCTGATCGACGTGGACGGCAACCGCTACGTGGACTACGTCTGCTCGTGGGGGCCGTTGATCCACGGGCACGCCAACCCCCGGGTGCTCGCCGCGATCGACAGGGCCGCTGCTGGAGGGACGAGCTTCGGCGCGCCGACCGCGGGCGAGGTGGAGCTCGCAGCCGAGGTGGCGCGGCGGATTCCGAGCGTCGAGATGCTGCGCCTGACCTCCTCCGGGACCGAGGCTGCGATGACCGCGCTGCGCCTCGCGCGGGCGGCCACCGGCCGCACGAAGGTGCTCAAGTTCGCGGGTGCCTACCACGGCCACTCGGACGGCCTGCTCGCACAGGCCGGCTCCGGGCTGGCCACGCAGGCCCTGCCGGCGAGCGCAGGGGTGCCGGCGAGCGCGGTGGCGGACACGGTGGTCGTGCCGTGGAACGATCCGGACGCGCTGCTCACGGCCACCGCCGGCCACGAGCTGGCGGCGATCCTCGCCGAGCCCGTACCGGCGAACATGGGTCTCATCCCACCGCGGGAGGGATTCCTCGAGCTGCTGCGCGAGCGCGCCGACGCGACCGGGGCGCTGCTCGTGCTGGACGAGGTGATCAGCGGCTTCCGCGTGGCCCGCGGCGGCGCGCAGGAGCTGACCGGCGTCCGCGGCGACCTCACGATCCTGGGCAAGGTCATCGGCGGTGGCCTGCCTGCGGCGGGTGTGGGCGGCTCGGGCGAGCTGATGCGGATGATCGCGCCGTCGGGAGACGTCTACCAGGCCGGGACGCTGTCGGGAAGCCCGCTTGCGGTGGCCGCGGGGCTCGCGACGCTCGAGCTGCTCGACGAGCCCGCCTACGTGCGGCTGGGCGAGCTCACCGACCGGCTCGCCGACGGGCTGCGCGAGGCCGCGGGGGACCACCCGGTGCAGGTCGTGAGCCTCGCCGGCCTCTTGACCGTCTTCTTCAGCGATCGCCCCGTGGACTGCTTCGAGGACGCACTGGCTTGCGACCTCGAAGGCTACGCGGCGTGGTGCCGCGAGCTGCTCTCGGTGGGGGTCTATCCGCCGCCATCGCAGTTCGAGGCATGGTTTCCGTCGCTGGCCCACACGCCCGAGCAGATCGAGTCGACCGTGCGGGCCGCGTCGGCGGCCTTCGCCTCGCTGGGCGAACGGAGCGCGGCCGGATGAGTGGCCACGTGCTCGAGCGGCTGAGGACGCTGCTGCGCGACGAGGGCGGGCTGATGGCGACGCTCGTCGATGCACAGCCGCGGGTGGACGGGACGGGCGAGCCCGAGATCCCGACCGGTCCCGCCCAGGTGGCCGCCAAAGGCCCGCGCACGGAGGGCAGACGGGCGGAGTACGAGCTGCTCGTGGAGGCGATCTACGAGGGATACCTGCTGCACTACGGGTGCCCGCGCGTGGTGCGGGCCCCTGACGAGGATCTCGGCGTGCTGGCCGGCGACCGGCTCTATGCGATAGGGCTCGCGCGCCTCGTCGCGCTCGGCGACGCGATGGCGGTGGCCGAGCTCGCCGACACGATCACGCTGAGCTCGCTCGCGCAGGGCGCGGGCGAGCCGGCACTGGCCGACGTGGTTTGGGCGGCGGGCGCCCGCGCCGTCGGATGGGGATCCAGTGAGGCCCACAGACGCGCGAAGGACCTTGTCCACGCGGGCGCTCCGGAGGCGATCGAGGCGATGCGCACAAGCGCCGCGATGGTCCCGGCGTCGCCCTGAATCCAGCCTCGATATTGTTGGGGCGCGGTGTCAGACAAGCACGCCAAGCACAAGTCGAAATACACCGCCGATCGCATGATTCCGGGCGCCTTCGAGGGCGAGACGATCACGCGACGGCGGTTCATGACCGGGTCGGCAAACGCCGCTGGGATCATCGCGGCCGCCTCCTTCACCCTGCCCGCACTTGGCTTTGCGCTCGGGCCGGTCTTCAAAAGCACGCCGCACACCTGGGAGACCGTGGGCACGGTCGGCTCCTTTCTGGAGAACAACTACGTCCCGGTGGTCGTCACGCTCACCCCCGGCATCGGCGAGGCCGGCAAAGCGACGGTGTACGTGCGCAAGCGCAACCCGGCGATCGACATCGATCCGTACGACCGCGACACGTCCTATATCGCGGTCACGAGTCGCTGCGCGCACCTCGGCTGTCCCGTGCGCTGGGTGGACGCCGCCGAGCGGTTCATCTGCCCGTGCCATGGCGGCGTCTACGATCTGCTCGGCCGCCCGGTCGGCGGACCTCCCGTGAGGCCGCTTGACCGCTTCTACACGCGCGTCGTCGGCGAAGAGGTTCAGATCGGCCCGCGCTTCAGCGTGAACAGCGAGCTGCGCCGCTTCTCCCCGCGCGACCCCGGCGAGCCGGTCGACGGCATCGGCCAGTACCTGTACCCCTCGAGGCCGACGGCCCAGAAACCTTAGGCTCCGGACACCACCGTGCCCAAGCTTCCCGCCCCCCCGATGCCCTCCGCCCTGAAGGCGCCGCCACCACGCCCAGGCGAGCAGAACGGCAAGGCGGGGCCGGCCGATCTGGCCAAGGAGGCGGGGATCACCGTCGTCGACTGGGTCGACGAGCGCACCTCGCTGAGCGGCGCCGGTCGCTGGCTGATGTTCCGCAAGATCCCCAAGGGCACCAACTGGTTCTACACGCTCGGCTCCGCGACCATGTTCGCCTTCCTCTCGCAGGCCGTCACGGGCGTGGTCCTGGCCATGTACTACCGCCCGGACCCCTCCGGCGGGGCCTACGAATCGATCCGCTACGTGACGAATGACGTGTTCCTCGGACAGTTCGTCCGCGGCATGCACAAGTGGGGGTCGAGCGTCATGGTGATACTCGTGTTCCTGCACATGGGGCGCACCTTCTTCTTCGGCGCCTACAAGTACCCGCGAGAGCTGAACTGGGTGATCGGCGTCGTCCTGCTGATCCTCACGATGGTGATGTCGTTCACCGGCTACCTGCTGCCGTTCGACCAGCGTGCCTACTGGGCGACGATCGTGGGTGTGAACATCAACGGCACCGGCCCGCTGATCGGGCCGTATCTGAGCGACTTCCTGCGCGGGGGCGGCGAATTCGGAGCGACCACCCTGTCGCGCTTCTACGCGATCCACATGCTCCTGATTCCGGGCCTGCTGGCCGCGCTGATCGGCTTCCACCTCTACCTGGTGGCCAAGCTGGGCACGACCGCGCCCCCCTGGGCGAAAGCCGAGCAGCCCCCGGAGCTCCGGAAGGCCGGGGTCTAGACGCTATGCACCGTCATCCAGCGCCCTCAAGGAGCCCTCGCCCGCCGGCCGGACGGCGCCGCCGACACCTCGCGGGCGCGCGATGAACCAGCGGGAGAAGGAGCAGTACCTCCGCGAATACGGGATCCTGAAGGCTCAGGGCAAACCGTTCTTCCCTTACGCGGTGGCCAAGGATGCGGTGATGGCATGCGTCGTCATGGCCGTGATCATCTCGATGTCGCTCGTGCTCGGCGCCGAGCTCGGTTCCAAGGCGAACCCGACGACCACCACATACGTGCCCCGCCCGGAGTGGTACTTCTTCTTCCTGTTCGAGGTCCTGCGCGTGATCAAGTCGCCCAGCCTCGTGCCCCTGGCCACGATCGGCGTGCCGACGATCGCCATGATCCTGCTGTTCCTGCTGCCGTTCTACGACCGCGGTCCCGAGCGCCGTCCCGAGCGCCGTCCGATCGCCACGCTCACCGGCATCTTCGTGATCGGAGCGATGGCGTTGCTCACCTACCAGGGGGCCAGCGCGGGATCGCCCACGGCCATCGAAATCGCAACGCCGCCGGCCGTCGTGCAGGCGGGTGGGGCGGCGCTCGCCGAATACAACGCGGGCAAGGCCGTCGTTGCCCAGTCGGGGTGCCTGGCCTGCCACAAGATCGGCGACAACGGAAACTCGGGGCCCGGGCCGGACCTCACGCATATCGGAGCGCGGCTCCCGCGCCAGGGCATCGCCCGCACGCTCGTGAACCCGACGGCACCGATGCCGTCCTTCAAGAACCTGCCGCCGCAGAAGTTCGAGGCGGTCGTCGGCTTCCTCTCGCAGCTGAAGTAGCGTCCGGCCATGTCCGCTGAGCAAGGCGCTGGCGCCGGCCGATCTCCCGTCGGTCCCGCGCCATGCGGCGCACAGCAAACGTGCTCGGGCCTGCCCACGTCGCCCGCACAGTCATCCGGCCGCCTGGAGGCGGTTCAGGTGCGGGCGATGTTCGACCGGATCTCCGGCGTCTATGACGTGATGAACACCGCGATGACGGCCGGCCTGCATCATCGCTGGCGCGAGCGCGCGGCCGACCTCGCCGCGGTGGGCCCGGGGGGTCGCGTGCTTGACGTTGCGACCGGCACGGGGGACCTCGCGATCGAGCTCGCGCGTCGGGTGTGGCCGGGCGGAGAGGTGGTCGGCAGCGACTTCGCCGAGGGCATGCTCGCGCGGGCGCGCGCGAAGGCGCCGGCGCCGCGACAGGGCAGCGTGCAGCCGTGCTTTCAGTGGGGCGACGCGCTGGAGCTGCCCTTCGAGGATGACTCCTTCGACGCGGCCACGGTGGGCTTTGGCGCTCGCAACTTCGCCGACCTCGGGCGCGGCCTGTCGGAGATGACCAGGGTGGTGCGCCCCGGAGGGCGGGTGGTTGTGCTCGAGATCACCACTCCTTCGCGTGCTCCGCTGTCGCTGTTCTACCGACTGTGGTTCGACCGCGCGGTGCCGGCCCTCGGGCGGCTGGCGGGCTCGGATCGTGTGGCTTCGCGCGCGCCTCGGGCGGACCAGGCCGAAGGACACGATCGCCGACGCCTACACCTACCTGCCGAACTCGGTCAAGCGCTTCCCCTCTCCGCAGGCGCTCGCGGCGGAGATGGAGCGGGCCGGCCTGCGCGAGATCGGCTACCTGCTGACGGCCGGCGGCATCGTGGCGATTCACGCGGGCACTGTTCCCGGAGGGAGCGCACGATGAGCACGGTGGGCAGCACGCCTGCCACCAACCCGGCGGGGGGAGAGGACGGGGTGGACGCGATCATCCGCCGTGGCGGAGCCGGGCTGCGAGAGCGCATGATCCGTACCGAGCTCTACCTCGAGCAGGTGACCGCCCAGGCCGGCGCGCCGCTCGCGTCGCACGCCTCCGCCACGATCATGGCCGGCGGCAAGCGCCTGCGCCCGCTGCTCGTCGTGCTGGCGGCCGAGTCGGCGGGCGGCCCGCCGTGCACCGCCGACGGCGAGGAGCGCCTCGTGCGCGCTGCCGTCGCGGTCGAGCTCGTGCACTCCGCGACGCTCGTCCACGATGACCTGATCGACGGTGCACGGCTGCGCCGCGGGCATCCGACGGTCGCCGCGGTCGCCGGGAGGGAGGTCGCGATCGCAACCGGCGACCTGCTGTTCTCGCGGGCGTTCGCCGTGCTCGCCCGCAACGAGGACGCAGCTCAGCTCTCGGCACTCTCGGACGCTAGCTCGGCGCTTGCTGCCGGTGAGCTGCTCCAGCGCGAGGACGCGTACGCGCCGCACGTCGCGGTGGACCGATATCTGAGGCGCTGCGAGCTGAAGACGGCGGCGCTGTTCGAGGCGGCCTGCCGGCTTGGAGCGCTGACTGCCGCCGAAGGGTCGAGCGCCCTGGCCGACGCGCTCGGCGCGTTCGCCCGGCGCATCGGCTTGGCCTTTCAGATGCTCGACGACGTGCTCGACGTGTCCGGCCCGGTCGAGCGCACCGGCAAGTCGCGCGGGACGGACCTGCTCGACGGGACCGTCACGCTGCCGTTGATCCTCGCGCGCGAGCGCGAGCAGGATCTCGCCGCATTCGATCTCGCCTCGCTGGTCGGGCCCGATCAGGCGGAGGTGCTGTGTGAGCGGATCGCCGCGACGGGCGCGCTGGACGAGGCCCGCGAGCGGGCGCTGGCGGTCGTGGCAGAGGCCAAGGCGGCGCTGCCGTCGATCCTTCCCAACGGTCGCTCGGTCCTGCTCGACCTGGTGGCCGATGCCGTGGTCGAGCGCTACCGCTAGAAGTCGCTGGGGACGATCAGGTCGGCGTCCAGCGCGCGGATGAAGAACTCGATTTCCTCGGACATGTTCGCGTGGGTCAGGCGTCGCAGGTCGCCGAGCAGCGCGCCGGCCGCGCGGTCGAGCTCGTCGTCGAGACGCTCCACGACCGCCTGGTCGAACACTCCCTCGCGCCGGGACTCGCAGTCAGGGCATCGCAGGACGATCCGCCACTGCCGGGGACCCTCCTCGGACCAATCCAGCGGATAGGCCAGCTCGCCCGCGCAGTGAAAGCAGACGTGCAGGTCGGCCGGTGAGCAGTCGGGTCCCGGGGCGTGCGGCCCCTCGGGGTGGACGATGTCGATCTGCTTGCCGTCCGGCGACTGCGGGCGAGGCTGCATATGGGGATCTCTGTCGGAGTGCATGTCTGGCTCACTCACGTCATCGACCCGCGGGGCGGGCGCCTTTAGCTTGGTGGACATGTGCCGCTCGTTTGCGCACGGCAGCCGTTGAGGGTCACTGCAAGCGCACCGAAAAGCCGCCACGCGGTGGTAGGTTCATGAGGATGGCCACCGCGATCCGTCCGATCGGCCACGAGGACCGGCTCAGTCTCGTGGACCACCTCGACGAGCTGCGTACCCGGCTGATCGTCAGCGCAGCCGTGCTCGCGGTCGCGTTCGGCTTCTGCATGTGGCAGAACCACGCGCTGCTGCACATCATCAACAAACCGCTCCAGACGCAGACGCAGAAGCAGGTGGCCAAGGGTCAGGGAACGGTGGGCCAGGCCGTGCTCGCGCAGCAGGGCGTGCTGAGGGTGTCGGAGGACACGCAGGCCGCTCTGCGATTGCTGGCCCGGCCGGGCAGCGGGCTTTCGGCCCAGACGCGCACGCAGCTGCTCCCCTTGATCGGCGCTCTGAAGGCCGATGTGGCGAAGATCCCACGCAAACCCTCGGGCGACAATCCGGTGACCCTCGGTGTCGGGGAGCCCTTCACCACGACCCTCACCGTGGCCCTGTACTTCGCGCTCGTGATCTCCCTGCCGGTGATCCTGTTCGAGCTCTACGGCTTCATCCTGCCCGCGCTCGCGCCGGGCGAGAGGCGCGCGGTCGTGCCTCTGCTCGTGGCAATTCCGTTCCTGTTCGCGATCGGGGTGGCGTTTGGCTACTTCGTGGTGCTGCCCGCCGCGGTTCGGTTCTTCGTCAACTTCAACTCCAGCGAGTTCAACGTGCTGGTGCAGGCCAGCCAGTTCTACAGGTTCGCTGCGACCATCCTGCTGGCGATGGGTCTGGTGTTCCAGGTTCCAGTGGCGATCCTGGCCGCCACCCGCGCGGGGATCGTGACCACTGCCCAGCTGCGCAAGAACCGCCGCTATGCGATCGTCGCATGTGCCGCGGTGGCGGCGTTCCTCCCCGGAGATGTCATTACACTGTTCCTCGAGACAGTACCGCTGTACCTGCTCTACGAGGCGAGTATCCTGCTTTCATCGTTCATTGACCGGCGGGAACGCGGTCGGACAGCATGAGCAGTCCAGGCTCCGGGCAAACCCACAGGGGGACCCGGCGCCATCACCAGATGACGCGATAGAGCCAGGCGTGCCGCAGACAATCGACCACGTAGACCGGGAGCTGATGGCTGATGCTGTTTGATCTCAGAGGGCGCGGCCGCCGGCGTACGGTCCGGATCATCTACACGGGCCTCGCCGTGATAATGGGCGTAGGGCTGGTCGGCTTCGGCGTCGGCGGCGGCTTCGGCGGCGGCGGGCTGCTGAATGCGGCCAACAACAACGAAGGGTCGGGTCACGCGAGCTTCTCCAGCCAGATCAAGACCTACAAGAAGCTCACCAAAACCCAGCCCAACAATGCCGCCGCCTGGGAAAAACTGACCGCCGCCCAGCTGCACGAAGCGGGCGGCGAAGCGTACATCAGCAACGGCACGCTCACGTCCACGGGGAAAGAACTCTTTTCGCAGACGGCCCAATCGTGGAACCGCTACCTCGCGCTGAACCCGCCGCACCCCAACCCCCAACTGGCGCAGGAGATGGTGCGGGTGTTCGGCCAGGAAGGGCTGAACGAACCGGCCGAAGCGGTACGGGTCATGCAGATCGTGGTCGCCGCCCGCCCGACGAGCGCCGCGCTGTTCGCGGCGCTCGCGCAGTACGCCTACGAGGCTCACAACACGCGCGTCGGCGACCTCGCCGCGCAGAAGGCGATCAGCCTCGCGCCGGCCGCGCAGCGGGCGCGGCTGCAACTGGAGCTGGCGCAGATCAAGAAGAACCCCACAGGCGCCCGGACGGGCTCCGGCGTCACCGCGAGCACTACGCCGAGCACGGGCGTCACGGTGAGCACGTCACCAAGCACCGGCGTCACCGCGAGCACCACGACCGGCACAACGGTCCCCGCCGTGCCGAGCAAAAAATAGCGCGCCGGCGCTCGCATGGCCCGTTCCGGGGAAGCCAGCCGTCCGCCCGAGCCCGCCGGCGAGCGGGAGGCCGAGCGCTACACCGGAAGGCTGCTCGTCGGCTGCGCCGATCGGCCCGGAATCGTCGCCGCGGTATCCCGCTTCCTGTTCGAGCGGGGAGCGAACATCGTCTCATCGCACCAGTACTCCTCAGATCCCACGGGCGGCAGGTTCTTCCTGCGGACCGAGTTCTTCCTGGAGGGGATGGGGGACCGGTCACGACTCGGTGAGCGCGACCGTCTGAGGGAGGGCTTTGATCGCGAGGTGGGCAGGCGCTTCGAGATGGACTGGGAGATCCGCTGGTGGGACGACCGCCGGCGGATCGCGATCCTCGTGTCCCGCCACGACCACTGCTTCCTTGACCTGCTCTGGCGCTGGCGTCGCGGCGAGCTCGACGGGGAGATCGTCACGGTGATCTCCAACCACCCCGACCTGCAGGACGAGACCGTCGCGGCAGGGGTCGCATATCACCAAGTACCCGTCGAGCGGGGCGAGAAGGAGCGTGCCGAGAGCGCGATGCTCGCCCTCCTGGCGGGCAAGGCCGACCTGCTGGTGCTGGCTCGCTACATGCAGATCCTCAGCGGCGACTTCCTGGAGCGGGTGGGGATGCCGGCCATCAACATCCACCACTCCTTTCTTCCCGCGTTCGCCGGAGCCGATCCCTACCGTCGGGCGCGTGAGCAGGGGGTCAAGCTGATCGGGGCAACGGCCCACTACGTGACCGAGCAACTCGACGACGGGCCGATCATCGAGCAGGATGTCGTCCGCGTCGACCACCGCCAGAGCGCTCACGAGCTGGAGCGCGTCGGTCGCGACGTCGAGCGGCTGGTGCTGGCCCGAGCGGTCTCGCTGCACCTCGACGACCGCGTGATCGTCGACGGCCGGCGCACGATCGTGTTCTGAGGAGGGCGTGGCACGCTCCTTGGCTAGAATCGCTGCCTCAGCCGGCCGTCATGCCGGCGCCCTCACGGGCCGTTAGCTCAACCGGCAGAGCAGGGGCCTCTTAAGCCCA
>CAWERP010000015.1:0-19983 GCA_963811445.1 uncultured Solirubrobacterales bacterium
TGACAATTCAATGAGTTTTCTCATCGTTGTGTTACCCGGTCCTTAGCGTCTGCGGGCAGACTTGGTGGGTGGCAGTCGATGAGAAGGCTCGAGCTGGACGGCGCACAAGCCGCGCCGGGGTTCTCGCCGCGCCGGAGTGCTCCGAGACTCGGCCACCGTCATCCTCGTCGGGCCGGCGGGCCAGACGGCTGATCGGGGGCGGCACCAGCGGCAACGAGCAGCTCACTGCGATCACGGGACTCGTGCTCATCGCGCTGCTGGCGGCACTGGGCATAACGATCCTCAGGATCCACCCTCTGCTCAGTGTTCACATGTTCCTCGGCATGCTCCTGATCCCGCCGGTCGCGTTGAAGATGGCGAGCACCGGGTACCGTTTCAGCCGCTACTACTCCGGCAATCCCGCCTACCGGCTGAAGGGTCCACCCCCGGCCACCATGCGCCTGATCGCCCCTATCGTTGTGGCGTCCACGGTGGTGGTGTTCGCCAGTGGCGTGGCTCTGCTGCTCGCCGGGCCGGGCTCACGAGGGTCCCTTCTCTTGATCCACAAGGCGAGCTTCGCTATCTGGATCGCCTGCTACGGCCTTGCACGTGCTGGGTCACCTGGCCGATCTGCCGAGGGCGCTGGGCACCAAACGCGAGATCGAGCTACCAGCGCTCAGCGGCGCGGGCAACGGTCGCGCCGGTCGGATTCTGTCTCTTTCCGGCGCACTGGTGGCGGGACTGGTGCTCGCAGTGGTGTTCCTTCCGGAATTCGGCCCCTGGCTGCACGCCGGACAGTCCTTCTCCTCGCACTGAGAGAGGGCGCCACCCAGGACGACGCCGGCGTCGGCTATTCGGCGCGGCTGAACTCGGCGATCGGCGATCAGCAGCATCACGAAGCCGAGCAGCGCGATCACCGCCGCCTCGACGGGTCCTGGCACCTTCCAGCCCCACCAGGTCACGCCCGGATCGAGGGCGTGGCGCGCCACCGGGCTGATGTCGAGATGCGCAAACACCGCCTTGCGCATCGGGTCCACGGCGTAGGTGAGCGGGTCCAGGCGGTTGAGGATCGCCAGCAGCCACGGCAAGCCCGCAACCGGGAAGAGCGCGCCGGAGAGGAAGAACAGGGGCATCATCACCATCTGCATCAATGCCATGAACGACTGCATTTGGCTGACGCGAGCGGCGGCCATCACTCCGAAGGCGGTGATCGAGAAGGCGAGCAACAGGGTCAAGCCGAACAGCTCGAGCATCAAGGTCAGCTCGTAGGGGACGCCGACGAGGGGGCCGATCGCGATCACGATCAGGCCCTGGAAGGTGGCGACGGTCGCGCCCCCTAGGCACTTGCCCAGCACGATCGAGCTGCGCCGTACCGGGGCCACCATCATCTCCCGCAGGAAGCCGAACTCGCGATCCCAGACGATCGAGGCGGCCGAGAACATCGCGGTGAACATCACCGCCATGCACAGCACGCCCGGGTAGATGAAGGTCCGAAAGCTGATCCCGTGAGTCGAGGTCGAGACCAGCGTCGAGAGCCCGGTGCCGAGCACGAACAGGAACAGGAAGGGCTGCACCAGTGAGGTGAGTATCCGCAGCCGGTCACGGCTGAAGCGGATCAGCTCGCGACGCCACACGACCTTGATCGCGCGGATCTCGCCACGCAGGCTGCGGGCCGGGACGTGCAGGCGCGCGACCGCGTGGTGAGGCGGGGGCGCAGGCTCGTGCCCGGCGTGCGCTGGGCTCTCGGTCGCCATCAGCGGTTCATCATCTTGGCCATGTTGCGGATCATGTCGCTGCCCGTGGCCTCGGCGTCGCGGATGGTCGTGCCGGTGTAGGACATGAAGACGTCGTCCAGCGATGGCCTGGCGACGCTGACTGCGCGGATCGGCTGGCCGAGCTCGGCGAAGAGGCGCGGCACGAAGCTCTCACCCTCCGACACGCCGAACGTGACTGCGCCTTCGGCGATCTTGGCCTCGATGCCAAAGCGTTCGCGCAGCGCCTCGATCGCCCTGGCGTCGTCCTCGGTGTGGATCTGGACGCGGTCCTTGCCGACGCTCGCCTTCAGCGCCTCGGGCGTGTCGAGCACGACGATCTCGCCCTCGTCGATGATCGCGATCCGGTCGCAGTACTCGGCCTCGTCCATGTAGTGGGTCGTGAGGAAGATCGTGATGTCCTCATCCTGCTCGAGCTCTGAGATGTAGCTCCAGATCGAGTTGCGTGTCTGCGGGTCCAGACCGATGGTGGGCTCGTCGAGAAAGAGCACCCTGGGCGAGTGCAGCAGCCCGCGGGCGATCTCCAGACGGCGCTTCATGCCGCCGGAGAAGGTGTTCACGAGGCTGGAGCGCCGCTCCCAGAGCCCGACCATCTCCATCACCTGGCGCATGCGCGGAGCGACCGACTCGCGGGGCATGCCGTACAGCTCGGCGTGCAGCCTCAGGTTCTCCTGGGCGGTGAGGTAGCCGTCGAGCGTCGTGTCCTGGAAGACCAGGCCGATGTTGCGCCTCACCGCGTCCCGTTCGCTGACGATGTCGTGGCCCCCGACGGTGGCGGAGCCGCCGGTGGGACGCACGAGCGTGCACAGCATGTTGATCGTGGTCGACTTCCCGGCGCCGTTGGGACCCAGGAAGCCGAACGTCTCGCCGCGGCTCACCTCGAAGTCGACGCCCTTGACCGCCTCGACGTCGCCGTAGCGCTTGGCGAGGCCGTTGACGGAGACGGCCGGCGGGCCAGGGCCGTCTGGCGACGATTCGACGACGTGGGGGATGGAGTTGGTGGTCTGGGTCAAACGCTCATTGAGGCTCGGGTGCTCCATCAGCGAGGATACGGAAGTGGTCGCTCGAGCCGCCAGGAGCACCTCGCGCGCCTGTCGGGCACCTCCCTAAACCGGGTGCTCCCATTGCTGCCGGCGATCCCACCCGGCGGCGGGACTCATCGCCTACGATGTAGACCCCTGCAAGCCACGCTGCGCTTCTTGCCGGGCTCATCGGCTCGGCGTAGGCTCGATCTCACCCGGCCACCATCCCGCCTGGAACTGCCCTTGCTGCAGAGCGTAGAGGGTCGGTAACCGAGAGGGTGCCTTGGTGGCCGGGCTGAATTGGTGGCCGGCTGAAACGGCCGATCCGCGCAGCGTGCAGCGCTGAAGGACGCCCCGGCTCCGGTGGTGGGCACATCTCGGTTCGCGTTGCAGCGCGGTCGCTGCCTCGCTGCACCCATAGAATCCTCTCCGGTGGCAGCAACTCCGCCGGCTGAGATCGTCCTGCCTGAGTCGATCGCGATCTGGGCCGTCGTTCGGCGCACGGGTCCTCGGCTCGTGCGCGACGGCTTCGGTCCGCTCGTCGTCTTCTTCCTCGGATGGAAGCTGATCGGCCTGACCGCGGGGATCGGGATGGCCGTGCTGTTCGGCTTGTCGGTGTTCGTGCACGAGCGCCGTCAAGGCCGGCCGGCGATGGTGGTGCGCCTGGCGCTCGTGCTCGTGGCGATCCGGGCAGTCGTGGGCCTCAGCTCGGACAGCGCGACCGTCTACCTCGCCCAGGAGGTGGCCATCGACACGCTCCTCGGCTGCGGGGTGCTGGCGTCGCTTGCCACGCGCCGTCCGTTTGCCGCGTGGTTTGCCGACGAGGTCTACCCCCTCCCGCGGGAGGCGCAACTCTCCGACACCTTCCGCCAGGCGACGCGCACGGTCACGATCGTATGGGGGGTCTACTTCCTGGCGCGGGCGCTGGTACGCCTGGTCGCCCTGCTGACCTTGAGTACCGATCGCTATGTGCTGGTCGCTGCACTCAGTGACGCGCCATTTCTCATCGGGCTGCTGGCTTGGTCGGTCTACTACACGACGAGCGTCTTCCGCCGAAGTCCGCAGTGGGCCCCCGCGATCGCCGCCGCGGAGGCATCACCACGTCCATGACCTCCGAGCCGGTGCGTTACGATCGCGCGCTGAGAGGGTCCAATCGTCAAGCTTCGAAGAGGAGGGCGCGCGATGGCAGTAGGGGTAGTCCTCGAGTTCACAGGGGCAACGCTCGAGCAGTACGACGAGGTCATCGAGAAGATGGGCTTCACGCCAGGCGGCCCCGGCGGGCCCGGCGCGATGTTCCACTGGGTGACCAAGACCGACAACGGCATCCGTGTGACTGATGCCTGGCAGTCCCGGGAGGACTTCCAGAAGTTCGCGGACGAGCAGATCGGACCGATCACGAGAGAGGTCGGGTTCCCCGGTCCGCCCGAGGTCACCTTCCACGACGTTCACAACCACCTGACCGCCGGCTGACTGGGCGAGCTCGAGCTCCGTCCACTTGCCGGGGGCGACGAGCCCGAGCTGCTGCGCATTCACAGGACTCCGGAGGTCGTGCGCTGGTGGGATGCTCCCGATCAGTGCTTCCCCTGGGATGAGCCGGACTCGACCCGTCTCACCATCGTGGTCGATGGTGCGGTCGCGGGTCTGATCCAGTACTCCGAGGAGCCCGAGCCGAGATATCGCCATGCCGAAATCGACCTGTTTCTCGACCCGGCCCTGCACGGACGCGGGATCGGAAGCGAGGCTGTGCGGCGCGTCGTTCGCCTCCTGTTCGAGCAGCGCGGCCATCACCGCGTCACGATCGACCCGGCTGCAGCGAACACGGCCGCTATCCGAGCGTACGAGAAGGCCGGCTTCGAGCGGGTGGGCGTCATGCGCCGGAGCGAGCGCGACGTCGTCGGCGACGGCTGGCATGACGTGCTGCTGATGGAGCTGCTGCTCGGCGAGGAGCGGCCCTGACGGGCAGCGACAGCCGTCGGCCCAACCCTCGACTGCCGAGACGATCTACGCGGCGGCGCGCTGTGCGACCGCTGCACTGACAGCGGCCTCGCCCAGCAGCTCGCTGAGGATCTCGCCGAGCTTGAGCGTCTGGTCGCGCTCGGCGAGCGTCCCGTCGAGGTTGAAGGCGTCCTGCGCGTTGCCCACGGGCAGCTCGTCGTCGATGACCCTCGCGCCTGCGGCCGCGAGCGTCTTGCGCAGCTCTGCCTGCGCCCACACGGCGCCGAACATCCCGGTGCTTGCACCGATCACGGCGGCGGGCTTGTTGCGCAGGGCGGCGCCGGTGAAGGGGCGCGAGGCCCAGTCCACGGCGTTCTTCAGAACTCCGGGGACCGAGGAGTTGTACTCGGGGGTCGCGAACAGGAGCGCGTCCGCGTCGGAGATCGCCCGGCGCCAGGTCTCGACGGCGAGTGCCGGCGCGCTCTCGTCGTCCTCGTCGAACGGCGGGATGGCCTTCAGCCCGGAGAAGATGACGAGCTCGGCATCGGGCGGCAGCAGGGCTGCCGCCGCCCGAAGCAGGCGGAGGTTGTGGGAGTGGCTCCGCAGCGAGCCCGGGACTCCTAGAACCCGGATCGGCATCTGCTACTCCGCGGCCTGAGCCAGCTCGAGCTCGACCGTGAGCTTCACGTCATCGGCCAGCGCGACCCCGCCCTTGGGCAGCGGCGCGTTCCAGCTCAGCCCGTACCTGGTGCGGTCGATCACGGTCTCGAGCGTGAGGCCGATCTTGACGGCTCCGCCGAGCGTCTCGACGGGATCGGTGATCGTCCCGCGGGCCTCGACCGGGTGCGTCTGGTCCTTGATCGTCAGGTCCCCGTCGAGCACGAGCTCCTCGCCGTCGCGCCTGATCGACGTCGAGACGAAGCGCAGCTCGGGGTAGCGCTCGGTGTCGAAGAAGTCCGGGGAGCCCAGGTGGGCCTGCAGGTTCTCGTCCTTGACCGCGATCGATCCGGCTTGGACCGTGCCCTTCAGCTCCGCGGAGCCGTCCTCGCCGACCTCGAGTGTGGCGGAGAGGTCCTCGAAGCGGCCGCGGAAGGTGGCGACGACCATGTGCTTGACGGCAAAGCCGGCCGAGGAATGGGTCGGGTCTGACTGCCATGTGCCTACGGGAAGGGCGGTGGCGGTGCTGAGGGCGGTGGCTGACATGGGGCTCTCCTTTGCTGTTGGTTAGCGGACCATAGTCCGGATAACCGCTATGCTAACACAAATGGACCGTAGTCCGGTAAGCACGGAAGATAGACTTCCCCGCGTGGAGGGTCACGCTCCGGGGGCTGCGCTGCCGATGCTCGAGCCCGTTCGCCATGAGCGGGCCGATGCGGCGCGCAACCGCGTCGCCATCCTCGCGGCGGCCGAGCGCCTCGTCGTCGAGCGGGGAGCCGACTGCATGACGATGGACGAGGTCGCCTGCGCGGCGGAGGTGGGCAAGGGCACGCTGTTTCGCCACTTCGGCGACCGGTGTGGCCTGCTGCGCGCCCTGCTCGACGAGCGCGAGCGGGTGTTCCAGGAGGACTTCATCCGGGGCCCCGCGCCGCTCGGACCCGGGGCGCCCGCATGCGAGCGTCTGGTGGCCTTCGGCGAGCGGATGCTCGATCACATCGAGCTCCAGGGAGATCTGCTCGCGGCGGCGGAAAACGGCGCTCCCGGCGAGCGCCTGCGTCACAGCGTCTACGCGGCCTACCGCGCCCACGTGACCGCACTGCTTCGATCGTCACGCCTTGACCGGGGGACCGGCTACATCGCCGACGTGCTCCTCGGGGCGCTGGCCACCGAACTCGTCCTCTACCAGCGGCGCGACCTCGGGATGCCGCAGGACGAGCTGAAGCGACGCTGGCGTGAGCTCGTGCAGACGCTTGCGGCCTCCGGCTAGCGCCGCGCCCGGATGAACAACCTCCTCGGGAACTTCGACCAGCTGAACAGCCCGAGTGTCGGCCAACGCCCTCGCGTAACGCCTCGCGTAACGGCCTCGCGCGACCGCGCGCGGCGCCCTCTCGACATAATGCCCTCCATGAGGGCCGTCCAGATCGTCGAGTGCTCGGGCCCCGACAGCGGGCTGGCGCTCGCCGAGCTGCCCGAGCCCGAGGGCTCGCACATGCTCACGCCGGGGGCCGGGGTCGTGATCGACGTTCATGCCGCCGGGGTCTCCTTTCCCGAGGTGCTCCAGTCGCGCGGTGAGTACCAGCTCAAACCGCCCCTGCCGTTCGTGCCCGGGAGCGAGGTTGCCGGGGTGGTGCGCAGCGCGCCCGAGGGCGCGGCGGTCAAGCAGGGGGACCGCGTGGCCGCGTTCTGCGGGCTCGGAGGCTTCGCCGAGACGACGGTGGCCCCGGAGTTCCTCACGTTCGGGCTTTCGCCCGAGCTGGACTTCGCCCAGGGCGCGGGCCTGATCCTCAACTACCACACCGCCTACTTCGCGCTCGTCTTGCGGGGGCGCTTGAAGGAGGGCGAGACGGTGCTCGTGCACGGCGCGGCCGGGGGGGTGGGCACGGCGGCTCTGCAGGTCGCCACGGGCGTCGGGGCGAGCACGATCGCGGTCGTCTCGAGCGACGCCAAGCAGCGGGTCGCCGAACAGGCCGGCGCGAACGAGGTCGTTCGCTCCGACGGTCCGTGGAAGGACGAGGCCAAGGAGCTCTCGGGCGGTGGCGTGGACGTCGTGCTCGACCCTGTCGGCGGCGAGCGGTTCACCGACAGCCTGCGTGCGTTGCGCGAGGACGGCCGAGTCGTGGTGGTGGGGTTCACCGGCGGGTCGATCCCCGAGGTGAAGGTGAACCGGCTGCTGCTCGGCAACACCGAGGTGGTGGGAGCCGGATGGGGGGCCTACGTCATGGGTAAGCCGGAGCTCAACCGCGAGATCGGCGCCGCGGTGAGCCGGATGGTGGATGACGGCGTCGTGCGCCCCATCGTCGGCGAGCGCTTCCCCCTGGAGCGGGCCGCCGAGGCGCTCAACTGCATCGACCAGCGCCGCGCCACCGGCAAGGTGGTGCTCGAGGTGCGGCCGGGATGAGCGAGCTGAAGCTGATCGGCGCGGGGCTTCCGCGGACTGCGACGACGACCCAGATGGTCGCGCTGGAACAGCTCGGCCTTGGTCCCTGCTACCACATGCGCGACCTGCTCGCCGACCTGCCGCGGGGCCTGCCGCTGTGGGAGCGCGCCGCCGAGGGCGCCCCGGACTGGGACGCGATCTTCACCGGCGTGAACTCGACGGTCGACTGGCCATCGGCCCGCTACTACCGGCAGCTCATGGATCGCTACCCGACCGCCAAGGTGCTGCTGAGCGTCCGTGACGGCGAGGCCTGGGTACGCAGCATGCGCCAGACCGTCTGGGGGATCTTCCACGGCGACACGGTCATGCACCACGTGTGTGAGGCGCGTGCGGTGCTCGATCCGCTGTGGCGCCGCTTCACCGGCCTGATGACCCGCCTGACGTGGGACGAGCAGAGCGGCGCGCTCGCCGGCGACAGTTTCACCGACGAGGGCTTCGTGGCGTTGATGAACCGCTGGAACGACGCCGTCAAGGCCACGGTGCCCGCCGATCGCCTGCTGGTGTGGGACCCGCAGGAAGGATGGGGACCGCTCTGCGGCTTCCTCGAGCTGGAGATCCCCGCCGAGCCGCTCCCGCGCCTCAACGACACCGCCTCGTTCAGGGAGGGCATCATCGGCGACGCTCTTGCGAGCATCAACGGGTGGTGGCAGGATCGCGAGCGCCCGGCCAGCGGCCTGCACGGAGCGCCGCTCGGCTAGGCCTCCCGGCAGGCAGCGGCGGCAGCCTGCTCGGGCCCGAGGAACGGCGTGAGCGCCATGTAGACGATCTGCGGCGCGGCGTCCGGGAGCTCGGCGATGCGGTCGGTCTCGATGTAGTGGTGGAGGATCTGCCAGATGCCGCCGGCCGTCGCCTCGGCCACGATCCGGGGCGAGGCGGTGGGGTCGTAGGCGAGTCCGCGACCGGGGCCGAGGTGCGCGGTGAAGGCGTGCAGGGCGCTGTCGCGGATCTCCATCGCCTCGGGGCTCGCGGCGAACGTGTCGACGAGGCTCAGGTGCGCATGTGCGGGCTCCGAGCAGATGTAGTCGATCAGCGCGCGAAGGGCGCCCGCGACCGCCCGCGGCCAGTCGTCCTCGTGCGCTTCGTAGGCCTCGGCGGTGACGATCAGCGCCTGGTGCAGGCCGACCTTCTGGGCGCCGAGGAACGCGTCGTGCTTGGTCGGATAGATCTCGTAGAACGTCTCGTGGGAGATGCTCGCGCGGCGGGCGATCTCGGGGATCGTGAGACCGGCGAGTCCCTTGGCGGCGACGATCGCCGCCGTCGCGTCGACGATGCGTTCGCGCTGGCTGTTCTCGACGAACTGGCGCGACAGGTCGTGGCGGCCGCTCGGCAGGCGGCCCTCGCCCCGTCGTGCCCGCTCGGACGGCCCGTTCACGGTGTCGCTCGATCGCCGTCCCCGCGCGGGGACGGGGACCGGCAGCTCCGCGGGGAGCTCCGGCGGGTATGAGGCCGCCCAGGCGGTGAGCTCGTCGGCGAGCTCGGGCAGCAGGTTCGCGCGGCCCTCGCGCAGGCGCGCGGCGGTGACCTCGCGGATCCCGCCGAGGATGACCCTCACGGTCAGGCCGGCCCTGCGCCTGGTCGAGGTGCGGTCCCGGCTGACCCGGATGCGCCGCTCGAGCGCCTCCAGCGTGCGGTTGCGGCGCTCGAGCGCCTTCGCGCCGGCGCCGAAGGCCCCGAGCACCAGCAGGGACATCGCGTCGGGCTCGGCCGCCGCCAGCTCGGCGAAGGCGCGGACCGCCGAGCGCAGACGCAGGCGCTCGGGGCCCTCGAGGTCATAGGCCTTCATGACCGTCCGGGCGGTGCGCCCGGCGACCTCGTCGTAGGCGCTCAGGAACAGCTGCTCCTTGTTCGTGTAGAGGGTGTAGAAGGTCGGCCGCGAGACGTGCGCGAGCGTCGTGAGGTCGCGGATCCGCACGGCCTGGTATCCGTGCTCGGCGATCAGCTCGGTCAACGCCGTCTGCAGGCGGGCGCGCTGGTCGCGCTGCACCTCCCCGGGGCCGAGCCCGTGCGGGCCGGTGGGAAGGCGCTGGTAGCGCTCGGTGGACTCCTGCGGGCGATCCGCCTTCAGCGGATCGGGTTTGACGCCGGGTGCCGGCATGTCCGCGGGGCGGCTGGTTGAGAACCCTCGTCTGACATCAACCGCGAGCGTAACAGCCGCCCGGCGGCCGGGTCAGCCCCGGATCGTCGGCGAGACGCCGAGCGTGGCGCCGGACGCGTCGAGGGCGGCCACGGCGAGGTAGCGCTCGGGTCCGGGGGTTGGGATGGCCGTCTCGAAGCCGGTGCGCGCTGCCGTGGCCACCGTGGTGAGCGCCCGCGGCGAGGATCCCGCGAGCACCCGCCAGCTCGCGGTCCGGGTGTCGCCGTTCCAGCTCGCATAGACCGTCACCGGGCCGCCGGGCGATGATCGCCCGCCGGCGGACGGGAGCGCGGCGATCGCCGGGCCGCCGGCAGGCGCTCCGGTCCAAGGGAAGTGGTAGGCCCTGTAGGACTCGTAGGAGCCGTGCATGTGGGCGTCGAACAGCAGCTGGCCCTGAGCGCTCAGCTCCGAGAAGTAGGGCGCCGATCCCCATCCGATGAACACGTCCTGGTTGGCGAGCAGCTGCATGTTGCCCTGGCTGCCCGCCAGAAGTGCCGAGGGGTGCACGTACTGTGCGACGAGCGTGCCGGTGTTCGTCTGCGGGTCCAGGGACAGGATGATCCCGCGCGACTGCAGATGGACCTTCGGATCGGCCCCGTTGTCAAAGACGGTGATCGTGCCGTTGGCCTGCACGGTCGCGTCGTGTTGATACGCGGTGCTCGCGCCGGGGGCGAGCTTGACGCCGGAGTGCCTGCCCCCGATGCTGGTGAGCACCTGGCCGCTGTCGGTGTTCAGCTCATACAGCGCCGAGGTGTTGCGCGCGGAGATGAGAGTCGTCCCGTCCGGCCGCTGGTCGATCGAGTTGATGTGGAAGAAGTCGAAGGGCCACCGCGCGCTGGCGGGGACCGGTGAGCTGTAGGAGTCGCCGAGGGCCACGTGGTCGAGGCTGTGCCACTCGCGCCGCACGAGCCCGGTGTTCAGATCGACCTCCTGGAACAGGCTGTCCGTGACGGTCCCGGCGCTCGGGCCGCCCACCAGGGAGAGATTGCAGGCGATCGGATGGAACACCGTCAGCACGGCCGTGTCCGCGGGCGTGATGTGGAAGTCGTGGAGGTCCGCCAGATAGCCGTTGCCCGCGGACACACGGCGGATTTCGCGGTAGGAGCTGTCGGCGATCACCTCCTGGCCCTGGCCAAGGCCCTGCAACGGGATCTGCCCCTGCCACCAGGTCAGGACCGGCCGGCCTTCGTACTGCTGCACCTGCAGGTTCGTCGCTTCGATTCCGCGGGGCAGCGGGTGAAACCACACGAGATCGCCGGATTCGTCGAAGATCATCGGCCCGCTTGGGCCTGGGCCGGAGTACGGGGTGATGAACATGTCTCCGGGAGCGGTCTGGGTCGAGCGCGCGGTCACGACGATCACGGGAGCCTGCAGGTTCGCTGCCGAGTGGAAGTGCCGGAGCGCGCCCGGGTCCCGGTGCTTGGGGAACGTGGGTCCGTAGGTAACCGGATCGGATCGGGCGATCGCGAAGCTGAAGCGGAACCGTTGCGCGCCGGCAGCGACGCTCAGGGTTCCGCGCACCGTCACGACCTCGCCGGAGGCGAACGCCTTTAAAGGGATGAAGCTCGCGCCGTCCCCCTGCGAGTAGCCGCGCATGCGGCCGGGGTGAGAGCCGGTGCGCGACCCGCTGACGCTCACCCCGTGCAGCGCCGCGAGCGGCGCTCCGAGGAGGCTGATCTGCGTTCGCGGAGACGCGTCGTAGGAGCCGGGCAGCGGTGAGGCGCTGAGGTTCGTCCCCGCGAGCAGCGCCGAGCGGTTGAGCCTGCTCGGCACGCAGGGCGGAGCGGCGGGGATGTGGGCGGCCGGCGCCCGGCGCGCGGCCTGCGCGTCGGCGATCGGCCTCACGCCCGGCGCCGGCGTGGCCGCGCCGCACGCCGCCAGCAGGGCGCCGGCCGCGACCAGCGTTCTTCGTGTCCGTCGGTGGGTCACCCGCCGGAGGATTTGACCGCCTGCGAGCTGCCGAGGACACGGCCCGCGGCGCTCAGGGCGCGCACCTGCAGGTACGGGGCCGCCGGGGCTGGGATCACGGTCTCAAAGCCGGTGTTCGGCGTCGTCGAGACGGCCGCGAGCTGGGCAGGGCTCGACCCGGTCAGAAGCTGCCAGGAGGCAACCGTCGTCGCGCCGTTCCAGCTGGCGTAGACGGCGGTGACCGCGCCGCTCGTGACCACGCGGATCGCCGGCGGTTCGGTTGGCTGTCCGGTCCATGGCTGGCGGTAGACGCGGTAGCTGTTCTCGCCGCGGGGCAGCTGGGCGTCATAGACGATCTGGCCCTGGGCGTTGAATTCGGTGAGGTTGGGAAGCCCGCCCCATCCGACCAGCGAGCCGCCGCCGGGCAGAGGCTGGACGTTGCCCTGGCTGGTGGTCTGAAGCGGACCCGTGGTGCGCACGAGCTGGCCCGCGAGCGTGGCGGTCTTGGCCTTCAGGTCGAGCTTGATCGTCTCGCCGCGCGATGGCGGTTTGACCGGCGGGGCGCCCTCGTCGTCGAACAGGCTGATCTCGCCGTTCGCCAGCCACAGCGCGTTGTGCTGGTAGGCGAACGGCACCCCTGGGCCGAGCGCGAACGTGCTCTTCTTGCCCCCCAGGCGCCACATCACCGCGCCGGTGCGCCCGTTGATGTCATAGAGCGCCCAGGTGTTGCGCGCCGATATGAGGAGGTTCCCGTGGCGGTCGCTGGTCAGGGAGTTGATGTGGAAGTAGTCGTAGGCGTTCGTCGGGACGCCCGGCAGTTTCGAGTAGGACTCCGAAACGTCGACGTGGCCGAGGCTGTGCCACTCCCACATCACGAGGCCTGTGCGGATGTCGATCTGCTGGATCACGCAGTCGAGGGCCAGCCCGCCCGCGGGCCCGCCCGCGGAGGAGAGGTTGGTCTGGACCGGGCTGTAGGCGAGGACGTAGGCCGAGCCCTGGGGGGTGACGGTGAACTCGTGCTCGTCGGCCGCCAGCCCGTTCCCCGCCCGCACGACGGCGACTGTCTGATAGCTCGAGTTCGCGATCACGTCCACCCCGAGGCCGTAGCCGAGCGTGATCGTGCGTCCCTGCCACCAGGTCAGGTCGTTCCGGCCGCGGAAGGCCTGGATGCGGAAGTCGGCCGCGTCCTGGCCGGGCGGGAGCGGGCGGAACCAGACGAGGTTGCCGGCGTTGTCGAAGATCATCGGCCCGTGCTGGCCGGGGCCAAGGAACGGCGAGGCGAAGAGGTAGCCGGGGGCGCTGCCCGCGCCGGGCGCCTGGTGGACGACGACCCTCGCAGGGTGCAGTTCGGGCTGTGACTGGAAGCTCTGCACGTCGGCCGGGGTGCCCGGTGTGTCCGGGAATTCGCTCAGCGGGACCACGCCCGGCTGGGCGATCGTGAAGGCGCTCTGAAGCACCGCGTGCCTGCCCTTGGAGATCGTCCACCTCGCGCGGACGGTCACGTGCTCGCCGGGGGTGAACGGCTTGCTGGGCAGAAAGCTCGCGCCGGTGGCCGATGCGTAGGAGCGCAGGCGCCCGCCGTGACGGCCGCTCGTGGAGCCGACGACCGAGACCGAGCTGAGCGACCCTGCGGAGGCGCCGAGGAAGCTGATCTGCGTCCGGGGCATGGCGGTGGGGGTCCCCGGCGCCGGGGAGATCGCCACGGTCGCCGCCGATGCCTGGGAGCCGAGGCCGAGTGTCGCCAGCAGCCACAGGACGGCCAGGCGCTTGCAATGGTTCATGGGGCCTCCGGAGTGCCTTGGGAGTCGCGCGAGAGCGGATCCTAACTTCACAGCACGACGGCGCGCGCGAAGTTGCGCCCAGCCGCGTGGCGTCTCAGAAGACCGGGGTCTCGGTGTAGTCGCCGAACACCTGCTGCAGGGACTCCACGATCTCGCCCTCGGAGGCGTGCGCGCGGGCGCAGGCGAGCAGCGGCTCCATCAGGTTGCGATCCTCGTGCGCCGCGTCGGCACGCAGCGCCGCGAGTGTGCGCTCGACCTCCGCGCCGTCGCGCCTCGCGCGGGTGGCGGCCAGGCGGCCGATCTGCTTCTGCTCGAGCGCCGGGTCCACGCGCAGGGTGGGGATGGGCTCTTCCTCGGCGTGCACGTAGCGGTTGACGCCCACCACGACCCGCTCGCCGGAGTCGATCTCCTGCTGCAGGGAGAACGCGGCGTCGGCGATCTCGCGCTGGGGGTAGTTGCGCTTGACCGCCTCGACCATGCCCCCGAGCTCGTCGATCTTTCCGAAGTACTCATAGGCGCGCCGTTCCATCTCGTCGGTGAGCGCCTCCACGAACCAGCTGCCCCCGAGCGGATCGACGGTGTTCGTGACCCCGGTCTCGTGGGCGATCACCTGCTGGGTGCGCAGCGCGATCGTGACGGCCTCCTCGGTGGGGAGCGCGAGCGCCTCGTCGTAGGAGTTGGTGTGCAGCGACTGGGTGCCCCCGAGCACGCCCGCCAGGGCCTCGATGGTGGTGCGGACGATGTTGTTCAGGGGCTGCTGCGCGGTGAGGCTGACGCCGGCGGTCTGGGAGTGGAAGCGCATCTGCCAGGAGCGGGGGCTCTTCGCGCCGAAGGTCTGCCTGAGCTCGCGCGCCCAGATGCGCCGCGCCGCCCGGTACTTGGCGATCTCCTCGAAGAAGTCGAGCTGGGCGTTGAAGAAGAAGGACAGGCGGGGCGCGAACTCGTCCACATCGAGGCCCCGCTGCACCGCCTGCTCGACGTAGGTCAGGCCGTCCTTCAGCGTGAACGCGAGCTCCTGCTGCGCTGTCGAGCCGGCCTCGCGGATGTGGTAGCCGGAGATCGAGATCGGGTGCCAGCGGGGCATCCGGCGGGTGCACCACTCGATCATGTCGCCGCACAGGCGCATCGCGGGATCGATCGGGAAGCACCACTCCTTCTGGGCTATGTACTCCTTCAGGATGTCGGCCTGGATCGTCCCGGAGAGGCGCTCGGGCGGGGCCGGGTGGGCCGGGTCGGACTCCGCGGCGGCCACGTAGAACGCGAGCATGATCGCGGCGGGGGCGTTGATCGTCATCGAGACCGAAACCTCGCCGAGGTCGATCCCGGAGAACAGCGTGCGCATGTCGTCGAGCGTGTCGACCGCCACGCCCTCCCGGCCGACCTCGCCGAGCGCGCGGGAGTGGTCGGAGTCGTGGCCCATCAGGGAGGGCATGTCGAATGCCGTCGAGAGCCCCGTCTGGCCGTGCTCGAGCAGGTAGCGGAAGCGCTCGTTGGTCTCCTCGCTGGTGCCGAACCCGGCGAACTGGCGCATCGTCCAGAGCCGTCCGCGGTACATCGACTCGTAGATCCCGCGGGTGAACGGGTACTCCCCGGGACGCCCGATGGGGTCCTCGGGGCCGCCGATCCCGGCCGGGAGGTCATCGGCGGTGTAGAGCTCGCGCACCGGTTCGCCCGACAGCGTGCGGAAGCTTCGCCCGTCTGCCTGTGACGTGCGGTCTTTCTCCGAGGACTCCCCTGCCTCCGAGGAGGGCTTCGCGCTCACCGCCATGACCCTCCCAATGCTACTCGGCGCGCTAGCCTCGGCCCTGGTGATGCACAGTGAGCTCAGCCGGCTGGTGGGCGCCGAGCACGTGCTGGACGCGCCGGCGGGATCCCCGTACAACCGCGACGCGGCGCGCCGCAGGGGCGTGCAGGGGCGCGCCGACGCCGTCGTGCTCCCGGGCAGCGCGGGCGAGGTGGCCGATGTCGTGCGCTGGTGCTACGCCCACGACGTGCCCGTCATCGCGCGGGGCGGGGGCACCGGATTGACGGGCGGCGCGGTCGCGATGCAGGGCGGCGTCGTGTGCTCGCTCGAGCGGCTGAGGGGCGTGCGCGAGCTCGAGCCGGCGCTCTGGCGGATGTACCCCGAGGCGGGCGTCACGACGCGCCACGTGCAGCGGCTGGCGCGCGAGAACGGCCTGTTCTTCGCTCCGGACCCGGGGGCCTCCGAGCAGTCGCAGATCGGCGGCAACGTGGCCACCAACGCGGGAGGCCCGCACGCCTTGAAGTACGGCGTGACCGGGGCCTGGGTGACCGGCCTCGAGGCGGTGCTCGCCCCGGGGGAGCTGGTGGAGCTGGGCGGCGCGAATCGCAAGGACGTGGCCGGGTATGACCTGAAGAGCCTGTTGATCGGCTCGGAGGGCACGCTCGGGGTGATCACGGCGGTGCGCCTGGGACTGCTGCCCGCGCCGCAGGCGGCGATCGCGCTGGTCTGCTTCATGCGCACCCGCACGGAGGGATGCGCGGCGATCGGGGAGGTGCTCGCCGCCGGGATCCGGCCCTCGGTGCTCGATTTCATGGACGGCGAGACGCTGCGGATCGTCGCGGGCGGATACCCGGGTGGCGAGGTGCCGAAGGACGGCGGGTTCGCGCTGATCGCCGAGGTGGACGGCTCGCGCGCGGACGCGCAGGCGCAGCGCGATGCGCTGGTCGAGGCGCTCGGCGACGCGGCCGTTGCGATCCAGGAGCCGGCCGACAGCGCGGCGCTGTGGCGCTGGCGCGACGGGGTCAACGGGGTGGTGACGGCCGAGCGCGGGGCGAAGGTCTCCGAGGACGTGGTGTTCCCCGTCGAGCGCCTGGCGGAGGGGCTCGAGGGGTTCGAGCGGATCGCGGCGCGCCGCGGGCTGCGGTCGTGCGCCTGGGGGCATGGGGGGGAGGGCAACGTGCACGCCACGGTGCTGGTGGACCCCGGCAGCGAGGCCGAGCTCGACGCGGCGCAGGCGGTCGGGGAGGAGCTGTTCGCGCTGGTGGTCTCCCTCGGCGGGTCGATCGCCGGCGAGCACGGGGTGGGCTGGCTGAAGTCCGGCCGGCTGGCCGCGCAGTGGGACGAGCGCGCCGTCGAGCTGCATGAGGAGATCAAGCGGGCGTTCGACCCGAAGGGCCTCTTGAACCCGGGGAAGAAGCTGGCACGGTACCCTGCGCGCTCGCCGGTCACATCGAGTCGATGAAAGGCGGCGCGCGATGACGCTCGTCAGCGAGCTTGAGCTTCCGGGGTTCGACTACACCGACCCCTCGCTGAGGGGCGAGCGCTTCCACGAGGCGATGGGCGAGGTGCGGGCCGCGGGCTGGCTGGCGTCCGGGCCGCACGGCGTGATCGTGCTCGATCGGGAGGCGGGGGAGTTCTTCCTGCGCACGCGCTCGGCGATCTTCCCCGGGATGAAGATCGCGGAGATCTTCGGAGTGACCGAGGGGCCGCTGTATGAGCAGATGAGAAGGAACATCCTCGACGTGAACGGCCCGGATCACAACCGGCTGCGAAGCCTCGTCAACCCGGCGCTGTCCCCGCGCGCGGTCGAGCGCTACCGCCCGGCGATGAAGGGCTTCCTGGAGGAGCTGTTCGAACGCGCGAGCTCCTCCTCGGCCGCCGCGGCGTCCGGTCGCGGAGAGGCGCAGGAGGGCGTGGTGCGGTGCGAGTTCGTGGAGACCTTCGCGAAGCCCTACCCCTCGCTGGTGATCGCCACCGTGATGGGCGCGCCGCTGGAGGATGCGCCGAGGCTCCATCACTGGTCGAACTGGATCCAGCGGCAGTTCGACGCGATGAGCATGGCGAGCGAGCGCGACGCGATCGAGCAGGCGGTGGAGGAGTTCTACGGGTACGCCGAGGACGCTCGTGCGCGCGCGGCGGGCGGACCCGCGCGACGATCTCATCTCCGCGCTGATCGCGGCGGAGGAGCAGGGTGACCGGTTGAGCGACGTGGAGTGCATCAACCTCGTGTTCAACGTGCTGGTGGGCGGGGTGGACACGAGCCAGAGCCAGCTCGCTCACGCGGTGAGGCTGCTGGCGGAAAACCCGGAGCAGTGGGCGCTGCTGGCCGAGGACCCCTCGCTGGCCGACAGTGCGGTGGAGGAGGCGCTGCGCTACGAGCCGATCACGCCGTTCACCGCGCGGATCCTCACCGAGGAGGTGACGTTCCGCGACGTGACGTTCCCCGAGGGGACGATCGTGTCGGTGTGCGCGTTCACGGGGAACCGCGACCTCGAGGAGGCGGCCCGCGGGGAGGGCGGCCCGGATAGCTTCGACATCACCGCCGAGCGCGGCCGCGCGCGTGCGCTGACGTTCGGGGCCGGCGTTCACTACTGCCTGGGGGCGAACCTCGCGAAAGCCGAGCTGCAGGAGGCGCTCGCCTTCCTCGCGCCGCGGATGCGCGAGCTGCGTCTCGACGGCGAGCCGCAGTTCGAGAGCATCACCGGCATCTACGGCCTGGCGCGCCTGCCCATCGCGTTCTCGGCTTGAACGCTCGCGCGCGGTCGCGCGCGCACGCGCGAAGGAGGGCATTTTCGGGAGACACGTCCGCCGGTCCATCCCCCGGCGCCGCCGGAGCCGGTCGCCACAGCAGCCGGCGATGCGGAAGCCTGGGACAATTGGAGGGGGGGTCAGCCGGCGCCCGTGAGCGACATGGGGTTGAGAATGGTGTCGATGGGCGGGCGGATATCGAATGAGGCGAGACTCGCGACGGTGCTCGCGGCGCTCGCGCTTGCGCTGGCGTGTTCCGGCGCGGCGGCCGCGAGCGCGCAGGCCGGTGGTTACCACGTGTACGCGTGCAGGACGCCCGCGGGCCAGAGCGCCCCGGCGGACGGGTGGAGCGGGTCGGTCGCGGCGGGCGGCGCGTTCGACGACTACGCGATCGACACGTGTCGCAGAAGGCGGAGCGCTGATCGCGGCGCTCGGCGACCAGACCGTGCGCATGCGGCCAACATCGACATGGCCACGTGGGCATTTTCGGCCCCGGCGGGCGCCACGATCGCGGGCGCGACGTTGTGGCGCGCCGGCGACGCCGACGGAGGGGCGGCGATCAATGCCACTTACCAGTTCTGGCTGGCGGGCCCTAGCGAGAACCGACGTGCTTCGACGAATGCCTCTACGCGCTGGGATGCACAAGGCAAGGGGAATCTCGGACAACCTCTGTCCTCCGAAAACCGGTGCTCGTACCGGGCGCGAATCTCGGCACGCACCTGTACGTGAGCGCCTCCTGCGGAGGTGTCATCGGAATACAAATGCAAAGCCGGCACCGGCGACGCAAACGGCTACGCGGCAGCGGTCTACCTGTACGCGGCCGACGTGAAGCTCGAACAGAACGCTGGGCCGAGCGCGGGGAACGTGAGCGGCGAACTGGCGAGCGCGCCGGTCGTGCGGGGGACCAGCGATCTGGCCTTCAGCGCCACGGATCCGGGGGCGGGCGTGTATGAGGCGCTGTTCAGCGTTGACGGGCAACTCGTGCAGAGCACGGTGGTGGACGAGAACGGCGGGCGCTGCAGGAACGTGGGCCAGACGGCGGACGGCCTGGCGGCGTTCCTCTACGTGAAGCCCTGCCTGGGCTCGGTGAGCGTCGACGTGCCGTTCGACAGCACGCGCGTGAGCAACGGAGCCCATCACCTGATCGTGAGCGTGATCGACGCGGCGGGGAACGCCGCGCCGGTGCTCGACCGCCAGGTCACCGTGGCCAACCCGCCGGCGCCCGGCGTCCCGGGACCGGCGAACGGGGCGAACGCGTCGGCCCAGGCGACGCTGAGCGCGATGTGGAGGGGCGCGAGGAACGAGCGCATCACGAGCCCCTACGGGCGCGCGCAGACGGTTCTCGGGCGGCTGACCGGACCCGGCGGGGTGCCGATCTCGGGGGCGACGATCGACGTTCTTGCGACGCCGGCCTACGTGGGCGCGAAGCCGGTCACGATGACCGGCCCGCGAACGGGGCCGGACGGGCGCTTCAGCGTGCGCCTGCCGGGCGGGGTCTCCTCGCGGACGCTCCGCCTGGCCTACCGCAGCCACGTCGGGGACGCGCTGCCCGCGGCCACGCGCACGCTGACGCTGAGCGTGCGCGCGGGGATCGCGCTGAGCGTCTCCCCGCGGGTGTCGGGGGTGGGCCAGAGCATCTTCTTCCGCGGGAGGCTGCTCGGCGGCCCGGATCCGCGGGGCGGCAAGCAGCTCGTGCTCGAGGCGCGCTCGCAAGGCAGCTCGTGGATCCAGTTCAAGGTGATCCGCAGCGACGCCGGGGCCGCTACCGGGCGAGCTATCGCTTCAAGTTCGCAGGGCCCGTCAGCTACCAGTTCCGCGTGCTCTCGGAACCGGAGTCCGACTACCCGTTCGCGGCGGGCGGGTCCA
>CAWERP010000016.1:0-160455 GCA_963811445.1 uncultured Solirubrobacterales bacterium
GCCCAGGTGTTGCGCGCGGAGATCAGCGTCCTGCCTTCGGTGCCCTGTTCGATCGAGTTGAGGTGGAAGTAGTCGTACGGCCATTCCGGGCTCGGACCGCGTGCGGAGAAGTAGGAGGCGCCGAACGCGACGTGGTCGATGCTGTGCCACTCGCGCCGCACGAGGCCGGTCCTCAGGTCGAGTTCCTGGAAGAGGTTGTCGCTGGCCGCGCTCGCGCTCGAGCCGCCTGAGGCCGAGAGGTCGCAGCGCAACCAGTTGACCGCCGTCAGCAACGCTGTGTCCTGAGCGCTGATGTGGAGGTCGTGCAGGTCCGCGAGATAGCCGTTGCCGGCGCGCACGCGCCCGACCTGCCGGTAGGAGGAGTCGGCGATGACCTCTTCGCCGAGGCCGTAGCCCTGCGGTGCGATGTAGCCCTGCCACCACGTGAGCACGGGGCTGCCGTCGAGCGTCTGCACCTGCAGGTTGGCCGATTCGACGCCGCTCGGCAGCGGGTGGAACCAGACGAGCGAGCCCGTTTCGTCGAAGATCATCGGGCCGGCGGCGCCGGGGCCGGCGTACGGGGCGGCGAACAGGTAGCCCGGGGACGTCGCGGCGGAGCGGGCGGTGACGGTGACGAGCGGCGGTTCGACCCCGCTGCGAGGCGAAGTGCTGCTTCTCGTTGGGGTCGCGGTTGGGGTGTGGGTAGTAGGGCGGCGGATCGTATCGGCCGACGACGAAGCTGTAGCTGAAGCGGCGCGCCGTGCCCGACGCGTCGACGGTGCCTCGCACCGTGACGGTCTCGCCGGCGGTGAACGGACGCGAGGGCACGAAGCTCGCGCCGTCGCCCTGCGAGTAGGCGCGCAGCGCTCCCGGGTGCGCGCCGCTGCGCGAGCCGCTCACGCGCACGCCGGCGATCGCCGACGCGGGGGCGCCGAGCAGGCTGATCTGCGTGCCGGAGACGCGTCGCGCGAGCCGGGGAGTGGCGAGACGGACAGCGGCGTCCCGGGGATGCAGGGCGGATGCGTTGAGGCGCGCGGGGACGCAGCTCGGAGCGCGCGGCACGGCGGCGGCGCGGCGCCCGGCGCGCGCCCGCCGCGGGCAGCGGCGCACGCGGCGCGAGCGCGACAGCGCGCCGACGCGCGAGCAGGCGCGCCGGCGCGTTCCGGCGCCTGCGTGACGGCTCGGCGGCGCTCATCCGCTCGAGGGCGCCAGCGCCTTGGAGGTGCCGAGCACGCGTCCGGAGGCGCTCAGCGCGCGGACCTCGTAGAAGGCGGCGGGCGCGGCCGCGATCGCGGTCTCGAAGCCGCTGCGCGGGGTCGTCGAGACCGCGGTCAGCTGGCCGGCGGAGGACCCCGCTCAGCAGCTGCCAGGAGGCGACGGTGGTCGCGCCGTTCCAGCTCGCGTAGACGATGTTGTCCGCCGGCGCTCGTGCGGGCCGCGATCGCGGGCGGCGAGAGCGGCTGCGCGGACCACGGCAGGCGGTAGACGCGGTAGCTGTTCTCACCGCGGGGCAGCTGGGCGTCATAGACGACGTTGCCCTGGGGGTCGAATTCGGTGAAGTTGGGCAGCCCGCCCCAGCCGACCAGCCAGCCGCCGCCGGGCAGCGGCTGCACGTTGCCCTGGCTGGTCGTGGTGACCGGGCCGATCGTGCGCACGAGCTGGCCGACGAGCGTGGCGGTCTTGGCTGGCCGGTGTCGAGCGTGACGATCTCGCCGCGCGAGGGCGGCGTTGACCGGCGGCGCGCCCTCGTCGTCGAACAGGCCGAGGTCGCCGTTGGCGCAGCCACTGCGCGTTGTGCTGGTAGGCGAACTGCACGCCGGGACCGAGCGCGAACGTGCTGTGCTTGCCGCCCAGGCGCCACATGACGCGACCGGTGTGGTGGTTGATGTCGTAGAGCGCCCACGTGTTGCGCGCGGAGATCAGCAGGTTGCCGTGCTGGTCGGTGATGAGCGAGTTGATGTGGAAGTAGTCGTAGGCGCCGGTGGGCGAGCCGGGCAGTTTCGAGTAGGACTCGCTGACGTCGACGTGGCCGAGGCTGTGCCACTCCCACATCACGAGGCCCGTGTGGATGTCGACCTCCTGGATCACGCCGTCGACGACCGTGCCGCTCGCGGGGCCGCCGGCGGAGGCGAGGCTGGCCTGCACCGGGCTGTAGGCGAGGATGTAGGCGGTGCCCTGCGGGGTGACGTTGAACTCGTGCTCGTCCGCCTGCAGGCCGTTGCCCGCGCGCACGACCGCGACGGTCCGGTAGTTGGCGTCGGCGATCACGTCCTCGCCCGAGCCCGTAGCCGAGCGTGATCGTGCGCCCCTGCCACCACGTGAGGTCGTTCTTGCCGTGGAAGACCTGCGTGCGCAGGTCGGCGGCGTCCTGTCCGGCGGGCAGCGGGCGGAACCAGACGAGGTTGCCGGCGCTGTCGAAGATCATCGGGCCCCACTGGCCCGGTCCGAGGAACGGCGCGGCGAACAGGTAGCCGGGCGCGCTGCGCGGCGCCGGCGCGCCTGGTGGACGGTGACGACGGGCGGATGCAGCTCGGCTCGGAATGGAAGCTCTGCACGTCCGCGGGGGTGCCCGGCGTGCCGCCGGGAACTCGGTCAGCGGCACCACCCGGGCTGGGCGACGGTGAAGGGCTCGTGAAGCAGCCGCGCGCCTGCCCTGGGGGCTGCGCCACTGGGCGTGCACGGTCACGTGCTCGCCGGGGGTGAACGGCCTGCTCGGCAGGAAGCTCGCGCCGGTCGGCCGAGGAGTAGGAGCGCAGCCGGCCGCTGTGGCGCCGCTTGAGGAGCCGACGACGCGAGACCGCGCTGAGCGACGCGGCGGAGGCGCCGAGGAAGCTGATCTGCGTCCGGGGCATCGCGGTGGGGGTCCCCGGCGCCGGGGAGATCGCCACGGTCGCCGCCGATGCCTGGGAGCCGAGGCCGAGTGTCGCCAGCAGCCACAGGACGGCCAGGCGCTTGCAATGGTTCATGGGGCCTCCGGAGTGCGTTGGGAGTCGCGCGAGAGCGGATCCTAGCTTCACAGCACGACAGGCGCGCGCGAAGTTGCGCACGCAGCCGCGTGGCGCTCAGAAGACCGGGGTCTCGGTGTAGTCGCCGAACACCTGCTGCAGGGACTCCACGATCTCGCCCTCGGAGGCGTGCGCGCGGGCGCAGGCGAGCAGCGGCTCCATCAGGTTGCGATCCTCGTGCGCCGCGTCGGCACGCAGCGCCGCGAGCGTGCGCTCGACCTCCGCGCCGTCGCGCCTCGCGCGGGTGGCGGCCAGGCGGCCGATCTGCTTCTGCTCGAGCGCCGGGTCCACGCGCAGGGTGGGGATGGGCTCTTCCTCGGCGTGCACGTAGCGGTTGACGCCCACCACGACCCGCTCGCCGGAGTCGATCTCCTGCTGCAGGGAGAACGCGGCGTCGGCGATCTCGCGCTGGGGGTAGTTGCGCTTGACCGCCTCGACCATGCCCCCGAGCTCGTCGATCTTCTCGAAGTACTCATAGGCGCGCCGTTCCATCTCGTCGGTGAGCGCCTCCACGAACCAGCTGCCCCCGAGCGGATCGACGGTGTTCGTGACCCCGGTCTCGTGGGCGATCACCTGCTGGGTGCGCAGCGCGATCGTGACGGCCTCCTCGGTGGGGAGCGCGAGCGCCTCGTCGTAGGAGTTGGTGTGCAGCGACTGGGTGCCGCCGAGCACGCCCGCCAGGGCCTCGATGGTGGTGCGGACGATGTTGTTCAGGGGCTGCTGCGCGGTGAGGCTGACGCCGGCGGTCTGGGAGTGGAAGCGCATCTGCCAGGAGCGGGGGCTCTTCGCGCCGAAGGTCTGCCTGAGCTCGCGCGCCCAGATGCGCCGCGCCGCCCGGTACTTGGCGATCTCCTCGAAGAAGTCGAGCTGGGCGTTGAAGAAGAAGGACAGGCGGGGCGCGAACTCGTCGACGTCGAGGCCCCGCTGCACCGCCTGCTCGACGTAGGTCAGGCCGTCCTTCAGCGTGAACGCGAGCTCCTGCTGCGCTGTCGAGCCGGCCTCGCGGATGTGGTAGCCGGAGATCGAGATCGGGTGCCAGCGGGGCATCCGGCGGGTGCACCACTCGATCATGTCGCCGCACAGGCGCATCGCGGGATCGATCGGGAAGCACCACTCCTTCTGGGCTATGTACTCCTTCAGGATGTCGGCCTGGATCGTCCCGGAGAGGCGCTCGGGCGGGGCCGGGTGGGCCGGGTCGGACTCCGCGGCGGCCACGTAGAACGCGAGCATGATCGCGGCGGGGGCGTTGATCGTCATCGAGACCGAAACCTCGCCGAGGTCGATCCCGGAGAACAGCGTGCGCATGTCGTCGAGCGTGTCGACCGCCACGCCCTCCCGGCCGACCTCGCCGAGCGCGCGGGAGTGGTCGGAGTCGTGGCCCATCAGGGAGGGCATGTCGAATGCCGTCGAGAGCCCCGTCTGGCCGTGCTCGAGCAGGTAGCGGAAGCGCTCGTTGGTCTCCTCGCTCGTGCCGAACCCGGCGAACTGGCGCATCGTCCAGAGCCGTCCGCGGTACATCGACTCGTAGATCCCGCGGGTGAACGGGTACTCCCCGGGACGCCCGATGGGGTCCTCGGGGCCGCCGATCCCGGCCGGGAGGTCATCGGCGGTGTAGAGCTCGCGCACCGGTTCGCCCGACAGCGTGCGGAAGCTTCGCCCGTCCGCCTGTGACGTGCGGTCTTTCTCCGAGGACTCCCCTGCCTCCGAGGAGGGCTTCGCGCTCACCGCCATGACCCTCCCAATGCTACTCGGCGCGCTAGCCTCGGCCCTGGTGATGCACAGTGAGCTCAGCCGGCTGGTGGGCGCCGAGCACGTGCTCGACGCGCCGGCGGGATCCCCGTACAACCGCGACGCGGCGCGCCGCAGGGGCGTGCAGGGGCGCGCCGACGCCGTCGTGCTCCCGGGCAGCGCGGGCGAGGTGGCCGATGTCGTGCGCTGGTGCTACGCCCACGACGTGCCCGTCATCGCGCGGGGCGGCGGCACCGGATTGACGGGCGGCGCGGTCGCGATGCAGGGCGGCGTCGTGTGCTCGCTCGAGCGGCTGAGGGGCGTGCGCGAGCTCGAGCCGGCGCTCTGGCGGATGTACCCCGAGGCGGGCGTCACGACGCGCCACGTGCAGCGGCTGGCGCGCGAGAACGGCCTGTTCTTCGCTCCGGACCCGGGGGCCTCCGAGCAGTCGCAGATCGGCGGCAACGTGGCCACCAACGCGGGAGGCCCGCACGCCTTGAAGTACGGCGTGACCGGGGCCTGGGTGACCGGCCTCGAGGCGGTGCTCGCCCCGGGGGAGCTGGTGGAGCTGGGCGGCGCGAATCGCAAGGACGTGGCCGGGTATGACCTGAAGAGCCTGTTGATCGGCTCGGAGGGCACGCTCGGGGTGATCACGGCGGTGCGCCTGGGACTGCTGCCCGCGCCGCAGGCGGCGATCGCGCTGGTCTGCTTCATGCGCACCCGCACGGAGGGATGCGCGGCGATCGGGGAGGTGCTCGCCGCCGGGATCCGGCCCTCGGTGCTCGATTTCATGGACGGCGAGACGCTGCGGATCGTCGCGGGCGGATACCCGGGTGGCGAGGTGCCGAAGGACGGCGGGTTCGCGCTGATCGCCGAGGTGGACGGCTCGCGCGCGGACGCGCAGGCGCAGCGCGATGCGCTGGTCGAGGCGCTCGGCGACGCGGCCGTTGCGATCCAGGAGCCGGCCGACAGCGCGGCGCTGTGGCGCTGGCGCGACGGGGTCAACGGGGTGGTGACGGCCGAGCGCGGGGCGAAGGTCTCCGAGGACGTGGTGTTCCCCGTCGAGCGCCTGGCGGAGGGGCTCGAGGGGTTCGAGCGGATCGCGGGGCGCCACGGGCTGCGGTCGTGCGCCTGGGGGCATGGGGGGGAGGGCAACGTGCACGCCACGGTGCTGGTGGACCCCGGCAGCGAGGCCGAGCTCGACGCGGCGCAGGCGGTCGGGGAGGAGCTGTTCGCGCTGGTGGTCTCGCTCGGCGGGTCGATCGCCGGCGAGCACGGGGTGGGCTGGCTGAAGTCCGGCCGGCTGGCCGCGCAGTGGGACGAGCGCGCCGTCGAGCTGCATGAGGAGATCAAGCGGGCGTTCGACCCGAAGGGCCTCTTGAACCCGGGGAAGAAGCTGGCACGGTACCCTGCGCGCTCGCCGGTCACATCGAGTCGATGAAAGGCGGCGCGCGATGACGCTCGTCAGCGAGCTTGAGCTTCCGGGGTTCGACTACACCGACCCCTCGCTGAGGGGCGAGCGCTTCCACGAGGCGATGGGCGAGGTGCGGGCCGCGGGCTGGCTGGCGTCCGGGCCGCACGGCGTGATCGTGCTCGATCGGGAGGCGGGGGAGTTCTTCCTGCGCACGCGCTCGGCGATCTTCCCCGGGATGAAGATCGCGGAGATCTTCGGAGTGACCGAGGGGCCGCTGTATGAGCAGATGAGAAGGAACATCCTCGACGTGAACGGCCCGGATCACAACCGGCTGCGAAGCCTCGTCAACCCGGCGCTGTCCCCGCGCGCTGTCGAGCGCTACCGCCCGGCGATGAAGGGCTTCCTGGAGGAGTTGTTCGAACGCGCGAGCTCCTCCTCGGCCGCCGCGGCGTCCGGTCGCGGAGAGGCGCAGGAGGGCGTGGTGCGGTGCGAGTTCGTGGAGACCTTCGCGAAGCCCTACCCCTCGCTGGTGATCGCCACCGTGATGGGCGCGCCGCTCGAGGACGCGCCGAGGCTCCATCACTGGTCGAACTGGATCCAGCGGCAGTTCGACGCGATGAGCATGGCGAGCGAGCGCGACGCGATCGAGCAGGCGGTGGAGGAGTTCTACGGGTACGCGCGAGGACCTCGTGCGCGCGCGGCGGGCGGACCCGCGCGACGATCTCATCTCCGCGCTGATCGCGGCGGAGGAGCAGGGTGACCGGTTGAGCGACGTGGAGTGCATCAACCTCGTGTTCAACGTGCTGGTGGGCGGGGTGGACACGAGCCAGAGCCAGCTCGCCCACGCGGTGAGGCTGCTGGCGGAAAACCCGGAGCAGTGGGCGCTGCTGGCCGAGGACCCCTCGCTGGCCGACAGTGCGGTGGAGGAGGCGCTGCGCTACGAGCCGATCACGCCGTTCACCGCGCGGATCCTCACCGAGGAGGTGACGTTCCGCGACGTGACGTTCCCCGAGGGGACGATCGTGTCGGTGTGCGCGTTCACGGGGAACCGCGACCTCGAGGAGGCGGCCCGCGGGAAGGGCGGCCCGGATAGCTTCGACATCACCGCCGAGCGCGGCCGCGCGCGTGCGCTGACGTTCGGGGCCGGCGTTCACTACTGCCTGGGGGCGAACCTCGCGAAAGCCGAGCTGCAGGAGGCGCTCGCCTTCCTCGCGCCGCGGATGCGCGAGTTGCGTCTCGACGGCGAGCCGCAGTTCGAGAGCATCACCGGCATCTACGGCCTGGCGCGCCTGCCCATCGCGTTCTCGGCTTGAACGCTCGCGCGCGGTCGCGTGCGCACGCGCGAAGGAGGGCATTTTCGGGAGACACGTCCGCCGGTCCATCCCCCGGCGCCGCCGGAGCCGGTCGCCACAGCAGCCGGCGATGCGGAAGCCTGGGACAATTGGAGGGGGGGTCAGCCGGCGCCCGTGAGCGACATGGGGTTGAGAATGGTGTCGATGGGCGGGCGGATATCGAATGAGGCGAGACTCGCGACGGTGCTCGCGGCGCTCGCGCTGGCGCTGGCGTGTTCCGGCGCGGCGGCCGCGAGCGCGCAGGCGGGCGGTTACCACGTGTATGCGTGCAGGACGCCCGCGGGCCAGAGCGCCCCGGCGGACGGGTGGAGCGGGTCGGTCGCGGCGGGCGGCGCGTTCGACGACTACGCGATCGACACGTGTCGCTGAAGGCGGAGCGCTGTCGCGGCGCTCGGCGACGAGACCGATGCGCATGCGGCCGGCATCGACATCGCCACGTGGGCATTTTCGGCCCCGGCGGGCGCCACGATCGCGGGCGCGACGTTGTGGCGCGCCGGCGACACCGACGGCGGCGGCGGAGTCAACGGCACCTACCAGTTCTGGCTGGCGGGGCCGAGCGAGCCCGACGATCTTCGACGAATGCATTTACACGCTGAAATGCACGGGCGAGGGAGAACTCGACCGACCCTTATCCCCAGCCAATCGAGTGGTCGTGCCGGGCGCCAACCTGGGCACACACCTCTACATCAACGCATCATGCGGAGGGGTCTCGGGATACAAATGCAAAGCCGGCACCGGCGACGCAAACGGCTACGCGGCAGCGGTCTACCTGTACGCGGCCGACGTGAAGCTCGAACAGAACGCAGGACCGAGCGCGGGGAACGTGAGCGGCGAACTGGCGAGCGCGCCGGTCGTGCGGGGGACCAGCGATCTGGCCTTCAGCGCCACGGATCCGGGGGCGGGCGTGTATGAGGCGCTGTTCAGCGTTGACGGGCAACTCGCGCAGAGCACGGTGGTGGACGAGAACGGCGGGCGCTGCAGGAACGTGGGCCAGACGGCGGACGGCCTGGCGGCGTTCCTCTACGTGAAGCCCTGCCTGGGCTCGGTGAGCGTCGACGTGCCGTTCGACAGCACGCGCGTGAGCAACGGCGCCCATCACCTGATCGTGAGCGTGATCGACGCGGCGGGGAACGCCGCGCCGGTGCTCGACCGCCAGGTTACCGTGGCCAACCCGCCGGCGCCCGGCGTCCCGGGACCGGCGAACGGGGCGAACGCGTCGGCCCAGGCGACGCTGAGCGCGATGTGGAGGGGCGCGAGGAACGAGCGCATCACGAGCCCCTACGGGCGCGCGCAGACGGTTCTCGGGCGGCTGACCGGACCCGGCGGGGTGCCGATCTCGGGGGCGACGATCGACGTTCTTGCGACGCCGGCCTACGTGGGCGCGAAGCCGGTCACGATGACCGGCCCGCGAACGGGGCCGGACGGGCGCTTCAGCGTGCGCCTGCCGGGCGGGGTCTCCTCGCGGACGCTCCGCCTGGCCTACCGCAGCCACGTCGGGGACGCGCTGCCCGCGGCCACGCGCACGCTGACGCTGAGCGTGCGCGCGGGGATCGCGCTGAGCGTCTCCCCGCGGGTGTCGGGGGTGGGCCAGAGCATCTTCTTCCGCGGGCGGCTGCTCGGCGGCCCGGATCCGCGGGGCGGCAAGCAGCTCGTGCTGGAGGCGCGCTCGCAAGGCAGCTCGTGGATCCAGTTCAAGGTGATCCGCAGCGACGCCAGCGGGCCGCTACCGGGCGAGCTATCGCTTCAAGTTCGCAGGGCCCGTCAGCTACCAGTTCCGCGTGCTCTCGGAACCGGAGTCCGACTACCCGTTCGCGGCGGGCGGGTCCAACGTGGTGGGGGTGTTCGAGCGTTGAGCGCCGCGCAGTGCCCGTTCTGCGGCGGGGCGAGTCGTCACCTCCTGGAGGCTTGGGATCGCAATCGGGAGATCAGCGATGAGCGCTTCATGTATGGCAGATGCGGCAGCTGCAGAACCGTCTTCCTGACGAACGTCCCGGCGGATCTCGGGCGCTATTACGGCGAGGGCTACTACGGCTTTCGCTCCGACGGCGAGGCCGCCTGGCGGGGGAACGACTACCCGCTCGAATTCGAGGCGTATCGCCTCAAGATGCTTGCCCGTCACGTGTCCCCCGGGAGCCTGATCGAGGTCGGCGCTGGCACGGGTGGATTCTCGTGGTCTGCCAAGCAGGCCGGATACGCCGTGTCGGCGATTGAGATGGACGAACGCTGCTGCCGCTACCTGAGCGACGAGATAGGGGTAGAAGCGATCAACAGCGATCGCCCCCTGGAGGCGCTCCAGGCGCTGTCGCCGGCGCGGGTCGTGGCGATGTGGCACGTGCTCGAGCACCTGCCGAATCCGGCCGAGGTGATCGAGGCTGCCGCCGCGCGCGTGGAGGCGGGCGGCATTCTCGCAATCGGCGTCCCCAATCCGGACTCGCTTCAATTCCGGCTGCTGCGCTCGCGATGGGTTCACCTCGACGCGCCGCGTCACCTCGTTCTCATCCCGGCGGCCGCGCTGATCGGGCGCGCGAGGACGCTCGGGCTCAGCTGCGTGGGCATCACCACTGACGATCAGTTCGGGCGCCACTGCAACCTGCACGGATGGTCCTACTCGCTACCCCGCCGTCCCGCGCTCGGCCCTGTGGCTTTCAACACGTATCCCGGGTACGCGCTGCGGGCTCTCGCCCGCCCCTACGAGCGCCGCGGTCTGCACGGCAGCGCGATGCTGCTGCTGCTGCGTCGCGATTAGGACGCTGACTCTTGCGTGGACCTGGGATCCGGACGCCGGCAGGTGAACCTCCAGCCGCTGGATGCGTGCGTCGGAACGCGCTCTAGCATTGCTGTCTATCGGCGGCACACCTCCAACCCCCACCGGACAAGACGACGTGCCGCGGCTTGATGGAACGTCGCCGGGAGAGGCTCCCGCCGGTCAGGACGAGGTCCGGCCGTCCGACGAGGGCACGGGGCATCTCGAAACCGAGGAGACTCACCTCCTCGACACGCCGCAGGCAGGCGGCGTCGCGTTGCGCGGCAGCGTCCTGCGGACCGGCGCCTACGTCGCGGGCCTGCTGCTGTCGTTGGTCTCGGCGCCGCTGCTGACCCGTCATCTCGGGATCGAAGGCTTCGGCAGCTACGTGACGGTGACGGCGCTCATCACGATCGTTGCGGGTTTCACCGAGGGCGGGCTGAACGCGATTGTGCTGAAAGGCATGTCCACCCTGAGCCCGGCGGCGCAGCGCGAGATGATGCGCTCTGCGATCGGGATCCGGATCGTGCTGACGTCCTTCGGCGTGGCGCTGGCGACCGCCTTCGCAATCGTCGTAGGTTACGAACAGGCGATGGTGATCGGTACGGTCCTGGCCGGCGCCGGCCTCGTCGTGCAGCTGCTGCAGAGCCTGTTCGCGATGTCGCTTCAGGGCAGGCTGCGCTTCGGCTGGGCCTCGGCTGTGGAACTTCTGCGCCAGTTCGTGAGCGTCGCGCTGATCATCACGCTCGTCCTGGCGGGGGCGGGTCTCGTGCCGCTGCTCGCGGTGGCGATCCCCGCGGCCGCCGCGTCGCTCGCGGCCACGATCCCGCTCGTGTCGCGCTACGTCCCGTTGAGGCCGTCCTTCCATCTGCAGAGGTGGTGGTCGCTGCTGCGAAGCTCGATCCCGTGGGCCGTGATCAGCGCGGTGAACATCGTGTACCTGCGCGTCGCGCTCGTGCTCATGTCCCTCATCGCCGTACCGCTCGAGACTGGATACTTCGCGCTGTCGTTCCGCGTGATGGAAGTTCTCATCGGCATTCCCGCGATGATCCTCGCCCCCGCATTCCCGATCCTCGCTCGCTCGGAGCACCACGACCGCCAGCGCTTCGCGCGCGTGAGCGGGCGGATGTTCGCGCTTGCCCTGCTCCTCGCGACATGGATGGTCGTCTGCGTCGAGGTCGGTGCGGAACTGGCGATCCGCATCCTCGGCGGCGCCGAAGCGGAGCCGGCCACCTCGGTGCTGCGGATCCAGGCGGTCTCGATGCTGGGGAACTTCATCGCCGTGGCGTGCGGGATACCACTCCTGACCATGGGTAGGTATCGGCAGGTGTTGGCGGCGAATCTGCTCGCGCTCGTTGCCTCGGCGGCCGTGACGCTGATCCTCGCGCCGTCACTCGGCGCACGCGGTGGGGCGATCGCGGTCGTGGTCGGCGAGGTCGGCCTGGGGGCCGTCTCGGCCCTCATGCTCGCGCGCGCACTGCCCCGCGGATCGCTCCGCATCGAGCTGATCCCGATCGCCGCGCTCGCAGGCTGCGCGGCTGTTGCGATCGGGCTCGCCGTTCCGATCTCGCCGATCCTGGGCACGATCGTCGCAACTGCCGTGCTCCTGCTGGTGCTCAGGCTGTTCCGGTCGATTCCGCCGGAGCTGCGAGAGTTGTTGGAGGGCCTCGGCGCGAGGGCTAGAGGACGCTCGTGAGCGAGGAGGACGACGAGCGGCGCCCGACGGTCACGGTGGCCGTGCTGAGCTACAACGGGCGCGAGCTGCTCGAGATCTTCATGCCGACGCTGCTGGCGCAGGAGTACCGCGACTTCGAGGCCGTCGTCGTGGACGACTGCTCCAGCGACGACACCGTCGCCTACCTGCAGGAGCACTGGCCCGATACCCGGATTGTGGGCACGGGCGCTTCCAACGTCGGCGTCGCGAGAGCCCTGAACGTCGCGGTCGGCGCTGCCCGCGGCTCGCTCATCGCGCTCCTGAACAACGACATCGAGCTGGACCCCGGCTGGCTCGGCGCTCTCGTCGCCGGCCTCGAGCGCCATCCGCGAGCGGGGTCGGCTTCGGGCAAGCTGCTGAACTACTGGCGGCGAGACGAGCTCGACGGGACCGGCGACGTCTTCACGCGCGACGGGACCGCGTTCCGACGCGGCCACGGGCAGACCGATCGAGGCCAGTACGAGCGGGAGGAATACGTGTTCGCGCCGAGTGCGGGCGCCGCCCTCTACCGCGCCGACGCGCTCGCGGCGGTGGGGCCGTTCGACGAGTCCTTCCACGCCTACTTCGAGGACGTTGACTGGGGGCTACGCGCGCAGCTGCTGGGATTCGGCTGCGTCTACGTGCCCGGCGCGGTGGCGTATCACATGGGCAGCGCGACGACCGGAGGCGAGGTCGACCGGCGTTACTTCCTCCTGCACCGCCGCAACCTGCTGGCCGTGCTGATCAAGAACGCGCCTGCCCGCTTTCTGTTCCTGCACGCGCCGAGGATCCTCTGGGCTCAGCTGCAGATCGCGCTCCGCAGCCGGCGCGAGCGCATGCTCGACGTGTACTTCCGAGCGCTCGTCGACGCTGGGCGCAATGCCCCCCGCTGGCTGCGCGCACGGCGGGAGATTCAGACGCGCCGCGCGATCGGGTCGAGGGAGTTTGAGCTCCGCGTGCGCGAGTGGGCCCCATGAGCGGACGGCGCCGGTGATCGCGGTCGTGCACCTCGTGTGGGGCCCGCTCGGCCCCGAGACCGTTCGCCGCTTCCTTCGCTCCTACGCCGAGCGGTCCGCCGGAGCCGACCACGAGCTGGTGATTGCCCTCAACGGAATGGACCGGGCCGGCGCCGAGGGTGTGCAGGATGAGATCGAGGCCAGGCGCTCCTCGACGCGAGCGCGCACGCTCAGCCTGCGTCGCCCGCTGCTCGATCTCGCCGCGTACCTCGAGGTGGCCGCGCAGCTGGACCACGACCGGTTCTGCTTCCTGAACTCCTACAGCGAGCTGCTCGACGAGCAGTGGCTTGCCAAGCTGGACAGCGCGCTGGACGAACCCGGCGCAGGCATCGTCGGGGCGAGCGGTTCGTGGTTCAGCGCCTGCTCGTGGGCGGCGCACTCGCTCGGACTGCCGAGTGCCTATCGCGGCATCGCGCCGCCCCGCGAGGTCGCGCGCGAGCAGTTCGCGCAGATCGACTCCGAGCGCGGGGCCCGCGACGAGAGGGTTGAGGCTCCGGGCCGCGTGTGGGGGTTTCTGCGGAACGCTCCGGTGCTGCCCATTCAGCTCGCGGCCTTCCCCCCGTTCCCCTGCGAGCACCTGCGCACGAACGCGATGATGGTTCGCCGCGAGTTGATTGCCCGGCTGCACACAGGACGCCTGGCGAGCAAGATGGACACCTATCGCCTGGAGTCTGGCAGGAGGAACCTGACCCGGCAGGTCCGCGCGATGGGGATGCGCGCTCTCGTCGTTGATCGTCGGGGGCAGGCCTGGGAGCCGCGCGATTGGCACAAGAGCAGCACGCTCTGGCAGGACGATCAGCAGGGTCTCCTGGTCGCCGACAACCAGACCCGGCTCTACAGCCGCGGAGGTGTCGACAGGCGGCGGCTGCTCTCGACGCTCGCGTGGGGGGAGCTCGCCAGCCCGACCGTGCCCGAACGCGAGCCGGGGGGACTGGCGTGAGTCCCGGCGTGCCGGACGCTGCCGGGGAGCCGACGGCCGGTCCCGCGCGCGGGCGGGTCCGGGGGGACCTCGCCGTCGCGATGCCGACCTATAACGGCCGGGATCTGCTGGAGGTGATGCTCGCATCGATTGCGCGGCAGACCGTGCAGCCTGCGGAGGTCATCGTCGTCGACGACTGCTCCGACGACGCGACGCTCGAGTACCTGCGCGAAACGTGGCCCGACGTCCGGGTTGTCGCCCACCCGTCCAGGCGCGGCGTGACGGCGGCCATGAACACGTGCATCAGGGCTGCCCGCACCGACCTCGTGGCACTCTTCAACAACGACATGGAGCTCCGCTCGGACTGTCTGGAGCGGCTCGTCGCCGAGCTCGACCGGCGGCCCGAGGTTGGCTCGGTGACGCCGAAGATGCTCGACCTCGAGGATCCTGAGGTGTTCGACGGTGCCGGGGACTTGCTGAGCTGGCGCGGCGGCGGGCGCCGGCGTGGCCACGGCGAGCGCGACGTCGGACAGTATGAGCTGGCCGACGAGGTGTTCGGCCCGTGCGGGGGCGCAGCGGTCTTTCGACGCCGCGCGCTCGCGAAGGTGGGCGGCTTCGACGAGGCGTACTTCGCCTACTACGAGGACATCGACTGGGCGTTTCGCGCTCAGCTGCTCGGATTCCGCTGCCGCTACGTGCCAGCCGCCGTCCTCTATCACCGCGGCAGCGCGACGCTCGGGCGCGGGATGACCGACTTCAACGGCTACCACCTCTGGCGCAACCCGGTATGGCTGATCGCCAAGTGCTACCCGGGCTCCGCGCTCCTGCGCCATGCCCCCTCGATCGGGCGCGGCCAGCTCGGCAACTTCTACACGGCGCTGCGCGAGCGCAAGACGCGGGTGTGGACCCGGGCCATGCGCGACGCGCTGCGGGGGTTGCCGGCTGCGCTTCGCAGGCGCCGGGACATTCAGCGCACGCGGGTCATCGGCTTCGCCGAGCTCGAGCGGGTCGCACGCGCGGGCGGGCGATGATCGGCCTCGTCCACCTTGTCTGGGCCCCCTTGGGCCCGGAGCCGCTGCGGCAGTTCCTGCGCTCCCACCGCGCTAATCCGCCCGGCGCCGCGCACGAGCTGGTGATCGTGCTCAACGGCGCGTCGCCCCCCGAAGCAGGCGATGGCGCCACCGAACGCCTGCTGGCCGAGCTTGCGGGGATCGAGCATCGTCTGATCGTTCTCGAGCGGCCCGTCCTCGACCTCGCCGCCTACGCCGAGGCCGCCCGACTTCTGGAGCACGAGCGCCTGTGCCTGCTGAACTCCTACAGTCGCGTGCGCGTCGGCGGCTGGCTGGGCCTGCTCGCGGCGGCCCTCGACCGGCCGGGCGTAGGCCTCGCCGGCGCGACGGGGAGCTGGGAGAGCCAGGCCGAGTGGGTGCGCGGCCCGATGCGCTGGTGGCCTCTGCAACTGCTCAGGCTGCCCGGGGCACGCCGCGACTACCCCCGCTTTCCCAATCCCCACATCCGCACGACGGCCTTTATTCTCGACCGCGCGCTCCTGCTCGAGCTGGGCCTTGACGGGGCGATCGACAAGCACGCGGCCTACATGCTCGAGAGCGGCCGGCGGAGCATTACCCGCCGCGTACAGGAGAAGGGGCTGAGCGTGGTGGTCGTCGGCGGCGACGGGCGCGCATACGGCGTTCCCGACTGGCCGGCCGCGCGCTCATACAGGAGCGGCGGACAGGAGAACCTCCTCGTCGCAGACAACCGCACCCACGACTGGGAGCTTGCGCGACCGCGGCTGCAGCGGCGTCTGTCCCGGGACGCGTGGGGAGCGGATGCCATATGACAAGATCGGGGAATGAGCTCGCCCGAGTCCCAGCGCGGCCCCTTCGCGGCGCTTGCGGTCCGGGCCCGGACCGCGCCGAGGGTGGTCATGTTCGAGCTACGCCGCAGGCGTCTGGCTCGGCGCTACCTGCGCGGCGAGGGCCTCGAGGTGGGTGCGCTACACCTGCCGCTGCGGCTGCCACCCGGCGCGCGCGTCCGCTATGTCGATCGCATGAACGTCGAGGCCCTGCAGAGCCACTATCCGGAGCTCGCCGGCGAGGAGCTGGTCGCCGTCGATGTGATCGACGACGGCGAGCGGCTCGCCACGCAGGCCGACGCGTCGGCGGACTTCATCATCGCCAACCACTTCATCGAGCACACCGAAGACCCGATCGGGACGCTCGCCAACCACCTGCGCGTGCTGCGCTCCGGCGGGATCCTCTACCTGGCGGTGCCCGATCGACGTCGCACCTTCGACTCCGACCGGCCGGCGACCCCGCTCGAGCACCTAATCGACGACCATCGCCAGGGACCGGCCGGCTCGCGTCGAGCCCACCAGGAGGAATGGGCGCGGCTCGTGGAGAGGGTGCCCGAGATCGAGGTGCCCGCGCGGGTCGCGGCGCTCGAGCAGACCGACTATTCGATTCACTTCCACGTGTGGGCTCCCGGGGAGTTCAGAGAGTTGCTGGACCACGCGCGCGAGGCCGAGGCCCTCCCCTTCGAGATCGAGGCGGTCCAGCCGAACGAGCACGAGTTCATCGTGATCCTGCGTCGGACCACGGCCCCGGTCCCTGCGGACGACGCCGTAGGACCTGCCCCCGACTGAGCGCCGAGCGGATCGCGGGTCAGTCCCCTTACGGGTGCAGGACGCCGCGACGCAGCGCGAGCGAGTCGCGCAGCGAGATCGTTTGGTCGATCGCGTCGCTCGGCGGCGACTCGTAGCGCTCGCGCCCGGCAGCCGCGCGCCAGCCCGCCAGGCGCCCGGCCGCCGCCTGCGTGTCGCGGCAGATCGCAACGTCGCCGGCGAGCACGATCGCCTCGGTCAGGAGCGTCCGCGCCGCAGCCCTGCCGCGCAGCACCCCGTAGCGACGCAGCAGGTAGGCGCGGCTGAACCCCGAGAGCCGCCGCTGCGTCGCCGAGCGGCGGCCATACGTGCGCGAGCCGAGGTGGACGCCGACGGCGTCCGGGGCGCTAACGCTGAGCCAGCCCGCCGTGCGCAGCCGCAGGGCCAGGTCGAGAACCTCCATGTACGCGCGGATCGTCTCGTCGAGGCCCCCGGCCTGCTCCCACGCGCCGCGGCGGTAGGCCCCCGCGGTGCCCTCAGGTCCGGTCAGTAAAGGCCGCGGGCTGGTGGCCTCCGCGGCAGGGTGGCCCTGCAGGCGCGCGAACCCGGCGAGAGTCAGGTCGGCCGTTACGCCGACGCTGTCGATCGTCTGTTCGCCGGGTTGAAGCATCAGGGAGGCGACGGAGCCGACCCGCGAGTCCGCCTCCAGCGGCGCGACGATCCGCTCAAGGAAGTCCTCGCGCACCTGAACGTCGTTGTTGAGCAGGACCACGTAGTCCCCCTCGCCGGTGGCCACGCCGCGGTTGACGGCTCGCGTGTAGCCGAGGTTGGCGCCCATCTCGACGACACTGGCCTCCGGCCACTCGCTGCGCAGGCGTGCAGGCGTGCCGTCGCCCGAGCCATCGTCGACGACGATGGCTCGGTGGGGGACCGTCTGGCGGACCAGGTGCGCGAGGCAGCCCGACGTCAGCTCGTAGTGGTCGTGGACCGGGACGACTACGTCGATGGCGACCACAACGCCATGCTAGGCCAGCTTGACGATGGCACTAGCCTTTCACGGCCTTGACCGCTCGCGCCCCTCATGTAGGCCTGAACCTGATCTTCCTGGTGCCGGGGGAGACGGGCGGGATGGAGGTCTACGCGCGCGAGCTGATCCCGGCGCTGCTCTCCGAGGCGCCGCCGGGGATGCGCTTCACCGCGTTCGTCAACCGCGAGGCGGCCGCCGCCGGCGGCGGCCCCTGGGGCGAGCTGCTGCCCGCGGTCACCGTGCCCGTCAACGCGCGAAACCGCGTGCAGTGGGTGCTCGGCGAGCAGACGCTGCTGCCGCTGCTGGCCGCCCGCGAGAGGGTGGATCTCGTGCACAGCCTGGCGAGCACCGCTCCGCTGTGGGGGCGTTTTCGCAGGGTTGTGACGGTGCACGACCTGATCTACGCGCGCTTCCCCGATGCGCATGCGGGTATACGCGACAAGGGGATGAGGGTGCTGGTGCCGTGGGCTGCCCGCCGCTCGGAGCGGGTGATCGCCGATTCGCAGAGCACGCGCGCCGACCTCATAGCGCTGGCGGACGTCCCGCCCGGGCGGATCGATGTCGTGCCGCTCGGCCTCGGCGCGATCCGCCGCAAGACGCCGCTGCCGCAGGACGAGGTGCGAAGGCGCTTCGACCTGGGGGAGCGCGGTGTCGTCTTGAGTCTCTCCGCGAAGCGGCCGCACAAGAACCTGCTTGCGTTGATCGGCGCCCTGGCGGCGCTTCCTGCCGAGGACCGTCCCGTGCTCGTGCTGCCCGGCTATCCCACCGCGCACGAGGCCGAGCTGCGCGAGCGCGCGCGCTCGCTCGGCGTGGACGGGGAGGTGCGCTTTCCTCCATGGGTGACGACCGAGGAGCTCGAGGGGTTGTGGTCGCTCGTCCGCGCGTTCGTCTTTCCGTCGCTTTATGAGGGCTTCGGGCTGCCGGTGTTGGAGGCGATGGCCCGGGGAGTGCCGGTCGCGTGCTCGAACGCCTCCTCCCTTCCGGAGGTGGCGGGCGACGCCGCGCTGCTGTTCGACCCGCGCAGCGAGCAACAGATCGCAGAGGCGCTGGCTCGGCTGCTGAACGACGAGGAGCTCTCCGCGCGGCTGCGCGGACTCGGCCGTGAGCGGGCCGAGCAGTTCACCTGGGAGCGCGCGGCACGCCTGACGCTCGCGAGCTACGCCCGCGCGCTCGGCCCCGGTTCACCTCGCGGCCCCTCGGTGTCCGCGGCCGGCGCGGGAGCGGGCGAGTCACCGGACGCGTAGCCGTCCAGGACGGTCCGCAGCGAGGACTCGAGCGACAGATGCCATGCGTTCTCGGCGAACCAGGCAGCCGTGCGTTCCCGCAGCGGGACTCCACCGGCGTGGATGCGTACGATCGCCTCCGCCACGGCCGTCGGATCGTCGCGCTCGGCGATCGTACCGTTGACGCCCTCCTCGATCAGCTCGGTCGCCGCATTGTCCTCGCCCGCGACGACGACGCTCGGGGTCCCGCGCGCCGCCGCCTCGACAACGACCATTCCGTATCCCTCACGGCGGGACGGCAGCAGCATGCACATGGCCTTGCGCATCTCCGTGTCGACCGTCTCGGCGTCGGCGAAGCCGGGCGCCGTGACGATCTCCTGCAGTCCGTGCTCGGCGATCGCCGACTCGAGCGCGGCGCGCTCGGGGCCGTCGCCGAGGAACTCGCCGCGCAGGCCCTCGATCCGGCCCGCGGCGAGCGCGATCGCGGCCACCCCCAGGGTCGCCTGCTTCTCCGCTATCAGCCGCGCCGCGAACAGCACGATCGGATCGGTCCGGCCCGGCGTGAGCGTCTCGGTCGTCCCGGAGTAGAGCCCGCGGAGAACCGTCACCGGAGCCGCGCAGGCCCTCCTCGCGCAGGCGCGCGGCGTGCAGCTCGGAGAAGCAGAAGGCGCGCTGGGGGACGCGCGCGCACAGCCGCTGCACGAGCGCTCCCAGCCGGCCCCCGACGGGGCCGAGGTAGTCGCTCCAGTAGGAGCGGCTCCAGACCTCGAACCAGTCCACCTCGAGCGCGTATCCCTTCACGCGCCGCAGCAGCGCCGCGGACAGCAGTGAGAAGTACGGGAACGCGCAGGCGTGAACGACGTCGTAGCGGCGGCCGTTGCGAAGAAGGTGCAGGAACACCCCCAGCCCGAACACGAGCGGAGGCAGGATGCGCCGTCGCCCGCCGGCCGTGTACAGCGCCATGCGGGGGCCCGCGGCCACCACGCGCACGTCGCCGTCGAGGTCCACGTGCGCCCCGCGCTCCCACTGGCGCAGGGTCAGGTAGGTGACGTCGTGGCCCTCCTCTGCCAGCCGCTCGGCCAGGTTACGGTACCAGCGCTCGCCACCGCCGATGGTGTAGGGAAAGAGGCAGTCGTAGACGACGCAGATGCGCATGCAGGCTGAGAGAGTGCCAGAACGTGAGCCTCCGGCTGGCCACATCCTGATGACGAGCACGGTCGCGCGGCCTCTGCGCCGGCTGTCGGGCCGCGTCTTCGCAGGCGACCCCCGCGTGTGGCGGCTGGGCTGCGCTTGTCGCCGTTCCGCTCGTGGCGCTGATCAGCGTCCACCTGATACAGCCGCGCGACTACAACACGGGTACCGACAGCGTCGAGGTCCACGGATACGTCGCCGTGGCTCAGGCGCGCGAGCCGGTGTGCGTCCCTGGTCTGCTCGTGCCGGCGGGCACCTCGCGCCTGCGCTTCAAGGTGATGTCAACGGCCCGGAGGCGCCCCGCCCTGCACCTCGCACTTCAGCTGGGAGGGCGCACGATCCACAGCGACCTGAGCCCGGTTGTCGTTCGCGGGAGCCGTATCAGCTCTGCGGTCTTCAGCATCCCGCAGCTCGCGGCTCGGCCCTCCGCGACACCGGCCACGGCGTGTCTGACGGCCGACGGCGTGGTGAGCCTGGGTGGCACCGCGCTCTCGTCGCCCCCGGGCATCGGGCCGCCCACGGTCGGCGGTGTTCCCATCAGCGCCCGCATCGCCGTGTGGTACCTGCCTCCCAGGGGCGCACGGCAGAGCTACGTCGAGGCAGCCGGGGCGATCCTGGCCCGTGCCTCTCTGTTCCGGCCCGGCTCGGTCGGCCCCTGGCTGTATGTGCTCATGTTCCTCGGCGTGCTCCCGGCGCTCGCATACGCGTCGGTCCGCTGCCTGGCGCTGGCCGCGGGTGGTCGCGCGCAGCGGCGGGTGGCCATCTGGCTGTTCGGCATCGCGGCCGTGAACTTCGCCTGCTGGGCATTGATCTCACCTCCCTTCCAGCTGCCCGACGAGACGGACCACTTCGCCTACACGCAGTCGCTCGTCGAGCGCGGTCAGGCGCCCTCGCGCGACCCGGCCTCTTCCCTGCGCCGGTGGTCGAGCGCCGAGACGCTCGCGCTCGAAGCGGTCGACTTCTTCACCGACCACCGCGCGGCCGACTCACGGCCGCCCTGGCTCGCCCGGCAGCAGCGCGAGTACTCGCTGCAGGCCGCCGCTCGGCATCCCCGCTGCCGATGACGGCGGCGGCTACGAGACGGCGGCGACCCACGGCCCCATCTACTACGCCGCGCTCGCGCCGGCGTACGTGGCGGCCGGCGCATCGCCCTTCTCCCAGCTGACCCTGATGCGTCTCGCCTCGGCGCTGATCGGCGCGCTCACGGTGCTGTTCACGTTCCTGCTCGCGCGCGAGCTCGCCCCTGGGCGCTTGTGGCTCGCGGTAGCCGCCGCTCTGCTCGTTGCCTACGAGCCGATGTACGGGTTCGATCTCCGGCTCGGTCAGCAACGACGTCGGCGTCAACGCCGGCGCCGCCGCGCTGGAGCTCCTGCTGATCCGCACTGCTGCGCCGGGGGATCACTGTCCCGACCGGCGCGCTGACGGGCGTGCTCCTGCTCGCTCTGCCGGCTGTCAAGGGAACCGCCCTGTCGCTGTACCCGGTGGCCGTGCTGGTCCTGCTGGCCGTGCTCTGGCGCGGCCACTCGCGAGCCGATGCTCCGGGCTGGATCGCCTTCGCGGCCGGGGCGCTCGCGATGGCGCTGCGTCTCGGCCGTCGCGCTCGGGGGCGTGCACACCGCGACCCCCTCCCCGGGGCCGTCTGCTTTTGCCTCCAACGCCGGCGCGGTGAGCGGCGCCCTGCGGCAACATCCCCGACTTCATCTCCTATCTGTGGCAGGTGTTCCTGCCCCGGCTGCCGTTCATGACGGTGCACTTCACCTCGGCGGTCTATCCGGCCTGGTCGATCTTCGTCATTCGCGGCTGGGCGGCCTTCGGCTCCTACACGGCTGCCTTTCCGGACTGGGTCTACGGCGTGATCGCCGGGGTGATGGTCCTCACGATCCTGATCTGCCCGCTGGCGGCCCGCCGCGAGTGGTCCTGGGTGCGCCGCCACCCGGTCGAGCTGCTCGCGCTGGTCGCGATGCCGGTGAGCGTGATCGTGGGCTTCGAGGCTGCCTACTACACGCCGGGATTCAGGCCCGCGATCGCCGAGGTCGGGCGCTACGCGTTCCCGGCGATCGGACCGCTGGCGGTGCTCGTCGTCGGAGCCCTGCACGCTTTCGGGCGGCGCAGCATGCTCGCCGTGGCGGCCGGCGTTGCTCGTCGCGATGATCGCTCTCAGCTACGCCTCGCAGCTGCTTGACGCTGACCTCCTTCTACGCGTGAGCTCGTGCCTGCTGCGCGTCGCGCGCGAGGGCCCTCCAGAGCGTGCGGTAGCATTTTGCCTCGAAATCGCGCCACTTTGCGCCCGGCAGTCTGTTTACGCTAGAGCGACCTGGGCTTCGACGCAACCAAGGTCCCGGTGGGCACCGCCTCATGACGAGCACCGTAGAGCAGATCACACCCATACTTCCCGCGGCTGCCGAGAGCCAGGCCGAGCCGCTCGTGTCGATCGTGATCCCGTGTTTGAACGAGGCGGAGAACATCGAGCTGTGCGTGACGGCCGCGCTCGAGGCCTTGGCTCGCATGGGCGTGCAGGGCGAGGTTGTGGTGGCCGACAACAACTCCGAGGATGACTCTGCGCGGCTGGCCGAGCAGGCGGGCGCCCGCGTCGTGGTGGAACGCAGGCGCGGCTACGGCAGCGCCTACCTTGCGGGCTTCGCGGCCTCGAGGGGCCGCTACATCGTGATGGCCGACGCCGATCTGACGTACGACTTCAACGAGATCCCGCGCTTCGTCGCGGCCCTGGAAGACGGGGCGGAGATGGTGATCGGCGACCGCATGGACAACATCCAGCCGGGCGCGATGCCGTGGCTTCACCGATACGTCGGCAACCCGATCCTGACGGGCTGCTGAACCTCTTCTTCCGCACGGGGATCAACGACGCCCACTGCGGCATGCGCGCGCTGCGGCGCGACGTGCTCCCGCGCCTGGACCTGCGCACGACCGGGATGGAGTTCGCTTCGGAGATGGTCATCAGGGCCTCGAAGCAGAACCTCAAGATCGCCGAGTTCCCGATCGAATACCACCCCCGCGGCGGCGAAAGCAAGCTCGCAAGCTTCCGCGACGGCTGGCGCCACCTGCGCTTCCTGCTCGTTCACAGTCCCAACCACCTGTTCATCGTGCCGGGCGCCGTGCTCGCCGGCCTGGGCACGATGATCGTCGTGTTTGTGGGCGCCGGACTCGACTTCTTCGGGCGAGCATGGGGCCTGCACGCCCTCATCGGCGGCGCGCTGCTGATGATCGTCGGTACCCAGGTGCTCGCGCTCGGGCTGTGCGCGCACGCCTACGGCACCTACTTCATGGGCGAGCAGGACCCCTGGTTCGATCGCATGCGGGCGCGCTTCCGCCTCGAGCACGGCCTGCTGCTGGGCGGCGCCTTCACGCTGGTGGGGCTGGTGATGGGAGCGGTGATCGTCGCGACCTGGATCTCACACGGGTTCGGCTCGCTCTCCGACGAACACCTCGCGGTGATCGCAGCCTCGTTGGTGATCGTCGGCATCCAGATCTTCTTCTCGTCCTTTCTGCTGTCGATTCTCGGTCTGCGCCGCCGCTGAGTGTGGAGTTCCTCCGCCGGATGCTGGCGGCCGTCTTCGCCGGCGACCGCCGCGTGTGGCGATCCGCCGCGCTGTGCGCGGTGCCGCTGCTGGCGATCGTCTGCTTCTACGTCCTTAAGCCGCGCGACTACTACACCGGCACCAACGACGTCGAGGCCTACACCTACGTCGCCGAAACCCCGGCGCACGCCTCGGTGTGCGTGCCCGGCCTCGAGCTGCCGGCCGGCACCGCGCGGCTGCGTCTCCAGCTGATCTCTCGCACGCAGGAGCGCCCGGCGCTGCACCTCGCCCTCACGACCAAGGGGCACACGATCCACAGCGATCTTCCCCCCACGGCGGTGGATTCAAGTCGCATCAGCGCGGCCATCTTCCCGATACCCGAGCTTCCGGCCCGGCCGGCGCTGACGCCGGCCACGCTGTGCTTGGCGGCCGACGATCTCGTCAATTGGGGCGGGACCCCGCTGCTGGCGCCGCCGACCCCGTCGCCCCCGACCGCGGGTGGCGCGCCGATCAGCGCCCGCATCGCCCTCTGGTACCTGCCGCCGGCCGGCGCGAAGCGCAGCTACCTGTCGCAGGCGGGAGCGATCCTCGACCGCGCCGCGCTGTTTCGCCCGGCGGCGGTCGGCCCGTGGCTGTACGTCCTGATCCTGCTCTTGCTGCTGCCCGGGCTCGCGCTCGCGTCGGTCCGCTGCCTGGCGTGTGCGTCCGCCGGTCGTCCGCCGCTCCACCGTCGGCGGCTGGCGGCTTGGCTGTTTGTCATCGCCACGCTCAATTTCGCCTGCTGGGCACTCATCACCCCCGCCTTTCAGGTCCCCGACGAGGTTGATCACTTCGCCTACACGCAGTCGCTGGTCGAGCGCGGCCAGGCGCCTTCGCGAGACCCCGGCGTGCGCCTGGCGCGCTGGTCGAGCGCCGAGAACCTCGCGCTCGAAGACATGAGCTTCTTCACCGACCACCAGATCGGCGGCACCCGGCCGCCATGGCTGTCGCTGCAGGAGCGCTACTACCGGGCGCAGGTGGCAAGGCTTCACCCAAGCTCTCGCGACGGCGGCGGCAATGAGACGGCTGCGACCCACGGCCCGATCTACTACGCGGCGCTCGCTCCTGCCTACATCGCCGCGAGCTCCTCGCCGTTCGCGCAACTGACCCTGATGCGCCTGACCTCGGCCGCGCTCGGCGCGCTCACGGTGCTCTTCACCTTCCTTCTCGCCGGCGAGTTTGCACCGGGCCGACCGTGGTTGGCGGTGTTGGCGGCGCTGCTCGTCGCCTACCAGCCGATGTACGGCTTCATCTCCGGGGGGGTGAACAACGACGTCGGTGTAAACGCCGGCGCGGCGGCGCTCGAGCTGCTTCTGTTCGTGATGCTGCGCCGGGGGGTGACGCTGCGCCTCGGCCTGATGACCGGCGCGCTGCTGATCGCGCTGCCGATCATCAAGGGGACCGCCTACTCGCTCTATCCCGTGGCGGGCATCGCGCTGCTGGCGACGCTGTGGCGTCATCGCGATCGCGCCCAGCTTGCGGGGTGGGCGGGGCTTGCGCTAGGGGCCCTCGCGTCGCGGGAGTTCTTCATGCGCATCGCCGACGTCTCCCGTCCCTCGCTCGCGGCGGTCGGCGGTCCGCCAGCCGAAGCCGGCTCGGCGACGGGCTCGGTGAGCGAAGCGCTAGCGCACCCGCTCGGCTACCTCGGCTACCTGTGGCAGGTGTTCCTGCCCCGGCTCCCGTTCATGGCACCGCACTTCGAGACCACGGGTCTCCCCGGGTTCACGATCTTCGTGGAACGCGGCTGGGGCGCCTTCGGCTGGTATGACGTCTTCTTCCCGGCATGGGTGTACGTGGTGATCCTCGTGTTGATGCTCTTGGTGCCGCTCATGGGGGTCGTGGCCGCGCGCCTTGAGTGGGCCTACGTCCGTCGCCACGCGCTTGAGCTGGCGATCCTGCTGCTCATCCCGATCGCGGTGGTGGCGGGCTTTGAGGCGGCCTTCTACACGACCGGCGCGCGGCCGTTCCTGCCCGAATTCGGCCGCTACGCGTTCCCGGCGATCGCGCCGATGGCCGTGCTGGTCGTCGGCAGCCTGCATGCCTTCGGCCGCCGCTCGATGGTGTTCGCGGGCACCGGGCTGCTCGTGGGCATGCTCGCGCTCAGCTATTCAGCGCAGCTGCTGACCCTGACTGCGTTCTATGCCTGAGCGCCCCTTGCCCGAGCTCGCTCCTGCCGTCCCCGGGGATCCGCTGGGACCGCCTGCCCAGCGTCCGGCGGGTGGCGTGACAGTCGCAATCCCCGTGCGCGACGGCGGCGGGGCGCTTGAGCGAACCTTGCATGCGCTGGCGCGCCAGACGGTCGCCCACGAGCTGCTCGTGTGCGACTCCGGCTCGCGTGACGCTTCGGTGGAGCGCGCTCGCGCCGGCGGCGCCCGCGTGCTCGAGATCCCCTCGACGCAGTTCAGCCACGGAGGAACACGCAACATGCTGATGCAACGAGCGTCGGGGGCACACGTGGCATTCCTTACCCAGGACGCCGAGCCGGCCGATGAGCTATGGCTGGCGCGGCTGCTGAGCGGGTTCGCGCTCGCGCCGGACGTGGGAGTCGTCTACGGGCCCTACCTACCCCGCCCGGATGCGTCGCCCGCCGTGCGCTTCGAGCTGCAGCGCTGGTTCGAGTCGCTTGCCGCCGACGGGCAGCCGCGTATCGATCGCCTGAGCGCGGGGGAGCGCTCGACGGGCGCGGCCGAGCGCAAGCCGGCTGCGATCGAGCTGATCGGCGCACGAGGCTTCCTCACCGACGCGAACGCCTGCATCGCGCGCGCGGCGTGGGAGCGCGCGCCCTTCCGCGAGGTTCCCTACGCAGAGGACCGGGTCCTTGCGATCGACATGCTCCGCGCCGGCTTCGCCAAGGCGTTCATCCCGAGCGCGGCCGTCCTTCACTCGCACAGCTACACCCCGGGCCAGCAGCTGCGCCGCGGCTTTGACGAGTGGCGCGGACTGCTCGAGGTGTACGGTTGGCGCGAGCCCCTCTCCCCGGTTCACCTGGCAGGCCAGCTGCGGGGAGAGTTGGGCGTCGCGCGGCGGCAGTTGATTCGGGAAGGCGTCTCCCCGTCGCGACGGCGCGCGACGCTCGCCGCCGTGAGCGGCCACCACGTCGTGCGCCTCGCCGGGGCGCTTCTGGGCTCGCGCGCCGACATGCTCCCACTCGGGGCACGGCGGCGGCTGTCCTGGAGGGCCGCGGGAGTTTCGTGGCGCTCGAGCTTGACCGCGCAGACCCTGCTCCCACCGCCGGCCCCGGAGGTCCTGTCCCCCCAATCGAGGAGGATTCCGCGCCGTGAGCGACGACAGAGGCGAGAGCGTGGGCGAAGACGGGGAGGGCGCAGGCCGACGGCGCCGGTCTCCCCCTGTCACTCCGTCGGAGTCGATTGCGGGCAACGCCCTCGAGGGCGCCGGCCGGGGCCCGTTCGCCGGCCTGCGTCGCCGGGTCTACTTGACCTACCACTACCTCGGGCTGGCGCACGCTCTTGTTCCGGCTATTCACCTTCCCGCTGCGCTTCACGCCCCTGAAACGCCACCTGCAGTTGCGCTCGCGCTGGGGCCACGACGCCTACCGCCGGGCCCTTGCCTGGTATCGCGAGCGCGGGCAGCCCGTTGACATCGTGATCCCGAGCTTCCGCGACGCCGAGCGCGTTCGGGCGCTGGTGGACAGCATTGCCCACACCGTGCCGCGGGGGATGGCGCGGGTGATCGTCGCCGACGACTGCAGTGGCCCTGAGCATCTCGAGGCGCTGCGAGCGATTGCGGGCATAGAGATCGTCGAGGGAACCGAGAACATGGGCTTCGCCGCGAACGTGAATCGCGGCCTGCGCGTCGCCGGTCCCGAGCGGGACGTGGTTGTCCTGAACTCCGACGTCGAGGCGCGCCCCGGCTGGCTGGCGTGCCTGCAGTACGCGGCCTCCCAGGAGCAGGACGTTGGCATCGTCGGCGCGAGGCTGCTCTACCCCGACGGGCGCATCCAGTTCGCCGGCACGGCGCGCAACCTCGGGGCGCCGGAGTGGTTCGACCACCGCTACCGCTTCAAGCCGGGCGATTGGGGCCCCGCGGCGATGCCCGGCCCCGTCCTGGCCGTCACGGGAGCCTGCATGTACGTCAAGCGCGAGCTGATCGACCGCATCGGGCTGCTCGACGAGACCTATCCGATGGCCTACGAGGACGTCGACTGGTGTCTGCGCGCCTGGCAGGCGGGGTTGCGCGTCATGTACTTTCCGGCGGCGAGCCTCTACCACCACGAGTCGGTCACGCGCGGGACGGACGTCGGCGAGCGTGAGCGCATCTCCCAGCGCGTCTTCTGGGAGCGCTGGGGGGAGTTCTTCGACGCGCGACCGGTGCGAACCGCGGAGGGCAAGCTACGCGTGGTCTACGTGACGGAGGGCACCGGCATCGGCGGTGGGCACCGCGACATCTTCGAGCATCTCAACCGCCTGCTCGACCGCGGCCACGAGGTGGCGCTGTACACGCTCGGCGACGCGCCGAAATGGTTCCCCTTGCGGGCACCCGTGCGGAGCTTCGAGTTCTACGACGAACTGGTGGATGCGCTCGCAGACATCGACGCGATCAAGGTCGCGACCTGGTGGAACACCGCGGCGCCCGTGTGGCGGGCGAGCGTGCTCAGAGGCATTCCCGTGTACCTCGTGCAAGACATCGAGACGTCCTACTACCCGGACGATGAGCCCGTCCGCCACGCCGTGCTCGACTCCTATCGCCCCGAGTTCCGATACATGACAATCTCCTCGTGGAACCGCGAGCGGCTTCGGGAGCTCGGACTGGACGCCGAGCTGATCCCGCCGGGGATCGACCTTCAGACCTTCCGTCCCCTTGAGGGCGTTGAGCGCCGGACCGACATGGTGCTCGCGCTGGGACGCTCCAACCCGCTGAAGAACCTGCCGCTGACGGTCGACGCCTGGCATGCGCTGCATCAGCCGCGCCCGGAGCTCTGCCTGTTCGGGATTGAGCCGGAGCTGGCGCGTGAGCCGGGTATGCGCTACGTGGAGTCCCCGAGCGACGAGGAGGTCAACGAGCTGTTCAACGAGGCGACCGTGTTTGTCCAGACGTCCAGCCACGAGGGGTTCGCGCTGCCTCCGCTCGAGGCGATGGCGACCGGCTGCGCGGTCGTATGCACCGACGCCCACGGCAATCGCGACTTCTGCGTGGATGGCGCCAATTGCATGATGCCCGAGACTGACCGTGAGTCGGTGTGCGCCGCGCTCTCGAAGGTTCTCGCCGACCCAGATCTACGCGCGCGCCTGGGGCGTGCGGGAGAAGAGACGGCGAGTGACTACGCCTGGCAGCGACGGATCGACGCGCTGGAGGGGTTTCTGGTCGGGGTGGCCGCCCCCGGGGGGGTCAAGCTCGCCGAGGGGGTGTCGCCTGAGGCTCACTCCCCGTGAGGCAGCCTGCTCAGGGCTCGGGAATCAGCCCGTCGGTATCGGCTTCGTTGAGTTGCTCGGCCATGTGATGGACGTTGTCCTCGGCGAAATGAAGGGCGAGGATCTCGGGCGGCGTCGAGGGCGCCCGGGCATCCGCGCTGCGCCCTCGGGCGTGCGTCGCCAATCGGTGGGCGAGATGTGCCGGGCCCAGCAGGAGTCGGCGCAGCACAGGTCTGTGGGCTACCGCGGAAAGCGAGCGTTGTGCCTCTGGACTCAGCGGACCGCCCGGTGCGGCGAGCGTGAGTGCATCGGGCGTGAGCCCCTCCCAGAGCTCGTTGTACTTTCGCTCGGTCTCATCGCGCTCTGCTTCCACCAACGCGAGCTCCTCGGCCAGGCGGGCGGTCTCGCGCGCCGGAGCGACGGCGGCGGCGCGGTAGACATCGACTATCGACTCGCCGGTCGACTGCCACGTCAAGCGTCCAGCTGTCCGGCGGATCGCGCGCACCTGGGCAGCGATCGCTTCGGGCCGCGTGAGCAGGTCGTTCACGCGCTCGGCGCTCGCGTGCGGATCCCACGGTACGAGCGTGCCCAGCTCGTGCGGGAGAATCTCGGCCAGCGCAGTGCGGGAGGCGAACAGGCACGGGCGGTCGTGGTGTGCGGCCTCGAAGGGCATAAGCCCGAAACCCTCATACGTCGTGGGATAGAGCACCGCGGTGCAGTTCTGCAGAAGCCATAGCTTCTGCGACTCGCTGACCGCGGGAAGCGTGATGACCGATCCTGCCAACTCTGGTTGCTTGGCGAGATAGGCGGCCTCCTCGCCGGCCGAGGAGCCGTCGGCGACCCGCGGGCCTGCCAACACCAGCTTGCCCTCCCAGCCCTGATCGTCGCGGAGCGCTTGCAGGAGGCGCAGCGCAAATACCCGATTCTTGTGCCTGAAATCGGTTCCCAAGCACAGCAGGTATGGCCCTTGGGACAGCTCCTCGACATCGCGCGGCGGCTGCGGCCCACCGGATGGTGGCGGCGCGGCGTGGTCGACGCCTATGTACACCACGCGAACTCTTCCTGGATCGACGAGATCCTCGCTCAGCGCGTCCTGGGCGGCGTGATGCGAGAAGAACACCACGATGTCGGCGAGGGCCAGTGCCCGGCTGGTGAGGCGCTGATAGCGATCCCACTGGGAATAGCCCGGGAAGTAGCCGGGGTTGCGGTACGCGATCAGGTCCTGTTGGGTGATCACCTGTCGATCGCCGGCGCAGCGCAGCATGAGCAGGTCGTTGGCATTGCTCACCTGGTAGGGGCGGTGGGCGACGTCCGTCCTGTCCATGTGAGGGTGAACGTCGGTGTGGGGGACGAGTTGGATGTGGGGCCGGGATGCGAACTCACGGGCCGCGTAAGTGCCGAGATCGGGTTGCACGATCACCCGCACGCCGACCTGCCCGGTGGCATCCAGTGCGCGGATTAGCTCCATTGTGTGAACCTGCGTGCCGGTCACCAGTGGCCCCAGGCAACGTCCGTCGATCGTTACGGTGAGGCCGGTGAACGCGCGTCTGGCGGAGCCGATCGCGCGAGGCAGTCGTCCCAAGGATGTTGTCGAGGCGGCCGTTTGAGCGCGCTGGTAGTAGGGGTAGCGCGCGTCGATGATGCGGTCATGTTCCTTCTGGACGGGATTTGCCACCCCGTCTTCGGCCAACGAGCTGCCGGCGTGGTGGAGGACGAATACGTCGTCTGCGGCCACGTGCACGAGACCGTGCAGCAGGCACCGCTGAGAGAAGTCGACCTCCTCGCCATACCCGGGAGAGAAGGCGAGGTCGAACGCCCCGACCAAGTCGAGAGCGTCGCGGCGTACGTACATGCAATGCCCGATGGCCGTGGGCAGGTGAGGATAGAATCGCAGCGACTGCTCGAGCACCGCGCTGGCGGCATGCGCCAGGTCCTGCCCTTGTGGGATTCCCGCCTGCGGCCGGTTGCGCTCGGGGACCGAGAGGATCGTGCCGTGGTTGGTCAGCGCACTCGCCGTCGCGACCAGCGCGTCCGAAAGGGCGGCTCGTCGCAGGCCCTCGAACCAACCGGCGGCGACCACGCAGTCGCTGTTGAGGACTACAACGTCGGCTGGCGCCGCCGCCGCGAAGGCGGCGTTTACGTTGCCCGGGAAGCCAAGGTTGACCGGTTGGCGCAGGTAGCTCACTTGATGCTGGAACTGGTCCTCCAGCGAATACACGAAGGCGCGGATCGCCGGATCGGGGCTGGCGTCGTCCGCGATCATTATCGGGACGTCGGCCGGGGTGTGGGCGAGCACGCTGGTCAGACACTCGGCAAATTGCTCCTGTGCGCCGTAGACCGGAATGCAGACCACCGCCTCGCCACGCTTGGCGCCGAGCGTCGCGCCGGGAGGAAGCTCATGCAGCCCGGGGCGCCTCGTGGCCCGTGCCCCTGCGCGAAGCAGGCCCAGCACATCGCCCGGGCGGCGCTCGGCCTGCTCCTCGGCCCAGGCGAGGTATGGCTCCCTGTCGGCGCCAAAGGGATCGGGAAAGCGCTCGCGTAGCTCGGCATCACCCTCGCGAAGGGCCGACCAGGTAGCGGCTGAGGGCCCCACCGCTTGCTCCGGCTTCGGGTTCGGCCAGCCAGCCCAGGAACGCGCGCTCGCCCTCGGTCGTAAAAGGAGTCTCGCGCACCGCACCTTCGCGGGCCGCGCGATCCCACAGATCGCGCAGCCCGGCACGTCAGGGGAACGCCACCGGCCGTCGCGCCGAACTCGTAGGGCCAGCGGCTCACCTCCGCGTGGCCGTGGGCATCCAGCCCCCGGGCGAACTCGGCGCACAGTCGCGGCGAGCACGGGCTCGTCGTCGAGCGAGGTGCGATTGTCGTACTTGCTCAGCCGATCGGGACGCTCCGGCTCAAAGCCGGTGAAGTGAAAGGTCCGCAGCCGATGTCCATCGACGAGGACGCGGTCTCCGTCCCTCTCGAAATGGCTCGTCGCGGCGCGCCAGTAGCCGGAGTTGACGCCGGGATCGCGCCACAGGCCGACGGGCTCGAACAGGCCGGGGATGAGGTCGGCCCAGCGCTGGTCGTAGACCAACCCGCGCGCCGCGTCCAGGCGCGAGCCGGTGCGCAGGCGCTCGGACCACCATTTCAGCAGCGCCTCGACCTCGGGGCTCCTGCGCGCGGCGGCGAAGCCAAGGTTGAATGCCCCTGCCAGCAGGATGGCGGTCTCGGTTGGCTCGTGGCCGTCGTCGGGCAGTGGCTCAAGCAGGTGGGGGGTGAGCAGAAACGGGTGCTCGTCGAGCGCTTCCTCCAGACCGTCGAGCGGCCCGTACACGCGCACGTCGCTGTCGAGGTAGACGACCGAGTCCCCCGCAGTCAGCAGGTGGCGCAATGATCGCCGGCTTCAGCGCGCAGCACAGCTCCGTGACGTCGTAGCGGACGCTCATCGCCGCGAAGTCCTCGATCTCGAGATCCGCCGGGCGCGAGCACCTCGAAGGGCTCCCGCGATGGGATCGACGAAGCCCGTCGATCGGGTCGACGATCAGCACCGACATTCGCGCGTCCGGCTGGTGGGCGCGGAGCGACTCGGCGAGCGCGCGGGCGTGTGCCATCCATGCCTTGTTGATCACCGTGCAGACGTGCACCCGGCGCGGACTATAACCGTGGCTCCGCCGGCGCGTTGAGCACGAGCTTCTCGGCCGCGTCGGGCTCCGAGCACGTCTACGTCGGGCAAATGCGGCCATGGTGTCGCTGCCGGGAGACTCGCGGATAACCCTAGAGCGTATGGCCGGCGCATCAGGGCACGTTGTCCCGCCAATCGTCGTCGACGGCGTCAGCAAGACGTTCCGCGTGCCCGAGGAGCGGACGCACACGCTCAAGGAGCGCGCGCTGCACCCGCTGCGCCGCTCCGGCCACGAGGCGTTCACCGCGCTGCGGGACGTCTCTTTCGCAGATCGAGCAGGGCGAGTTCTTCGGCATCGTCGGGCGCAACGGCAGCGGCAAGAGCACGCTGCTGAAGTGCCTCGCGGGGATCTACGCAGTGGACAAGGGCCGGATCTGGTGCCACGGGCGCATGTCGCCGTTCATCGAGTTGGGCGTCGGCTTCAACCCGGACCTCGCGGCGCTCGACAACGTCGTGATGAACGGGATCATGCTCGGGCTCACGCCCAAGCAGGCACGCGATCGCTACGAGCAGGTGATCGAGTTCGCCGAACTCGAGGAGTTTCAGGATCTAAAGCTCAAGAACTACTCATCGGGCATGCACGTGCGTCTGGCCTTCTCGGTGGCGATCCAGGTGGACGCCGACATCCTGCTGATCGACGAGGTGCTCGCGGTCGGCGATGCCGCCTTCCAGCAGAAGTGCTTCGACGTCTTCAACCGGCTGCGCGACGAGGGGCGAACGATCGTGTTCGTCACCCACGACATGGGCTCGGTGAACCGCTTCTGCCACCGCGCGCTGCTTGCTCGAGCGCGGCGACATCGTCGCGCTCGGCAAGCCTCAAGAGGTAGCCGATCACTACCTGGCGCTCAACTTCGACCGCGAGGGCGCTGCCGCTGCGCCCGAGGTCGACGAGCAGTTGGCGGCCGAGTGGGAGGGCAGCCACGAGGCCCGGATCCTCGAGGCGTGGACCGAGGACGTCTCGGGCAAGCGCCAGAACGCTTGCCTGCAGGGCGAGCGCCTGCGCTTCAAGGCCGCGGTGGCATTCGAGAGCCCGCTCGATGACCCCGCCGTTCTCGGTCGAGATCGAGGACGAGTGGGGCACGAAGATGTTCGTCGCCACGACCGCCGTCGAGAACGAGCGCTCGGGTCACTTCGCCGCGGGCGAGCAGGTGGTGTTCTGCGTCGAGTTCGAGAACCACCTGGCTCCCGGCAAGTACTACCCGACCGTGAACGTCTCGCAGGCGAGGCGCGGGTCTCGACGTGATCCATCGCGTGCGACGGATGTCGACCATCACCGTGTTCGGCTCGACCGCTCAGGGCGGTCTCGTCGACCTTCCCTACGAAGCCAGGATCGAGCGCCCAACTGTGAGTGCAGAGCTCTCGCGCAACTGAACGCGCCGCGATTGCAGCGGGCTCCGGTCAGCCGAACCGATACCCGATTGGATGCGGCTGAGCCCTCATCCGGGTCCAGTCGGGCGGCTCGAGCGCGCTCGCGAGCAGCTCTTGCGCGATTTCGGACTCCGGACTCTGAGCGCTACACGAGTCCGTTCGGCGCCATACACGGAACGCTACGATCGGCACTGGTCCGCGTGAGAAGCGTGCCCGCGTCGCCCGCTAGGCTTCACCCGTGATCCGTGACGCACAGGTGGCCCCAGCCCGGGACCTCGCAAACGCAGTCCCGACTCCGGCGGTGTCGCGATGACAACGGCCGAGCTGAAGGGCCCCGTACTCGACCTGGATGCCCTGGGGGCGCCGATGAAGGGCCCGCGGGCGCTGACCGAGGATTGGTCGCGCTTCTGGCACCTCACGTACAACATCGCGCGCAACGAGTTCAAGCTGCGCTTCTTCGGCTCGGTGCTCGGATACGTGTGGCAGCTGATGCGGCCGCTGCTGCTGTTCGGGGTGCTGCTGTTCGTCTTCAGCCACGTCGCGAAAGTCAGTAGCGCGCCGTACTATCCGGTGGCCCTGCTTGCCGGGATCGTCCTGTTCACCTTCTTCGGGGAAGCCAGCGGAGGGGCGGTGCGCAGCGTCGTAGATCGCGAGAACGTAGTCCGCAAGATCCACTTCCCACGGCTGGTGATCCCGCTTTCGATCGTGCTGCTCGCCTCGTTCAACCTGGCACTCAACCTGATCGTCGTGCTCGTCTTCGCCCTGGCCGAAGGGGTGCGCCCGATGCTCTCCTGGCTGGAGGCGCCGCTGATAATCGGCATGCTTGTCGTCTACTGCACGGGCTTGGCGATGCTCCTGTCGGCGCTGTTCGTACATTTCCGGGACATCCAGCCGATCTGGGAGGTCGTAACCCAAGTGCTGTTCTATGCCTCGGGGATCCTGATTCCGGTCGAGCTGCTGAAACAGCACCTGAGCCCGACGCTCTTTCACCTGATGATGCTCAACCCCCTGGCGATCATCGTCGAGCAGTTCCGCCATGCGATGATCGATCCAAGCGCGCTGTCCGCGGGTCAGATAATGGGAGGCTGGTTGCAGCTGCTGGAGCCGATCGCGATCGTGGTAGCGATCCTCGTGATCGGCTTTACGGTGTTCAATCGCTCGGCGCCTCTGATCGCCGAGAACCTTTAGCTCCCTGTCATTTCCCCGTGGTCGTCCATTCCTCCGAATACGCCGCGACCGTGTCGTGGGCTGCGTGCGACCAAGTGAAGCATTCGAGTACCCGGTCGCGAGCGCGCCGACCCATTTCACTCCTCAGGCGGGAATTCCCGGCCAGCTCCTCGATTCGTCGACCGAGCGCGCCCGGGTCGTTGGGCGGCACAACGAACCCGGTAAGACCGTCCTGGACGATCTCCGGCATGCCTCCGACATCGCTGCAGATCGCCGGCGTCCCGCAGGCCATGCTCTCCAGCAGCACGTTTCCGAGTAGCTCGGGCATCTCCCAGTGGCCGCCAAACGCGTCATCGTAGACCGAGGGAAGAACGGTCACCAGAGCGGCGTGGTAGGCGCGCAGGAGTTGCTCGTCGGTTGCATCGTGCACGAAGCGCACGTCGCGGTCCGTCGCGAGCCGGTGCAGCAGGGCGAGGTACTCCTCGTCGTAGACCGGGCCCATTACATCGAGAGCCGATCCCCTCGGGCAGGCCCCGTATGAGCACGTCGATGCCCTTATGGCGCATGATCCGCCCGACGTACAGTACGGAACGTGTCTGTCCGGGTGGGTGGTCCAAGGGCAGAGCTCGCTCGGACAGGAACAGTTCGGTCGTGCCACCATGGATGACTCGGGCGGGAACTCCCTTCGGGAGCAGGGTCAACGAGAAGCGGGACCTGGGAAGCAGGGCGGTCAGGCACTGCTCGACTGGCAGCCACGGATCGAAGTGAACCCCAACGCCACCCCGGTCGGTGACGAACGTGCGCTTCCCCAGGGCCGCACCGGCCAGGATCGCGAGTTGCGGGACGGCCAAGCGGTAATGGTTGCAGTGCACGACATCGACCTTACGCAGCTGCTCGAGGAAACGGTAGGACAGCGGGTCGAACTGCTGTCCGCCGAGCCGGATCGCAGAGGGATACACCTCGATGCGCAGCTCCCCGTCGTGGGCGCTGTCCCGCCGCGGTCCGGTTGTGACGAGGGTGGTCGGGATCTCTCGCGCTACCGCCCGGGCAAGGCCGTAGGCAGATCGCTCGCCGCCGCCAATTATGCCGTCGGGACCGAACAGGGAGGGCGAGACGTGCAGCACAGCACGCACCTCGCCGCCCCGTGTGCGTGGTGGGCGACGAACCTGCCCCATCTCAAAGAGCGCTCGGGCCACGCCGCGCAGGCGACGTACCCGCGCGCCATCTGCCGTCACCGAACGCGGAGCATCCGAGGGCTCGCCCATGGCTCTAGCCTAATCCGTCGTGCGTGGGAGCCGGACCCTGGTCGAAGGCGGTTTGCCGACGCCAGCATTCTCTAGACTCGGCGGTTGCGATCCCGCGTCATGACTGAGGGCTGACACCCGTTTCCGTCCGCGCACCCGATGTGAGCCCGACTGATGCCTCTGCCACCGTCCATTCCCGACTCGACGCCCGCGGAGCGTCGCGTGCTCGTGACGGGCGGCGCCGGCTTCATCGGCGCGAGCCTCGCGGTCGGATTCTCGCGAGCGGCACGCTGACTGGGAGGTGCTCGCGTTCGACAACCTCCGCCGCCGTGGCTCGGAGCTGAACCTGCCGCGCTTGCGGGAGGCGGGCGTGAGCTTCCAGCACGGCGATGTGCGCGAGCTCGATGATCTGCTCGCAGTCGGCGAGATCGACGCACTGGTCGAGTGCTCGGCGGAGCCGTCGGTGATGGCGGGCGTCGACGGGAGCCCCGACTACGTCGTACAGACGAACCTGATCGGCGCCTACAACTGCCTCGAGCTCGCGCGGCGCGCGGACGCGCAGCTCGTGTTCCTCTCGACGAGCCGCGTGTATCCGGTCGCGGCGCTCGAGGGTCTCCGCTATCGCGAGCCCGACACGCGGTTCGAGCTCGACGACGAGCAGCCTGTCGCGGGAGCGTCGTGCCAGGGGATCGCCGAGTCCTTCCCGCTGGCGGGCGCGCGCACGCTCTACGGCGCCACGAAGCTCTGCGGCGAGCTGCTGATCGAGGAGTACGCCGCGACCTATGGCCTGCAGGCGGTGATCGACCGCTGCGGGGTCGTCGCCGGGCCGTGGCAGATGGGCAAGGTCGATCAGGGCGTGTTCACCTACTGGATGCTCGCCCATCACTTCGGGCGGCCGCTCGCCTACATCGGCTTCGGAGGCGCCGGCAAGCAGGTGCGCGACCTGCTGCACGTGGAGGACCTGCTCGATCTCGTCGACGAGCAGCTCGGCGATCCGGGCCGCTGGGCGGGCGCGACGGTCAACGTCGGCGGGGGCCGTGCGTGTAGCCTGTCGCTGCTCGAGACGACCGCTTTGTGCCGCGAGATCACGGGTAGGATCGTCGACGTCCGTCCCTCCGCGGAGGATCGTCCCGGAGACATACCGATCTACATCTCCGATTGCACACGTCTGCACGAAATGACCGACTGGCGGCCGCGTCGAGGGCCGACCGAGATCCTGGCGGACATCCATGCCTGGATCGTCGATCACGAAGCGGCGCTCGCCGCCGCGCTCTAGCGGAAGGACCGAATGCCCGTAGCGATCGTCACCGGATCGGGAGGTCTGATCGGCTCGGAGTCGGTTCGCCACTTCGTGCGAGGCCGGCTACGACGTGATCGGCCTGGAGAACGACATGCGCGCGAGCTTCTTCGGGCCGGACGCGTCGACCGCACACACGACCGACGCGCTGGTGCGAGCGCTATCCCGACGAGTTCCGCTCGCTCGAGATCGACATCCGCGACGCCGACGGCGTGTCGCGGATCTTCGCCGAGCGGGCGGGCGCGATCGAGCTGGTGATCCACACCGCGGCGCAGCCCTCCCACGACTGGGCGGCGTCGGATCCGCAGACCGACTTCACGGTGAACGCGAACGGCACGCTCAACCTGCTCGAGGCGACGCGCCGGCACGCCCCGAGGCGACGTTCATCTTCTGCTCGACGAACAAGGTCTACGGCGACCTGCCCAACAGCCTGCCGCTGATCGAGCTCGAGCAGCGCCTGGAGCTGCCCGAGGACCATCGCTACTACCGCGGGATCGACACGACGATGTCGATCGACGCGCTCGACCCACTCGCTGTTCGGCGTCTCGAAGGCCGCGGCCGACCTGCTCGTGCAGGAGTACGGTCGCTACTTCGACATGCCGACGGTCTGCTTCCGCGGCGGCTGCCTGACGGGCCCCAATCATGCCGGCACCGAGCTGCACGGCTTCCTCTCCTACCTGATGCGCTGCACGATGACCGGCGAGCCCTACACCGTGTTCGGCTACGGCGGCAAGCAGGTGCGCGACAACATCCACGCGGCCGATCTCGTGGCTGCCTTCGAGGCCTTTCACCGCGCGCCGCGCGCGGCGGCCGTCTACAACATCGGCGGCGGGCGCCAGAGCAACTGCTCGATGCTCGAGGCGATCGAGCTCTGCCAGGAGATCGCCGGGCGCGAGCTCTCGTGGAGCCTCGGCGAGGAGAACAGGATCGGCGATCACCGCTGGTGGATCAGCGACCTCGAGCCGTTCAAGCGCGACTACCCCGGCTGGGACATCACCTACGACGTGCGCGACATCCTCGCGCCAGATCCACGAGCGCAACGCCGAGCGCTGGGTCGCCGGGGCATGAAGCTGTCCGTCGTGATACCCGCCCACGACGAGGTCGAGTCGATCGGCGCGACGGTGCGAGCGGTCGCCGCGGAGCTGCAGGCCGAGCAGATCCCATACGAGATCGTCGTCGTCGACGACTCCAGCAGCGACGGCACCGGCGAGGCGGTGCGCGCCGATCGCCGCCGAGCGATCCGCGGGTGCGCTGCCTGCGCTCGCCACGCCCGCCGGGCTTCGGCCAGGCGGTGCGCGCGGGGCTCGACGAGTACACGGGAGACGCCGTCGCGATCGTGATGGCCGACCTCTCGGACTCGCCGAAGGATCTCGTGAGCTACTACCGCGTGCTCGAGCAGGGCTTCGATTGCGCGTTTGGCTCGCGGTTCGTCCGCGGCGGCCGAGTGAGCGACTACCCGAAGATTCAAGCTGGCTCTCAACCGGCTCGTGAACCTCGGCATCCGCGTGCTCTTCCGGCACGGCTACAACGACACGACGAACGCCTTCAAGGCCTACCGGCGTGAGGTGATCGACCACATCCAGCCGCTGCTCTCGAACCACTTCAACCTGACTGTCGAGATGCCGCTGAAGGCGATCGTGCGCGGGCACTCATACGCGGTCGTGCCGATCTCGTGGACCAACCGCGCCCGTGGCGTCTCGAAGCTGCAGGCTCCAGGAGATGGGCAGCCGCTACCTGTTCATCGTGCTGTACGTGTTCCTCGAGCATCATCTGAGCCGCGGCGACTACCGCCGGCCCGGATCTGCTCGGCACCGACCGCGTGCGCCTGCAGCCCGGGCGTCGCCGTCAAGGACGGCACCGCCGGGCGGCACGAGGCCCGCGCACCCTGACCCGCGGGTGAGCTGATGGCCTCGATCGCGACGCCGTGCCCTCCGGCGGCGGGCGCGAGGTTCCCGCGAGCGGTGGGCAGCCCGGGCGCCGGCCGGCTGGAGCGGGCGATCGGCGCCGTCGAGCGCAACGCAGCGTGGGCGCTCGCCGGGCTGATGCTGCTCTCCGGCGCGCTGCTCCTCTATATGGGGCGCGGCCTGTCGTTCTTCTACGACGATTGGGATTTCGTCATCCACGACTACGGCGGCGGTCTCCACTCGCTGCTGCTCGCGCACGTCGGCAACATCTCGGTCTTCCCGGTCGCGGTCTACAAGGTCCTCTTTCACCTGGTCGGTCTCAACCACTACGCGGTCTTCCGGCTCGTGGTGATCGTTCTCCATCTGATCTGCGGCGCGCTCGTCTACGTGCTCGCAGCGCGGCGCATGCGCGCGTGTCCCCGCGCTGCTTGCCGCGACCCTGGTGCTGTTCCTCGGCGCGGCCTGGGAAGACCTGCTGTGGGCTTTTCAGGTCGGCTACATGCTCTCGATCACCGGCGGGCTCGCGGCGTGGGTGCTGCTCGAACGAGAGGACCGCCTCAGCGAGATCGCGCGCGATGGTCTGTCTGATCGTGTCCGCCGGCAGCTCGAGCCTCGGCATTCCCATCATGGTCGGCGTCGCCGTCGAGCTCGCATGGCTGCGGCGCTGGCGCGCGGGCTGGATCGTGATCGTCCCGGCGGTTCTCTACGTGGTCTGGTACCTCAGCTACGGGGAAAGCCAGATCACCCGAAACGGCCTGATCAATGCCCCCGGGTTCGCCGCGGATCTCGCGGCCGCGGCCTTCGGCGGCTTGATCGGGCGGGGCCTCGACTGGGGCCGCCCGCTTGCGCTGCTCGGCTTGTGATCGTCCTGCGCCGCCTTGCGCGGCCGCGCCCGGTGTCGGCGCGGCTCGCGGGCCTGCTTGGCCACAGGCCTCGTGCTGTGGGCAGTCACGGCGGCCGCCCGCTCGACCATCTCGACGCCGGAAACGAGCCGCTACCTGTACCTCGGGGCGGTCGTGATCGTGCTCATCGGCGGTCGAGCTGCTGCGGGAGGTCACGATCACGCCGCGCGCTACCGCGCTCGCCACGCTTCTCGTCGCGTTCTGCGCGATCACCGGTCTCACGGTGCTGCACGCCGGCGCCGGGGGCTTGCGAGTGCACCTCGAAAGACCGTGACGGCCGAGCTCGGGGCGCTCGAGCTGGCGGCGGCGCACGCGCCGCCGGACTACAGGCCCGACCCGCAGCGAGCGCCGCACATCGTGGCCGGACGCTACCTGCACACGGTGCGTGCGATCGGCTCCTCGCCCGCCGACTCCCCTGCCGCGATCGCCGCGGCGGATCCCGGCTCGCGCGCGGCAGCGGACGGCGTTCTGTTGGCACTGGAGGGCCCTAAGGCGGTTCCGCTCGCGAGCGCCAGGCCCTCGCCGCTGGCGCCCGCCCCGACCGTCATGGAGATCACGTCAGGTAGTCAGGCTCAGAACGGCAGCTGCATCGATCTGACTCCTCAGTCCGGCGCCCCGATGACGTCGGTACTCGTCCTGCCGAATGCAGGCGTGACCATTCGCAGCCAGGGCAACAGTCCGGCGTCCTTGGCGTACAGGCGCTTTGGTGAACCGTTCGTTCCATCGTCGGGCTCGGTGCCTCCACGCACCACGACCGCCATTTTGCTTCCTTCGGACGCTGCCGCGGTGCCCTGGCAGATGCAGGTCACTTCGCTCTCGCCCGTCGTAGTCTGCGGCCTGCTGGCGTGATACCCGACCACAGCGTGTCGGCTCGCCGCGTCCTCATCGCGGGGATCCTGCTTGAGCTGGGCGTGCTCTATTTCCTGCTCAGGAATAACTCCTGGGTCTATGACGATAACTTCTTCCTCGTCTTGGCCGGTCAGGAAGGGTTCACCTGGCATTGGCTCATCTCGACGCAGTTTCAACACTGGGATATTGGCATGCACGCTGCCTACTCGCTCCAGCATGCGATCTTCTTTGTCGACTATCGTTGGGGCCTCGTCGTGATGCTGGGCTTCCTCGGCGCGTCGATATACGTGTTCGAGCGCGTGCTGTCGATGTTGGTGAGAACACGATGGATCACAATCGCCTTTGCTCTGTGGTTCGGACTGAACGTACTATGGCTGAGACCCCTGCAGTTCTGGGCTGCCGGTGTGCAGTACTTTCCCTACACGTTTTTCGATCTCCTGTGTCTGTACGGATTTCTGCGCTACTACGCCGGAGGATCGCGGAGGTGGATTGTAATTTCCGCCGGCGCTCTTGCGGCCGCATTGTTGTTTTACGAGAAGCCAGCCTACATGCTGATCTATCTCGCGCTATTCCGTGTACTGTTAATGAGTCGAGATCTCCGTCCCCGAGCTGTTCTGGGCGAGTTCTGGCGCGAGCGTCCCATTTGGATCGCCTACCTCGCCGTTGTCGCTGTCTGGGGGGTTGGCTATATCGACTCCCACGCCTACAGCGGCTCACACCTGGGAGGCGTGAGCACAGGCCAGTACTTCGCGTATTTTCGTATCCTCTGGTTGCAGACGCTGATTCCCGCTTTAGCGAGCGTCAGGATTGCCCGCCTCGAATCTTGATGCGCTACAGATACTGTTCGTCGTTGCCTCGCAGATAGTTGTCTTAGCATGCGTAGCGGTATCGGTTCGTCGCAAGCGTGCAGCCTGGCGAGCATGGGGCTTCATCGCATTCATTGTCCTTGCGAGCGGAGCTCTCGTCGCACGCTCGCGCATCATTCAGTTTGGGGTGGCGATTGCAAACGATCCCCGCTATCTGATCGACTTCGCATGGCTTGTTCCGCTGACGCTGTGTGCGGCCTTCACCCGAGGAGACGTGCTTGAGCCGACTGTCCCTGACAGACATGCACGCTTCACACTCCCCCCGGTTCGGGCGGTGGTTGCCGTCCTGGCCAGCGCGAGCCTGCTCGCTTACGTGGGGGGTTCGATCGCCACGGCTGCACAGTCGCAGCGCGAGTGGGCCGGTCCGCAGGCGCGCTCCTGGGAGCAGCATCTTCGTTCCGATTTTGCGAGGCTAGAGCGATCGGGAACGCCGTTCGTGGTCGCCGACAATGCTGCGCCGTTCGTCATCGTGCTTCCCTTCGTGTCCCCATATAACCGACTGTCGCGCGTGCTGCGCATGTACGTTGGACCGGTTCAGGTTGACGGGCCGCTCGATGGGACACTGATGGTGGTCGCGTCCGATGGAACGGTCCATCGTGCGAACATCGAGCCGACTGCGCCGGACGGTCGGATGGGTGCTCTCGTCGGCTCAGGGCAGGTTACGTTCGGCGGTGGACGGGAGGTGGGGCGCGCAGGCGAAGTCTGCGTTATCGCCGACGCGACACCAGTCCAGGTCCAGCGACGCCTGCCGGCTCCGCCCACCGTGGGAGACGCTCCGTACTACTTACGTCTCGTCGCCAAAGTGTGGCAGCCTACGTCCTTGGCGGTCTATGTGGATCACGGCGTCGGTTACCCTGGCGCGCCCGAAAACTCGATCAGTCTCCATCTCGCCCATGGCACAAGCCTCGCTTGGCTGGGTCCCGATTCGCCTCACAACGTGATTCTCACGATTCCCCCCCGGTCGACGGTATGCATAGGGCGCTTCGACATCGTCACATTGCGGGAAGCGACGTGAGCGTCGAAGGACGCGTGTGAGACCTATCCCGCTGCGCCCCACGAGTGCCGAATCGGGTGCATGTCGACCGCGATCCCGGCAACGGCCGCTCAGAAGGGTGCGGCAATGGCCGCCTCATCCGGTCGCGTGCACCGATGGCGCGAGTTGTAATGCAGCGTCAGCAGCCCGAGCGACGACGAACGGCACGAAGTTCACGAGGTGCAGAACGAGCGCGTAGGGAAGCGCCGAGGAGTAGGGGACGCCGTAGGCCTTCAGCGCGATCAGGGCGGCCCCCTCGAACACGCCGACGGCGGCGGGCGGAGAGGGGAGGATCATGCCGAGGCCCACCGCGACGGCCACGAGGATGCCGCAGGCGAAGGGGACCCCAGGTGGAAGGCGAGGCTCACGAAGTACGCGCACAGCGCGGTGAGCATCCAGGCGGCGATCGTCCACAGGAAGGCCTCGAGCGCGACCTCCCAGTCGCGCAGCCCGCTGAGACCGTGGCTGAGCTCGGAGGCCATCCGCTCGAGGCGCTCGCCGGAGAACCGGGAGTGCCTCCGCAGCGGGCGCAGCAGCAGATGCACCGGCCGATCTCCGTAGACGGCGAGCACGATCGCCGCGGCGGCGATCAGCGCCGCCAGCACGATCGCGGCGACCGCCGCCGCGCCGAACCAGCTCACGTGCGGCAGCCAGGGCTCGGCGGCGAAGAAGATCAGCAGGATCGCGAGCACGTCGTAGAGGCGCTCCACGACGACCGTGCCGACGATCTCCACCGGCGGGGCGGAGCTGCGCTGGGTGAGCACCACCACGCGCGCCGCTTCGCCGGCGCGGGCCGGCAGGATGTTGTTGTAGAGATAGCCCACCATCGTGGCGTCCACCACCACCCCCACGCCGGGGCGGCGGCCGCGGGCGAACAGCGACCGCCAGCGCAGCGCCCGCGCGAGGTTGCCCAGGACCCACGGGAGGAGCGCGGCGGCGATCCACCAGTAGTCGCTCGTGCGCACCGCTCGCCAGGCGAGCTCGAGGTTGATGTTGCTGAGCGCGATGTAGGAGAACAGCAGCGTGACCACGATCGTCACGACGCCGAGAAGCCGCCGAGGCGGTCTTGTCGGGAGCCGGCGGAGCGCCCGTGGAAGGGCGCCTCGCGTGCTCTGCTTGGACGGCGGGACAGTCGAGCCGGCCCCGGTGGGGGCTTGCTGGTCCTCGACGAGCATCATGGCAAGTTAGTCGATGGGCCCGATCCGATCTCGCTGGGGTCGCGCCACGTCCATATACGGCGCGTTTTCTCAAGCGCGCAGACGCCCCAGTCGATCCCAAAAGTGATGAGAACCAACGCCCAGATCCCGGCTCCTCGTGTAGCGCGTCGGCTTTCCTCTGCACTTCTGCTCGCTGGGCTGATCGCGGTCCTCGCGCCGGCGGGGACCTCCGCAGCGGTGACGACCTTCGGCAGTCCCCTGTCGGTCGCGGCGACCAAGGACACCGCATACGATCTGGCCTACAGCGGCAGCAATGTTGCGCTACCGGGATGGATCTTCCACATACCTCACGATGGCGCGGACGCGTCGCTGTGGAACACCCAGATCGCAGGTGGAGCGCCGATGGCTCCCGCGGACGGTCAGGTCACGAACGTGCGCCTGGAGGGTTGCGCTCGGCAGCCGTCCGGCGCCCCGTCGCCGCTGACCCAGATCCACTTCCAGGACCTCGTTCGCCTGCCGGGCGGCGGCGCCAGGGTGAATGTGACCACCCAGCCCTTCGACATCCCCGTCTGCGGCCGGGACGGCGCGAGCGGCAGCACCGTGACGACATATCGTCCCACCAACTTCTGCGTAGCCCAGGGCGACTATGTCGCCCTCAGCGACGAGGGCGGCTTCGTCCCCAGCTCGACGGGTCCGCCACCTTACCCAGAGCGGCGTTCCCTACATGGTGATCGGCGCGGTGCCCGGCTCCACGATGGTGTCGTTCATCCGCAACAACGGCGTCGGCAACGGGGCGACGTTCTCGCCGGGCGACGCGACCTATCACGATGGCTGGGCATCCAACCACAACGAGGAACTCATGCTGCAGGCGACGCTCGCCACCGGTCGGGACGCCACGCCGCTCTGTCCAGGCGGCACGCAGGGGGAGCGTCCCGCCGCCTCCCGATCCGTTCTCCCGCCCATCAGGATCGGCCGCCAGACCGATGGCGTCAACCACCGGCAGTTCGTTGCGGTCGCGATCTACTGCAGGCTCCGCGCGGGGTGCAACGGCGTGGCCACGCTGACGCCGACGGGCCGGCAGGCCCGCAAGGCGAGCTACGGACACACGAGCTTCAGGCTCCGCGGCAACACGACGAGCCATGTGCCGATCCGCGTCACATCGCGGATGATCCAGCTGGTGCGAAGGTATCGCGGCGGCGTGAGCGCGGCGCTGACTGCTGTCGTTCGCGGCAAGACCGTGACCCAGACGATCGTGCTGCGGATCTTCTGAGCGCGCACGGGGTCGCCCTGCCCACGCCTCTTGCGTTCGGTGCCGTCGCCGCGTGGGCCGCTCGCGGAACGTCCTCTACGGTTAACCGCATGACGCAACTGCAGCGGGCACCGAGCGGGACGGGCGAGCGCGTGCGCTCGGCCGCGCGCAGCCTGCGCTCGCCCGGCTCCGGCGTGGTCGGCCAGGGCGTGCGCTTCGTCCTTGCGGGCGGCGTCGTGGTCGTGGCCTACGTGACCACCACGCTCGTGCTCGCTGACGTCATCGGAGTGCACTTCCAGGTAGCGCTCGCCATCGGGTTCGGCGTCGCAATGGCAGTCCAATTCACCCTCTACAGGCTGTTCGTGTGGACCCACCACGAGGAGTACGCGCTGCCCCTGCACCACCAGGCGGGTCGCTACCTGGCCGCGGCCGGCGCGGGGTACGGCCTGACCGCCCTCTGCACCTCGGTGCTGCCGAGTGCGCTGGGCGTCCCGACGGAGGCCGTCTACCTCGTGATCGTGGCCGCCTGCCGGTCATCAACTTCATGGTGTTCCGCCTCATCATCTTCCACCCCAAGTCGACCACCGAGGACTCACCGGTCCTCCCGGACGCGACCCCTGCCGGCGCGGCCCCGGTGCGCGAGGACCCGGCGCCGGTTTCGGTCACCAAGGTCGACTAGACAAGCTCCCAGCAGCGCAGCTCGCTCGGGGCCTCAGACAGCGCGACGGCTGCTGCCGCGCCCAGACCCACCTCGAGCTGGGCGCTCCACAGCTCGGCGCCGCTCGCGCCGGCCGGCGACCCGCCAATGCCGGTCCCGCGGCACTTCAACTGCGCCTCGTGTCCTACCCACGCGCGCAGGAACTCGTGCGCGCGGATCGCCGGGTCGAGCCCTTCCAGCCGGCGCGCCTCGGCCGGGCCGAAGGCCCGGGCGGCGAGCGCGACCTCGTCGATCGCCCGGCGGGGAGCCTCCACGTCCACCCCGATGGGGCCCGCCCAGGTGAAGGCATAGAGGGCGAGCTGTCGCGAGTGCGACATGTTGAAGTGCAGCCGCCCGGTCGCCGGCTCTCCGGGAGGCGCATCCGGCAGGCGGGCGTCGTGCGCAGCACCGGCTTGCCGTGCCGCTCGTCGGCGAACCGCGGCGCTCGCGGGTCGCACGACAGGTATCGCCCGAGCAGCGCCCTCAGCGCGCCTCGACCGCGCGCCCACAGCCGCCCATCGCGCTCCCGCGCCATGCGCCGCGCGCGTGCGCGCTCATCCGGCGACAGCAGCTCGGCGAGGTCGTCGCCGAGGCTTGTCAGGTCAGCCCGCCAAACGTGGACGGCGCCGCGCGAGAGTTCCGGGCGCTCCGGCGCAGACCGCCAGGCCCCACCCGCCGGCGCGGGCATCGATGGTCGCGTCGGCGTGCTCGCGGGCATCCGGGTCGAATCTAGCGCGCACAACCCCCATCGTCCGCACGAGCGACCCGCGCGGCGCGCTGATCTGCGGGCAGCGCCGGCCGCGCGACGATCGGTAACCTCCGCCGCCGTGCGCGTCCTGCCCACCCGCCTCGCCGGCCTCGTGCTCATCGAGCCGGACCTCCATGGCGACGAGCGGGGCTTCTTCTGCGAGACCTACCGCTGCGAGTGGCACGCCGAGGCGGGGATCCCCGTGCAGGAGCGGTTCGTCCAGGACAACCATTCGCGCTCCGGCCACGGGGTCGTGCGCGGCATGCACTTCCACATCGGCTCCGGCGTGGCCAAGCTCGTGCGCTGCTCGCGGGGGCGAATCCTCGATGTCGCGGTGGACCTGCGCAGGGGCTCGCCGACCTACGCCGAGTGGGAGGCGGTGGAGCTCGACGAGCAGAGCATGCGCGAGCTGTACGTGCCGGTCGGCTTCGCCCACGGGTTCTGCGTGCTCAGCGAGGTGGCCGACGTTCTGTACAAGCAGACCGCCTACTACGATCCGGCCGTCGAGCGGGGCATCGCCTGGAACGATCCTGACCTGGCGATCGAGTGGACGCTCCCTGCGGGCGAGCTGACCGTCTCCGACCGCGATGCCGCGGCGCCCCGTCTGAGCGAGATCGCGGGCGAACTGCCCTTTCAGTGGCATCCTTAGGGCGATGCGCACCCGTCTAGATCGCCTGCGCGAGCGCACGAACGGCTACACGGTCACGCCGCGCCAGTACGCCTGGGTCGCCTATGTCGCCCTGGGCGCCCTCACCCTGATCGTGATCAGCGGCGCCGCCGTGCGGCTGACCGGATCGGGCCTCGGCTGCCCGGACTGGCCGAAGTGCTACGGCAGGGCCTACCCCCCGCTGAACACGAACGCGCTGATCGAGTTCTCCAACCGCATGCTCACCGTTCCTGTGTCGCTCGCCGCCGGCGCGGCGTGGGTGCTGGCGATCCGCCGCCGGCCCTATCGGCGCGACCTCGTCTGGCTGGGGGCGCTGCTCCCGTTGGGGGTCGTCGGACAGGCCGTGCTCGGCGGCTTCACGGTCCGCGGTGCGCTCGACTACGGCTGGGTGATGGGCCACTTCGCGCTTTCGATGCTGATCCTGCTCGCGGCCGTCGCGCTCGCCTGGCGGGCCTCCCACGAGCCGCCCGAGCTTGACGCAGAGGTCTCCGGCGAGCACGATCGCGCCAGGGCGGCCATCGCGTCCGGCGACGGCGGCGCCGATCGCACGCTCATCTGGTCGCTGCGCGGGCTGGCGGCGCTTGGAGCGCTCACGATCTTTGCGGGAACCGCCGCCACTGCGGCGGGCCCCCACGCGGGCGGCTCGCCGGGCCAGCGGATCAACCGCCTGAGCTTCGACGGGCGGGCGACGATGGACTTCGTGATCCACCGTCACGCCGAGATCGCCCTCGTGTTCAGCCTGGCGGCCGTTGCCGCCTGGTGGCTGGCACGCCGTCGCTCGGCTGCGCCCGTGGTACGCCGCGCGCTCACTGTGCTCTGCGGGCTGCTCGTGCTCCAGGGCGCGGTGGGGCTGGCTCAGTATGAGACCCATCTGCCCACCGAGCTCGTGTGGGTGCACGTCGGCCTCGCCTGCGCTGCCTGGCTGGCGGCCCTGTGGGCGGCGTTCGCCGCCGGCGCTCCGCCGGCGCGCCCGACGACCTCCGAGCGGCCGCCCGCCCAGGAGCGTCACATGGTCCCGCCGGCGCGCGTTTCGGCCTGACCGCCCCGCCCGTTTAGGGCTATGACAGGGCGCGCGAAGCTTCGACGCCCGCCTGCCCGCGCCCTGGAACGCCCGCGCCAGAAGGCGCTTGTGGCGGGTCTCGCGGGGCTGGAAACCCGCCGAAAGCCGGCGAGGAGCGCCGCAAAGAGCAGCAGAACCCCGGAAATTAGGGCTTTTCAGGCGCGAGACCCCCGTGTTTACGGGTGTTGTCGTCCTCGTCAGCGGTTAGCCTGCGGGGAGCAACGACACACGAGAAGGGAGTGGAATGACCAAGAACGAGCTAGCTGAGCAAGTCGCGAGCCGCAATGGACTGTCCGCCAGCCAGGCCCGGCAGGTTGTGGAGACGGCGATCGAGGTGGTCTCCGACGAGCTGGCCGCCGGGGGTGAGGTCGCGCTTGCCGGCTTCGGCAAGTTCAGCGTCAGCCACCGGGCCGCCCGGCAGGGACGCAACCCTTCCACCGGCGCGACCATCAGCATCGCCGCGAGCAAGGCGCCGAAGTTCTCACCGGCGAGCGCGCTGAAGAAGCGTCTGAACCCCTGAGCCCCACTGCGCGCTATGCCCAGAGGTCACCGGCAACAGGCCGGTGACCTCTGGCGACGAGCACCGGCGTCGGCGGTTGCCAATTCTTACGGCTGCCTAACGCCTCGTTTAGGTCGGAGGTGCAGGCTGTCTCGCGAACAGTCCTCCGAACTCCGGGCGGTGCTCGCATGACACGAACCGATCGACTCCCCCGCCGGTCGCCCCCCACGCGCTATCGGTCGCTTTCGAACTTCTACAAGGGCGATCGCCGCCGCATCCAGTCGCGCGAGCTCGACGTCGGGTTGTGGTGGCGCCAGGACACCGACGGACCGCTGCACCGTGCCGCCTGGGTGAGCGACACGGGCGAGCTCTACCTCGTCCGACTCGGGCCCTCCCAGGAGGGCGGCGGCGACGTGGAGGTGCTTGCGAGGGTCACCGATCGCGCGCGGCTCGAGAGAGCCCTCGAGGGCTGGCGCGAGGAGTGCGGGCGCCCGCGCTCGCTGGCGTGGCTGCGTGAGCGCGCGGGGCGCCTGGGCAGCCGCCTGGGCAGCCGGGCACACAGCGCAGGCGATGGCGGCCGCCGGCTTACCGCCGCCGGCGGGGTGCTCGCCTCCTCCTAGCCCCCTGGACGTTCGTTCGATCCGCGTGAGCTTGCCGGGCCCGGTGGTGTCCTAACGGCGTCACCACACAACCGGCCGTCGCACTGCTCGCGGTCGAGGAGGTTCTCAATGAAAAGGATTGTCACGACCGCGATGGCACTGTCGATGCTCACGCTCGCCGCACCAGGCGTGGCCTCGGCGAGTCACAACGGGCGACACCATCGCGCTCACCACGCCGGCGCCCACGCGCGACACTCAAGGCACGTGCACCTGCTCGCGATCGGCGCGACGACCGGCTCCCCCGGCACGACGAGCGGTTCCTCCGGCGCCGCCGGCGACTCCGACCGCCAACGAATCGGCCGGGACCGTGACGTCCTACACCGGCGGCGTGCTGACGATCACGTTGAACGACGGCACCACCACGGTCAGCGGGCAGGTCACCGAAGACACCGAGATCGGATGCAGGCCGGCCACCCCGCCGCCCACCACCGGCGGGGACCAGGACGCCGACGACCAAGGAGGGCCTGAAGGCGGAGATCGAGGCGCCGGGTCCCCGCAGGGAGGCGACCAGCAGAGCGGCCATGACCAGAACCAAGGACGCGAGGACGACAACGAAGAAGGCTGCACGCCGGCCGCGCTCGTCAAAGGCGCGATCGTTCGCCGCGCGGAGCTGAGGCTGAGCAGCTTCGGCGCGGTCTGGGAGAAGGTCGACCTGATCCAGTAAACCGTCCGAAGGTCATGGGCAGTGTCAATCGGGGGCGGCCGTCGGCCGCCCCCGACCTGCGCGGAAGTCTTTCGTCCAGCTGACGGCCTTTCGCGCGGCCTGCCCGTCCCTGCGGACGACACAAGGAGGGGGCGGGGGTATTCGCGTGCGCGCTCTGCGCCCGCCGGCCCCGCCCCCCGACGGCCACCATGAGCCCTGCAATCTCGAACCGACTGCTGGCAACCCAATCCGACGAGCGGCTGCTCACGCTGGTCGGCAGTGGCCATGAGCGGGCGTTCGAGACCCTGGTCAAGCGCTACCGCAACCCGCTGCTGCGCTACTGCAGGCGCATGCGATTGTCCGACTCGTGCGCCGAGGAAGTCGTGCAGCACGCTCTCCTCGAGGCCTGGCTCGCCCTTGCCGGTGGAACCGAGGTGCGCGATCTGAGGCCCTGGCTCTACCGCATCGTGCACAACCGCGCCCTCAACGCCATGCGCGGCTCGATGCAGGAGCACCTGACCGGCGATGAGCCGATCGCCACCGCCACGGCCACGCCGGCTGTGGTCTCCTCCGATCTGGACAGGCGCATGGCGGTGCGTGACGCGCTCACCGAGATGGCCGCCCTGCCGCGGATGCAGCGCGAGGCGATCTTCCTCACCGCGATGGATGGACAGACCCATGAGGAGGTGGCAAGTGCGCTGGGGGTCAGCCACGGCGCGGTCCGCGGCCTGCTCTACCGGGCGCGCACGACGCTGCGCGCCGCGGCGGCCGCGATCACTCCCCAGCCGCTGCTCGCCTGGATGTCCAGCGGGGCCGGCGGGGCCGGCCCGACGGCCGAGCGGGTCGCCGAGCTCTCTTCCTGCGCCGGTGCCGCCGGCGTGACGGGCGTGCTGCTGAAGGGCGCCGCGGCGGCCGTCACCGCCGGCGTCGTTCTCACCGGGGCGGTCGTGCCCCTTCATGGCCCGGTCGCCCACCACGCCGCGAGCGCGCTGTCGGCCGCCGGGAGCGCCGGCCGATCGGGCGCTGGGGGATCGCGCGGTCCGCTCACGTCCTCCCAAGGCGTCTCATCCTCACCACGGGCCGGCGTCCAGATCCCGGCAGGCGTCGCCGGCTCCCGGGCGGACGGCGCCGGGCGGCAGGCTGCGGGCGAGCTGCGCGCCGGCGCGCGCCGAACCCCGCCGTACGCCCGCATGGTTCCTGCCACGTGGTCTCCGCACGAAGGTGCCGCGGGCCCGCAGGGCTCGGGGCCCCTGTCCCTGGGCTCTCCGCGCGGCGCCGCCAGGGAGCGCTCCGACACGAACAGCGCCGCACCCGAAGCTGTCAGCCTCGACTCACCAGGCGGCGGCTCCGCCGGCGCCCGGGACCGGTCAGGCGGCGGAGCTTCCCGGGTCCCCGACTCCTCCGGAGGGCGGCATGGCGGAGATCTGCCGGGCGCCCCGGCGCACCCCGAACGGCCGCCGGAATCCGAGCAGGGCGGCGCGAAGCGCGAACCTCAGGCACCCGCCGGCGGCGGCGATCGCGTGCAGAGCGGGGAAAGCGGCGCCCAGGGCGCCGAACCGGAATCGGTGAGCGGGAACTAGAGTATGCCTCTCCCGAGGAGGCCCGGATGTCTTTCGAGACGCTGCTCTACGAGACGGCGGACGCCGTCGCCACCATCACGCTGAACCGCCCCGAGCGGCTGAACACGATCGTGCCGCCCATGCCCGAGGAGCTCGAGGCGGCCGTCCACCGGGCGGTCGAGGATCGCGAGGTCAAGGTGATAGTCCTGCGCGGCGCGGGACGGGCCTTCTGCGCGGGGTTCGACTTCGGCGGCGGCTTTCACCACTGGGATGAGGGCCTCACGACCGACGGAGCGTGGGATCCCGGCAAGGACTTCATCGGCGCGACGTCGCAGAGCCTCGGTCCGGTGCCCAAGTTCATGAGCCTGTGGCGGTCTCCCAAGCCGGTGATAGCCCAGGTTCACGGCTGGTGTGTGGGCGGCGGAAGCGACATGGCCCTGTGTGCCGACCTCGTCATCGCAAGCGAGGACGCGCAGATCGGGACCTCCTACTCGCGCATGTGGGGCTGCTACCTCACCGGCATGTGGCTCTACCGGCTCGGCCTGACGAAGGCCAAGGAGTTCGCGCTCTCGGGCAGGCCGCTGTCGGGCAGCGAGGCGGTTGACGTGGGCCTGATCAACGCCGCCGTGCCGTTCGAGCGCCTGCAGGAGGAGGTCGCTGAGCGGGCGCGGCTGCTCGCCACGATCCCGCCGTCCCAGCTCGCCGCGATGAAGCTGATCGTCAATCAGGCCTACGAGAACATGGGCCTGGCCTCCACGCAGCTGCTCGGTCCGGTGCTCGACGGGCTGATGCGCAACACGCCCGAGGCCCACCAGTTCATCGAGCTCGCCGAGGCCGAGGGAGTGGGCGCGGCCGTCGCGCGACGTGACGCGCCGTTCGGCGATTACAGCCAGGCGGGGCCCGAGGGCAAGCCCGACCCCGCGAACGTGATCACCGAGACCTAGGGAGCCGGCCCTGCCTGCGTCTTAGGCGCGGTTGGCACCGGCGCGTTGCTCCGAGCCGAAGGCGGGGCTACCATTGCCGGTGTGCAGCAGACGGTGTCCGCCAACGACGAGGCGATCCGGGCGTGGGACGGTCCTCTGTATGACCGTTTCGTCCAATTCCGCGAGCTGCTCACGAGCGGGCTCGGCGCGCATGGCGAGGAGGCGCTTCGCATCGCTCCCGCGCGGCCGGATGAGCGCGTGCTTGACATCGGTTGCGGCTTTGGCGACACGACTCAGCGGATCGCCGGCATGGTCGGTCCGGCCGGGATCGCACTCGGCGTCGATGCCGCGCCGCGGTTCATCGAGACGGCGATCGGCGAGGCGGCTGCGGCGGGTGTCGGAAACGCCCGCTTCACAGTGGTCGACGTCGAGACGACGCCCTTGCAGGGGCGCTTCGACATGGCGTTCTCGCGGATGGGAACCATGTTCTTCTCCAATCCGGTCGCGGCGCTGCGCAACGTGCGCGAGGCGCTCCTGCCGGCCGGCCGGCTCGTGATGGTCGTCTGGCGCTCGAAGATCGAGAACGACTGGGTCTATCGCGCCCAGGCCATCACGGAGCGCTTCGTCACCAAGCCCGAGGAGTACGACGAGCCGACCTGTGGCCCGGGACCGTTCTCGATGGCCAACGCGGATACCACGAGCGGGATCCTCTTGAGCGCCGGCTTCAAGGAGGTCTCTCTACGGCGCCACGACGAGCCGATCGTGATCGGCAGGGATCTCGATGAAGCGGTCGACTTCGTGATGAGCATCGGACCCGCCGGGGAGATCCTCCGTCTCGCCGGTGAGCGGGCGGCGCACCTGCACCGTCCGGTCGCCGAAGCGCTGCGCGACGGCCTGGCCGACTGGGCGGGACCGGACGGCGTCACGGCTCCCGCCTCTACCTGGATCGTCACGGCGAGCGTCTGAACCGCAGCCCTCTGGCGCGGTCACCTGCGCTCGCCGACAGCGGTCTTCGCCGCCTGAGCCGCCGTCTGGGTCCCCGACAGACCGGTGCCTTCCTTGAGGAACCGCTCCACCGCCTCGGCCGCGAGCGGGCGGGCGAACAGGAATCCCTGGACGAGATCGCAGCCCTCGCGCTGCAGCTGGCGCACCTGGTTGCGCTGCTCGACACCCTCGGCGAGCGTCTGCAGGCCCAGCGCCTTGCCGAGCTGGATGAGCGTGTGCGTCAGCGCGTGCGCCTCGGTCGAGAGTGCGAGGCCCGTTATGAAGGTGCGGTCGATCTTCAGCGAGTCGACCGGGAACTGGCGCAGGTAGGCCAGGGAGCTGTATCCCGTGCCGAAGTCATCGACCGCTATGTGCACTCCGAGCCGCTTCAGGTCGCCCAGCATGCGCGCTGTGGCGTCGGGGTTGCGCATCAGGACCGTCTCGGTGATCTCGAGGGTCAGCGCAGCGGGGTCGAGGCCGCTGTCGGCCAGCACCGATCGCACCTCCTCGACGAACCGCCCACGCTCGAGCTGCCTCGCCGAGACGTTGACTGAGATGCCGATGGAATAGCCGTCCTTGCGCCACGCCGCGGCCTGGTTGCAGGCCTGCTCGAGCACCCAGCGGCCGATCGCAATGATCAGTCCGCTGTCCTCGGCGATCGGGATGAAAACGTCGGGCGCAATCACCCCGCGCGTGGGATGGCGCCAGCGCAGGAGCGCCTCCACGCCCACCACCTGCTCGGTTTCGAGGTCGAGCATCGGCTGGTAGACCACGAAGAGCTCTTCTGCCTCCAGAGCATCCCCCAGGTCCATCTCGAGGTGTATGCGATCCTGCGCCGCGGTCTGCATCGCGAACTCGAACAGGACGTAGCCGTCCTTGCCGGCGGCCTTGGCCCTGTAGAGCGCCACGTCCGCATCCGCCAAGAGCTCTTCTGCCGAGGCGGGCAGCCCCGTCGCGATGCCGATGCTGGCGGTTATCGAGGCCGGCGATTGCGCTTGCTGGGGCAGCTCGATCGGCTGGCGAACCATGTCGAGGATCCGCTCGGCCACGAGCTCCGGTCCGACGTCAAGCCCCCCGGAGTCGATCAGCATCACGAACTCGTCCCCGCCGAGGCGCCCGACCGTGTCGCTCTCGCGCATGACCGTCTTCAGGCGCGCTCCCACCTGGCGCAGGACCTCGTCTCCGGCCTGGTGGCCGAACCGGTCGTTGACCTGCTTGAAGCCGTCGATGTCCATGAACAGCGCGGTGACGGGAACGTCGATGCGGCGTGCTCGAGCGAGTATCTGCTCTGCCCGGTCGATGACGAGGGTCCTGTTCGGAAGGCCCGTGAGCGCGTCGTGCAGCGAGCGGTATTCCAGCTCGCCGGTCTTCTCTCCGACGAGGCTCCAGGCCCGCTGGCGCGAACGCGTGATCACGCGGTAGACCAGGAAGACGAGGACCGTGACGAGCAGGCCGAGAGAGAGGATGAGCAGACCGCGTTGGTTGACGGAGACCGGGCGATACGCCGTTCCCGTGGCTTCGAGCAGCCAGCCTTCTCCGAGGCCGACCCGCTCGGAGTAACCGGGCGAGCGGCCCTTCGGATTCGCGCCGGCGCGGCCGATCAGCTGGAGCGAGCCACCGTTGTTCTTGTGGTAGAGCGCGAGCGTCAGCGATTGGCGCCCGCCGAGCACGGACCGGATGAGTGTCGCAGTGTCGAAGGTCGTGGCGATAAAACCGTTCACCGCCGCCCGGCGCTCGGGGATCGTCGCGATCGGAGCCCCCAGCCGGTAGACGGCTGCGCCGATCGCAGCCAGCGAGGAGTTCGCACCCGTCGCGGGGGTGACGATGAACGTGCCCGTGTCGCTGACCGTTCGGATCAACGCCGCATATGGCGATCGGCCGATTCCCGGGAGCACCGGCGCGCAGTAGTCGAGCAGCGGGGGAAACAAGCTCGTTGCAGCCGACGTGCCGACGATGGCCCGGGTAAGGCAGTAGACGGGTCGGTTGCCGGACGGCACCACCTGAAGGCTGCCCGCGAGCCGTGAGCGAGAGGCCGGATCGGCCTGCAGCCCGCGCTTGAAGGCCGGTAGTCCAGACGCTGAGACCGGCTCGATCAGGACCGCGGTGACGCCGGGCTGAACGGGGGCATCGCGCTGCAGCTGCCCCACCCATTCAAGCAGGCGCGTCTGGCCCGCCCTGGGCTCCATCGTGGCGATTGCCCGCAGTACGCGCGTCAGCCCGACGGTGGTATTCAGTTTCGACTGCACCGTGCCGCCGAGGTCGGTGGCTTCGGTGGTGAACGCCTGCCGGTTCGCGTGTTGCGCACTGGTTCGCCATTCGGCGGCAAGGAACGCCGAGGTGCCGAGGCCCAGCGCGAGGATCAGCCCCCCGATCAGGATCGGTCGCAGGCGACTCGCCAGCCCGCCGCGCGCAGCGCCCGGCGCTTTCAGATGCGGCTCGCTCGAACCGGCGTCCGGATGAGTGTCGACGTTCGGCTGGGCCCCGCCTGCGGGGATGTCGGGAGGGTCGCCGGCACGCATCTCTAGCGCCCTGCGGCCGGAGCGGCGCGACGCGGTGCGACAGGGGTCTGGTCTCTGAACGCCCGGCCGGCGCGCGGGCTGCTCGCCGGCGCGCCGCGGCGCGGCCATTCGGCGAGGGGGTGCGCGCACAACCGCGAGCGGGTGTTCATCAGCTATCCGAGGCTCATCGGCTAGGTATCGCCAGACAGCTCACCCGGCTTGAGGCGGGGCGGGGGCCATGGCCGACAAGCGTCCGGCCCGCGCTGCGCTTCGCCCGCGAACCGGCCGAGTCAGCGGGCGAGGGGTCGCCCGCCGAAGCCGCCGCCTGCCGGGACGGCCGCCCGGCAGATCGCGGGCACGTGCGATTCGTCGGTGAAGACGGGCGCCATCACGCTGTGCGGGGCAAGCGAGTGGGGATGGCCCAGCAGGTGACCCATCTCGTGGATCACGGTGAGGCAGAACATGTTCCAGTCGCTCTGCATTGCGGCCCGTGTGGGCCATTGCCAGCTGGCCAGCGAGATCGCGCACTGGGTGTAGGTGCCGGCCGGCGCTTCGAGGTTGTTCTGTCCGAGCGACGAGTTGAACGTCGCCCATCCGTCGGTCGTGGGGTCGAGACCCGGGGCGAGCGGCACCTCCGCGTGCACCGCGATCTGGCCGCCGCATGGCACCGCGCGCCAGTAACGCTCGGCGACGGCGGTGGCGAGCACCACCGGGTCGCGGCTGGCGAGGTTGCCGAGCGCCCCCCGTCGGGTCGACGCCTTCCGGCTGGTCGTGTTCGAGGCATGAGGATGGTGGGTCGGGCGGCCACGGGCGTCGGCCGGGGCGGGGATCAGAAGCGTCGTGGCCAGGACGATCGCGAGTAACAGACGAGCCATGTCCACATGCTGAGGCCGGCAGGCGCTGCGCTGGTCCTCCCCTCGGGGTGATCCTGGGGGGACCGGCGGGGGAGGCAGGGGTGAGGCGGGGCTCACCCTGCAAGCGCAATCTGACGATGAGGGCTACATCGGCTCGCTCGAGTCCACGAACGCCCATGCCGCCACACACCCCCATCACGGTCCTGCTCGCCCGCTTTGACGATCTCCTGGCGAGAGGGCTGCGAGAGCTGATCGAAAGCGATCCGAGCCTTGCGATCGTCGCAAGCGGACGTCGAGCCCGCGCGAATCGCCGTGGTGCTCCGCGGCCACCGCCCTGAAGTGGCGATCCTCGACGTCGGCGGACTGGCCAAGTTGGCAGAGGTCCGGGAGCTCAGCGCCGGCAATCCGGCGACCCGGCTCGTCCTGATAGCGGATGACCCCTCGACCGCCGAGTGCGCCCAGCTGCTCGCGTTCGGAGCGAGCGCCTGCCTCGGGCGGGGCACGCAGTCGCGCGACGTGCTCAACGCGATCCACCTCGCCTCACGTGGGCTGCAGCTGATCCCGCGTGCCGCCCCCGATCCCGTCGCGGGCTCCGGCGCAGGGGGGCGTCTGCTGACGCGGCGCGAGGCCGAGGTGCTTCCCCTGCTCCAGCAGGGGCGCTCCAACGCCCAGATAGCGCTCGCCCTGCAGGTCGGCGTGGAGACGGTTCGCACGCACGCGCGGAACATCTACCGCAAGCTCGGCGTCTCCTCACGTCGCGAGCTCGCCTCCGTGGACCCGTCGGATCCGGAGGGCCAGGCGGGCACGAGCGCCAGCCCGGCCCGGCGCCGTGCCTTCACGCAGCTGTCGCGATCGCGGCGCGGACACGGCCTGCGACACGATTGAGGCTCGGGGGCCCAACATGCGTTGACTCTGCGCCCTTCCGGCTGAACCCGAGCCTGTGATCGGTCGATGAGGCCGTTGGTCGAAGAGGCCGGGGAGCCATCCCCTTCCATCGCGGTGTTGACGCCGCAGTCAGGAGACGCCCATGCGATATGGCGTCCCACGGTCGTATGAGTCGCCGGCCGGCGACTCCCTCGCAGCAAGCCGGCGTCCTCTGTTGCGGGCCGGCCGCAAGACCCTCCGAGCGGGAGCGCTGCTGCTCGGCTCGCTGTCCACCCTCATCTTCGCGAGCAGCGCACTCGGCGCCCCTGCGACCGTCGGCCTCGGAACGGCTGCCAGCTTCTCGGTGCTCGGCGGCTCCACGGTCACCAACACTGGCCCCACGACTATGTTCGGCGACCTCGGCCTGAGCCCCGGCTCATCGGTGACCGGTGCCCCGCACGTCCTCGGAGCCACGCACGTCGACGACGCCGTCGCGATCGGCGCCAAGAACGCGCTGACCACTGGCTACAACGACGCCGCCTCTCGTCCGAGCAACGGCTCGGCGGGGACCGACCTCGCGGGGCGGACCTTCTCGCCTGGCGTCTACACCGCCAGCAGCTCGTTGCTGCTGTCGTCGGGAGCCGTCACGCTCGACGCGCAGGGCGACCCCAACGCTGTGTTCATCTTCCAGATCGGCTCCACGCTGAAGACCGGCTCGAACACCGCGGTCCGGGTCATCAACGGCGCCCAGGCCTGCAACGTCTTCTGGCAGGTCGCCTCCTCCGCGACGCTGGGGACGGGCACGGTCTTCGTGGGCACGATCATGGCCGGCGCGAGCATCACGGCGACCACGGCCGCCACGATCCACGGCAGGCTGCTGGCCCAGACCGCCGCGGTGACGCTGGACACCAACACCATCACCAACTCCAACTGCGCCTCGAGCGCGAGCGGCAGCGGGGGCGGCACGGAAACGACAACCCCCGCAGAAGCCGCCACGCTGGCCGAAGCTGTCGCGCTGGCACAGGCGATAGGCGCCGGCGTGACCGCCCCGAAAGCCGTCGCGCCGCGCCCGCCCATCGGATCGAAGAACACCGGGAAACGAACGCGTCGCCGCGCCGCGCGGCGCCCGGCCAAACGCGTCCGTCCTCGACGGGCGCTGCCCCGCTCGCGCGGCGCCTTCACGGGCTGAGCGAGCTCCGGAATGCGCTCCACGCGCTGCGCACGAGGGCTCATCCTCGGACTGACCGCCGTATGCCTGCTGGGCGCGAGCGCCGACTCGGCGCTCGCCGCCGCAGCGCCGAGTCGCGTGCCGGCCACGCAGCAGCTCGCGGTTCTGGTCACGGCACACCGCGCCTACCTGGCGCCTCGAGCGGGAGCCACGCAGGTCGGGGTCGTGCCCGCCAACCGGCCGATCACGGGCGAGCAAACGACGCTACCCGTGGTCGGTCGCTCGACCGGTCCTGGCAGAAGCGCGTGGCTCGAGGTGATGCTTCCGGGGCGTCCGAACGGATCGACCGGGTGGATCGCGCAACGGGGCACCCGCAAGCTGACGACGAGCTGGCGCCTCGTGGTGGACCTCGCCCGCCGGCGGGTCACCGCCTACCACGCCGGCCGCGTGGCCAGGACGTTCAGCGCGGTGGTCGGCAAGCCCGAAACGCCCACGCCCAGCGGCCGGTACTTCGTCGAGGAGACGTTGAAAATGGCCCGCGGCGAGCCGGGAGGCCCGTTCGCGCTCGCCCTGAGCGCCCGTTCGAACGTGTTGCAGGAATTCGAAGGCGGACCCGGCCAGATCGCGATGCACGGGCGCGACAACCTCGGGGGAACGCTGGGGACCGCCGAATCACACGGATGCATGCGTCTTGCAACCGCGAGCATCGACTGGCTCATCGCGCGCATCGAACCGGGGACGCCGGTGACTATCGGCTGAAGGCGAGCGCCCGGCGGGGGAGCGGGAACGAGCGCCGACGCAACTTTTCGACGCCGCACGCGTTTGCCTCAGTGGAGGGCGACACGACCATGGCACGCCTTCGGGGCGGCCGTAGGTCGCACCACTAGGACGGTGGAGAAAGGACTCAGCGTCCCGAATTACTCGGGACGTGTCGCCCCCGGTTATCATGCCTCGCCCATCAAGCGAGGAGACGGTCATGAGCTTCAAGCTCGCCCACCGGGATGACTGCGAGACGGCCGGCAACTGGCGGCTGGTGCGTCGTACGCTCGAGCTGGGGGCATTCGGCATCAACGTCGTCGAGATTCCGCCGGGCGAGCAGATCCCCGAGCACGACGAGACCGAGCGTGACCAGGAGGAGGTCTTCTACGTCATGAGCGGGAGCCCGACGCTGGTCATCGACGGCGCGGAGCACCCGGTGCGCGCTGGAACGTTCGCGCGGCTCGACCCCGAGCACTCGCGAACCGTCAAGAACAGCGGGCTGCAGGTCGCGAGCGTGCTCATCGTCTCCGCTCCCCGCTCGAGCGGCTACGAGCCGATGGGCTGGGCATGACCGAGGCAACCGGCGACCTGGCCGAGACGATCGCGGCGTACAACGACGCCTGGAACGCACACGACGTCGAGCGGATCGGCTCGATGCACGCGCCGGACATGGTGTTCGAGAACCACACGGCCGGTGAGCGAGCGCAGGGCGAGCAGGCGTTGGCGCACATCGCCGGGATATTCGAGTCCTGGCCGGACCTCGAGTTCCAGACGCGAAGGCTCTATGTGCGCGAGGACCTGGTGGTGCAGGAGTGGACCGCCCGGGCAACCCATGTGAAGGCGCTCAGCCGGGGTGACATCGTCGCCGAGCCGTCGGGCAAGCGCATCGAATGGATCGGGATGGACGTGATTCCGTTCGAGGACGGGAAGGTCAAGCGCAAGGACGTCTACTCCGACTCCGTGTCGATCCTGCGCCAGGTAGGACTCCTCTAGCGCCGCCGGCCGAGCCGTTCCCCGAGGAGCGCTCGGCCGATCGTGAGCGGATGGCTGAGCAGCATGGACACGCGACCGGCCGGGGAGCTCGGATCGTGAGCCAGGCCGAGCTGGCGCAGAATCGTGGCCTGATCGAAGTAGACCCGCTCGCAGACGATCCGCTCCCCTGCGAAGACGAAGAAGGCGGTCATGCGGCAGCGGAAGGCGCGGCCCGTGGCGGGGAGGGAGCGCAGCGGTCCGAGATGAGTGCCGAGCAGATCGAACTCGACGATCACGGCGTCCTCGGCGTGATGCAGTGCGATGAGCTCGTTGCGCTGGTCTGGAAACGCGGTGCGGGTCTCGGCGAAGTACCGACGAACCGCCGCCTCGCCGTCGTAGACGTCGCCCGTGGCGATGATCTCGTAGCGCGGGTGCGAGAAGGTTCCGATCGTCGTGTCGAAGTCGTGGTGGTTCTCGGACTCCATGTGCTCGCGCACGACGGCCTCGCGACGCTCGCGCAGCTGGGCGGTGGCTGGGGTCGGGCTGAGGTCGGGCATGGCGCACTTCTAGCACTCCTCAGGCGGCAGGTGCGCGTCGATGTACTGCTGCGCGAGGCGTCTCGGCGCGGCTAGACCTAGCGTCCCGAGATCTCGCGAGGCCCTCGCGTTCGGCTATGGTCGCCCGAAATCAACTGGGGAGGACTCGTGCCCTATCTCATAACGCATTTCTGGCCTGGCGGAACAGAGCAGCAATACCAGGCGACCCTTGCCGCGGCGCACCCCGCCAGCGGGCTGCCGCAGGGTCAGACCTACCACGCGGCAGGGCCCACGGAGGGCGGAATCCTGATCGCTGCCGTGTGGGACTCGAAGGCGGATTTCGACCGCTTCGTCAGCGAGAAGCTGATCGGCGGACCGCCGATCGAGGGCGGCCTTCAGGGACCGCCCGAGGAGCGCACGGCTGAGGTCGTGAACCTCCAGACGGCATGACGCGCTGACCGTCAGCTCGACCTGACCGGCCCGCGGTTCGGGCGCTACCTGCGGCCACTCGGCCGAGGGTCGCGTTCCACCCGCGGGCCGGGGAAGAGCGGCCGACAGAGCGGCGCGGTCGACCGCTCGGTCATCGGGGTGGCGCAGCTCATGATGCCGCGTACACCCAAGAGAAGCGCCCGGCGCCTCACGAAGCGATCTTGGCGCGCGGCATACGAGCGTTTCCTGTCTCCTCGGCCAACTTCGCCGGCGGGTTGTTGCCTAAGACATACGTCTAGATGGTGCCGACAATCCAGCCGCTGAGTGCAAACTGGCCGCGTGGCAATTCGGCAAACGTCCGCGCACGGGGGAGCCGGCGGCCGCCCAAGGGGTCGCAGCGACGCGCACCACAAGGCCAATCCGCACGCCAAGCGCCACCACAAGACGCGCAAGCACAACGCGCACAAGCACAAGCATCGCCGGCGTCACCCGTCTCTGAAAGCGGGGGCGCCCGGAGCGCCCCTGCCTGTCGCGCCCGCGCCGCCCGCGCCGTCGAACGTGCCGGCGCCCACACTTCCCCAGCTCGCATCGGCGGCGAACGTGCATCGGTTGCTCTGGCGGGCGGGCTTCGGCCCCACCTCCGGTCAGGCCGAGGCGCTGGCGGGGCAGCCGGTGAGCCAGCTCGTGTTTGGGCTGACGCGTCCCACCGGTCAGGCCAAGTTGAGTGGTCCGGAGCCGGTTGACGATGAAGGTCATCCGCTCGCGCCCGCCGACGCGTGGGGTCACGATCACTGCTGGTGGCTTGATCGGATGATCCGCTCCGACCAGCAGCTCGTCGAGCGCATGACCTTCATCTGGCACGACTGGTTTGCCAACTCCAACGAGAAGGTGAACGCCAGCAGAGGATGCTCGACCAGAACAACCTGTTCCGGGAACTGGCCCTCGGCAGCTTCCACGACCTGTTCCTCGCGGTGACCACGAATCCCGCGATGCTCGTGTTTCTCGACGGCATCTACAACAGCTCTAATGACCCGAACGAGAACTACGCGCGGGAGATGATGGAGCTGTTCTCGCTCGGGGCCGACCGCGGCGCATACACCGAGGACGACGTTCGCGAAATGGCCAGAGCGCTGACCGGCTGGCGCGCCGACTGGTCCTCTGAACTCGGACTGCACAACTTCCGCTTCGACCCCTCCCGCCACGACAAAAAAGCGAAGACCGTGTTCGGCCAGACCGGCAACTGGGACTACACCGACGCCGTCCGCCTGTGCCTCGGCCATCCGCTTCACGCCTCGTTCTTCGTGAACAAGCTGTGGAGCTACTTCGTGCCCACGCCGCCCGACGGATCGACGCTCGCCTCCCTGCAGGGCCTCTACCTGAGCTCCGGCTACAGCATCCGCGCGGTCGTCGAGGCGATACTCCAGCACCCCGCCTTCTATGAGGGCCCCGAGCTACTGACCCCGCCGGTCGTCTTCAACGCCGGCCTGCTGCGCGCCACCGGCCGCTACATCGACACGACCGCCTGGGCCTGGCTGTGCGCGGGCGCCGGACAGCAGCTCTTCTATCCCCCGAACGTGGCCGGCTGGGACTTCACCCACTGGCTTGACACCTCGACGGCGAAGGCCAGATGGGAAATCGCAACCTACGTGACCGCCAAGAGCTATCCGAACCCCTGGCCGCCGGAAGGCACGCCGGCTTATGACCCGAACGAGACCCCCACGTCGGCGCTCGCAAGCGCGATGGCCTATTGGGCCAACCCGGCCCTGGCGCCCGAAGCCGTGCAGCAGATCGCTGCCTTTGCCGAATCCTGCCTCAACGGCTACACCGCCAAATGGCAGCAGAGCCCCTACCGGGCGATCCGCCAGAACGCGCTGCGGATGCTGATCGCGACCTCGCCCGACATGCAGGTGAGCTGATCATGGCCCGAAGCTGTTCGTGCAACGACTTCAACAGGGCGCAGCTGCTGCGCCGCGGGGCCGCCGCGGCGGGCCGGGGGCTGCCGCAGATCGAGCCCGGCATGCCGGTGCCTGCCGGCACGGGGATGGATCGCCGCACATTCCTGCTGCGCTCCGCGGGCACCGCATTGTCGGTCTACGGGGCGTCGATGCTCGGCCTGCGCCACTTCGAAGAGGGCATCGCGGAAGCGGCCGCCGCCGCCCCCAATCAACCGGTGCTCGTGTCGATCTTCATGGAAGGCGGCTGGGACGCGCTGTCGGTGCTCGCTCCCGTGAAGGATCCGCAGTACTACAAACTTCGTCCGACGCTCGGCCTCACAGAAGGGAGCGGACAGGCCTTTACCGAGGACTCGCGCCTGATGTGGCATCCGAGCGCGGCCGGTCTGGCCACGCTCCATGGAGAAGGCAAGGTGAGCGTCTTCCCGGCGATCGGCTACGACCCGCCTGATGAGAGTCACTTCACGAGTCGTCACTACTGGGAGGTCGGCCAGCTCGACACCAACGTGCGAACCGGCTGGATGGGGCGCCTGCTCGACCTGACCGGTAGTCCGAACAACCCGCTGCAGGGCCTCTCCCTGGACTACAGCCTGGCTCCCGCGCTGGCCACCACGAAGATGCCGGTGGCAGCTGTCTCCTCGCCGTCGGACTACAGCCTGTGGGCCTACGGCCTGGGCGAACCCCTGAAAGCCCCGGCGCTTGCGACCTACGGTCAACTGGGAGCCCTGCCGGCGCCCTCGCCGGCCTACGCGCAGGCGCGCGCCGCCTCGCTGGACACGAGCATCATCCTCAACCAGATGGCGCCGTTCGTAGGCTCGGAAGGCAAACCGGGCTTCACCTCGCCGGTCACCTATCCGACGAGCGGCGGCCAGTTCCCCGAACGGCTCGCTGCGCTCGCAGCGATGCTCGCGGGCGGGCTGCCGATCAAATGCGCGTCGCTCAGCGCCGTCGGCGGCTACGACACGCATTCTGACGAGGCGGGCACGCTCAGCGCGAACCTCGGCCAGACCGTCGAATCGGTTCTGGCCTTCCAGCGTGACCTGGAAGCCCGAAAACTGGACAACCGCGTCCTGATCGAGCTGTGGTCGGAGTTCGGCCGGCGCCCGCAGGAAAACGGGTCGGGCACCGATCACGGCGCCGCCGGCGTGGCCTTCCTGATCGGCAGCCGGGCCGCCGGGAAGATGGTCGGCGAATTCCCCGGCCTGGCGAAACTCGACGAAAACGAAAACCTCGTCAACACGTCGGACTATCGGGCGATGTACAGCGCGCTGCTGGAACAGTGGTTCCAGACCGAAGCCGCGGCCGTCATCCCCGGTGCCGGGTCGTTCGGCACGCTCCCGCAGCTGATCGTCTGATGCGGGGGCAGCCCGCTTGCGGTGGGGCGCTCGGACGGCGCGCGGGTCCTCTTGCACCGCCGGCCGTGAGATGACACCCAAGCGCGCTTACGCGGCCGTCGCGATCTGCTCGGCGCTCCTGCTCGGGTCCGTAGCGCTCGCGCACATCCGTCACGGCGGCACGGGAGCGGCGGTGCGGCTGGGGTCGAACGGCCCGGTCCACATCGCGCAGCCGCAGGGCGCGCCGCCGGGCGCCGGCACTCCTCACGGCGTCACCGGCCGCCCGGGCGGACGCGCTCGAGGTTGCCGCGGCCGGCTCTGCGCGAGCGTCGCGCCGGCGACACCCGCGCCGTTGGTCGGCGCGCGCCGGGTGGTGGCCGGCTCTTGCCCGAAGGTTCCCGGTCTCTCCTGCGTGCCTGCCGGCCCGGCCGGCGCCCTTCGGCCGGCTGCCCGAATGTGGGCGATGCGCCCCGCCGGGCCGTTCGACCAGTGCAGCGGACGGCTGACGGGCCCGCGTCGCAGCTGCTTCCGGCCTCGTCGAACCGCGCGGCCGGTTCCTCGGCGGCGACGGGCTCGGCACCGAGCACATCCGCGGGTCCCGCGCAGGCCTCCGCCACAGGCACAAGCGAAGCGGCTCCGTCTCCACCGCCGGGCGCTCCCTCGCCGGCGCGTGTCCAGGTGATCGCCAGGGAGTTCAGCTTCACCCTGTCGCGGCCCACGGTGCCTGCCGGGGAAGTGATCATCGAGCTCCTCAACCGCGGGCAGGACGCGCACAACCTGAACCTCGCCCCGGCCGCCGACGAAGCGGAAGCAGCAGGCACCTTCCCAAGCACCGAACCGGAACACCATCAGGACCAGACGCTCCTGATGCGCGCCGGCACGTACACGCTTTTCTGCTCGCTGCCCAGCCACCGGGCGGCCGGCATGCACGCAACGCTGATCGTTGAATGAGCCGCGGCGGGCCCCTGCCGGTGCTCAGGACAGGTGGATCTTCGGGACCGCCTGACCCCGCCGGGCCGCCTCGGCCTTCAGACGCGGCGACAGGCGACGCCCCTTCGCAAGGAAGCCGAGCGCCACCTGTGCGCGGCTGCCGGTGGCGCTCCAACTCGCGAGCGCCCGCTCGACGTGCAGGCGGGGTCCCTCGGGGCCGTGCTCGAGGGTCCCGACGAGCGTGTGGTTCTCCTGTCCGCTGAAGAGGTCGTCGTGGCCGTGCACCGTCAGACAGGCTGGCCCGGCGGGCAGCTCGGGCGCGCCGGGGCCGATCCGCAGCGGAACATGATCGCCCACAAGTGCGCCCGCCGCGACGGGCAAGCAAACGGGGTAGCCCGCGGAGTCCACGGCAGTGATGTCTGCCAGCGGGAGGGTCTGAAGTGCGCGCGTCGCGACCTCGCGCCAGCCCTGCGGGGGCTCGAGCCACGCTGGCGGCTGGTGCCCGGAGGGCGCCGGATCCGACTCGGGTCGCGCCACCTCACCGTCGGCCCGCCACTCCCGCGGTGCCGCTGCAAGATCGCGATCGGGCCACCGGCGCACGCGCAGCGGGGTGACCTCGACCCAGATGCGCGCGTAGTAGAAGGTGAGGCGCCGCAGCAGGAGCTTGGGCTGGCCCTTGGTCGCCTCCGGCAGCTTCGCCCTCGAGCAGCGCACATAACGGTCGGTGTTGGCCTGCAGGTCGCGGTCGCGCACGGCGGCGTGACCCTGGACGAGGACCACCGGCGCGTTGCCGATGCCCGCGCCGATGGGGTCCGCGAACAGCAGCGCGACCTTCGGGTTGCGCCGGGCGCGTTCGGCCTTGGCCGGGTAGGCCAGACCCGTGGAGACGTCGATCGTTCCCCTGCCGAGGTATGGGGTGGTCGGCACCGTCACGGGCCCCCCGGCGCGGGTCAGGCTGGCGTACTCACAGGTGATCGCCCGCTCGACGACGGTGAGCAGCTCGGGCGGCCAGTCCTCGCGAGATTCCCCCTGCGGCGCCACGGCGCAGAGCCTACTGAACCGCTGCGGCCAGCTAGCCGCAGCCGGTGATGCCGCCGTCCAGGGGAATCACCGTGCCGGTGAGGTAGGCGCCGGCGCGCGAGGACAGAAAGAGCGTGAGGCCGGCGACATCGTCTGGGCGGCCGATGCGCCCGAGCGGCACCGTCTGCTCGATCGCCTCGCGGCTCTCCGCAGAGTCGAAGAGGACAGCCGTCATCTTGCTCTCGAAGGGGCCCGGCGCGATCGCATTGACGGTGATGTGGTCGGCCGCCAGGCGCTTGGCCAGGTGGCGGGTGAGCATGTGGACCGCCGCCTTGCTCGCGCTGTAGGCGTAGTTCTCGTACGGCGGCGTGCGCAACCCGTCAATCGACCCGATGTTGATCACGCGCGCGGGATTCCCGGCATCCGCCGCGGCGCGAAGCTCGGGCAGCAGGGCGACCGTCAGATGGAAGACGCCTTCGACGTTCGTGTGGGCGACCTTCTCCCAGCCGCTCGCCGGATACTCCTCCAATGGCGCGCCCCAGTTGGTGCCGGCGTTGTTCACGAGGATGTCGAGCTCCCCGAAGCGCTCGCGCGTGGCCTGCGCGAGCTCCGCGGCGCCCTGCTGCGTGGAGACGTCGCCCGGGATCGCATGGCAGTCGCCGACCGCGGCGAGCTCCTGCGCCGCCGCGGCGACGTCGTTGTCCTTGCGCGAGGAGACGATCACGCGCGCTCCCGCCTGAACGAGCCCACGGGCGATCATCAGCCCGATCCCGCGCGAGCCGCCGGTCACGAGGGCCGTCCTGCCGGAGACGTCGAACAGGTCGCTCATCGCCGCGAGAGACTACCGCGCGTCGGTCCGGGCACAGCCGGCGGTGGTACGGTTCAGTGGTCCTGGCAAACCTCGACGGCGGCGGTGGTCGTGCAGCGCCTCAGCCCCCAAGACTCCTCCTTCCTGCACCTCGAGGACGGGGTGAGCCACATGCACATCGGCTCGGTGGCGATCCTCGAGGGGCCGTCCCCGGGCTATGAGGCTGTCGCGCGGATGGTGAGCGCACACCTGCCGAGCATCCCGCGCTACCGCCAGAGGGTTCATTTCGTGCCGATCGCGCTGGGCCGGCCGGTGTGGGTGGACGATCCGCATTTCAACCTGGGCTATCACCTGCGCCGCACCGCCCTGCCGCCGCCGGGCGGGGACGAGGAGCTGCGCAACCTGGTCGGGCGCGTCATGTCCCAGCAGCTCGACCGCGGCAAGCCGTTGTGGGAGACGTGGATCGTCGAGGGGCTCAGCGAGGGCCGGTGGGGATTCATCACCAAGCTGCATCACTGCATGGTCGACGGCATCTCGGGCGCGGAGCTCATGGCGGTGGTGCTCGACTCCGAGCGCGACCCGGAGCTCCCGGACCCCGCCGATTGGCATGCCGAGCGCCAGCCGCTCGGAGCCGAGCTGGCCATGAAAGCGCTTGCCCAACGGGCGGTCAGCCCTTATGAGCAGCTGCGGGCCGTGCGCTCCGCCGTACGCTCGCCCGGCCGTTTGGCGCGGACCGCGGCCGAGACCGCCCACGGCCTGTGGACCATGGCCGGGTTGGTCTCGCCGCCACCCTCGTCGTCGCTCAACGGGCCGATCGGGCCCCACCGACGCTGGGTGTGGGCGCGATCGCAGCTCTCGGACGTCAAGCACATCCGCGGTGCGTTCGGCGGCACGGTCAACGACGTCGTGCTGACCGCGATCGCCGGTGGCTTCCGCGCGCTGCTCGACCGGCGCGCAGAGTCCACGCAGCGCGACGTGCGGACGCTCGTGCCGGTGTCGGTGCGGGCGGCCGACGAGCACGGCCAGTACAACAACCGGGTCTCTGCGATCTTCGCGAACCTCCCGGTGGGGATCAAGGACCCGGTCGAGCGACTCGCCGCGATGCGCGCGCAGATGGAGCACCTCAAGCATTCCGGCGAAGCGGTGGCCGGCGATGTGCTGGTCGGTCTGAGCGGATTTGCGCCGGCGATGCTGCTCTCGCTCGGGCTCAGAGCCGCCACGCGGATGCCGCAGCGCAGCGTGAACACCGTGACGACCAACGTCCCCGGCCCCCAGAGGCCGCTGTATGCCGCCGGCCGGCGGATGCTCGAGTGCTTCCCCTACGTTCCGATCGGAGGGCACGTTCGGATCGGAGTGGCAATCTTCTCCTACAACGGCGGGCTGACGTTCGGCGTCACGGGCGACTTCGACAGGGCCTCGGACATCGAAGTGCTCGCCGAGGGAATCGAGGAGTCGATGCGCGCCCTGATGGCGGCGGCCGACCGTGAGAGGCGCTCCGAGGCCCCCCGCACGCCCGCGCGCAACCGGGCCGGGCACCGCACGGGGAGCGCTCACGCGCGCAACGGAGACCTTCGCACGCAGTAACGGCCGAGACGGCGTCGGTCGAGATCGTGCGCCGGACAAAACAGCCCCCGGTCGATAAAACGGCCCCCGGTCGGGAGAAAGATTCGACCGGGGGCTCCCACCTACTTCAAGCGGGGCCGCGATCCTAGACAACCGGTCCCGGCCTTCGTAGGGGTCGCGCTGCGAAGTCCCCGCTCTTTGCGGGGAGTTCGCTGCTCGGCCGCGCTAAGCAGAGCGCGCTGTAGCGAAGGCGTCGAGATGGTCGGCGAGCTCGGCGGGCCGGCTCAGCATCGCCAGGTGCCCTCCGCCCATCTCCTCAGGGGTGACGCCGAGTCGTTCGCGGACGACTCGCCGCTGAAAGGACAACGGAAAGAGGCGGTCCTCCCGGCAGATCAGGACGCGGGTCGGGACGTCCGGCCACGCCTGAAGGGGCCAGGGGCAGGCGAATGGCGTGCCCGACTGCTCGCGGCTGCGCGTCGCAGCCTGTGCGGCGAGATCTGCGGGAACGTCGTGCAGGAAGACCTCTTCGAGAGCCTTCGCGCCCCACTCGCGCATCGGGCCGTGATGCTCGAGGATCTCGCCGATGGCCTCGGCGTGGGCGGTGTTCGCCCACCAGTCGCCCGGCGTCTCGCCGGGTGCCGGGATCATCGCGTTCAGCATCACCAGCAGCGCGACGGGCATGCGGCCGCACACGAGCGGCGCGGTGAAGCCGCCGAGCGACTGCGCGACCACGACCACGTCGCGAGGGTCCGCGATCGTCTCGACGACCGCGTCGGCATACTCGGCGAGGCCGGCCGACGGGTCATCGCAGGGCAGCTCGACGGCGACCGCGTCGTGCCCGCGCTGTTGAAGCTCGGCAACGACCCGGTCCCAGATCCATGCCCCCGAACCTGCGCCGGGGATCAGCGCGAACGTCCCCATCGATCCTCTCCTGGGCTTGGGTTGTCATCTTCTCAGACCGCAGCCCGGCTCGGAACTCATCGCGACGAGCGCCGTCCATGGAGCTCGTCGATCGATCAGCGATCGATCGTCATCATTGACGAGGACCCGAAGGCACGTTCGTAGGCACCTTCCACATGGTCACGCTTCCGGCTCGCCGCGGCCGTCTCGAACGGGCAGCCGCTCTCGTCGCGTTGACGGGCGAGGTCGCCATGACCCGCGATACTCCTCGCGTGAGCCTCCACCACCCCGTTTCGCACAATGGCATCCGGACGCCCCCCACAGGCGGGCACCCGCTGGTCGAGCTCATGCTCGCGCGCCTCCGCGAGGGCAGCCGGCGCGACGCGCGCGCCGATGAGGCGGTTATCGCCTTGGCGATCGAGGGGGGCGGATCGTGCGGCGTGATTTCGGCCGGCATGTGTCTGCTGCTGGAGAAGACCGGGCTGATCGACGCGGTCGACGTGATCTACGGCACGTCATCGGGTGCGCTAAACGGATCGTTCACGGCTGCCGGTCAGGCGGCTCTCGGCACAACGAACTATCTGGACGTGGCGAGCACGCAGTTCGCCAACCCGCTGCGCGTGTTGACCGGGCGCGCCGTCGTCGACTTCGACTTCCTCTTTGACGAGCTGATCGGCGACCGCAAGCCCTATGACACGGACGGCTTGGCCGCCGGCCCTCCCTTCCGCGCACTGTGCGTCGATCTCGCCACCTCCACGCTGCAGGTGCTGCGCGACTTCGTCGACATGCAGGAGCTCACGGCGGCCGTGCGCGCGAGCTGCTCGGTGCCGCTCCTGTCCGATGCTCCGGCATCCTTCCGGGGAAAGCCAATGGCTGACGGCAGCCTGCTCGAGTCGATCCCGTACGCAACGGCGCTGACTGGCGAGGCGACCCACGTTCTCGTGCTCCGTTCGCACACCGCCGCCCACCGCCACGATCAATACCCACGCGCGCTCATCGAGCTCGCACGTCGAACGGCGCACCCCGCCGTCGCGACGCTCATGCAGGGCAGGCCCGATCGCTACAACGCCGAAGCTGAGCACCTGAGCGGTATCGGCGCCGGTGAGCCGGGCCTGCTGCAGATCGCCCCGCCGGTCGGCACGCCCAGGATCGGCTTTCTCGAGCTCTCCGGCCAGGCGATCCGCGATGGCCTCGCTGCCGGTGCGAGCGCCGCTGCGACTGCGTTCGGACTACCGCCCGTCGAGGTGCTGTGGCAGCCGGAGCTCTACGAGACGAAACGAAACCGATCAAGGTGAGGCTGGCGCATGGGCGTCGATGAGGATGCGGCAAGGCCTCCCGCGGGTCGGCCCTGGCGATATCTCCTCACTGGTGCGCCGTGTGATGCGGGCGCCTATCGTCTGCGCGAGCATGGCACTGGGCGCTCCTCTCACCAGGCGCGCATGGCACTTTCCATCCTCGCACGCCTCGTCGCGAGCATCATGAGAACGCGCTTTGACTTCTCGCTCTCCGGCGACCTTCCGCAGTCCGGGTGCGTCCTCGTCTCCCACCATGACAGCTACTGGGACGGCGTCGTTGCCGTCGCGCTCGATCCGCGGGTGGTCCCGATCACCAGCGGGCGGTGGCGATCGATCCCCGCCGTTGGATGGGTCCTCGATACCTACGGGGTCCTCTGGACAGGCGATGGGACCATCGTGCGCGCGACATCCATGGTCCGCCGGGGCGCCGCCTGCTGGATCGCGCCCCATGGCTACGAGCGCGGCGCGAATCACTCCCCTGCGCATCTCGGCGCCGCTCGGATCTGCGTCGGCGCGAGCGCGCCAATGGTGCCGGTGACGCTGAACGGTTTCAGCCGGAGCGCCCGCGGCCGCCGGCCGCGCAGCAACGCGGCGATTGCGATCGGGCCACCAATCTGGCCCGACGCCGAAGAGAGCCCAGCAGCGTTCTCCGCGAGACTAGAAGCGATTCTGCCGCGGACCGCCTACTAGCTGGGCTCGCGCGCTCCAAAGCGTCACCCAGTCTTCACCGATTCGACGAGAGCTCAGTTTCGCGCTTGGTCTCCGCTCCTAGTGCGGCCTCGTCGCCTGCCCGCACCTCGCCTACCCAGTCGTCGAGCACCTGCCAGCGGTCATACAGCCACGCGATCAACCCGTCCCGATCGCTCGGCACCTCGGCAGCGGCGAAGCGCCAGAACTTCAGCCGGACGGTTGTGCCCACCAGCCCGCCGGACCAGATGTCGCTGATGTACTCGAAACCGTCGAGACCGAAGTGGCCGAAGATCACCACGTCGCAGTTGCGCGCCGATTCCAGCAGCTCGACCGTGCCGCCGAGCCGAGGCGGCAGCACGTTGCGCAGGCGATCGGCAAGTGGCGCTATGCCCGGCTGACGCTTGGCAATGATCTCCTTGGCCCGAGCGAGCTTCTCGGGCGTCCAACGCGTGCCCTCGGGATAGATCAACAGCCCGTCGTGCGAGGACATGTTGACGGTCAGAGCGCGCATCCGCTCCAGCTCTGCTGGAGTGTCGCCCGACGCGCGCCGCACGAACAGCGTCGGTACCCAACGGCCACCGATGTCGATCGTCGGAAGCATCTGCAACTCGCGCTTGATGATGAACCGGAAGCCGAGCTCGTGGGCGCGGCCGACGATGGCGTCGGGAAGGGTGTTGTCGATGATGCTTGCGTGGCGGATCATGACCAGGACCGGCCCCGGCCCCGCGAGCTCCAGCCCCTCAACCTCGAACCGCAAACCGAACAAGGCCCGGATACCTGCGAGGTGGCTCCCGAGCCAACGACGCTTGAGGCGATAGACGCGTTCGCGTCGCCTCGGTCCGTCCCGGCCATATGACAAGACCCAGATCCCGAGCAGATTGAGCAAGGCGTAAAGCTCGCCCACCAAGAACCACCACAACATGGCCAACAAGCGGACCGCCATCCAAGGCTTGCGGCGCTTCAGCCAAAGCGCTCCATCCAGCGCCACCCCGGCGATCAACAGCACAGGCGAGAGCAACGTGATCAGGGCAAACGCGATCACCTCGAGAGCGATGCCGCGCATGCGGCGCCACGCTCGGGAAGCGCGAGGGCTGTCGTCGGGGATCAGCGGTCCCAGCGCGTCCATCGAAACGCCAGCGTACCGCCGATCCTGATCGCACCCGGGAGGGATCCGGCTCCCTCTCTCACGGGAGGAGCGGGCGGTTCGTCAGCGGAGCTCTCGTTCGCCGTTCCAAGCCAGACCGCTGAGTGCCTGGCGCAGTAGATGCTCAAGCGCGGCGGCGATAAGGCGGCCGGTGAGCGGGATGCGCGGGCGGAAGCGCACGGCCCAGCGGATTCGCGAGCCCTCACCTTCGGGGATGACGTGGACCTCCCCGTGGTGGTTCGAGAGCGGCGCGCCGCCCGTTAGCTCGTAGGCGTAGCGGCTCGGGGGGTCCCATTCGACGATCTTCTCGGTGACCCAGCTGCCCATGATCTTTACTCGCCGTCGTGTGCCGACGCCCGGAGGTCCGGGCTCCTCAACCAGCACCGGCAGGCCGGCCCACGACTCCATGCCGGCGATGTCCGAGACGCGAGCCCAGACGTCGGCCGGCGCCGCGTCGCTGAGCTGCTCGGCGACCGCGTAGGGCGTGCTCGGAGCAAAGCCGGTGAGCCGGTCAGCCCAGGTCCTCGCGCACAGCATCTCGACGTCAAAGCCGTCCGGGTCGTCGACGTACATGACGCGAGCGAGCCCGGCCTCGACCGGCCTTGCGTGCGGGGTCCAGCCCTCCGCCCGCGCTCTGGCGAAACAGCGATCGAACTCGCCGCTGTCGCGGAAGCCGACCGCGACGTTCATGTACCCGAGGTCCGAGAGGCGATGGCCGTCGGGCCACGGGCGCCCGCGGGGGCTCGCGTACTCGACGACCTCGAGCGCCACGCCACCGCCGCGCAGAACCGCAGCGTTCCGCTCGGCCCCGTCGAGTCCCCAGAGGTGCTCGTGCTCGGGCACGTGGAGGCGCAGGCCCTCGCGCACCAGGCCGAAGCCGTGCTCGGCCCGCGCGCAGAATGCTTCGAGGTTGGGGACGGAAACGGTGACCAAACGCACCGTAGCGTCGAGGTCGGGGCGCTCCAGCGGTGGCGCGATCCCCGCGAGCGGGTCGCGCTCATGGAGCTCGACGAGGTTGCCGTCGGGGTCGGGCACGCAGACACGGCGCTCGCCAACCGCGCCGATCGGCTCCGTGTAGGGGCGTGAGCCGAGCGCCGCGAGGCGCGCGAGCGCCGCGTCGAAGTCGCGCACGTGCACGCCGACCATCGAGTAGCCCCAGTCAGCCGGCGTCCAGTCGAGTCGTCGTGGGCGCGAGGACGGCTTGAGGTACTGGAAGATCTCCACCTGGAAGAATCCCTGCCCGTCGAGCGCCCAGAACGCATGAAACAGTGGGCCGGGGACTGCCTGCACGCGTTCGGCGAGCTTCCCGAAGAAGACGGTGCGCCCGGCCGACAGCATCCCCAGGCCCGCCGTGTACCAGCGCGCGGTCAGCTTGCCGTCCCGGGCGACGATGCAGACCTGGTTGACCGGCGTGGATGGCGCGGTACTCATGCGAGGCCCCGCTCGCGGCGAATGCGCTCGATCTGCGCCAGCCCCTTGCGCTTGAGCGGTCCGTAGAGGAGCAGCAGGACAGAGGGTGCGGCGCTAGCGAGCTTGGAGAGCAGACCGCGGCCGAAGGGCAGGTCGATCTCGAGCGGCCGGTCACGCATTGCGCGGAAGATCGCCTCGCTTACCTCATCGGCCCTCAACGCCCGCGAGCCGGAGAAGACCAGCGCGGCGGCCTCGGGATCCGCTTCGACGATGTGCTGGTCAAAGAGCGGGGTGTCCACGAGGTCGGGGCAGATCACCGTCACGTACACCCCCAGCTGTCGGAGCTCGACGGCGGCGCCGAGAGACACGGCTCGCAGGCCGAACTTCGTCGCCGAGTAGAGCGTCGTGCCAGGTGTCGGGGAGACCCCGGCGAGCGAGGCCACGTTGATGATGTGCCCCGAGCCACGGGCGGCCATGTGCCCCGCGACGATCCGCATGCCGTAGAGAGCGCCCTTGAGGTTGATGTCGACGAGCGCGTCGATGTTGCCGAGCGGCTGGTCGATGAACATGGCCACCCGATCGATACCCGCGATGTTGAACAGGTAGTCGACGGCGCCGAAACGCGCGATGGTCTCATCGACCACGCGCTGCCAGCTGTCCGCCGAGCGGACGTCGAACGCCTCGAGCACGAGGTTCTCGCCCACCGGGAAAGCCTCGGCAAGTGGCTCGTTGTTGACGTCCGCCAGCACAAGCCGCATCTGTGGACGGCGGCGCCGCAGTTCGGTGGCGAAATGCCGGCCGATACCGCTCGCGGCGCCGGTGATGATGGCGACCTGGTCGTTCACGCTCGGTCTGCCTCCCTGGTTCACGCGCGCGTGACGATCCGTTCGAAGCTGCGCGAACTCGCGCTGCGTAGCCTCACGATGCGTCGAAGGGTCCACTCGCCGATCGTAGTCAAAGCGTTCACCGGTGGGGCGGAGCTTCCGCTTCGCGCGCTAAGCGAGCGCTCACGACCGCTGACGACCGGAGCTGCGGCGGAAGCGCTAACGCTTCACGATCGTGACCCTCTACCCTCAGCTGTAGGCCGCGTCCTGCACGCTGGGCGCACGATCGCGATCGCCGAAGCCGAGGTGGTCAACGCCGACGGCAAGCTCGTGGCGCTCGCCACGGGCTCGGCAATGGTCCTCGCGGGCCGTCAAGCGACACTCAGCGACTCGGACTAGCCCCTGAGTTACTCGACGATGATCTCTGGGCGGTGGTGACCCGGGAGACGGCCGTGGTGAATAGGGATCGCAATCGGCAATCCGGAGATCGAGCTCCAACATAGTCGGGCCCGGACGACTGCCGTCTCGTCCGATGCGGTTGTCCGCTCGGCACCGGGCGACGTGCCTTGCTTTCACGCGGGAGCGGCACGCTGCCGTATCGGACCCGCCCGTCCAGTGTGCGACCTAGAATCCGCGGCGTGCGCATCACGGAGTCGTTCGAGGTCGGCCGTCCGCCGGAGAGAGTCTTCGACTACGTCACGAATCCCTTGAACCTCGCCAAGTGGCAGACGTCGAAGACCCGCGTGGAACAGCTCACCGACGGCCCACCCGGGCCGGGCGCACGATTTCGCGAGTGGACGAAGCCTCCGGGTGGCAAAGAGTTCGAGCAGGTCGTCGAGTTCACCGAGTTCGACAGACCGCACCGCCTCCACGTACACATCGTTGAGGGGCCGTACCCGGTTGATGGGACATGGTCCTTCGAGGCGGATGGTGGCGGGACGCGAGTGCAGTTCGTCGCCGAGGGAAGGCTGCGTGGCCTGATGCGGGCGCTAGAGCCAGTCGTGAGCCTCCTGATGGCGAGGCAGTTTGCCGGCTACCACCGCAAGCTGCGCAGCAATCTAGAAGCCGACTGACCCAAGTCGGTCTCGGCAGGTCGACGAGCGCCTCTCCGCCTATTCCCGCGCCACCGGAAGATGTCGCGTGACGCCCGAGGCGTAAGGGGCGGGCCAGCGACCGCGCTGTCGCATCGCGCGAGGGGCAGGCGCGTGGCGTGCGGATGGTCAGCCCCGCAATGGACGAAGCTCGACAGCACAGGCCGCCCGAGCTCAGACTGCTGTCACTGTCATCGTCCTCGGGGTCTGGGCGGTGACGTCCGGCTTGTCCGGCTGGTTCTCGGGCTGACGGCGGGCTGAGCAAGCGTCTGGCGCGTCGGAGCACGGACAAGTGGTCGTCGTCCAACTCAGGCGTCTCGTTGGCTTACGCGGGGGGCGCATGGTTTCCGCGCGGAGCAGGTCTCTCGAGGCCGACGGTCGAGGTGCTCGCGCGGGCACGGAAGTAGGAGCGAGGTGCACTCGGGCGGGGAGCTGTCGAAATCCCGTAAAGGGCTCCTGCCCCGGGACGACCACTGACGCTGGCTAGGCGGTTGGCCGGCCGGAGTCCTCAGCCGATCTGCTCCGCGAGCTCGACGATGATCCCCTCCGGCCCGCGGACGTAGCAAAGCCGATAGATGTCTTTGTAGTTCTCCACCTCGCCAACGAGCTCACCGCCGCGGGCTCGCACGGTGGCGACGGCGGCATCGATGTCGTCGACTGCGAATGCGAGATGGCGGATGCCCAGGGTGTTCGCCGGCGCGTGCCGGTCGCCGCCCCGGACCGACGGGGAGTGGAACTTCACCAGCTCGAGCCGTCCGTGGCCGTCCGGGGTCTCCAACATCGCGTACTCCACCCGGACGCCCTCGAGCCCCACCACGCGGTCCACCCAACCGTCCTCGACCTGCCCCTTGCCCTGAAGCTCGAGTCCGAGCCCGACGAAGAACGCCGTCGCGGCCGCGAGGTCGTCAACGACGATCCCCACGTGCTCCATGCGTTGGATCGTCATGCGCTCGACTGTAGCGACACGACGGTCCGAGCTACAGCGTCTCTCGGTTGCCGATCGGCTGATGGGAACGCGCCGCCCATTGGTCTGAAGAGACCAGATGAGTGACGAGACGCATGCTTGGGACGACCTGCGGTCGTCGCAGCGCCGGCTCGCGACACGATCGCTTACGTGGCGCATCGCGGCAGTCTCGGGGTTGAGTCGCGTCCGTGCTCCTCCTCGTTCATCTCGACAGTCTCGGTCGGTTTGACTCGGACGATCGCTTTCGGCGGAAGGGCGCATCCCCGCCCGAGCGTCAGGTCGGTGCGGGTGGGGCGGGCGGCTCGGCTTGCGTCGACCCGCTGCCGGGTGTTTCAAGCTTCTTTCTCAGGGCATCATATTCGTCAGTGGTGATCTGGCCGCTAACGAGACGGTGATAGCCACCGCGGAGCTGGGCGATGCACGAGCGCTCGGCGGCTTCATCGCCCGGGGTCGAGCGTTCGCAGCGAGCTAATGTCCCGACCGCACGGCGATCGCGGAAGGCTCGTCGGTCTTTAAGGCTGCAGCGTCGGGGTGGACATGCTCGGCCTCGTAGACGTGGGCGCAGTGCTGGCCACAGAAATAGAATGTCTCGCGTCCGAAAGCCATGCGGATCGCCTTGCTCTTGTCCACCTTCATACCGCAGACGGGGTCGGTCGCCCCGCGGCGCATCGTGAGGCCGAAGAGCACGGCGAAGATCGCTGCGCCCAGGATGTTGGTGAAGAGCTTGTAGTCGACCTTGATCGAACTGAAGATGTCGGCCCTCGTCGGCCTGGCCGTCGGGATTAGCCCGAGGCCGCTGAAGAGGAGGTCCACGATCAGGGCGGCGATGACCATCGTCACAAACATCAGCGCCACGATCCTGATCGCGAACCGGTTGCCGTAGTACTTGCGGTAGATCAGGACGATCGGGACCACGATCAGGTCGGCGAAGATGAACGCGATCACCCCGGCGAAGCCGATCCCGCCGGACCAGAGGACCGCCGCCAACGGCACGTTGCCCACCGAGCATACGAAGCTGAGGACGGCGATTATCGGCCCGATGATCGCGTTCTCGAGCAGCTTGAGCGGTGCGGGAGCGCTGGTGAGGAACAGCGCATTGAAGAAGCTGTTCGGAAGCTGCCCGACGAACCCCGCCAGGATGAACCCGAGCGTGATCTCCTTCCACAGCATCGACCAGTCATTGCGAAAGTTGTGTGCCACGTCCGACCATGCGCTGGCGCTCGAGAGGCGCTCGCGGATCGTCATGTGACCGCCAGCGCTGTGGTGCTGGTGGCCGGCGTCCGCGTCCTGGGCGTGCGCGCGAGCCTGCTCCTCCAGCCGCTTGGACACGAACAGGCGCAGCAGCAGGGTCATGATCAGGATCAGGACGAGTCCGCCGACGAACTCGGCGAGTGTGAACTGCCAGCCCATCAGCACCCAGATCACGATCCCGAGCTCGAACACGAGGTTGGTGGAGGCAAACTGGAAGGCGAGCGCCGAGGCCGCGCTCGCACCCTTCTGGAAGAGGCTCTTGGCGATCGCGATCGCCGCGTAGCTGCAGGATGAGGAGGCGGCGCCGAGGCCGGTGGCGAGCGCAACGGGGCGGAACCCCGCGCCGCCGAGCGCGTTCTGGATCCGCTCGCGGGGAACCCACGCCTGCACGATGGCCGAGATCGCAAACCCCAGCACGAGCGCCCACCAGACCGCCCACGCCATCAAGAACGCGTCCTTGAAGGCGTTGCCGATCGTCGTGAGAACGTCCATCAGGCCAGTATACCCCCCTAGGGTATGGATATACTCCGGCGTATGACGACCACAGACGCATCACGGACGGGCAAGGGCTACCAGGCCACGAAGGATCAGCTGCTCGCGCGCCTCACTCGGATCAGGGGACAGGTGGGCGGCATTGAGCAGATGGTCGAGGATGACCGCTACTGCATAGACGTGCTGACGCAGATCTCCGCTGTTCAGGCAGCCCTTGACAAGGTCGCGCTCGGACTCCTCGACGGGCACGCGCGCACGTGCGTGATGGCGGAGGACGGAGCGCGCCGCGAGGAGCGCACCAAGGAGCTCATGAGCGCCGTCGGGCGCCTCATGCATCGGCGCTAGCGGCAAGGTTCGGGCTTCGAGACTCCAGAAATCAAGCGCGTCGAGCGATCTGCTCAGGGCAGGTTCACGCCTGCTTACGGCCCAATAGCGAGCGTTCCGCTCGTCTGATCACGGGCTGTCGTTAAGGACGAGAACGAGCAGTCACGGGCGGGCGCCCCGCAGACGCCTCCTTAGTAAAGCGGGCAAAGCCGAACGCCGGCGGTGAAGGGCGTCGGTGAGCCGTGTGCGGGAGAACCGCATGCATGGTTCGATGTGGCGGCGGGAGGAAACCGGAACCAGTCGGGCCAGCACGTGCCGCGCGGAACCAGGCACCTCCCGCCGACCCGACCGTGTCGAAGTCTCCGAACGGACGCCTCCTCTTGGGCTGCAAGCAGGCGTCACTGAGCGCCGAGCGCGCCCTGCCCCGGGGGGTGTGCATGTCGGTCGAGTGGCCGGCGACTACGAGTTCGATCCGACGCCGGCAATCGCCGAGCTCTGTCACCAGCGGCGGATCAAGTGGGTGGGGAAGCTCGCGTGGAACAGTTTGCCGGTCGACGTCCGGCGCTCCATCAGCTCCCCGATGCCGCTCTATCTGCCGGCTCGCCAAGAGTCGCTCACTGAGCTCCTGCGCGAAGCCGACCTTCTCCGGATCGCATAGAGCTGAATAGGCGCTGACTTACGGGGCGCGAGAACTGTCAGCGCAGGACAGTTGCCTATAACGACATCCCGTGACCCAACGAGGGACGGGGGAATGAACCTCTACGTCATCGCTAACGCAACGGTGTGCGCGTACCGGCGAATGAAGTGTGCCTTGTGGACGTTGTGAAGCTTCACAACGCGCGCAGGCAGACTGTCGGGTCCAACGCACATCTCGTCGGCGCTTGCCCCGGGCCACGTCGCCGGTTCGTGATCGACACGGCCGAGCGCGAGTGCGCTCGGCCGGACATCCTGTGATGAGGACGGGACATCTCGTGACGGCTCCCAGGACACTGGGATGACGCTCTACGCTCTAGCCGCAGCCGGTGTTGTTGCCGCAGCTCGAGCAGGTGTAGCAGGACCCCGTGCGCTGCATCATGCCTCCGCACTGACTGCAGGCAGGCCCGAGGTCGAGGCCTGAGAGACGGGCCGGGAGGACGGGCGGGGTGTCGGTGAGCGCGGAGGTGGGCGCGCTGGCCCCGCCGTTGCCGCCGGAGGCCTCGTGGGATCCGGTCGCAGAGGGCTCCTCCTCCGAGCTCGGCCCGGCGGTGTCCGAGGCGCTTATCGACTGGACGACCTCCTGGGCGGCCTTGCGGGCGCGCACCTCCTTCGTGAGGATCCCCAGGTCCTCCTGGGCGTCGGTGTCAAGGAAGCGGGAGGCCAGCCAGCGCATGATGTAGTCGGGCATCGACTTCGCAAACGGGATCTCCGGGTTGCCGGTGATCCCCTCGGGCTCGAACCGCATGTAGCTGAACTTCCGCACGAGCGTCTCCAGCGGAACGCCGTACTGCAGGGCGATCGAGATCGCGGTGGCGAACGAGTTCATCATCCCGCGCAGCGTCGAGCCCTCCTTGCCGATGTCGGTGAGGAATATCTCTCCGACGCTGCCGTCGTCGTACATGCCGGCGGTGATGTACCCCTCGTGGCCGCCGATCGAGAACTTGTGGGTGAGCGACTGGCGCTCGCGCGGCATCCGCTTGCGGCGCGGCCCCGCCTCGGCAAGCGCCTTGCTCACGGCCTGCTCGACGATCGCGTCGACGTCGGCGGGCGGCTCGGCGCCGCCATGGGCGTCGGTGCGCAGCGCCTGCGCGGTCTTCGAGCCGTCGCGGTAGATCGCGAGCGCCTTGATCCCCAATCTCCAGGCCTGCGTGTAGGCGTCGGCGATGTCCTCGACCGTGGCCGCCTGGGGCAGGTTGACGGTCTTTGAGATCGCCCCCGAGATGAACGGCTGCACGGCGCCCATCATCTTCAGGTGGCCCATGTGCGAGATCGCGCGCTCGCCCACGGCTACGTCGAACACCGGCAGGTGCTCCTCGCTCAGGCCGGGAGCGCCGAGGATCGTGCCGTGCTCGGCGAGGTGGGCCTCGATCTGCTCGACCTGCTGCTCGGAGTAGCCGAGCGTCTGCAGGGCCAGCGGAACCGTGCGGTTGACGATCGTCATCTGCCCGCCGCCCACGAGCTCCTTGAACTTGACGAGCGAGAAGTCCGGCTCGACGCCGGTCGTGTCGCAGTCCATGAGGAACGAGATCGTCCCCGTGGGTGCCAGCACGGTGGCCTGTGCGTTGCGGTAGCCGTGGAGCTCTCCCAGCTGCACCGCCTCGTCCCACGAGAGCCGCGCGGCCGCCAGGAGGCCCTCGTCGGCACAGCCGGCGTCGGGGATCGCGTGGGAGGCGTCGCGGTGCATCTGCATCACGTGGTTGTGCGCCTCGCGGTTCTCCTGGTAGCGCTCGTATGGGCCGAGCGCCGCGGCCACCTCGGCCGAGCGCCGATACGCCCTGCCGGTCATGAGCGCCGTGATCGCGGCCGCGGTGTCGCGGCCGGCGTCCGAGTCATACGGCATGCCGTCGGCCATCAGGTAGGCCCCCAGGTTCGCGTAGCCGAGCCCGAGCTGGCGGAAGGCGCGTGCGTTGACGCCGATCTCCTCGGTCGGGTAGCTGGACGGGCCGACGAGGATCTCCTGTGCGAGCAGGACGATGTCGACCGTGTGCTCGAAGGACTCCACGTCGAGCGTCCCATCCGCGCGGCGGAACTTCATCAGGTTCAGCGACGCGAGGTTGCAGGCGGAGTTGTCGACGTGCATGTACTCCGAGCACGGGTTCGAAGCATTGATCCGCCCGCTGTTCGGGCATGTGTGCCAGCGGTTGATCGTCGTGTCGTACTGCAGACCCGGGTCGGCGCAGCGCCAGGCCGCCTCGGCGATCTCGCGCATCAGCTCGCGCGCCCTGACCGGCTCGCCCACCGGCTCGCCGGTGGCGCGGGCGATAAGCCGCCACTCACCGTCGTCCTCGACGGCGCGCATGAACTCGTCGGTGACGCGGACGGAGTTGTTGGCGTTCTGGTACTGGATCGACTTGAAGCCGTCGCCGTCGATCGACATGTCGAACCCGGCGTCGCGCAGCGCGGCGGCCTTGTCCTCCTCCTTGGCCTTGCACCAGATGAACTCGCGGATGTCGGGGTGGTCGACGTCGAGCACCACCATCTTGGCCGCCCGCCGCGTCTTGCCGCCGGACTTGATGGTCCCCGCCCAGGAGTCGGCGCCGCGCATGAAGGAGACCGGCCCGGAAGCGGTGCCGCCCTTGGCGAGCGGCTCCATCGAGCCGCGGATCCTCGAGAGGTTGATGCCCGAGCCGGAGCCGCCCCTGAAGATCATCCCCTCCTTGGTGTTCCAGTCGAGGATCGACTCCATCGTGTCCTCGACCGAGAGGATGAAGCACGCGCTGCTCTGAGGGCTCTCCTCGAAGCCGACGTTGAACCACACGGGCGAGTTGAAGGCGGCCATCTGGTGCAGCAGGATGTGGATGAGCTCATGTTCGAAGGCCTCCCTGTCGGGCTCGCCGGCGAAGTAGCCGCGCTCTTGCCCCCACTCGGCGATCGTGCCGGCCACCCGGCCGATCATCTGCCTCACCGAGCGCTCGCGTGACGGCTGGCCGAGCTGTCCGCGGAAGTACTTCTGGGCGACGATGTTCGTCGCGTTCTGCGACCAGCTCTTGGGGAACTCGACGTCGGTCTGCTCGAAGGCGATACGGTCGCCGTGGCCGATGCGCGCGTCGCGCCGCTCCCACTCGAGGGCGTCGAACGGATCGCTTCCCGGGGCGGTGAAGAGGCGCCTGATTGTGAGCGGGGCGCCATGCGCCGTGTGCTCGGAGAGGGTGTTGTGTGGGGTTGGGTTCATCGGCCTTCCTCCTCTGCTGCGCTGGCGTTGCGGACGCCCACTCGAAGCTGTTGTCGGGGCCGGGTATCCTCCCGCCCGAGCCGGACGGAAAGGGATCGGCAGGGGATCGGAAGAGTCCACGCCAGCTCCCTCGATTTTAGAAGGCCAGGAGCCCTGACGGAGGATCCGGTCGTCCGCCTGCGGGGTCAGTGTCCGAGGCGCATCCAGTCGAGGAATTCCGCCCACGTCGCCGAGACCCGGAAGCCGGCCTCGGCGATCGCGTGACGCAGTGAGAGGGTCCAGCGGGGCTCAAACGCGCGCCGCCGCGCGACGGCCCAGGCGGCGCAGCCGAGGATGATGAGCGCGCCGGCCACGGCGATCGCGATCGCCAGGCCGGATGTGTTGGAAGAGGCAGCGAGCATCGCGCCGCCCATGCTAGCCCGGAGGGGCGGGGGCACCGAGCAGGTCCGCGAGCGCGGCGAGTGCGTCGGCGAGCACGCGCTCGGGCGGCTGGGAGGCGTCGATCGTGCGGATCCGCCCCGGGTCGGCGCGGGCGAGATCGTCGTAGGCCTCGGCGATCCGCGCGAAGAAGTCCTCGCTCTCGCGCTCCAGGCGATCGGGCGCGAGCGCGCGCTCGCGCTGGCGGGCCCGCCCGTCGGCCGGGGCGATGCGCAGCAGGAGCGTGCGGTCGGGCTGCAGGCCGTCGGTGGCGAAGAGGTTGATCGCGCGCACCTGCTGGACCCCCAGCGCGCGCCCGGCCCCCTGGTAGGCCAGGGAGGAGTCCACGAAGCGGTCGAGCAGCACGAGCTCGCCGCGGGCGAGCAGGGGCTCGAGCCGCTCCTGCGACGAGCTGCGCGCGGGCGGCGGCGTAAAGGAGCGTCTCGGTGCGCGGGGAGACCGTCAGGGACGGGTCCTGCACGAGCGCGCGGATCCGCTCGGAGACGTCGACCCCGCCGGGCTCGCGCAGCAGGTGCACCGCCTCTCCGCGGGCGGTCAGCTCGCGCGCGAGCGCGTCGGCGAGCGTGGACTTCCCGGCGCCGTCCAGCCCCTCGATCGTGATCAGCAAGCCCCGGGCCACGACGCCACCGTACAGCCTCGGCGCGGGCGGGTCGCCCGCGCGGCGGCCGCCGATCGGCACCGATGCGTCCCGGGGCGTTCGGCCGGCGGCGGGGTCTAGGATGGCCGTGATGCCCGGCACCCCTCCATCGGCCGCCCTCGAGGAGGTGTTGCCCGGGATCGACGCCCACCCCCACGCGCGCGCGGTGCTCGGGCCGGCGCTCGCGCCGCGCGGGGAGCCCTCGCACGCATACCTCTTCTATGGCGTTTCGGGGACCGGCAAGCGGACGATCGCGCGGGCCTTCGCCGCCGCGCTGCTGGCCGAGGGCGCACGCGACCCTGGCGCGGTGGGCGAGCGGATCGCGCGGGACTCCCACCCCGACCTGACCTGGGTGACCCCGTCGGGCGCCGCGGAACTGCTCGTGGCGGACATCCAGGAGCCGGTCGTCGCCGCTGCGGCGCACACACCGTTCGAATCGGCGCGGCGCGTGTTCGTGATCGAGGGGGTGGAGAGGATGAACGACCAGGCGGCAAACAGGCTGCTGAAGACTCTCGAGGAGCCGCCGCCGTTCGCACACCTGCTGCTGCTGACCGAGCGCCGCGACGATGTGCTCCCGACGATCGTCTCGCGCTGTCAGCAGGTGCGCTTCGATACGCGGCCGGCCGCGGTGATAGCGGAAGGCCTCGAGTGCCCGGATCCCGAGCGTGCGCAGGCTTGCGCGCGGCTGGCGCTGGGCGACGCCCGCCTGGCCGCGCGGCTGGCGAGCCGGCAGGGCGCAGAGCTGCGGGCGGGCGCGGAGAGCTACGTGCGCTCGGCGCTTGAAGGCTCCACCGGCGAGCGCGCGTGGATCGCGCTGCTCGACGTCGCGAAGGCGGCCGGGGCGGCCGCCGGCGAAGCGGCGGACGAGCGGATCGCGGGGGAGCTCGAGCTCGTGCCGAAGAAGGAGCGCAAACGCTACGAGCGCGAAGGGCTCGACGCACGGCGGCGCGGCGAACGGCGCGCGCGCACCGGGACGTTGGATCTCGCGCTGCGCCTGGCCGAGCTGTGGCTGCGCGACGTGCTGTGCGTCTGCCAGGGCGCGCCCGAGCTCGTGTACGCCGTGGACCGCCGGGCCGAGCTCGCCGAGGACGCGCGCGGGCGCGACGGCGAGCGCCTCGGCGAGGCGATCGAGCTGGTGGGTGACACGCGGCTCAGCCTGCCCTTGAATGTCTCCGAAGAGCTGGCCCTCGAGGCGCTCGCCTACCGGCTCGAAGCGCTTCTAGGTCGGGGACGTTGAGGCGAGCGGCCCGAGGTTGGGCTCGAGCCCATAGGTCTCGAACGCGAGGAAGCGCGAGAAGAGGCGGTTCTCCGGGCCGTGGAAGTCGGCCGAGCCGGTGCTGAGCAGGCCGAGGGCGGCGCAGCGCCCGGCCAGCAGCTCGGTCTGCTCTCGGGTGTGGGTCACGTAGAAGGCCTCGACCCCGTCGATCTGAAAGGCGCCGCGGAATCGGTCGATGCTCGCGAGCACCTCGGCGGGGTCCGAGATGTCCCAGAAGGGATGCGCCCAGACGGCGAGGCCGCCTGCGTCGTGGACCGCCCGGACCGCCTCGGCCACGGTGGGAGTCTCGCGCAGGCGGAAGGCGGGCTGCCCCTCGACGAGGTAGGCGCCGATGAGCGAGCCGATGTCGTCGATCTGCTCGGTCTTCAGCCGGGATGCGTTGGCGGGCGCGGCGAGCACGGCGCTCGCCAGATGGGGGCGGCCGATCGGGCGCCCGGCGGCCCGGCGCGCGGCGATCTCGCGTTCGTCGAGCTCGAGCCCGAGCGCGCGCAGCGCGGCGGCCATCCGCAGCGTGCGCTGCTCGCGGTCTGCCAGAAAGGCGGCGAGCCGATCGGTCAGCAGGGGATCGGCGTGGTCGATGGCGTAGCCGAGGATGTGCAGTTCGCGCGAGGCGGCCGGGTCGTCGTCGAGCGCGGAGATCTCCACCGCCGGGACGACGCGGACCCCGCAGCGCTCGCCGGCGGCTTTCGCCTCCGAGACGCCGCTCACGGTGTCGTGGTCGGTCAGCGCGAGCAGCTGTACGCCCGCAGCTGCGGCGCGCTCAACGACCTCGCTCGCGGCGAGGGCGCCGTCGGAGTGGATCGAATGGGACTGCAGGTCGAAGCGCAACGGCACGCGCCGGAGCGTATGGCAATCGCTCAGAGGCCCACGCGGTGCTGCATGAAGGGCTCGAACACTTCGCTCGGGGGGCTGACCAGCCGGGCCACGTGGCGGGCGACCGCAGTGCGCAGGCCCAGCACGGCGACATGGTAGCCGCGGGCCTCATTCGAGAGGGCCGGGTCGCCGTCGGCGGCCGGGTCGCAGAGCCCGGCATAGGCCGCGTCGGTTTCCGCGGCGCGGCCGGCGGCCTCGATCCACAGGACTTCCAGATAGGCCAGCGCCGCGCCCAGCTGCTCCTCGGGCAGGAAGTCGCGCTGCTCGAGCTGTCGCAGGACCGGCAATATCTCGTGGCTCAGCCAGTGTTGCTCGGCGTGGGCTCGCAGGAGCAGGCAGACATCGGGAGGGGGGGAGGAAGGGTCGGGATTGGCCACGCGGTGCATCCGTGCTCGTGAGGCCGATCAGCGATCTGATCGTCTGATCATGGCGTCGGCGGACGGGCGGAAACGCTTGAGAAAACGGGCTCTCTCTCCACGTCTTTCCGGTCGATCGGCCCGCCCGGTGGCGGTGCGGTGCTCAAGGCGCGGGGATCGATCGGCCGATGAGGCAGTGTGCGATGAATCCAGTCAGCTCGGACCCCACCGGCCGAACGGCCGGGCAGTACGCGCGCGCGACCGTGACCCGCCTGCGCCTGCGCACCCTCGTCGCGTTGGGGGTGCTCGCGGTGGCGACGGCGCTGCTCGGCCGCATCTTCGGCCTGCACGATCCGCTCTTCCTGGCCTCGGAGGTCGCCCTGCTCGCGAGCATGTTCGTGATCCAGCGCTACGTGCTGCCGCTCGTGATGCGCCACGATCGGGGCGCCGCGGGCGAGGAGCGGGTGGGGGGCATCCTCGAGGAGCTTGCGGTGCAGGGCGAGTGGCTGGTGATCCACGACGTGACCCTCGGACATGGCAACGTCGATCACATCCTGATGGGCCCGGGCGGAGTGTTCACGCTCGAGACCAAGAGCCATCCCGGGCCGATCCGGGTGGGCCGGGTGCACGGGGCGACGCTGCGCCAGGCCCAGGCCGAGCGCAAGGCGATCGAAGCGATCACGGGCCTGAATGTGGAGCCGCTGATCGTCTACAGCCACGCGCGGGTAGATCGCCCGCTGGCGCGCAGGAAGGGCGTTCGGGTGGTTCCCGCGCCCATGCTCCTCGGGTACCTCCAGAAGCGAAGGCCCGTGCTCGTGCAGGAGCAGATCGAGAAGGCCCGCGAGCTGCTGGCCGCGGCGCTCATCGATCATGCGGCGGGCGCTCGCAGCTAGCGCGGCGCGCCGAGGAGCCCTCTGGAGCCTGATCGCCTCTGGAGCCTGGTCGCCGCTGGAGCCTGATCGGGTGGAGTGGGGGTTGTCGTGGCGTGGGGTCGGTAGGTTTAGTCGAGTACAGGTGATGTCCATCTCTCCTTTCAGCACGCGGCCGGCCGCCCCGGATGGCGAGGCTCGTCGGACGCGGCTCGCGCTTGCGATCGCCGCCGTGGGCATCGCTGCGACGCTTCTGGCCTACGCGCTGTCCCCGGGGGTCCGGCATGCGGTCGGCCACGCCGAGCACAGCGTCAATCACGCGGTGAGTCACGTGCTCGATCGCGACAAGGACAAGAAGGCGGCGAAGCACCCCGTGCTGCCGGCGCATCTGGCGCGTCCCGTGAATCCCGCGCCGCGAACAGCGCCGTCGCGGGGCGGGCAGCCGGCGGCGACCGGCACCCAGGGAGCCACGGGCGGGGGGTAGCGTGTAGTCATGGCAACCGCCTCCCCCAGCAGGCCGGCCGCCGGCTTCCAGCCCTGGGAGGGCTCCGGGGCGGGAGTTCGCCGCGAGCTGCCGCCCGGGCCGCGTGCGCCGGCGATCGTGCAGACGCTCGTATGGGCGGTGGCGCCGACCTGGCTGATGGACCGCTGTGCCAGGCGGCTCGGGAGCACGTTCACGGTGACGTTCGCGCCGAGCGGGATCAAGCTCGTGATGGTGAGCGACCCGGAGGCGGTCAGAGCGGTGTTCACCGCGCCGGCAGAGGTGGCGCCGTCGGGGGCGGGCGCCTCGCCGGTCGCGCCGGTGATGGGCCCGAGCTCGGTGGTGGTGCTGACGGGCCCCGAGCACATGCGCCAGCGCAAGCTGCTGCTGCCGCCGTTTCACGGGGAGCGGATGCGCGAGTACGAGGAGGTGATCGTGGAGGCCACTCGAAAGGACATGGCGAGCTGGCCGCTCGGCACGCCGATGCGCCTGCAGGAGCACACGCGGAAGATCACGCTCGAGGTGATACTGCGGGCGGTGTTCGGCGTACAGGACGAGCGCATGGGGCCGCTGAGGACGGCGATCGGCGACCTGCTGCGCCCGACGCAGACGTTGGCGATGCTGCGGTTCGCGCTGCGGCGCCCGACCGGGGAGCGCCCCACGGGAGCGATCGGGCAGGCGCTCCAGCGGCTGGACGAGCTGATCTACGAGGAGATCGGCCGCCGCCGCGCGCGTGGTGACCTCGACGAGCGCACCGACATCCTGTCGCTGTTGCTGCAGGCGCGGGACGAGGACGGCGAGGGGATGACCGACGGGGAGCTGCGCGACGAGCTCGTGACGCTGCTGTTGGCCGGACACGAGACGACGGCCACCTCGGTGGCGTGGGCGGTCGAGCGGCTCGTGCGCCATCCGGCCAAGTTGAGGCGGCTGATCGCGGAGATCGACGGCGGGGAAGAGGGCGGCGAGGCGTACATGACGGCGGTCGTCAACGAGACGCTCAGGGTGAGGCCGGTGGTGCCGCTCGTGGTGAGGCTGCTGCAGAAGGAGCTGCAGGTGGGCGAGTACCTCCTCCCCGCAGGAACGCGGGTGGTCCCGGCGATCTATCTGGCAAACCGCAACCCGCGCGCTTATCAGGACCCGGGGGAGTTCCGCCCGGAGCGGTTTCTCGAGAAGGGGCCCGAGACGTTCTCCTGGATCCCGTTCGGCGGGGGGATCCGCCGCTGCATCGGCGCGTCCTTTGCGATGCAGGAGATGAAGCTGATCCTGCGGACGGTGCTCGGCGAGCTCGAGCCGAGCCTGCCGCGCGACCCGATCTGGGCCGTCGGGCGCAGATGGCATCGAGGCGAGTGGAACCGGCGGCGCGCGATCACCCTCGTCCCTTCCGCGGGCGCACGGGTGGTGTGGCAGAGAAGGCCCGTCAAAGCATGATGATGAGGGCCGCCGAGGGGCGGCCCGCGGGCGTTCGTGTTGGGCGAACAGCGGACGGCATCGATCATCCGCGAGACGGCTTGCCGGGCGCGTTCTTGGTGGGCGGACGCTCCAGGAGCGTTCATCGTGCGCGGGAGCGTCCCCGCCGGTGCGGTGGGTAGCGTGGCGAGCATGCAGCAGACGATGCCCGCGGCGACCGAGACCCCCGAGGAGCTGCTGAAGCGGTTCGGCCTGGACGCGTTCAGGCCGGGCCAGCGCGAGGCGGTGCAGGCGGCGCTCGGCGGGCGGGACAGCCTCGTGGTGATGCCGACGGGCGGCGGGAAGTCGCTGTGCTACCAGCTGCCCGCGCTTGCAGGGCGCGGCCTGGTGGTCGTGGTGAGCCCGTTGATAGCGCTGATGAGCGACCAGCTGCAGAGGCTCGAGCAGGCCGGCGTGCGCGCCACGATGCTCGCGTCGGGGATGCAGGAGGGCCATAACGCGCAGGCGCTGCGGGACATCGAGGCGGGCGTGACGCAGCTCGTGCTGGCGGCCCCGGAGCGGTTCGCCTCGCCGGCCTTCCGCGAGGCGCTGGCGCGGCGGACGGTTGGACTGTTCGTGGTCGACGAGGCGCATTGCGTTGCCGAGTGGGGACACGACTTCAGGCCGGACTACCTGCGCCTGGGGGAGGCCATCGGGTCGCTGGGAAGGCCGGCGGTCATGGCGGCCACGGCGACTGCGACCCCGCGGGTGGCGGAAGAGATCGCAGAGCGGCTGGGACTGCGCGACTGGGTATCGATCCGATCGGGCTTTGACCGGCCGAATCTCGCTTTCGACGTGGTTCCGGTGGAGGGCAAGGGGGCGATCGCGCGCAAGTGGGCGGCGCTCGAGCACGTGCTGAGCGACCCGCGGGCGCGGCCGGCGATCGTGTACTGCGGCACGCGCAAGGACACCGCGGATGTGGCCGAGAGGATCGGCGAGCTGGGGATCGCGGCGGTGACCTACCACGCCGGGATGAGCCCGGAGAAGCGCAGGGCCAGCCAGGCGGCCTTCATGGAGGGAGAGGCCGAGGTGGTGGTGGCGACGAACGCGTTCGGGATGGGGGTGGACAAGGCGGACGTGAGGACGGTCGCCCACTGGGCGCTTCCGACGAGCCTCGAGGGCTACTACCAGGAGGCGGGTAGGGGCGGTCGCGACGGTGAGCCGGCGCGAGCCCTGCTGCTGGCGGCGCGGATGGACCTCGGCCGGCTGATCCGGTTCATAAACGAGCGGGAGATGAGCGTGGAGGACGTGAAGCGCTATGTGGCCGGCCTGCGCCGCCGCTCGCAGGACGGGGTGCTGGGGATCGGGCATGGAGAGCTCGGCGAGCGGGAACGTGTGCTGCTCTCGGTGGCTGAGCGCGCGGGAGCGGTGGAGCTGACGGCCGCGCGCGGCGCCTCCTTCGACCCGCATTCGGGCGCGGGACGGGCGGGCCTTCAGGTAAGGGTCACCGGCCAGGGCAGCCCGGCCGCCGCCTACCGGGCGATCAAGGCGGCGAGGGACCGCAGCTGGGAGTCCTACCGCTCGATCGAGCGGTTCATCACGGGCGCCGAGACGTGCAGAAGGCGCCAGATCCTCGACCACTTCGGCGACGACGAGCCGGGGATGCCGAGCGGCCGCTGCTGCGACGTGTGCGACCCGGACGAGGGGCTGAAGGAGGCGATGGAGCGGCCCCCCGCCCGCCGCTCGACGAAGGCCGCGCGCCGCGGGAGCCGGGCGCGCCAGGGCCCGGCAGGCGCCGGCAGCGAGGTCTCGCCTGACGAGTCGCGATCGCCGGTGCCGCAGGAGCGGTTCGATCAGCTGAGGGCGTGGCGCTGGAAGCGGGCGGAGGGCAAGCCTGCGTACACGGTGGCCGCCGATGCGGTGCTCGAGGAGGTGCTGCGCACGCGCCCACGGAGCCTCGACGCGCTGATCGAGATCCGCGGGATCGGCCCTGCGTTCTGCGAGAAGCACGGAGAGTCGCTGCTGGGCGTGCTGGCCGAGCTCGAGAAGGAGACGGACCTGAAGGCGAGCCGGGGGCCCGCGGCCGAAGCGCAGCCGGCGCTAGCATCGGGTTCCGCGCCGACGTAGCTCAGCTGGTAGAGCACTTCACTCGTAATCATGTCTCGGCGTCGGGCGAGTTCTCACATCACGGTCGTCAAGAGCGTTTGCAGGGACTCTCAGGCGGCCTGGGCGCCTCGGCTGGGCCCACAGGTGGCGTGCGGCGGAGCTCGGAGACTTGACGACTGCGATCGAAGCATGGCAGCACCGGCTCGCCTATCCGGGATTTGCCGCAGGGCCGGCGCGGGCGTTACCCGATGGCGGGAGCCGAAACCCGAGCTAGCGTCAAGCTCGCGCACGCAGAGAACGCACGACAGAGAAGGGAGCCACCATCTCGAAGGACCGCATCATTGCGACGCTCGGCGAGAGCGAGCTGCTGCTGCCCGATCTGATGAGCCGTGCGCTGTCGGCCAACGACCGGGTCAAGTACATGCTCACGCTGCTGCAGAGCGCGCGCGCTGCGGCGGACGGCGACGCGGATGCCTCCGATCTGCATGAGGAGCGGCTCGCCAGCGGCGTTTCGGATCTAAGCCTCGATCGCGTCGTACAGGCAAGCGTGCGGCGCGACGACGGCTCCTACGCCATCCCCGGCGCCGCCGAGCTGGCCCGTGGGGCCTTCAGCGAGGTGGAGACCATGCTCGTGCCGCTGCGCGTCGCCGGCGTCGAGGCATCCGGCCCGCTCGAGGAGCGCCTGCGCCGGCTTGGGCGGGTGGCGCTCTCGGAGGGCGATGCGATTAGCGCGCAGGAAATCAGCCGGCTGACAACCGGCCGGCGGGGCGAGCAGGACAGCCTGCATCTCGTGGTGATGGATGCCCATCGCGAGCTCAACGAGCTGGCGGGGCGCCTGGCGAGCGAATCGATCGCGGGAGCGATGGTCTATGGCATCGAGGCGGACGATCGTCCGCTGGTGCACGCCTTTGCGCGCGGCGTCGAGCGCACCCAGCGCCTGCGCTTCAACCACCCTGGCCTGGGAACCGTGGCCACGCGCAGCGGCGATGCGCTCGTCATCCAGAACGACATCGGAGAGACCGACGCGCACGTAGTGGTGATGAAGGTCATTGGTCGCGTGGTGACGGTGATCTACACCGATGTGCACCTCCCGCGGCTGCTGTTCTTTCAGCGGATGCTTGCCGGGGGGGACATCCACTGGGAGGACACCCGCTCGCGCGGCGGCGGCGCGGCGAGCAAGGATCTCTATCACCTTGCCGTGGGCCGCTTCGAGGCGGATTCCCGGGCTGCGCTCGAGGCCTTCCTGGAGCTGCTCGGCTCCCGCATGGTCTTTCTGATCGACTGGAACCGCGCGCGCAAGCGTCTGCGCAGCCTGGTGGGAAACCGCGCTGCGGTCGAGCTGCTGGAGTGGGCCGCCGAACGCGAGCACGGGCATATGGCGTTCCTGCTCGCCGGCGGCGACCAACTCGTCTACGACGCGTTGAACTTCGCCGGCGGGCGGGGCACGCGCGCGGGGGAATCGTTGATCGACGTGCTCGGCGGACCGGGCGCAATCTCCTACCTGCGTGCCGTGCTGCACATCTGCTCGGAGGGCCTCTTGGCGGGACGATCTCTGTCGCTCCTCGGTGATGAGGTCCGCGCGGAGCTGATCGGCTATGTGCGTACCGCTCGCCAGGAGCTGCTCGAGCTGATCGGCGCGCACGCCGAGCTCGTCGTGGCGATCGGTGAGGCGTCGCGCGACGCACTCGAGCAGGCCGCACTGCCGCATCCCAGTCGGGATCGGTCGGAGATCGCGCGGCTGGCACGCGACTGGGAGCAGCGCGCCGACGAACTGGTCAACGAGGTGCGGGGGGCGAGTGCGCGCGCCGAGGATCCGGCGCCGTTCCTTGACCTCGCCCGGGAGGCGGACGACGTGGCGGACGCGTTTGAGGAAGCCGCCTGGTCCTGGTCGCTGCTGCCCCAGGGACGGGTCTCCGGGGAGGTGCTCAACGAGTCACGGCGGATGATGGCGCTGGTACTCGACGCGGCCCGCAGTCATCTGCGCGCCGTGCACCTCGGGCGCGAGATCCAGCGCGGCAGTCCCAGCGAGGACATGGATTCCTTTCTGGAGGCGACGCACCGCATAGTGGCGCTCGAGCGAGATACCGACGATGCGCTGCGCGAGGTGCAGGCTGCGCTCGTGCGGGAGGTTGATGCGGCCGGCCAGCTCTTCGTCATCGCACAGGCGACGCAGGCCTGTGAGGAAGCGGCCGACGCGCTGATGCGGGCCGCTCATCTGCTGCATCGCCAGGTGCTCGGGGACGTGGTGCGCTCCGAGCCACCGCCTTCACGGCCGGGACCACTTGCGACCCGGGCCGTGCCGACTCGCGACGAGAGCGAGTCGATCGAGGAGCTCTACGTCGTCGGCGACGGGGACGAGGACGCGCGGCTGCCGGATGTCGCATCGATCGGCGCGAAGGGTCATGGCCTCGCGCGCATGGCGCGCGCGAGCCTGCCCGTTCCGGAGGCGGCGATCCTCAGCACGGCCGTGTATCGCAGCGCCGCGGCCGGCGGCGACGATGCGCGGCTGCGGATGCTCGTGTCCGCAGCGGCGAGTGTCCTTCAGGCGCGCAGCGGCCTGCGACTCGGGAGCGCGCGCCGGCCGCTGATCCTCTCGGTGCGCTCGGGCGCCCCCGCGTCTATGCCCGGCATGCTGGAGACCGTGCTGGACGTCGGGCTTTGCGACGAGAGCGTCGAGGGCCTGATTGCGCTGACCGGCAACCCGCGCCTGGCATGGGACTCCTACCGGCGGCTGGTCGAGTCCTTCGCCCACGTCGTCGCCGGCTGCCCGCTGGAGCCCTTCGAGCGGGCAACCGGCGCGCAAATGGAGGCGGCCGGCGTGCGACGTCCGCACGACCTGGACGCGCGGACGCTGGCGGAGATCACCGGCGAGCACCTGCAGCGCTTCCACGATCTCAGCGGTGAGCCGTTCCCCCAGAACCCACTCGATCAGGTCGAGGCTGCCGTGCGGGGGGTGCTGAAGTCCTGGGACGCCCCGAAGGCGCGCGAGTATCGCCGCCTGCACGACCTGCCCGAGACGCTCGGCACGGCCGTCATCCTGCAGCGCATGGTGTTCGGCAACGCCGGCGGCGTATCGGGCTCGGGCGTGGGCTTTACCCGTGACCCCGCTACGGGCGAACGGCGTCCCTACGTCGAGTTCCTGCCCGACGCGCAGGGCGAGGACATAGTCGGCGGCCGCAGCACGCAAGACGGAGCCGGACAGCTGGCGCTGCTCGCACCCGAGGTGAACCGGCGCCTTGATGAGGTCTGCCGGGTGCTGGAGGCAGAGTTTCGGGACACCCAGGAGTTCGAGTTCACCGTCCAGGACGGCGAGCTGTTCCTGCTGCAGACTCGCAGCGCCAAGCGTACGCCGTGGGCAGCGCTGCACATCGCGGTGGATCAGGTGCAGGAAGGCCTCTTGTCAACGAGCGAGGCCCGCAAGCGCCTCGCTGGCCTGGACCTCGGGGGGATCCGTCGCGCGCATGTGCGCGACGGCGACCGAGCGCGCGCGGTCTGCCAGGCGCAGCCGGTGAGCATGGGTGTCGCAAGCGGTCCGATCGCTCTCGATGTCGAGGCTGCCGAGCGCATCGCCCAAGAGGGCCGTTCGCCCGTGCTGATACGCCGCGACACCAGCACCGAGGATCTCGCGGGGATGATCGTCGCGGCGGGTTTGCTCACCGGCAGCGGAGGGCGCACTTCGCACGCCGCCGTCGTCGCGCGCGAGCTGGGCAAGCCGTGCGTCGTGGGCGCCACCGGGATGGACATCGACCTGGACCGGCGCCTCGTCAGGATCGACGGCCGCGAGTTCGCCGAAGGGGAGGAGATCAGCATCGACGGCGAGTCAGGGTGCGTGTTCGCCGGAGCAGTGCAGGTCGAGGAGGAACGACCGACCGACGCCCTCGCGATCGTCGCAGGCTGGCAAACGGCCTGAGGGGTCGGCCATGGAGATCGAGCGCAAGTTCCTCATCACCCACTCAGCCAACCTCGGACGCTTTGGGTCCGCCGCCGCGGCCCTCGGGTTGACCCGGGAGGACGCGCGGCGTGGTCGGCTACACATCGAGGGTCGAAGCTCCTCGGGCGAGTACGCCCCGGGGTTCCCAAGACTGGCCCAGGTCGAGTACCAGACAGCTAAGGTTCAGGCCATGTCGCTGCTCTCAGCCCAGCGTCCGACCCCCTCCCCAGCGCGGGGTGGAGGGCGCTTAGCAGGACATACGCCGACGTAGCTCAGCTGGTAGAGCACTTCACTCGTAATGAAGGGGTCCGGGGTTCGAGTCCCCGCGTCGGCTCTAGGAAAATGGCCCACGCGCTGCGCCGGGGTCAACGCGGGGGTCAACAGCCGGTCCCGTCCGCGAAGTCCCTCCCCGCCCCCCTTCCGCCAGGGTGGGGCATGGGACGCGCGTCGCCCTCACCCGACCCGCACGCACGGCAGATGGTCTCGACTCTCTTACGGCGCGACTTGAGTCGTATCGTTGCTCAGGGCACGATCCAGCGGGGTGGGCAGGGCGAGGCTGGCGTCCAGACAGGGCCTTCGCCTCCGCAGCGCGACGCATCACCGATCGCCTGAACGTACGCGGCGTGCCCCCCGGTCGGAACCCGCCTTGGCGGGGTCCCATACGAACCCGAGCGCGTCCAGTGCAGCAATTCGCTCGGCGTTGAGTTTGCCCGCCCTGCGGTCCATGCGACGAGTGCTGCACCACCTTCCGAGGGCGTCCGCTTGATGTCTTGTGCTGCGGCGGCGCCCGTGCATCACCGTGTGCCTGGACGTAGGCCGCAAGCTCGGCGAGGCCACCATTCGGGCGCTCTCCTGACTGCGCGTCGAGTGGTGGCTGCGCTGTGAGGCGCAGACCACCACCCGAGCTGTGTCATGCGCTTGTCGTTCCTGTTCTCCTCCTAGCTCCTTTACTCGTTAGGTCGGGCCGCTGGCTCCGGTGGGGCCGGTTTCTCCGGTAGGGCCGGTCGCTCCGGTCACACCCTGTTCACCGGTCGCGCCTGCTGCACCCGTCGGGCCCGTCGCTCCGGTGACACCGGTCGCGCCTTCTTGACCGGTCGGGCCCGTGGGTCCTGTTTCCCCGGGTGGGGGCGGCGGGGGCGGCGGGGTCGGCCCAGGCGGGCCGGGCGGTCCGGCCGGGCCGGTCGCTCCCATCACGCCATTGGCTCCCGTCGCGCCTTTTGCACCCATCGGGCCTGTCGCTCCGGTGACGCCGGTCGCGCCTTCTTGACCAGTCGGGCCTGTGGGCCCGGTTTCCCCCGGTGGGGGCGGTGGGGGCGTCGGGGTCGGCCCAGGCGGGCCGATCGGTCCGGTCGCTCCGGTCGCTCCGGCCAGGCCGGTGGCTCCCGTCGCGCCTTGTGCACCCGTCGGGCCTGTCGCTCCGGTGACACCGGTCGCGCCGGTGCCACCGGTTGGGCCCGTGGGTCCGGTTTCCCCTGGTGGCGGGGGCGGCGGGGGCGGCGGGGTCGGCCCCGTCGGTCCGGTCGCTCCCGTTTCGCCCGTCGCACCTCTTTGTCCGGTTGGCCCAGTCGTTCCTGGTTTCGGGCCGGTCGGTCCGGTCGGGCCGGTCGCCCCGGTCGCACCGGACGGGCCTGGTTTGCCTTGTTTGCCTTCTCCGCCTGCAACCTGCAGCGTGACCAACGAGTAGTTCCTTTCGCAGCCCCCTTTCAGGAGCGTCTTGATGGTTGAGCTTTCCTTGATGCACAGGGAGAGCGTCGATTCCGCCCACGCGGCGCTCGCCATCAAGGAGAAGGCGCTTATCGCCACACAGGCCCCCACGCACGCTACTCCGCCTCGGGCCTTGATTACCCTCATGACCACACCTCCTAGGTCGCGCCGGTCGGGCCGGTCGGTCCGGTCGGGCCGGTCGCTCCGGTCACACCCTGTTCACCGGTCGCGCCTGTTTCACCCGTCGGGCCCGTCGCTCCGGTGACACCGTTTGCTCCCGTGGCACCTCTCGCACCGGTCGGTCCCGTTGGGCCGGGTCCCCCCGTCGCCCCTTGCGCGCCTGTTGCTCCGGTCGGACCTCTCGGTCCGGTCGCTCCGGTTGCTCCGGTCACGCCGGTGGCTCCCGTCGCGCCTGTTTCGCCCGTCGGGCCCGTTGCTCCGGTGACACCGTTTGCTCCGGTGGCACCTCTCGGTCCGGTCGGTCCCGTTGGGCCCGGTGGCGATGTCGGTTGGGTCGCACCGGTCGGTCCGGTCGGTCCGGTCGGACCTCTCGGTCCGGTCGCTCCGGTCACGCCGTTGGCGCCGGTCACGCCCGTCGGGCCCGTCGGGCCCGTCGGTCCGGTGAAACCGTTCGCTCCGGTGGCACCGGTCGCACCGGTCGGTCCCGTTGGACCCGGTGGCGATTTTTCACCCATCGCTCCGGTCGGTCCGGTCGGGCCGGTCGCTCCGGTCACGCCTTTTTCGCCTTTTTCACCGGTCGGTCCGGTTGGTCCCGACGCCGGGCCGGTCGCTCCGGTTGCGCCGGTCGCACCGGTTGCACCGGATGGGCCTGTTTTGCCTTCTTTGCCTTCGAGGTGCAGCGTGACCAACGTGTAGTTCTTTTCGCATACACCTTTCGAAGGCGACTTCACGGTTGTGTTTTCCTTGTTCGGCACGCACAAGGGGAGCGTCGATGCCGCTACAGCCGCACTCGCCAACAACAAGAACGCGCTTACCGCCAGACAGGCCACGACGCACGCACCGCGTCGAGCCGTGATTACTCTCATCACAACACCTCCCCTGACCTCGTAGTGAGCGGTCCCAACGCCGCCCGGGTTTCCGTCGCGTTGGACGACACCGCACGTGAGGTCAGCGAGAGGCTGGCGTTGCCCACCGGGGGCCTGCGCGAGAGCGTCGAGCAGCGGGGCAGAAAACGATCCGAACGGCAAGGATACACCTGACATGCCCCGGGTTGCGTGCCGCAGCAGCTTGATCCGGCCGGGCCCAAACCGGGGCGCGATTGCCACTGTCGGGTCATGGTCAGAGCCATCTCGCAGGTCCTCGTCCGTGGCCAGCTTCGAGGGCGGCGAGGGGACAGTCCCGCCTGCTTCTCCTGATGGCGAGGGTGCGGCGGGCTGTGCTGCCCACCCGATTCGTCGTAGCGATTAGCGGGCGGTAGGAGAACTCGGGCCGGGAGGACTCGGACAGGAACGTGTCCACGTCGGCCTTCGTGACGCTGTAGTCGCGGTCATCGGCCTTGGCCTGGATCGCCCACAAGCCACCGTCACGATCCTCGACGACGAGATCGATCCCCGCCGACACATCGCGGTGGCAGGGCATCCGGGGATTTTCAAGAAGGGCGGTCGCTACCTTGTGCATTTCCGGTACAAGGGACGACAGAAGGCACGGAGCTTCCGTACGCTCTCAGAGGCGGATCGCTTCAAGGGCAAAGTGATGGCGGGCGACGCGCAGCCCACGTCGCGCGAGCCGTTCAAGCGGTACGCGGCGCGATGGATCGAGTCCTACACCGGCCGCACGGCGAGCGGGGTAGGGAACAGCACGCGCGCCAGCTACGCGGACGCGCTCGCTCGCATCGCTATGCCCTACTTCGGGACGACTCGCATGGATGAGATTGACGCGCCGATGCTGCGCGACTTCATCGCCTCCCTAGCGGCCAAGAAGCTGTCGCCGTCCACGATTCGCCGCTACTACGCGCCCGTCCGCGCGCTGCTCGCCACGGCTTACGAGGATGGCCTCATCCGCCGCGTCAGCGGAAGCGGCACGAACCTCTCGACGGTCGCCAACCACTACAACGGCGCGATGAGCTCGACGAGCCTGAAGGTCCCGCTGTCCCCGTCCGGACAGCACAAGCGCCGCCCGCTGAAGGTCAAGGTGCGTGTGGGCTTCTTCCCCAAGAAGAAGGGCGCGCCCACCTCGGTGGCCTACGCCACCGTCGTATTCAGGTAGCGCCGGCCGCATCGTGCTGGACCCTGACGGGCCAATGCGTCTCGCCGGCCAGCTTGCTGCGCGCGGAGACTCACCGACGTAGACGACGTTTCGCGCGATGGGCGTGCTGGCGCTGTCGCGCCTGGCGCTGCGGGCGTTCGGCCGGCGCTCGGGCGCCCGCGGCAGGTGAGCCGCGACGCGAGGTTTGACAGTGGAGGCTCGACGCTCTCGCCAGGCCGGGTCCCCGCGGTCTAACTTAGACCCCATAGCACGGCTTCAGCCACCCTCAGTGACCCACGCTCCTGGCCGCGCATCCAGCTCCCACCGGCATGGGGCACGGCTTCTCATGATGGGCATCGCCGTCGCGAGCGTGCTCACGTTCGCGTACTTCTCGATCGCCAGTCACGTGCTCGGTGCGGTCGCCGCCAAGCGAGTCGACTTGGTGTGGTCGGTGATGTTCGTGATCGTCGCCGTTATCTACCGACCGATCGAGCAGCTTCTGGCGCGCACGATCGCCGACCGCCGCGCTCGCGGGATCTCGGGCCACCCACTCCGGGTGCCGGCGACGATTCAGGCCGGCTTTGCGCTGGCCTTCCTGCTCCTGTCGGTGACGCTGCATCGCCGGCTGGCCCCGCACGCGTTCAACGGCTCGAACACGCTGTACTGGATCCTGGTGACGGGCACCCTGGCCTACGCGGGCAGCTACTTCGCGCGCGGCTGGCTGGCCGGTCACCAGTACTTCGGCTTGTATAGCGGCCTGGTGCTGATCGAGGCCGCGGTGCGTGTGTGCTTCGCGCTCGCGGTCGCCGTGGGCCTGGCATACGGCGAGTCCGCGGTAGCCCTGGGCATGGCCGCCGCGCCGTTGGTTTCGCTGATCGTGATCCCGTCCGCCGCCGCCCGTGAGCGCCGCGCCCGGGGTCCTGGCGCAGACCTAGCAGATACCGGTCCCGTGCCCGCCCATCCAACCGTTGCGGATGCCGATGCCGCCCTCCAGGGGCCGGCGGCCGCGGGTGTCGAAGAGGCAGCCGCGGATCTCTCGATGCGCCGCGGGGCGGGCTTCGCGTTCTCGGTGTCCGGCATCCAGCTGTCCGAGCAAGTCCTGCTCACCGCCGCCGTGATCATCGTTGCCGCCACGTCGGCGAACCGTGCGTTGGCGGGCATCGTGTTCAACGTGCTGCTCGTCGCCCGCGCGCCCCTGCTGCTGTTTCAGGCCATCCAGACCTCGCTGCTTCCGCATCTGGCCGGCCTGGTGGTCACCGGGGGTAGCGTCGCCTTCGCCCGCTCGATTCACGTGACGGTCCGCGCGATCGCCGCCTTCGCCGCGGCGGTGGTCCTCGGACTGTTCACCGTCGGGCCATTCGTGATGGGTCACGTGTTCGGCCAGCACTACACCTACGGGCGCATCGGGCTGGCGCTCGTCGGCCTGGGAATGGGCCTGCATCTGGTCTCCGGCACGCTCAATCAGGCGGCGCTTGCCCGCGACCAGGCGTTGGGTGCCGCCTACTGCTGGCTGACCGCAGCGACGCTGTTCACCGTCTGGCTGCTGCTGGGGCCGGTGAGCGATCAGCTGCTGCGCTTCGAGGTGGGATATCTCGGCGCCACCGCCCTGCTCGCACTGGCGCTGTGGGCTCTCTATCGGCGCGGGGCTTCGGCAGAGCGCCGGCCGTAGTCGCTTCGCGGCGCGCTCAACCCGCCCGTCCGTCCAGCGCGTATGGCTCCGCTGCGTGGACGCGCCGTCGGACGGTGCCGCGTCGGATGACCGAGCGCCTCCAGGCGCTGATGATCGCCAGGGAGAAGCCAAACCCGTAACGGAGCGTGGCCGGCTTCTTGGATCGCCCGTGCTGACGGCGGAGAACACTTACCGGGACCTCCTCGAACGAGAAGCCCCTGCTGATCGCCTCGATCAGGAACTCGGCGGCGTGAAACTGGGGCTGGCGCAGGTCGAGCTCGGCCAGTATCTCGGTCTGCATCGCGCGAAAGCTGTTTGAGCAGTCGGTGACCCGAGCGCCCGTGAGGATGCGCACGAGGCGGTTGAAGAATGTGACGCCCAGCTCGCGAGCAAAGGCTCCGGGCTCGGCGCTGCCGAGCACACGCGATCCCTGCACGAGCTGGACGCGTCCACTTAGCACCGGCTCCACCAAGCTCGCGAGTTCCTCCGGCCGATGCTGACCGTCGGCATCCATCGTCACCACGACGCCGGCGCCGGCGTCCACCAGGAGGGCGTAGCCGGCCCGCAAGGCGGCCCCGCCGCCACGATTCTCCGGCAGGCGGGCCACCACGGCGCCGGCGCGCCGCGCCGCTCCCGCCGTATCGTCCTCGGAGCCGTCGTCGATCACGAGCACCGCCGTGGACACGCCGTCTATCTGGGTCGGCACGCGGGGCAGGAGTTTCGAGAGGTTCTCGGCCTCGCCGTATGCGGGGATCGCGATCGCGACACGGCCCTTGAACCGCTCTGGCAGGTCGCGCGCGGTCAGCTGCCCGCCGGCGTCGCTCAGCACGGCTCGGTGGACAGCCGTCGCGAGCGGCGCTGGGTGCGAAAAGGGGCTCATGGGCAGTGACGACGGACGCGGACGGATGCTAGGCGACGGTCGAGGCGCGTAACCAGTCCGCGGTTCTGCATAGTATGTCCTGATGCGGATTCTTGTCCTGGGCGGGGACGGCTATCTCGGTTGGCCGACCGCCCTTCGTTTTTCTGCGCGCGGTCATGAGGTGGTCATCGTCGACAACTTCGCCCGGCGCGGTTGGCATCTCGACCGGGGCACCGACTCGTTGACGCCGATCGCGTCACTTGCGGATCGTCTGGACGCGTGGCGCGAGATCTCAGGGCGCGAGATCGCCGCCCACGTTGGGGACGTACAGGACCCGGACTTCGTGGAACGCGTGGTCGGCGGGTTCCTCCCGGAGGCCGTCGTGCACTACGCCGAGCACTCGTCGGCGCCCTACTCGATGCTCTCCGGCCGTCACGCGGTTGAGACTCAGACGAACAACGTCGTCGGGACGCTCAACCTGCTGTTCGCGATGCGCCAGCACGTGCCCGCATGCCACCTCGTCAAGCTCGGCACGATGGGCGAGTACGGGACGCCCAACATCGACATCGAGGAGGGCTTCATCGAGATCGAGCACAACGGACGCCGCGACGTCCTGCCGTTCCCCAAGATGCCCGGATCGCTGTACCACCTTTCAAAGGTCCACGACTCGCACAACATCCACTTCGCCTGCCGGACCTGGGGACTGACGGCGACCGACCTCAACCAGGGCGTCGTCTATGGCGTGCAGACCGATGAGACCGTCCTCGACGAGCGGCTCGTCACCCGCTTCGACTACGACGAGCTGTTCGGCACCGCGCTGAACCGCTTCTGCGTGCAGGCGGTGATCGATCATCCCCTGACCGTCTACGGCAGCGGCACGCAGACGCGCGGGTTCCTGAACCTGCGCGACACGCTGCAGTGCGTCGAATTGGCGGTGCTGAATCCCGCTGCTCCGGGAGAGTTCCGCGTGTTCAACCAGTTCACCGAGCAGTTCAGCGTGCTCGAGCTCGCCGAGCTGGTGAGGCGCGCGGGAGGAGAGTTGGGCTACGACGTCGCGATCAAGTCGTGTGTCAATCCTCGCGTGGAGGCCGAGCACCACTATTACAATGCCGTGAATCGCAAGCTCCTCGAGCTCGGACTCGAGCCGCACTATTTGGGGGATGAGCTCGTGCAGTCGTTGCTGAGCATCATCAGCCGCCACCAAGAGCGGGTCATCACGAGAGCCATCGAGCCGAGCGTCCGCTGGCACCCCGGAGAGGTGTACGCGGGGGAGGAGGCCCCGGTGAACGAGTCGGGGATCAAATCCAGGAAGCCAAGCGCGCCTGCGGCGCCCTCGGCCGCGCCATCCGGCTCGATCGCCGCAGCAAGGCTCGGTTCGAGGCCGAGGATCACCGCTGAAACGCGGTCAGCGAGAAGCTCATCGGGGGCGCGCTCCAGCCCCGACACCTCGGCCAAGAGCTAGTCGGTCAGCGAGCGCCTGGGCGCAGCCGCGCCGGCGTCCCGGCACCGGCCGCGTATATCTGCCAGTCCCCGTTCGCGATCACGTGCCATCCGCGCGGGATCGCCGAACGGGTACGGTCCGTCAGGCGATTTCGCTTCAATCGTGCCCAGGTTGCTGCAGAGGGCTGAACGATCAGTCGCGTCTGCGGTTCCACGCGGTCTACCACGGCGCTGAACGGAACTCCGAGGACCCATGCAAGCTCTGAGTTGTCGACTGCACCGAGCATCGCCACGGAGTGTCGAGGCGCCCCCCGAACGTCAATCAACGGGAGCGCCCTGGTCACCTCGCGAGTGAACGTCCGGCCGGTGTCGTGACTTACCGAGATGTTCCTGAAGTTGCTGCGCAGTGATCCGACGATCCTGGGAGCGGCCAACCCGATGACGAGAGCTGCACCGGCAGCCCCCACGACAGCGACGGACGCCGGCGAGGATCTGCGAGACCGGGCCAGGATGCAGGCCGGCAACATGGCGCCCGCCGCCGAGAGCACGCACACGAGCGCGATGAGGACCGAGAAGTTCCGTCCCGGCAGGTTGAAGTTCGAGCTCGCGAGGACGAGGATGGAGACGACCGCAAGTGCCGTCGCCGCGAGCGTGGTCGCTGCCACGCGCCGAGGCGCGAACCATCCGACGGCGATGATGCCGAGTCCGCTCGCGAGCAGCGGTGCCGTCGGGACATTTGCGCGCAGCGTGTTCCAGAGAGCTTGCGGCGAGTTGGAGTGCGTGCTCTGGACCGCCGGACCCGTCGTGTTGTGCAGTGAGTAGAGCGGATCGCCGAACAGTCCCCATTCCAGTGCGGCCCACAAGACGATTGGCCCGAGGACGAGGCCGGCGATCGGCAGCCAGCGGCGCGGGGCATACGGGTGACCCGCGCGCCACCACGCCAAAGCGCCGTAGGCGAGGAGGAACAGCCACGCCTCCGGTCGCGTGAGCCCCGCCAATATCAAGGCGACCCAGGCGCCGGTTCGGCGCCCCTCGAGCTCGAACAGGAGTGCCCACAGCACGAGGGTTGCAAACGGCAGATTGTTGTAGGCGACGAGCGCGAGCACCGGCAACACCGGAGTCGCCATCACGAGCAACGCGGCGAGGGCCGGCCCGGGCTGGCCAAATCCGAGCAGCGCGACGATCCGCCAAGAGGCGGCCGCCAGCAGGACAAGGGCTGCCAGACAGATCAGGATGGTGACGGTCGGGGCAGCCGAGCCGGCCAACGACAACACCGCTCCCGCCCCGATCGGGAGCGGCTGGAAGGTTCGATGCTCGAGGAGCGGGAGAAAGCCATGCCGCAGGTCCCGACCCCAGTCAAGGAACGCATAGGTGTCGTCGGTGAGGGCGCCAGGCCGAAGGAGGTAGCCGACTACGGCGCATGCGGCGGCGAGCGCGGCGAGCCCGAGCCCCCGCGGGCCAAGACGTCCCGGCCGCGCCGGCTGTCCGTGCGTAGGAGCCGGCACCGGCGTGACCGTCTTGTGCCGGTTGACCGCAAGCTGGCTGGGCCCCATCCCGGCCGATACTGGCAGAAGGCGTGGGCGTAATGCTCTAGACGAGCACACGCTTCCCGTCGGAGATGTCACCCGTCGGCTTCTTGGCGGCGGCTTTTTTGGCGGCGGCTCACCGGTGCGTCACCGGCGAGGAACCGAGCACCCGCCCGGCGGCATCGAGAGCCTGCGCCGCGAAATAGACAGCCGGGAGCGGGCCTCGTAGAGGTTGACGACAGCCGTCGAGCACGACCCTGGGATCGCGGGGTTGATTCGCAAGCCACAGGCGCTTAGGCTGCGCAGGTGGCCAACGGATGCGACCTCGGTTCGTTCCACGAGGTCTGACCGGAGCGTAGCCGCGAAAACGACAGCCGAGACCGATTGGGGAGCGTGGGACTTATGGGCCAGTCCGTAGATGCAGTGCTCGACGCTGAGGGGCTTCGCTCAGGCGTCGAGGGCGAGGTGATCACGCCGGATGACGCCTCCTACGAGGAGGCGCGCAAAGTGTGGAACGGGATGGTCGACCGCCATCCGGCGATTGTCGTTCGTTGCAGGTCGACGGCCGACGTTGTTGCGTCGCTGGCGTTCGCCCGCGCGCACGAGCTCTTGGTGGCCGTGCGCTGCGGCGCTCACTCCACGCCCGGCTACAGCACTTGCGACGGTGGTGTCGTGATCGACTTGCGCGCGATCAACGGCGTTGCGGTCGATCCCGAGGCACGGACCGCACGGGTCGGCGGCGGCACGGTCTGGGCGGAGCTGGACGCGGCGACCCAAGAGCATGGGCTAGCAGTCACCGGCGGGCGCGTTTCCGACACGGGCGTCGGAGGATTGGCGCTCGGGAGCGGGAGCGGCTGGCTGGAGCGCATGTATGGGGTGACGTGCGAGAGCATGGTCTCGGCAGAGGTCGTGACTGCCGATGGGAGAGTGGTGACCGCCAGCGCTGAGGAGAACGCCGACCTGTTCTGGGGTCTTCGCGGTGGCGGTGGGAACTTCGGGATCGTGACCGAGTTCGAGTTCCGCTTGCATCCGGTCGGCCCAATGGTTACCGCAGGGATGCTCCTGTATCCCCGCGCCCAGGCCCGCGACGTGATCCGCTCCTACCGCGACTTCATAGCTCAGGCGCCCGACGAGGTGGCCGGAGGACTCGCGCTGATGACAGCACCGCCCGAGCCCCCCGTGCCGGCGGAGCTGCAAGGACGGCCTGCCGTGGGTGTGATCTATTGCTACGTCGGCCCGGTGGAGATGGGCGAACAGGCAGCACGACCGTTGCGGGACATCGGGTCACCGGCGGTGGAACTCATCCAGCCGATGCCCTACACGGCGCTGCAAGGCATGCTCGACGCGGGCAATCCTCACGGCGTGCGCGAGTACTTCAAGGTGGACTGGCTCGAACGGCTCCCCGATGACGCGATCGACACAATCGTCGCTCAGGCAGATCAGCTCCCGGCGCCGTTTGGCCAACTGATCCTTGCCCCAATGGGGGGAGCGGTGAGTCGCGCGGATAGCGCAACGATGGCCCTGAACATCGTCGGAGCGCCCTGGCTGTATTTCTGCCTGGCAATGTGGATGGACCCGTCAGAGGACTCGCGCAACACCGCTTGGGCTCGGGGCTTCGCCGATGCGATGCGCGCATTCGGAGTTGGGACCGCATTCCCCAACTTCATCGAGCCGGACGAGGGTGAGGCGCGGCTCCGCGCGTCCTACGGAGCAGACAAGTACGCGCGCCTCGTCGAGCTGAAGCAGCGCTGGGATCCGGACAACGTCTTCCGGCTCAACCAGAACATCCCGCCGCGTAGCGCCTAGGCGCTCTTCGATTCCGACGGGGTTCGAGTCCCCGCGTCGGCTTGGATTGCTCACATCGCGCACGCCGATAATCTGCCGAGGATGGAGCCGCTCGATCGCGTCACGCGCACGGCGCGCTTCGGCGTTCAGCTCGCCGGTGCGGCGTGGCCGCAGTTTCTCCGTCCGCTCGCGCTCGAGCTCGCATCGCACCGGCCGATCCGCGAGGTGCTGCCCGGCGTCCACCACTGGACCGCGATCCACCCGAGGATCAGGCTGCCCGTCGACTCCTATTACATCGAGCCCGCCCGGGTGGTCCTCGACCCGATGGTGCCGCGCGAGGGCCTCGAGTGGTTCGCGGGGAGGGAGCCCCCGAATCAGGTCGTCCTCACCAACCGCCATCACCTCCGCCACAGCGAGCGCTATGCGGAGGCATTCGGCTGCCCCATCCGCTGCAGCGAGGTCGGCCTGCACGAGTTCGAGCGAGGCCCGAAGGTCGAGGGCTTCGCGTTCGGGGAGGAGCTGGCGCCGGGAATCACCGCACACCAGGTCGGAGCCATCTGTCCCGACGACACCGCGTTGCACATTCGCACCGCCCGCGGTGGCGCGCTCGCGTTCGCCGATGGCGTCACGCGTCCGCGCGGCGGCGGGCTTTCGTTCGTCCCCGGATTCCTGATGGGCGATGACTCCTCGGCCATACGGGCCGGGCTGCGTGAGTCGCTGCGCGCGCTGCTCGAGCTTGACTTCGAGAGCCTCTTGTTCGCGCACGGCGAACCGCTCACCCGTGGCGGCAAGGCCGCGCTGCGCGAGTTCATCGCGGGCCGCTGACCGCCCGATTCCCGGCTCAGACCGCGATGCCTGTTGCGGGCCAGTAGTTCCGAGCTTCACCAATCTGCTGACCGACCGCAGGCGCTAGGGTGCCGCATGCCCTTTACCACCATCGAGGTGAACGCGGCCGACGCCCGGGGCGAGATCACCCTGAACCGGCCGGACAAGCTGAACCCCCTCAGCAGGGAGACCCTGCACGAGCTGGCCGATGCCGCGCGCTGGCTGGATCAGCGCCCGGAGGTCAAGGTGGTGATAGTCGGTGGGAGGGGGCGGGCGTTCAGCTCCGGAGCCGACGTGTCCGTGTTCGCGGGCGCCGACCCCGGCGTGGCGGCTCGCCGTGAGGCGGCTGACGCGGGCCGGCTGATGGCCGAGGCCGTCGAGTCGATGCGGGCCGTCACCATCGCTCGCATACAGGGACATTGCGTCGGCGGCGGCGTGGTGCTGGCTGCGGCGTGCGACCTGCGTGTTGCGGCCGACACGACCCGGTTCTCGATTCCCGAGGTCGACCTCGGGATCCCCCTGGCCTGGGGCGGCATTCCCCGCCTCGTGCGCGAGATCGGACCCGCGATGACCAAGGAGCTGGTGCTGACCTGCAGGCCGTTCACGGCAGCGGAGGCCCGCGAGCTGGGCTTCGTGAACCGGGTCGTCGGCGAGGAGCACCTCGAGAAGGCCGTCGAGGAGTTGGCCGCGGAGCTTCTGCAGAAGTCCTCTTTGACGCTAACGGCGACCAAGCGCGGGGTCAATGCGGCCAGCCGCGCGATGGTGTCGACCTCGGGTGCGTGGAGCGACGCCGACACGCTGCTCACCGCACTGAGCGACCCCGAGTCGCGCAGCACCGCGCAGGACTATCTCCAGCGGCTGAATCGCCCCTGACGGGGGCGCAACGCGCTGGGGAGCGGCTCGTCGATCCTTGCGGGCGCGGATGGGAAGCTCGCGGGCGCGGCTAATCACTGAGCAGCGACGAGGGCGACTACCGATGCCGTGGCGCGGTCCAGAGCTAAGGCTGGTTGTCGGGCATCACCCCGCGGGCTGCATCGCGACGACCGAGTGACATGACCACGTCAAGCACCAAGCCGGCAACCGGTCCGCTCGACGCTTTCATCGCCGCCGGTCCGTGGCCGCAACGCGCAGGGCTGCGCGCGCTGCTGGCTGTTGCGCGGCGTCCGCGCGGCGCCGCGATGCTCGCTCGCTTCGCCCCCTGGGACCAACTCGCTCGGGGGCTTCTCACGGTGGAGCACTACGGTGATCCTCGCGTCGGGCGCTCGCTGGGCTGGGATGTGGACGCGGTGGTCGCCCGCGGGCGACAGCTGCGGCACGCGGAGGGACGGCGGTGAAGCCGCTCGGAGCGGGCCGGCTCGCGGCGGATGCGTGCGTGATCGGCGCAGGGGCCGGCGGCGCAGTCGTCGCAGCCGAGCTGGCCGAGGGTGGCATGAGCGTGGTGTTGCTCGAGGAGGGCCAATGGCATGATCCGGAGCGCTTCACGGCGCGGAGTCCGGAGATGCTCGCGCGCCTTTACCGCGACGGCGGTCAGATCGCGACGCTCGGCAAGCCGCCGGTCCTGCTGCCGCTCGGACGTGGCGTCGGGGGCACCACCCTCATCAACTCGGGGACGTGCTTTCGCACTCCCCCGCGTGTGTTGGAACGCTGGGCGCGCGAGTACGGCGTTGATGTCAGCACGCAGTCGCTTCACCCTTATTTCGAGCGCGTGGAAGGGGCGCTGTCGGTCGGTGAGGTGACGCCCGAGCTGGCCGGGGGCAACGCGGCGGTCGCCCGACGCGGGGCCGAGCGCCTCGGATGGTCACACGGCTACCTGCGCCGCAACGCACGCGGCTGCGTGGGTTCCGGTGTTTGCACGCTCGGCTGCCCGACCTCTGCCAAGCAGCACGTGGGCATCACCTATGTCCCGCGCGCGCAACGAGCCGGCGCGCGCGTCATCAGCGGCGCACGCGCCCAGGGGGTGGTCATCGAGCGCGGCCGCGTGCGCGGCGCGCGGGCGCGAATGGCGAGCGGAGCGTCGATCGAGATCCGTTCGCCGGTCGTCGTGGTGGCTGCGGGGACGATTCACACCCCCTTGCTGCTCGAGCGCAGCGGCATCGCCTCCCGGTCGGGGCAGCTGGGACGCAACCTCTCGCTGCATCCGGCCACGGCGATCTTCGCCCGGATGGAGGAGGTCGTCGACATGGGCCGCGGCGTGCCGCAGAGCTTCTACGTCGATGAGTTCGCCGAGGACGGGATCATGTTCGAGGGGGCCGCGGGCCCTCCCGCGTACGCGGCGATGTCGCTGCCGTTGACCGGTCGATCGCACGCTGAGGCGATGGCCGACTACCGCAGGCTGGCTCTGTTCGGGCTGATGGTCTCAGACAGCTCGCGCGGGAGCGTCAGGGCGCTGGCAGGGCGACCGCTGATCCGCTACGACCTCGGTCGGGACGATCTGATGCGCTTCCGCAGGGGCCTTGCGCGGATCGGCGAGCTGTTCGAGGCCGCCGGGGCGCGCGAGGTCCACCTGCCTTTGCCCGCGGGAGTGCGTCCCGAGCAGGCGCGCCTGCGCGACCTCAAGCTGATGGCATTTCATCCTCTGGGTACAGCGCGTGCGGACGCCCGCCCCACGCACGGTGTGGTAGACGGCGATCTGGCGGTGCACGGTGTGACCGGTGCCTACGTCGCCGACGGCTCGGCGGTGCCGAGCTCGCTCGGCGTCAATCCCCAGTTGACGATCATGGCGCTCGCAACGCGCCTCGCCTTTGCGCTTCTGGGCGTTGACGTCGGGAGCCGACGTGCCCGCGAGTGAGGGATCGGTTATCCGGCGCGTCGGTGATCTCGCCGGGGCGATGCGCCACTACCGGCGGCTGACGACGGTGGGCACGTCACGCGAGGAGTTGCTCCATCTGCAGCAGCGCCGCCTGGTACAGACCGCACGCCATGCGGTGGCGGCTTCACCGATCTACCGCGAGCTGTATGCCGGCATCGAGCTTGCCGATGACCTCGACGTCCGCGCTCTACCCGTCGTGACCAAGGCCATGCTGATGGAGCGCTTCGACGAATGGGTCACCGATCCGCGCCTGCAGCGCTCGAAGGTGGAGGCGCATCTGGAGCGGGTGCGCGGCGATGAGCTTTACCTCGGCGTGTATCGGTGCATGCCCACGGGCGGCACGACCGGACGCAGGGGCATCTTCGTCTACGACCGCGACGAGTGGCGCCAGTGCCTGACGGCGTTCCTGCGCTGGAGCGAGCTCACCGGAGTCCGTCCCCGGTTGGGACACCGGATGCGCATCGCCACCGTCGGGGCCACGAGCCCCCTGCACATGACGGCGCGCTTCGCCATGAGCATCGACCTCGGCGTCTACGCGCTTCGTCAGCTCGACGCCCGCACACCGCTTCGCGAGATCGTCGCCGCGCTCAACGATCACCGTCCCGAGCAGCTTGTGGCGTACCCGTCGATGGCCTCGCTGCTGGCCCTCGAGCAGCTGGAGGGGCGCCTGCGCATCACCCCCCGGGTCGTGTGCACCTCCAGCGAGGTCCGCACCGAGGAGATGACTGCCAACATCCGCGCCGCGTGGGGGGCGGAGCCCTTCGACCTGTATGGCACCACCGAGAGCCTGTACGCCGGCGACTGCAGCCACCACCAGGGCATGCACGTCTTCGAGGATCTCGGTCTTCTGGAGGTCATCGACCGGCACGGAGATCCCGCGGGCGAGGGCGTCGCCGGGGAGAAGCTGCTCGCCACGAGCTTCCTCAAGCGCACCCAGCCGGTCCTGCGCTACGAGATCTCGGACATCGTGGCGCTCACGACCGCCCCCTGCCCATGCGGACGCCCGCTCGCGCGGATGGTGTCGCTCGAGGGGCGAAGCGACGACGTGCTGCGAATGACGGGGACCGACGGGCGGACCGTCGCCGTGCATCCACTCACCCTGCGCAGTCCCATGGCCGCGCTACCCGGGCTGCGGCAGTGCAAGATCGTCCACGACGACGACGGCCTGCACGTGCTCGTCGTGCTCAGGGACGCGGTCCCTGGGGAGGAGATCTCCCGGCGCATCCGTGCGACGCTGCTTTCGAGGCTGCTCGCCGCCGGTGTGGCGAGCCCCCGGATCGAGGTCGCGATCGTGGCCGAACTGCCGCGCGAGCAGGGACACAGCGCGAAGTTCAAGCTCGTCGAGTCGCGCGTCAGCCACAGCGCCTGATGCGGCCCGGCGGCGTCCCAGCTGGGAGTCCTCGGCACTCACGCGGGACGCGTCGACGAGATGGGCGGCGCTCGTCGAGATTGACTTCAGGCGCCGTGAGACGGCCGGCCGGCCGAGGTGCAGGCCGGAGCGTGAGGTCCCTCAGATCGGACGCGACGCGTGCGCGCGAAAGCGCGTGAAGTCCGGGGAGCGCTTGTCGTTGAACGCCCGTACCCCCTCCTGCGCCTCCTCGGAGCCGGCGAACTCGTGCAGACCGCTGAAAGCCAGCGCGGCCTGGCCGGCGAGATGCTCACTCTCGGCGTTGAACGACTGCTTGAGAAAGCGCAGCGCGGTCGGCGAGAGGGCCAGGATCTCCTGCGCGTAGGCACGCACCTCCTCGTGCAGGTGATCGGCCGCGACGACACGATTGACCATGCCCCAGCGCTCGGCCTCGTGGGCATCGTATTGACGGCAGAGAAACCAGATCTCCCGCGCCCGCTTCTCTCCCACGATGCGCGCGAGGTAGCCGGTGCCAAAGCCCGCATCAAAGGAGCCAACCCGCGGGCCGACCTGGCCGAAGCGCGCGTGCTCGACGGCGATCGACAGGTCGCAGATGATGTGCAACACGTGACCTCCTCCGATCGCCAGGCCGTTGACCGCGGCGATCACGGGCTTTGGGACATCGCGCATCAGGCGGTGCAGGCTCTCGATCTCGAACAGCCCGGACTCAGAAGGCCCGTAGTCGCCGCTCGCCTGACGCTGCTTCTGGTCGCCGCCGACGCAGAACGCCTTCTCGCCGGCGCCCGTGAGCGCGATGACGCCAACCTCGCGCTCGGCCCATGCCCGCTTGAAGCACCCGATCAGCTCATCGACGGTGTGCGCGGTGAACGCGTTCAGGCGCTCGGGACGGTCGATCGTGATCCATGCGAGGCCGTCCTGCACTTCGTAGCGGACGTCTGTGAGCTCCATTCGGGTTCCTCTCTTTCCAGGGAGCGGTTGTCGCGAGTCGCGGGAGCAGTGTCTCAGGCCATCGTCAGCCCGCCGCTGACCGACAGCGTCTGGCCGGTGATGTAGCCGGCGTTCTCCGAAGCCAGGAAGGAGACCGCGGCCGCGATCTCCTCCGGACGCCCCAGGCGACGCATCGGCACCGCGCGCACGAGAGCGTTCAGGAGCTTCTCGGCATCCGGCGCCGCGCGGGCCATGTCCTGCAGCAGGGCGGTGTCCGTCGGGCCGGGGCACACTGCGTTGGCGGTCACGCCCTGCCGGGCGAGTTCGCGCGCGATCGTCTTGGTGAAGGCGATCACCGCGGCCTTCGCGCCCGCGTACACCGCCTCGTGCGCCGAGCCCACGCGCGCGGCGTCAGAGCTGATGTTCACGATCCGGCCCCAGCCGCGCTCGGACATCGCGCTCATCACCGCGTGAGTCGTGCGCAGACAGCCCTCGTAGTTGACGGCGATCACCCGCCGCCAGAAGCGCTCATCGGTCTCAACGAACGGCCTGAACTCGTCCCAACCGGCGCAGTTGACAAGCACATCCACCGGGCCCAGCGTGTCCACGGCGTGGGCCACTCCGGCCCGGACCGCCGTCGTGTCGGTGACATCCATGGCCACCGCGGTTGCCCGCCCGCCCTGCGAGGCGATCTCGCCCGCGACCTCGCCCGCATCGAGGTGACGCAGGTCGGCGACGGCCACCGCCCGTCCATCTGCGGCAAGCGCCAGGGCGATTGCGCGGCCGATGCCGCGCGCGCCGCCGGTGACCAGCGCGACCCGCTCGCTCTCGTCCGTTGGATTGGCCACGCTCTCCGATCCTCCTGCGGTCGCTCGACGTGCACCACTATCGAGGATCTGCCAAAGCCGTGTCCCGAGCCTCCTTCCGAGCTCGCGAACCTCATCCCGAGCTCGCGCCGCGGCGGCGCCGGCGTGGAGGCGTGGACTCGCGCAAGGAACTGCCGCCGTCCTCCCTGGCGAAACGTCCGCCCGCTCGGTAAATTCTCGGCATGGCGCACGCGACAGCCTCTCCCCAGGCTCCTGCGGGAGCGCTCGTCGGCGGTGGACCACCGGCGGCGATGGAGCGCCCGGACTTCCAGATCGTCCCCCGTGCCGGACTTCCGATAGTCGCGGTCGTCGTCGTGCTCCTGATCGTCGCGATCGCGGTCAACGAGAAGTGGCCGCTGATGTTCCTGCATGTCGTGGCGGGCGCCGCATGGACGATCATCGACCTGTTCCTCGGCTTTGTGATCGGGCCGATCCTCGGCAAACTCTCGATTCCCGCTCGGGTCGAGGTCACCACGCGGCTGATGCCGAAGATGGTGCTGATCATGCCGACGGTTGTGGCCGTCACGCTGGCGGCGGGCTGGCAGTTGGCCACGGTCCTCGGATACAACCTCACGAGCTATCAGTACCACGGGTGGGTGGTGGCCAGCTTCATCGTCGTGGGGGCGATGGCCGTCATCGCGCTCGGCCTGCTCGAGCCGGCGAACATCGCGGTGCTCACCGAGCTGAAGAAGCCCAGGCCCAACCCCGTGGTGATCGAGCGGCTGATGAAGCGCTTCATCTACACGGCCGGCGCGACCGGGCTGATGCAGGTGGCAACTCTCGTGATCATGACCCGGCTGGCGACCGGATGAGCGAAGAGCGCCGCCTGCCCCCGGTCACGCAGCTCGGGATGCTGTCGCTGTCGCTGGTCGTCGCAGGCGTCATCTACCTCTCGGCCCACCTTCCCGAACACGTCCCGCTCGGCCCGGCGATTGCGCTGCTGGCGGTCTCGGCGCTGCTCTTGATAGGCAACGTGGTGGCCCTCCGCCGCACGGAGGGCTTCGCCTGGGGGCGCTTCTTGGAGGTCGCCCGCTGGGCGCTTCTGGCCTACGCGATAATCGCGGGGCTGATCGAGTACGTGTTCCTGCGCAACAACACGAGCGGTGGCGCGCTGGTCGTGCTGACGCTCTCGCTCGTGGTCTTCGCGCTGAACGTGCCGGTGCTGATCGCCTTCACGGTCGCCCGCTACGACGATCCGGACTCCCCGGGCGCGGGCGAAGCCACCGCCTGACGCGGCCCCCGAGCCCCGTCGCCCCGAAATCGTCGTCGCGGAGGAGCCCCTTGGAGCCGCCGGTCGGCGCCCGCCGCGCGACCAGCGCGTGGCTGAGGCGCTCCTCGCTACCCTGGATGAAGACGCGTTCGTCCAACCGAGCGCATGTGTCGCGATCGCGCCGGCGGCGTCCTACCCGACTCCGAGGCAGACCGGTCGGGCTCCGCCGCAGACGTGCACACACTTGCTGACCTGATACATCGACGGGCCCGACTCGTGCTGGCGTGCACAGCGGTGTTCACGGTCCTCGCGGGCGCGGTGGGCGCGGGCGTCGTCGGCTCGTTGAGCAACGGCGGAACCTCTGACCCCAACGCTCCGAGTGTGATCGCCCAGCAACAGGTCGTCGCGGCGACGGGGACCTCCTCGCAGCCGGGGTTGGTGCTGCTGGTGCGCCCCTCCGGGCCCGTGCTCGCCCCGCGGGGACGTGCTCTTGTGGCACGCGTGGCGCGCGAGGTGAACTCTCAGCGGGCGGTGTCACGGGTGCTCAGCGTTCTCAACGCCCCGCGGCCGGGTGCGCTCGTGTCGCGCGACGGGCACGCAACGCTCGTGATGGGCTTCTTCGGCGCGCACGCCTCAGAGCGCGCCGCTACGGCAGCGGCGCAGCGGATTGCCCGGGATCTGCGCGGCGTGCATGGCGTGACCGTGGGCGGCGATCAGCTCACGTTCAGCCAGCTCGAAGACACGATCTCCGGGCAGTTGCCACAGGTCGAGCTGATCGCGTTCTCGATCCTGCTGCTGCTCTCGCTGGTCGCGTTTCGCGGTCTCGTGGCGGCGGCCCTCCCGCTGATGGTGGGCGCGGTCGCGGTGGCCGGGAGCCTCTTGATCATGCGCGCTCTTGCCCAGGTGACCTCGCTGTCGGTCTACTCGCTGAACCTCGTCACCGGCCTTGGCCTTGGTCTCGCGATCGACTACTCGCTGTTCGTCGTGTATCGGTACCGCGAGGAGCTCGCTCGCTGCGGGCACTGCTCCGAGGCGCTGGTGCGCACCCTCGGCACGGCCGGCCGCACTGTCGCGTTCTCCTCGCTCACCGTGTCGGTCGCGCTGCTGTCCCTGCTGGTCTTTCCCCAGCGGATGCTCTCGTCGATGGGCATCGCGGCCGCCGTAGTGACCGTCTTCGCCGCCACGGCGGCGCTGATCCCGCTCGGCGCGATGCTGGCGCTGCTCGGCGAGCGCGTCAACGCGCTCGCGCCGGCAAGTCTGCAGCGTGCGCGGAGGCAGGCAGAGGGTCCGGTGCTCGGCGGCCGCTGGTATCGACTTGCAACGTGGGTCATGCGCAGGCCTGTGCGGGTCGCGACGGCCTGCGCCGTGGGCCTCTTGCTCGTCGGCCTGCCCGCGCTGCATCTGCGCTTGGGGGCGACGGATTCGCGCGTGTTGCCGCCGGGATCGAGCGCCCGCGTGGTCGATGCGGCGGTGGCGGGCCAGTTCGCGGCCGATCCCGCGGACCCGGTGGTTGCGCTGGTGCACGCCCCCGGCGGAGCCGTCCAGGCAGTGGGCCGCTATCGGGCGCAGCTTGCGCGGCTGCCCGGCGTCGGGCTCGCACAGCCGCCGGCGCTGGTCGCGCCCGGGTTGTGGCGAATCGACGTGCTCGCCTCGCATCCACCTCTGAGCTCGACCTCACAGCGCCTCGTGGGCGATATCCGCCGGCTGCACGTTCCCTACGAGGTCGCGCTGACCGGCGTTGCGGCCGGCCAGTTCGACCAGCACGCGAGCCTGCGCTCGCACATCGTGTTGGCGCTTGCGATCCTCGCCGTCACGACGCTGATCGTGCTGTTCGTGATGACGGGATCGGTTGCGCTCGCCTTCAAGTCGCTGGTCATGAACCTCCTGACCCTGAGTGCCGCATTCGGGACCCTGGCGCTCATCTTCCAGCAGGGACGACTCCAAGGCCTGCTGGGCTACACGGCGACCGGTTCGCTCGAGCAGACGAACATGATCATCCTGTTCATCATCGGGTTCGGCCTCTCGACCGACTATGGCGTGTTTCTGCTCGCTCGCATCAAGGAGGCGCATGACGCCGGCGCGCCCGACGAGGTGGCGGTCGCGACCGGCCTCGAGCGCAGCGGACGCGTGGTCAGCGCCGCGGCGCTCCTGTTCTGCGCCGCGGTCGGGTCGCTCGCCGTCTCGAGCGTGGCTTCGCTGAAGGAGTTTGGCATCGGCGCCGCGCTGGCGGTGATCATCGACGCGACGATCGTGCGCGCGCTGCTGGTGCCCGCGCTGATGGTGCTGCTCGGGCGCGCGAACTGGTGGGCTCCGCGGCCGCTGCGATCGCTCATACCCCGCTTCACAGCGCACCCCACCGACGCTGTCCGTGAGCCGCTCCCGGTCGCGCAGCGCAATTGAGCCTGCCCGTGGCGCCGGTGCACCGCGAGCTGGTGCGCGACGGGCGCCCCAAGCGTTAGGGCTAGGCTGTGGGCGATGATCGGTCCGCTGGCCATCACGTGGGTGTTCAACACGGTTGCCCTGTTCGTGGCCACGTGGCTGCTGTCCGGCCTGAGCTATGGCAGCGACTGGTGGGTGCTGCTGGTCGCCGGGCTCGTGTTCACGCTGGTGAACTTCTTCCTGAAGCCCGTCCTCACCATCCTCTCGATCCCGTTCATCATCGTCACGCTCGGCATCTTCTATCTGCTCATCAACGTCTTCATGCTGTACCTGACGCACTGGATCGTTCCTCAATTCACGATCGCGACCTTCTGGTGGGCGGTGCTGGCGGCGATCATCGTCAGCGCGGTCAACGGGATCCTGCACATGTTCTTCGGGCGCCCCGGCGAGCACGATGCGCGGGGCCCGTCATTCTCGGCGGCATGGACCGAGCAGCGTTAGCTCGCGGCCGCCTTCCAACCGATTCTGGCTTGACGCGTGATGCCAAACCAACGCACTGAGGACGGCGATCCACTCGCCCCGCACTCGCTCTCGGCGCCGGAGCTGAAGGAGCTCCTAGCGGCTGAACGGGCCGGCAGGGCCCTGCTGGCCTTCCGTGATGAGCAGGGCCATCTGCGTCTCTTCGCGGCGGGGGGTCGAGGGGAGACGAGCACTCTGGGTCGCCGCGCAGAGATGGATCTGTCCATCGCGTGGGACAGCGAGGTCTCGGGTCTTCATGCCGAGTTACACCACCTCGGCGGAGAATGGACGGTTGTCGATGACGGGCTCTCGACGAATGGAACCTACGTGAACGGACAACGAGTCAGCGGACGCCAGCGCCTGCGGGACGGGGACCGCATTCGCGTCGGACGCACCGTGCTTGCCTTCAAAGCCGCGCAGGCGCCCGAGGTGGGACGGACTGTCGTCGCCGCCCTGCAGCCAAAGCTCCAGCTGACGGACACCCAGCGGCAGGTTCTCATCGCCCTCTGCCGGCCTTTTCGCGACGGCAGCTTCGCGACCCCGACCACCAATCAGGAGATCGCAGCCGAGGTCTTCCTCAGCGTCGACGCGGTGAAGATGCACCTGCGAACGCTGTTCGGCAAGTTCGAGCTGGGTGAGTTGCCGCAGAATCAGAAGCGCGCCAAGCTCGCCGAGCGTGCTCTTCAGTCCGGCGTGATCTCACGCCGCGATCTCAGTTGAGCCACCCTTCCTCCTCGATCGGGGCAGGCCCACACTCCGGCCCCAGTGACCCCGCGCGGGCCAGCTACGGCGGCGCATCAACGATCGCTGAGTCGCGATCCGCGTGCAGCCGGTGCTCCAAGCGCCCGCGGCGCATCAGCACCCTTAGGGGCCGTCGCAGGGTCATCCCCAATAGGCAGGAGCCCGTGGCTGGGCGATCCTCTGCTCGCAAGCCATACTCGAGCCAGGAGGACCCAGAATGGACCACCGAGGGTCGTGTTCGTCGCCGCCGCTGCCGTGGGTGGCATGGGCGTTGGCGCCTATGCGCTCGCCTGGCTGCTGATGCCCGCCAGGACGATTGGCCCGGCGCCGGCCGAACGGCTGCGGGAGCGACCGGGGAGCGGTCGTACGGCGGTCGGGGTCGCCCTGCTCACGCTCAGCGGCCTGCTGGCGTTGCGCCAGCTCGGAGTCCTGTTCAGCGACGCGATCGTCTGGCCGGTCGTCCTGGCGGCCGCCGGCGTCGCGCTGGTCTGGCGGCTCTCGACGCCCGCGGTCGACGAGGCGGCGGTGGACGCCCGCCCCGAGGTGGCCGAGCGCGCACAGCGGCGCTGGGCCACGATCGGCCTGTACCGAGGCGGCTTCGGGGTGGCGCTGATCCTGGGCGCGGCGCTGCTGTTCATGTACGCAAGTGGGCTGCTCGTGGGGCTGCGCAACGTCGCGCTCACCGCCGTGGTCGTGACGGCCGGACTCGTGCTGATCCTCGCGCCGTTAGTCGATCGTGGGGCGCATGGAGCGCCACGGTGGTCGCGCCGCGGTGCGCGCCGCCCAGGGTCACGGCACCGAGATCGAGCTGACGCTGGAGCGGTCGCTATGACGCCGCAGGAGCCGCCAAGCGTCGTGATCGTGGATGACCACGACCTGTTCCGCGCGGGGGTTCGCGCAGAGCTCGAGGGAGCCGTTCGGGTCCTCGGCGACGCCGGCACCGTGGAGGACGCCGAGACGGCGATTCTCGCGACCGAGCCCGACGTGGTGCTGCTCGACGTGCACATGCCGGGAGGCGGGGGCGTCGAGGTGATCCGGCGGGTTGCCCTGCGCCGTCCGGCCCAGCGCTTTCTCGCGCTCTCGGTATCGGACACTCCCGAGGACGTGATCGCCGTGATCCGCGCGGGCGCGCGCGGGTACGTGACCAAGACGATCTCAGGCCCGGACCTGGCCGACGCGGTCTCGCGCGTGCGAGACGGCGACGCGGTCTTCTCGCCACGCCTGGCGGCCTGAGGCTCGTGGCCCGCGGCGGCCGCGTCACCACTTCCCGCGTGCGATGTGTCGTTTCACCGGCGATGATGGACTCACCCGTCTCGGCCGGGTGGAGTGGAATCAGAACCAGCGGGGCTAGCCCGCGGAACGGAGGCTTTTCATGGACTGGAAGCTCGAGCTCATCGTCGTCCCCGCTGGGGACGTGGATCGCGCCAAGACCTTCTACATCGAGCAGGCCGGCTTCAAGCTGCTGGTTGACACCAGCGCCGGCGAGGACTTTCGCGTCGTCCAGCTGACGCCGCCGGGCTCGGCATGCTCGATCGCGATCATGAGGAACACGGAGAGGGCAGGCTCTCTGAAGGGCCTACACCTGGTCGTCCCTGACATCGAGGCCGCGCGAGCCGAGCTCGTCGGACAGGGGGACCGACGTCAGCGAGCTCTTCCACTTCGGGGAGGGCAGACAGGTCTCGGGGCCCGATCCTGACCGCGCCGACTACAACTCCTTCTTCTCGTTCAGCGATCCCGATGGCAACGGGTGGATGGTGCAGGAGGTAGGGCGCAGTCGGCAGGTGACATGAGCCTTCCACGGCGGCGCTCGCGGGTGATAGGCGGCGCCGTCGTTCTGGAAGGCGGCGCGCCGTCCATCTGAGGACCTCGCCGTCGTCGCCCCGTACATTCGTTGAGCGCCCGACATCATCGGACCGACAGCGACCTAGACTGCGGGTCCTCTCAAACCCCGACAGGGCGGAGCCAAGATGCTCGTGCGCGCGGGCTCGCAGGCCGGCGGGGCGGCTGACGCCGGCAGTGCGGCTGACCATCGAATCGGCAAGCACGCCGATCGGTGGCATAGGACGGTTGCTTGATGACGAAGATCACGTCGTGCGCCCTGTCGCTCGTCGCGGTTGCGAGCGTCTCCTTCAGCCTGAGCGCTCCCCTCGCCGAGGCCGGCGCAGGGCAGATCGGTGCGCGCGCGGCGCTGGTCCCCGCCACGGGCCGCGCCGTCGTGGGCGCTCTCCCGCCCGCCGCGGCACACGCACGCGCCCGCTTTCTTCCAGACGTCGTCCTGCTTGGCTTCCGTCCCGGCCTGTCCGTCGGAAAGCGGTTCGCGCTCGAGCGCGCGGCGGGTGGACACGCCGCCAGGTCTCTCGGGCCCTTCCTGAGGGCGGCCCGGACCCCTCCCGGGCGCAACGCGCGCGTCGCACCGCTGCTGCTGCGGGTGCCCGCGGGCCGGGTTCTGGCCGTCGTGCACAGGTTGCGGCTCAATCGCATGGTCGCCTACGCCGAGCCCGACTACCTGATGGGCGGAAGCGCGACGCCGAACGATCCGTCGTTCGCGTTGCAGTGGGGAATGAGCAACACGGGCCAGGCGATCCCCACGCAGGAAGCCGAAGAGGTGCTCGGGCCGCCGATGAGCGGCACTTCGGGGGCCGACGACGGCGCGTCGAAGGCGTGGGGGCTCAGCACCGGCAGCCGCTCGATCGTGATCGGCGAGACCGATACCGGCGTGGACTACACGCACCCGGATCTGGCCGCCAACATATGGTCGAACCCGGGCGGGATCGGCGGATGCGCGGCCGGGACCCACGGCTACAACGTCCTGAAAAAGAGCTGTGACCCGTGGGACGAAGACAAGACCTATGGCGGCCACGGGACCCACGTGGCCGGGATCATCGGCGCGGTCGGCAACAACGGACTTGGCGTAGCCGGAGTCAACTGGCAGACCGCGATCCTTCCGGTCAAGTGGATGGAAAACGCGAGCAGCGGCTCAACCAGCGCGCTGATCGAAGCATTGCAGTGGCTGGCGGCGGCCAAGCAGAAAGGGGTGAACATCCGGGTGGTCAACGACTCGGACACCTTCTGGGGGACGGCCTACTCGCAGGCGCTGTCCAACGAGATCGACACGCTCGGCGAAAACAACATCCTGTTCGTCGCCTCGGCGGGCAACACCGCCGACAACAACGACGAAGTCGCGGTGCGGCGCTACCCGTGCAGCTATGACCGCCCGACCGAGATCTGCGTGACGGCGAGCGACAACAACGACCAGCTGCCGAGCTGGGCGAACTACGGGTCGCACACCGTCGACCTGGCGGCGCCGGGGGTCAGCATCTATTCCACGCTGCGCGAAAACGGGTATGGATACCTCAGCGGAGGATCGATGGCAGCGCCACAGGTGGCCGGCGCGGCGGGGCTCATCCTGTCGGCGGCGCCCTCCCTGTCGGTCACGGCCCTGAAGGCCGACATCCTCGAAAACGTCGACAAACTGCCCTCGCTGTCCGGTCGCGTGATCACCGGGGGGCGTCTCGACGTCGAGAGGGCTCTCACGGCTCTGCCCGGCCCGCCCGCGCCGCCTCCCCCGAGCCCGCCCCCGCCGCCTCCGGGTCCCCCGGCGCCGCCCTCGCCAGGCGAACCCGCGCCGCCGATCCCGAGCGCTGCAGCCCAGGTCCCAAGCCCGTCGCCGGCCGGCGGGCAGCCGGCCCAGGAAGCGGCTGTCATCGGCGGGCTCGTCATCTCGCCGGCGGCCTTCTCCGCGGCGCGTGGTGGCCCGACGATCAGCCACCGGTTCGCCTCGAGCGGAGGCTGGGTGTCCTACAGCGACTCCGCCGCGGCGCTCATCAGGTTCGTGGTGCTGGCGCCGAGGCTCGGAGTGCAGGGCCCCGGGCACCGATGCGCGACGCTCGCCCGGGGGAGACGCAGGCCGGGCGGCAGGCCGTGCACCCGCTATGTGGAGGTCGGCAGCTTCGTCAACCAGGACAGAGCGGGACGCAACGGCTTTCGCTTCAGCGGGCGGATCGGCGGGCGGGAGCTTGCGCCGGGGCCCTACCGCCTGCAGGCGCTACCGATGCTTGCGGGGTACTCCGGTGCCATGCGTGCTGTGGCGTTCGGGATCGTCCGGTGAGCGCCGGGGCGCTTCCGGTCGCGTCCGTCGCGCTTGGACCGTCGCCGTCTGTAAGCGCCGCCATGCCTCGGGCCCCCGAGTGACGGATTCCATGCAAGCGCGACCGCGCCGTGGTGGCGGGGGTAGCCTAGGCTGTCAAGCGGGCACGGGTGTGGCATGGCTCTGAGCGGAACCCAATGAGGAAGGCAGCAGGAGGGCTCTTGCGAGCTGCGGCGGTCTCGCTCGCCGCGATCGCCGTGGGCCCCGCGGGCGCCGCGCTCGCCGCACCGCCGATCGTCACGATCGCGAGTCCGCTCAACGGAAGCGTGAGCAACAACCGGACGCCCTCCTTCAGCGGGGGCGGGGAAGAAGCCGAGCGGCGTAGTGACGGTCACGATATACAACGGCCCGTCCGCCAAAGGAACGGCCCTGACTCCATTGACATCGTCGTTCTTCAGCAATGGCACGTGGTCGGTTGAACACGCCGAACCCCTCAAAGACGGCACCTACACTGCGCAGGCGACGCAGACCAACCTCGCCTCGGAAACGGGTGAAAGCCTGCCCGTGACGTTCACCATCGATACGGCGGCTCCCACGGTGACGTTGAACACGCCCGAACTTGTCACCGGGCAACACGACACCGTCCTTCACCGGCGACTGCCAGCGACACCACCCCGGTCACCGTCCAGATCCACGCTGGAGCCACGGCGAACGGCACGCTCGTCTCGAAGGCGACGGCCGCGGGCACCGGCGGCGGGTGGACGTCTGGCAACGCCGAGTCCCGCGCTGCCGGCCGGCCAGTACACAGCGGTCGCGACCCAGGCGAGCTCAATCCTCGGGAACCCCGCCGGCAGGAGCACTCCGGTGACGTTCACGGTCACTCCCCCGCCGGTCGTGAGGGTCGCGGCCGTGCCCCAGCCCGCTCCTCCGGTGGCTTCGTTCAGGTGGTTCCCCGCCGTTCCACAGACGGGCGAAGCTGTCTCGCTCATCTCGAGCTCCACCGATGCCGCCAGTCCAATCACCGGGATCGGCTGGGCGCTCACGGGCAACGGCGCGTTCCAGGGTGGAGGATCAGTGCTCACCACGTCGTTCTCCACCCCCGGAGGTCACGTTGTGCGGCTGCGCGTGACCAATGCCGCCGGCCTGTCGAGCGTCGCCACGCAGACGATCAATGTGGTGGGCGCCAGGGCGTCGCTCATGCAGCCGTTCCCCGTCGTGCGGATCGCGGGCCTGATGAGCGCCGGGGGGCTCGACCTCAGGCTGCTGAAGGTGCAGCAGACCCAGGCAGGGGCACGGATCACGGTGAGGTGCAGGGGCCGTGGTTGCCCGATGAGATCCACCAAACGGGTCACCAGATCGAACAGGCGCGGAGTGTCCCCGGTCGAGTTCCGGGGGTTCGAGCGCTCGCTTCGCTTCGGCGTGACGCTGGAAGTGCTGATCTCAAAGCCCGGGGAGATCGGAAAGTACACGCGCTTCACCATTCGCCGCGGGCAGCTGCCCGAACGCGTCGACACGTGTCTGGACCCGACAGGGGTCAAGCCGCTGGTCTGCCCGTCCTCATGAGTGGCGCTTCCGCGCGCCTCCCCGGCCGGCCCGGACGGCCGCGGATGAGGCCGATCGGCAGTGCTCCCGCGCGGCACGTCGGGCAGGAATCGCCGGCGCCTCGCAGAACACCGAGGATCACTTACCCGCGAGGCCGGAGTGTGCCCAAAATGAGCCGCATAAAGATGGTCGTATGGCCGGCCGCAAGGCTCGCCGCTGTCGCGTCGACGCTGTTGCTGACCGCCGCGCCTGCGTCGGCGCTCGCCGCCGGCGGATTCGGCCCGTTGAGCGGCTCGAGTGGGTGCCTGGTCGCGCCCGGCATGGCCAGCGCGGGGAAAGGCACCACCGGCTGCGGGGAGGGGAAGGGGCTCGTCGGGCCGAACGCGGTGGCTGTCTCTCCGGACGGGGCGAACGTCTACGTGGCCTCGGGCACGACCGGCGCCACCGTCGCATCGAGCTTCGGCTCGCTGGCGATCCTCAAGCGCGATCCGACGACCGGCGCGATCAGGCAGGCGGGTTGCCTGAGCTCGGACGGAACCGACGGTCGCGACGGCGCGTCGGGCGCCTGCGCCGCCACGCCCTCGCTGTTGGGCGCCGACGGGGTGGCGGTGAGCCCCGACGGCCTTGCGGTCTTCGTGACGTCGAACGCCTCCGGGAGCGTCGTCGCCTTTGCCCGCGATCCCGCGAACGGCTCGCTCACCCGGCTGGGCTGCTTTCAGGCTCGTCCCCCCGGGGGCTCCCCGTGTCCGCCCGCCAACGTGTTCTTCAGCTCGAGTGCGCTGGTGGCGAGCTCTGACAACAAGGCGCTCTACGTCGCCGCGCCCAGCCAGGGCTCCATTTCGACACTCATGACGGGCCTCATCACGCCTCCGGCGAGCGGCAGCGCCGGCGGCGGCTCGGCATCGACGGTGGCGTCGATATTCGGCCTGCTGCCGCCCACCCAGTTCTTCGCCAACCCCTGCATCGCGGTCAACGGCTTCGACGGATCCTGCGCGGTGGGCATCGCCACGCAGGGACTCGATGCGCTGGCGCTGAGCCCCGACGGCAGACAGCTGTATGGGACCGCGCCCGGCAGCAGCGCGGTGGACGTCTTCACGCACGATGCCGCGGGGGCGCTCACCGAGAGCAGTTGCCTGAAGGTCGAACCCCCAGGGGGCCTGTGCCGCGCGGGCAAACTCATGAAATCGCCCACCCAGCTCGCGGTCAGCCCGGACGGCCAAAACGTCTACGCGAGCGACACCTCCCCAGAGGGCGGAAGGGTGGACGTGTTTCGCCGGGACCCGTCGAGCGGTGCCCTCTCAGAGGCGAGCTGCGTCGACTTCCTGCGAGTCGAAAGACACGAAGAAAACGAAGAAGAAGAAGAAGGACCACGCGAACCCGCCCCGTCGGGTCCGTGCGAGGGCGCTGCAGGCCTGGACAACGTGAACGTGGTGGCCGTGAGCGGTGACGGCTCGGCGGTCTACGCGATCGGCAGCGGCTCGGCGGCCGTCTTCTCGCGCAACGCATCCACGGGCAAGCTCTCCGAGACCTCGTGCGCGGTCAACCAAGACAGCCGCTGCACGAGCCTCCCGCCGCTGGAAGGCGTCGCCGGGGCAGCCGTCAGCCCCGACGGACGCGAGGTCTACGTGGCGGCCACCCGGAGCAACGCGGTGATGGTCTTCGGATTGGGCGCCGCCGTCACGACCGGGCACACCTCTGCGACAAGGGCCGGGACCGCCAGGGTCCGCGTCGAGTGCCCCCGAGGCCTGCGGCGATCGTGCACGGGCCACGTGGAGCTGACGCGCGTGCTGGCCGGCAGGGCCACGCACGGCAGGCACCGGCGTCGCACCCGGCGGATCGCAGCCGGCAGCTCCGCCCGCTTCACGATCAGGCCCGGACACCTCGCGACGATCTCGGTGCGACTGTCGGGCTCTTCGCGCCACCTGCTGGCAGCCCGTCGCAGCCTGCGACTGATGGCGGTCGTGCGCGCGGACCCGTTCGCCGGCGGCTCGGGCTACGGGCGTCGAATGAGGCTGACCCGCGGCCGCTATTAGAGCCCCCGCGGAGACGGGGGAACGTCGCGTGCAGCGCGTACCCGACGCAAACGGTGCCGCCGTGCGCGGCGCGATCTGTCGAGGGGCGGTCCGGCGCTGAGCGAGGCGAAGCTACAGCGCCAGCGCGCGCTCGACGATGGCGGCACCGTCGGCGCCGCGGGGAAGGTCGCCGAACGCCAGACCGCGGGCGCCCAGGCGTCCGGCGCAGAACGCGTCGGAGACCGCCGGCGGGGAGTGGCGCAGGAGCAGGCTGGCCTGGAGGGCCAGCGCCATGTCCTCGACGACGCGGCGAGCGCTCCACTCGGCCGCCGCAGGATCCGCGGCCAATGCCGCGAGTCCCTCGCGCACGCGGACCATGTGGGCATCGAAGCGGGCATCCGCGCCGGCGGCGAGGTCGCATTGCGCAAGGAACGCCGTCGCTCCCTCGGGCTCGCGGCTCAGCGCGCGCAGCACATCCAGCGCGATCACGTTGCCCGAGCCCTCCCACACTGTGCCGATCTGGATGTCGCGGTAGAACTGCGCCATCGGCGCCTCCTCGACGTAGCCGTTCCCGCCGAGGCACTCGAGCGCCTCGGCCGCAAGCGGCGCGCCGCGCTTGCACACCCAGTACTTCATGACCGCGAGCGCGAGGCGACGGAAGGCGGCCTCGCCGGGGTCCTCGGAGTCGAAGGCGCGCGCGATCCGCAGCGCCGACGCCGTCGCGGCCTCGGACTCCAGGGCGATGTCGGCGAGCACGTTGACCATCGCCGGCTGGCGGGCCAGCGGCGCGCCGAACGCCGCGCGGTGGCGCGCGTGCCAGATCGCCTCGGCGACGACCCGGCGCATCATCCCCGCGACCGCGGTGAGCGTGTCGAGTCGTGTCCAGATCAGCTGCTCCACGACGAAGGCCGTCCCGCGGCCCTCCTCGCCCAGGATGCGCGCCGGCAGGTGGTCGTACTCGACCTCCGAGGAGGCCAGGCAGCGCCCGCCGAGCTTGTCCTTCAGTCGCTGTATGCGGAATCCCCCGTGCGGTCGCTGCGCGACGAAGCAGGTGATCCCCACGTCGGTCTGCGCGAGCGTGAAGAAGACCTCGAAGACCGGGTGGGTGCAGAACCACTTGTGACCTGTCAGCTCGAACCAGCCGTCGCCCACGGGCTCGGCCACCGTCGTGTTGGCGCGCAGATCCGAGCCGCCCTGCTTCTCGGTCATCACCATTCCGGCCTGGGCGAAGGCGTCGTAGTCGGGCAGCGTCAGGCGCGGCTCCCATTCGGCTGCGAGCGCGGCGTCCTGGCGCATCGTGGGTACGGCGGCGTAGTTGATCGACATCGGGCAGCACGGACCCGTGTCGAGCTGGTTGAACAGATGGAACATGCCCGTCCGCACGACATGGGCCCCGGGCCTCGGCTCGCGCCACGGCAGCGAGTTGATTTCGCGCTCGACGCCCAGACGCAGCATCCAGTGCATCGACGGGTCGTAGTCGATCTCATCGACCCGGTTGCCGTAGCGGTCGTGCGTCTTCAGCACCGGGATGTTGCGCTGGGCTCGCTTGGCGTGGGCCAGCGCCTCCGTGGAGGCCACCGTTGCGCCGAAGTCGCGGACCCGGTCAAGGCCCCACTCGCCGCCCTCGCGAACCAGCGCCTCGCCAAGCGCCGGGTCGGCCTCGAACGCGTTGTAGTCGACGAGCGGCGGCGGCTGGTTGAGGACCTCGTGCGTGGCGGTCCCGTCGGTGCGGCTCGTGCTCGAAATGATGGCCCCCTCGGTGCGTTCGCTGGTCGTGTGACCTTACAGCAGCAATCAGGCGGCGATCCACCGCTGCGGTGCGTCCTGACCCGCGCGGGCGGCGGGGGGGACAGTCCCGACCGGCGCCGGCAGAAGGGGGGACGATGCAGCAGCGCCACCGCGCGAGAGGCTAACGTCGTGGCGATGGACCCGGTGGCCGTGATACGCGAGGGCGAGGGTCCGGAGGTGCTGCTCGTACACGGTGGGGCGAGTCCGCGCGCGACCTGGGGCGCCCTCGCGCCCCTGGGGGCTCGCTGGACGCTTGCGCTCGTGCACCGGCGCGGCTACCCGCCGAGTCCCTCACCGCCCCGCGGCCGGCAGGACTTCGAGCTCGACGCGACCGACATCGCCTCGCTGCTCGAGTCGCCGGTGCACGTCGTGGCGCACTCATACGGCGTGCTCGGCGCCCTGATAGCGGCAGCTCGCACTCCTCAATGCGTGCGCTCACTGACCCTGATCGAGCCGCCGCTCTACTACCTGGTCCCCGGTGACGATGGGGTGGCGCGTCTGGAGCAACTGGGCAACGCGGTCCTGACCGAGGGTCTGAACGCCGACGCCGCAGCCCTTCGCGAGTTTCTGCGTCTCGCGGGGGCGCCCGACGTCGACGAGGGTCCGCTCCCCGACGAGGTTGCCCGCGGAGTGCGGCGCGCCCAGGGCGGTCGTCTTCCGGGCGAGGCCAGACCGGCGCTCGCTGACCTGCGCGATGCGCAGACCCCCGTGCTCGTCGCATCCGGCGGCCACGCCGCGGCGCTCGAGCGGATCTGCGACGCCCTCGCGAAATCGCTTCGCGCCGAGCGCGTGGTCGTCCCCGGTGCCGGTCACTTCGTCGCGGCCGCTCCGGGGTTCGGCGCGCGACTCGAGAGCTTCCTTCTGTCTGCCGGCTGAGCGCGAGCGGTTCTAGACGGGCTCTCCGGGAAAGCGAAGGTCGAAGCGCCGGAGCAGCTCGGGGACGCTTTCGGGGTTCATTTCCAGGCCGTACCGCTCGCACAGCGCTCCCAGCGTTTGCGGGTCGGCGCCGGCGACGCCACCGAGGTCGACCAGCTCGGCGAAGAATCCCTCGAAGCCTGCGGGCGAGATGATCTCGAGGATCCGCGCCGGCTCATCTCCCGCGTTCCAGAACGTGTGCCATTGGTTACGCGGCTTGAACACGAAGTCGCCCGGACCACCCTCCACCACCTCATCGCCGAGCAGTGCGCCCATTCGTCCCTCGATGATGAAGCTGTACTCGTCCTCGCGCGTGTGCCGGTGCAGCGGGGCCGCCAGCGCACGGGCGGACATCGGGTGCTCGACGAGCGAGAAGCCGCCGCCGGACTCTCCCGCATCGACCATGAACCGGACCCCGATGCTCCCGAGGAATCCGGTCTTGCCGTCTGTGGGGCCGAGGACGCGGGCAGAAGCTGTCTGCATGGTGAGTCCTTTCATTGGACAGTCGTGTCGCACGAAACTAGCACATGCGCCGGCTCGCGTGTCAAGATTGAACGGACAGCCATGGCCGACGAAACACGTTCCTACCGAATGCGGCGCCGCGCGGAGTCCCAGCAGCAGACCCGCAGGCGCATCACCGAGAGCGCCGTGGAGCTGCACGGATCGCTTGGCCCGTCCCGCACGACGATGAGTGCCGTGGCGGCACACGCCGGCGTCCGTCGCTCGACGCTCTATCGCCACTTCCCCGACGAGGCCGCATTGTTCGACGCGTGCACGGCGCACTGGGCGGCCGCGAACCCGCCGCCCGATCTCGACTCTTGGTCAGTCATCGAGAGCCCCGACGAGCGCCTGGGCGTGGCGTTGAGCGACCTGCACGCCTTCTACCGGCAAACCGAGCCGATGCTCGAGAACCTCTTCCGCGACGAGAGCACCGTGCCGATCGTCCGCGAGCGCTTCGCCGCCTTCCGCGGCTACTTCGTGGCAGCTCGCGAGGTGCTGTTGGCCGGACGACCGCTGCGCGGGGCCGCTCGCCGCCGCACAGAGGCCGCCCTCGGGCACGCGATCGCGTTCTCGACCTGGAAGTCCTTGGTCGGGGAAGAGGGGCTCGACGACGCCGATGCCGCCGCCCTGTTGCGTGCGATGGTGGCCGCGGCCGGTTGAAGGCGTCGCCTTGACGCTGACTATTTCCGCTTGCCGGTCTTGCGTTTCTTCGGAGGGGTGGTCCGCTTGACCTTCAGGGCCGCGAGCCGGCCCCTGGCGACCGGGCCGAGCAGCAGGTTCGGACCGCCCTTCGCCGTGACGGCGGCCGTGAAGCTCTCGAAGGGGAGCACGTTCGTCAACAGGACGCTGCGGCTGCCCGGCTTGCGGAACACGGTCACCAGGCGCCCGTCACTGCCGCGCACCTGGATCCTGTAGAGGCGCGTACCCGGCGCCGCGCCCCATGTGACGAGCGCGGTGAGGCCGCGACGGGCGATCCGCACGGCACGCACCCGGCCGCCGCGCTTGGGTCCGGGAGCGCTGTAGCGTCCGACCGTCAGCGCGCGTACCGGGGCGCCTTCGGAGTTCAGCAGGTAGGCGACGATCCTGCGGGCCCGCGAGACGGCGTCCTGGGGGGTGAAGCGCAGCGTTCCCGCCGCTCCCTTGACGGTGCCGAGCACGTGGGTGCTGTCGCGACCGCGTTCCACGAAACGGACGCTCGTGCCCGGCACGTGGTTGCGGACCTTGTAGGCCAGCGACCAGCTGCTCCCGCGCCCATGCTTGACCTTGACCTGCACGCTTGCCGGCGGCGTGTCAGATGCCACTTCGAGCTTTGAAAGAGGCGGCGACCCGGGCGCTGTCTGCACGCGCCAGGTGCCCCCCGCGGGGTGCTTGAGCATGACGAGCACCTGATGGGCGTCGGGGGCCACGGCCGCGATGAACTGGCCGCCCGACGCGACGATGTGACCTGCGGCCGCCGGCGTGGTGTAGGTCTGCCCGCCGGGAGCGATCAGCGTTACCACCGGAGTCCCCGAACTCGAGGTGAACCGCAGCTCCTGCGCAAGCTGACCCGCGGGCAGGGTGAACGTGTCACCTTCCACGGCCGCCGCGAGGCCCGTCGCGCTCGATGCTCCGCGACCGCCGAGCAGCCCGCCGGCGGCGCCGCCCCGGCCCGTCCCCACGCGCGGGAATCGCAGCGATTCTCCGCCGACGAAGCCTCCGGAGTGTTTGACGAGCGGCTTCTGCTGGTACTGCTTGAGCTGGTCCGAGCAGTTGCTGAAGGCGAACAGCCCTCCGCCGATGCTGCTGTCTTTGAAGCTGTAGCGGCCCTGCACGCCGAAGCCCCCGGCGGCCAGGCAGCCGGCGATGTAGTTGTTGTTGACGAGACCCGCGACTTCGGCGCTGATTTCCCAGAGTTTCAGGTACACGCTGCCTTCCGCCTGCCACAGGCCGCTTTTCGATTCGTCCCAGAAGCCGATGGTGCCGCCCACCTTCACAATCGGGTTGTTCGAGGAGAAGGGGAGGTGCAGATCGATGCTCAGCTGGGCGTCGACGTAGCCGTCGGAGTAGACGTCCGCTGCGAGCGTGGCGATCTTGTCGTCGTCGAGTTCGAGCTGCCCCTGTCCGCCGAAGAAGCCGAGTTCTTGATCCGTGGCTTCGCGGTACTTGAAGGAGAGCGTGAGCTCGAGCGCCGCGGCTACCTTCGCGCCGAGCACCCCGCCGAAGGCGAAGGGTTCGACTCCGATCGAGCCGCCGAGCTTGTTCAGGAAGATGCCGGGGTAGATCGGGATGCCGGGTGGTGGCGCCTGGAAGACCAGCGAGCCCGAGTGGAACTGGCCTTTCTTGAACGCCAGTTCGGCTTCCAGGGAGGGTTCTCCGAGCGGACCGAAGATGATTTCGCCTTCGGCCTGCCAGGTGTCGCGCTTGGATTCATCCGGTGCGCTCGGGAAGTAGTAGGCGAACTTCGCCTTCTTGACCGTGAAGATCCCCTCGAGCCCGGCTTCGGGGATCGTGAACACCAGCGAGTTGAGGTTCACGCCGGACTGGGGGTCCGCCTCGATCTCGAGCGCCCCCGTCGCTTCGAAGATGCCCTTCAGTTCCAGGCCCACCTGGACGTCGAAGAGCGCCTGGCCTTTGTTGTTCAGGTATACGTCCACCTGCCCCACGAGGGGGAAGTTGCCGGGCAGCGTCGCACACGCGGTGTTTCCCTGGGCGGGCGGGCAGCAGCCGGCGTTTTTTTCTTTCCCCGTGCATGGTTTGCCGACACCGATCGCCATCAACAGCGTCTTCGTGGGTCCTTCCGCGGCGTGCGCCCGCGGACCGCGCAGGCCGTGGTTGAGGACCGGGATGTTGAGCTGGTTGAGCGCGCTGTGGACGTCGAGCTGGATCGGTTCTGCTTCGAGGTTCCTGCCCCCGAGCACCACATCGCCGATCGGCGTGTTCAGCAGCTCGACGTTCACCGGAGACCCGGACATCAGCGTCTGGGTGCCGTCGATCGCGATGTCTTTCTTCGTCTGGATCTTGAACACCCCGTAGCCGCCGCCCTGGGGCTTCATCACCATGCCGTTGAGCCCGAGCTGCCTGGTCTCGATCACATAGCCGCCCCCGGGGAGCTTCTGGATGCATTCGGCGATCAGCTGCGCATCGCCGACTTCCAGCGTTGGTTCGCACGGCCCCTGGCCCCCGTCGGGCGGCGGGATCCCCACGTTGACGGACGGCAAGGACAGCTGGAATTTGCTCGAGGCGCTCTGCCCGTTCGAGTTCGTGACCGTCAGCCCGATCGTGTGAAGCCCCGGCGCGAGCACGAGGTGCACGATCGGATTCGTGCCCGTGCTCGTCGTGACTTTCCCGCCGCCGTTCAGATCCCAGTCGTAGGAGATGATCCGGCCGCTGCCCGCCTGCGAGCCGCCGCCGCTGAGGGTCAACAGGCCCCCGGGCTGCGGGTTGGGGGTCTGCAGGCTCACCGCTGCCGTCGGCGGTGGCGGGGGTGGAGGGGGAGGGGGGAGGCGGGCCGGGCGGGCCTTTTTCGGGCGCTTCGAAGGTGATGTTGTCGATGCCGACTCTTTGGGGGTGCGTACTCGGCTGTGCGGATCGAGGAAGTAGCTGATCTGAGGTTTCCCCGGTTCCTGGGCGAGCGCTCAATGCTTTCCACGCACCGTTCGTGCTGTCACCTGGCCTTCGCGAGTTCGTTGCCTCGGCGTCGTAGGTCATCAGCGTGGACTTGCGGCCGGGGCGCGACCGGGAGATTACGTCCCTGACTCGCACGAGAGCGCCCGCCACGCGGAGGGCCGAGGAGCGCGCCGTATGTGCCCCTTGACGGGTTCTACCGCGTGAGGACAGGTCGCGAGCACCGCGTACTTCGGCGGCGCGGCAGCGCGGCGGTTCGTCCCGACCGTCGGCGCGCCGCAGTCGCCTTCTTTTCCCTGTTCGGGCGAGCTCTGCCCGAATTCGCCTGCGAAGCCGAGATTCGAGTCCCTGCGCTTCAACTGGTTCGTCACTCGGTTCCGGCGCTTTGAGGCCTGTCGAAATTGACACGACCGTTTCCGCAGCCGACGCAGTGCCTGCGCTCGCGGCCGAGAGGGCCATGACGAGCGCGCCGAGAACCGCACGGGCGAGGACTCCGCGCCATGACCGTGGGATGAGCCCCCCGGAGGCCATCGCGCGCGAGCATCGCAGCGGCGTTTGGCGTTGTCAACCCCCGCTGGACGATCGGCCCATTACGGCCCACGCGGGCCTCCCGGCGTGGCCGAGTTCCCCGGCCAACCCGGTCCGAGCGCGCCGGCGCTAGGGTTCTCGCCGCGATGATGGACGTCGAGCTCGAGCAGTGGAAGGCGAAGGGAGAGTGGTTCGACCATCTCGGTTTCGAGGTCTTCCACATCCGCGAGGGGAGCGGCCCGCCGCTGGTCGTGGTCCACGGCTACCCCTTCAACTCGTTCGACTGGGTGCGGGTGTGGCCGGCGTTGACCGAGCGCTTCGAGGTGATCGCGCCGGACATGCTCGGGATGGGCTTCTCGGCGAAGCCCGATCGCTACGAGTACTCGGTCCACGACCACGCCGACATGCACGAAGCCCTGCTCGAGCACCTTGGCGTCAGCGAGTGTCACCTGCTCGCGCACGACATCGGCGACAGCGTCGTGCAGGAGCTCCTGGCACGCAGCGAGTTCGGTGAGCAGACCTCGACAGGGCTCGAGATCAGGTCGATCACCTGGCTGAACGGCGGCCTGTTCAACGAGGCCTACCGGCCGCGGCCCATTCAGAGGCTCCTCTCCGCGACGCCGTTGGGCGGCGTGCTGGCGCGCTACCGGCGTGTGCTCTTCGCCGACGCGGTGTTCGACCGGGCGCTCGGCGAGATGTTCGGTCCTCTGACCAAGCCGTCGCCCGAGCTGCTGGACCAGTGCCGCCAGATCATGAACTACAACGACGGTGGGCGGGTCACCCACAGGGTGGGTCGCTTCGTGCTCGACCGCTACCACTACCGCAACCGCTGGGTCCGCGCGATGCGCCAGACAGGCGTTCCGATGCGGCTGATCGACGGCCCATGGGACCCAAACTCGGGGCGCCATATGGCCGAGCGCTACCTGCAGCTCATCCCCGATCCGGACGTGGTGCTGCTCGACGACGCGATCGGACACTGGCCGCAGATCGAGGACCCCGCCGGGGTGCTCGCGCACTTCCTCGAGTTCATAGACCGCGTGGACGCCCCAGCAACGCCCCGTTAGCAGGTGGGCCGCCGGCGCGACCTAGCCCGGGCCCTGCCAGCGCGGTCCGCGCCCGGGCGTGACCACGGCGATGAGTTCGTCCCAGGCCGGGCGGTCTAATTGGTCTAACCGACAACCAGGGAGGCACGATGGCAGAGCTGAGGTTTCAGATCTCGATGTCACTGGACGGCTTCATAGCCGGGCGGAATCAGAGCGAGGAGAACCCGCTGGGCGAAGGCGGCATGCAGCTGCACCAGTGGGTCTTCGCGCTGGCGGCCTGGCGGGGGCCCCATGGTCTGGCAGGAGGCGAGGTCAACGCCTCGACGGAGGTCGTCGAGGAAGCGCTCGAGAACGTGGGAGCGACGGTGATGGGCAGGAACATGTTCGGAGGAAGGGGCCCGTGGGGAGACGACCCCTGGGAAGGCTGGTGGGGCGATGACCCGCCGTTCCATACACCGGTGTTCATCCTCACCCACCATGCCCGCGAGCCGGTTGCAAAGCGCGGTGGCACCACCTTCAACTTCGTGACCGACGGCATCGAGTCCGCCCTCGAACAGGCCCGGGCCGCGGCCGCCGGCAAGGATGTCGCGCTCGGCGGGGGCGCGAACGTGGCCCAGCAGTACCTGAAGGCGGGGTTGATCGACCAACTGCAGATCCACCTCGTCCCCGTGCTCCTGGGGGGCGGCGAGCGGCTCTTTGACACGATCACCGACGGCGAGGTCGGGCTCGAGTGCACCCGCGTGGTAGAGGCTCCGGGGGTCACCCACCTCACCTACCGCGTCCTCCATTGAGAGGGGCGGCGCTAGGATCCCCACCCTGGCCGATCCGATACGAGGAGGCGCGATGCCCGAGCTCGAGGAGACCCCGACGATGCTGCCGTTGCGCGCCGGGGTCGAAGCGCGCGATCTCCCGGCGGTGGTGGACGCTTTTGCCGCCGACGCGATAGTCCGCTCCCCGATCACCGGCGCGCTGACCTTCGAAGGCCACGAGCAGATCGGCGCCCTGATGGGCGTGATCCTCGACGTCTTCGAGGACATCCGGTACACCGATGAGGTGCGCAGCGGCGAGACGGCGCTGCTCGTCGCCTCGACGCGCGTCGACGGGACCGAGCTGGAGTTCGTCGACCACATGCGACTGGACGCGAGCGGCAAGATCCGCGAGCTCACCGTGTTCTTCCGGCCGATGCCCGCGATCGCCGTTGCGGCACGCGCGATCGGCGAGGGGCTCGGCAGGCGCACCAGCCCGACCAGGGCCCGCGTCATCTCGATGCTCGTCCGCCCGCTCATACTCTTCACCCGCATCGGCGACAGCGCCGCCACACGCCTCGTCCGTCCAACCCTCTAGCGCGCGCCGCAGCGATGAGTTCCGTGCAACGGAGCGGTCTGCACTCCCGATGACAACCCTTCCAGACAGGAGACGAGAGTGGGCAAGCTGGTCGTGTCGCAATTCATGACGCTCGACGGCGTGGTCGAGGACCCGGGCGGTGCCGAGGAGTTCGACCGGGGTGGCTGGGCGTTCAAGTTCGAGCGCGGCGCCGAGGGCGACAAGTTCAAGCTCGACGAGGTCATGGCCAGCGGGGCCCTGCTGCTCGGGCGGATCACGTTCGAAGGGTTCGCACGGGCGTGGCCCTCACGGGAGGGCTCGTTCGCGGACAAGTTCAACGGCATGCCGAAGTACGTCGCCTCGAAGACCTTGAAGGACCCCGAGTGGAACAACTCGACGGTGATCGACGGCGACGTGGCGGGAGCGGTGTCCAAGCTCAAGCACGAGCTTCAGGGGGACATACTCGTCAACGGCAGCGTCCAACTCGTACGTACGCTGGTGGCGGAGGGTCTCGTCGACGAGTACCGCCTGATGGTCTTTCCGATCCTGCTGGGGGCGGGCAAACGTCTCTTCGGCGATACGAGCGCGGCAGCGTCGGTGCGCCTCGTGGACTCGAAACCCGCCGGTGACACGGTCATCCTGATCTTCGAGGCCGGCGGCCGGTAGAGGGTTGATGTGGTTCCCCAACCAGGTTCGGCGATGGACCCGGCCGAGAAGGGAAGGGAGTCGGCATGGCCGACTGTGTGCTGTGCATGACGCCCGACTCCGGGACTCGGCATCCGGCCCGCCAAGCGTCAAGGATGCGCCAAGACCCCGGCCGACCGGCCGGGGTCTTGGTGGAACAGGGCTCTTGCGGATCCGACCGAGTCGTCCCCATGACCCGGTTTGATCAAGGCTAACGGCGCATGCGCGGGTCGAGGAAGACGTCGTCGATGTGCGAGCTTCCGACGAGCGAGGTGAAGCGCAACGCCATCTGGACCGTCCCGCCTGCGATGGCGGTCGCCAGGGGCGCGCCCGTGCTCAGGATCGCCGTCGGTTCCCAGCTTCTCTTCGGGACGATCACCGAGACCGGGATGGCGATGTTTCCGAATGGAGTCTGGTAGACGACCTGCGGGAGAACAGCGGCTGTGAACCCTTCGCCGCGCGCGAACAGCCTGAAGGTCCGTTCGGTCGCACCGACGCACACGAAGGGCGTCTGCGCCGACGCGCCGGCGGGGAGCGCCAAGGACCACGCGCCGAGCGCGCCCGTTGCGGCGTAGGACTCGCTGCCCGCCGTTCGCTGGGCGCCCCCGGAAAGGGTCCATCCGGAGGGCGTGCCCTCGAAGTCACCACCCGGCACGAGCGCGTAGGAGTTGGAGTCGCTCCATTTCAGGAACGGCTGCGAGACCACGGGGGTGGGACAGGTGCCGGAGCTGGCCGACTGGGCGGCGGCGACCGAGGGTCCGCCCAACAGGGCGGTGGATGCGACGGCGGCGAGAATGCCCGCGAGAGACAGTGAGAGACGGCGGGAGATCCGGGGAGAGTTGAGATGAGACGAGTAAGCGAACACAAGAGCCTCCATGCAATTTGCTGGCGGCCGAGCTATCTCGTGTTCGAGACCTCTGGCTTTGCGTCCCCGCCTCGCGGCGAGTTTGCCTTTTTCAGTGTTGATCTTTGTTGCACGGTCAGCATCGATAGCCGCACGGGTCGCGTTGAGGGTTGTGGACTTTTGTTGGACGTGGTCGATGCCGGTCTGGCCCATTCTGTGGGCGACTCCGGGCACGCTGCGGATTAATCACGCGCGAGCCTCGTGTTTGGGTGGCGTCTTGACGATGGACGGGTTGATCTATGTCTGCTCACGCTTTGATCGAATCCGACCGCGTGCGGGATTCGCTCGCGTCCGGGGAACAGCGGATGCTCGCCCTCGAGCGCCGCAGCGAGTTGATCGTCGGCGCCGGCTTCCTCGTGGCCGCCGTCGCGCTTGCGCTGCTCGGTGAACGGCAGGCAAGCCTGTCCCTGCCCCTTGCCGTGCTCTACGTGGCGAGCATCGCGGCCGTGGGTCTCGTGCAGTTCGACATCGGGGCGGGCTTCACCGTGCCGACGCAGGCCGTGTTCGTGCCGATGCTTTTCGCGCTGCCCGTCGCGCTCGTGCCGCTGCTGGTGGCGCTTGGGCTCGCGCTCGGCATGGCGCCGGCGATCCTACGCGGCACCACTCCCGCCAGTCGAATGCTCACGGTGCCTGGCAACAGCTGGTTTGCCGTGGGGCCCGCGCTCGTCCTGCTGCTCGCCCACGACCACAGTCCGGATGGGCGCTGGGGCGTGCTGTTGGTCGCACTGGCGGCCCAGTTCGCCTGCGATTTCGCCGCCAACGCGTCTCGCGAGCGCCTGCGCCACGGCATCGCGCTGCAGGAGCTCGCCGATGAGTATCGACAGATCTACCTGATCGACCTGGCGCTCGCGCCGCTGGGCCTGCTCGTCGCAATCGCCGTGGAGAGCCAGCAGTGGGCGGTGCTTCTGATCGCGCCCCTGTTCGGCGTGCTGAGGTGGTTCTCGCAGGAGCGCCACATCCGCCTTGAGCAGTTGATCGAGTTGAACGACGCCTATCGCGGCACGGCGCTGGTTCTGGGCGACGTGGTCGAGGCGGACGACAGCTACACCGGCGCCCATTGCAAGAGCGTCGTGCTGCTCGCGCTCGACGTCGCGCGCGAGCTTGGCCTCGATGCCGGCCAGCAGCGCAATGTCGAGTTCGCCGCGCTGCTTCACGACGTCGGAAAGATCGCGGTGCCGAAGGAGATCGTGAACAAGCCCGGCAAGCTCGACGAGCACGAGTGGGCGATCATCAGGACGCACACGATCGAGGGCCAGCGGATGCTCGAGCGTGTCGGCGGCTTCATGCGCGAGGTCGGCGGAATCGTGCGGGCATCGCATGAGCGCTGGGACGGCGAGGGCTATCCCGATCGCCTGCGCGGCGTCGAGATCCCGCTCGAAGCGCGCATCGTCTCCTGCTGTGACGCGTTCAACGCGATGACCACCGACCGCTCCTATCGCAAGGCCATGTCCGTCTCGGCGGCGCTCGCCGAGCTGGCCGACTGCGCCGGCACCCAGTTCGACCCGCAAATCGTCGAAGCGCTGATTCGCGTGGTCGGCCAGCCCGGCGGAGCTTCCGTCGAGCAGCCGGCGGTCGCGGGCGTCGAGAACGCCAGGTAATCTCGGGCGCCTCGGCGCGCCGGGCCGCCTGCGGCCGACTGTAGGCTCGACGGCGAGAATGCTCGTCACGTTCGCCGAGTCCGACCCTGCGGCCGGCCGATCCCCTTCGCGGGCGATCGGCGATCGGGCCCAAGCGCAGCAAACCGTCCTGGACGCCGTCCTTCGACGGCTCACCGCCCGGCAGGTTCCGGGACTGGCGGTCGCCGTCGTTCAGGGGGATCGGGCAGTGGCCGAAAAGGCCGTTGGCTTCGCCGATCTCGCCGGCGCGAGGCCCGTGACGCTCGACAGCGCCTACCTATGGTTCTCGATGACGAAGATCGCCACGGCCACCGCCGTGATGCAGCTGGTCGAGCGGGGTGCCCTCGAGCTGGATGACCCCGTCGAGCGCTACCTGCCCGAGTTCCCAAGGCCGCGCGCGGGGTGGCCCGAGGTCCGGGTCCGCCACCTGCTCAGCCACAGCGCTGGACTGGCGAACCCTCTGCCCATCCGCTGGGTCCATCCTGCGGGGAAGGCGCCCCGCGAGCCGCACGGGTTCACCCTGGAGCTGCTGGCCCGTCATGACAAGCTGCGCTTCCCTGCCGGCTCGAAGGCCAGCTACAGCAACCTCGGCTACATCGCGCTGGGGGAGGTCATCACCGCAGCCGCGGGGCAACGCTACGAGGACCACGTCCGCGAGCACATTCTCGCTCCGCTCGGGATGACGCGCACCGACTTCGGCTATCGCCCGGAGATGGCGAGCGATGCGGCGACCGGCTACCAGTCCCGCCTGAGCCCGCTCACCCCTGTCCTGCGCCGGCTGCTGCCCGACGGGATAGCCGGGCCAAACCAGGGCCGCTTCCTCTCGTTTCGACCCTTCTATGTGGAGGGAGCGGCCTACGGCGGGTTGATCGGCTCGGTGCGGGACGCAGCCCGCTTCATGTCGGTCCACCTCAACGGCGGCTCGGCCAACAGCGTCAGGCTGCTCGCCCCCGAAGGGGTGGCAGCCATGCAGACGATCACCGCCAAGGGCCGCAGGATGGACGTTGGGCTCGGCTGGTTTCGCCGCCATACCCGCCGCAAGGGCGGCGAGCGCTATCTCGAGCACCTCGGCGGTGGGGCGGGCTTCTTCAACCTGATGCGCATCTACCCCGATCGCGGGCTCGGCGTGCTGCTCATGGGAAACGTCACGCGCTATGACCAGGAGCGCCTCCTCGCGGCTGCGATTCCGTGACGACCCAAGGGGCGCCTGCGGGTTAGAGCGCCGCTTTGTGGGCAACACCGCCGTGGCGCCCGCGCCCAGCAGCGCCACGGTCCTCCTCCGGCGCGAGTCCGCGTTGACGCCGTCGCGAGGCGCCGTCGCGGGGGCTTGCGCAACCACGCGAACGCGATAACGTCGTGGGAGGCCCGCGCCGGCTTTGCGCTCGGCTGACCTGCACGACGACGAGATCCTGTGAGAGGCGATGCCCGCGGTTCCCATAGTCAGTCTGGACCCGGGTCCCCTGCCCACGATCACCCTGGCGCTGATGGCAGGCGTCGGCGCGCTCTACGGGCGGCGGGCGCACACGCTCGCGCGCGAGGGACGCCCGGCGCCGCGGTGGCGGCAGGCCTGCTTCTACGCGGGCCTCGCGACGATCCTGCTCACCTACATATCGCCGATCGGCCGGCTGAGCGACGAACTGCTCACGGTCCACATGGTCGAGCACCTGCTGATGGGAGACATCGGCGCTCTGTTGATCGTGCTCGGGTTGACCGGCCCGCTGATCGCGCCGCTCCTGCGCATCGGCGTGTTCAACCGCCTGCGCGTGCTCGCTCACCCGGCCGTGGCGCTGCCGCTGTGGATCATCGACTTCTACATCTGGCACCTACCCGCGCTCTACCAGGCGGCCGTGCGCCATCCGGGCGTGCACGCGCTCGAGCACACGATGTTCATCGCCTGTGGGATCAACATGTGGATGTGCCTGTTCGGGCCGCTGCCGATGCCCGCCTGGTTCGGGAACGCGGCGAAGCTCCTCTACATAGTCCTCGTGCGCCTGGCCGGGATGGTGCTGGGCAACATCTTCACGTGGTCGGGGACCGTTCTTTACCCCGTGTATCGGAGCGGCGAGCGGGCGTGGCACGTCTCGCCCAGCGGCGATCAGGTCTATGCGGGAGGGGTGATGATGCTCGAGTGCAGCCTGCTGACGATCTTTCTGTTCTGGTGGCTGTTCCTGCGTGCCGCCCGCGAGATCGAGGAGCGCCAGGAGCTCCTCGACTACGCCTCCGTTCACGGGGTTGCGCTCGGCGACGAGCGCGCGGCGCGCGCGGTGGCCGCCGGTCGCGGCGCGTGGCTGCGCGGGCGCCTGGAAGAGGATGCCGGTGCGCGCGAGGGGTCCTGAAGCACGGTCATCCTGCCCATGGGGAGGGATGGGCAGAGGACGGCACGGCCTCGTTGTGGCGCTGGCGCTCTTCTCGTTCGCGTGTTCGAGCTCTGCGAGGGCCGTCGCTCGGGCCCGCAGCCCCGTGGCGAGCTGTGCGGCCGCGCGCGGGCGCTGTCTCGTGGCGCCGGCACGCGTCGGAGCGCCCGCGCTCTCTGACCGCGCCGCGGCCAGGCTCGTGCACCGCTCCTCATGGGAGCCGCGACCAGACAACGGCGCCCCGAACCATCATGTGCCGAGCGCTGCAGACCTTGCCTACTTCCGCGCTCACAGCGACATGCCCTACAAGATCCAGGTCACGGGGGCGTTCACCGGCACCACCGATGAGATCATCCAGTGGGCTGCCTACAAGCATCGGCTCGATCCGAACCTGCTGCGCGCGGTGGCGGCCGTGGAGTCGTGGTGGCACATGTCCACCAACGGGGACAACGGCGATTCCTTCGGCCTGTTTCAGATCCGCCGGCCCTACCACTGCTGCGACTTTCTGGCAGCCTCCGACACGGCCTTCAACGCCGATTACTACGGCGCGATCATCCGCTCCTACTACGACGGTCGCCAGAGGTGGCTGAACACGGTCTCCGGCAACGGCGCCCGCTACCGCGCCGGCGATCTGTGGGGCAGCGTCGGCGCCTGGTTCTCGGGTCGCTGGCACGATGCGGGCGCCGAGCGCTACGTCGCGAGGGTCAAGCAGTGCCTGCGCGAGCGCGTCTGGCGAGCGCCGTACTTCTGAGAGAGCCTGGGGAGGCGTCCCTGCGGGGCGTTCCCGGCGCCGAAGCGTGTCAGCCCGTGCAGGCGTGCCGGCAGGCTACCGGCGCGCTGCCGACTTGCCCGGCTGAAAGAGGTCTCGCAGGCGGCGGATGACCAGGCGGGCGACCACGATCGTCGCGAAGACCAGCACCAGCGAGACGGCGTAGAGATAGAGCAGGGACACGATGACGAAGCCGGTCAGACCGGCGAGGGTCTCGGCCCGTTCTCCGAGCCACCAGAACGGGATGGCAAGGCCACCGATGGTCAGCAGCAACACGAGTACCAGCGCGAGCAGGTGATAGAGCCGGTAACCGGTCCAGCGGCGAAGCAGCCAATATACGGGTGCGGCTAATCCGTGCACGCCGCGCAGGGTACTCCCCACGCGCGAGACGATGGCCGCTGCTGCGGGCTCACAGCAGTGGAGACGGAGCCCCGGCGAGGAAGACGTACCAGACGAGCAGGGCGATCACCGCGATGTACACGTTGATCATCACGATTCGCTCGAGCGCCGTGACCCCCACCCTCTGGCTGATCTCGGCGTCCGCCTCCCCGCGCATGCTGCGCAGCCAGGGCGAGCGGCGTTCGGCCGGGGATCGCCCGGTCAGCTCCCCGTAGACGGCGTTGAGCCACGTGAGTGCCAACGCCATCGTGAAGACGAGCACGGAGAGCACGACCACGACCACCCCAACCGCCGCCATGCTCAGGGTGCCGTGGTCGACGAACTGGGAGCCGACCCAGAGGGCCAGCAGCGGAGCGCCGGTCCAGATGTTGACGGCTATGAACGCGGTGACCCCGGCCATCGCGGCCCGCTTGAGTGTCATGAACCGCCGCGGAGACGCCTCCCCGGGCGCTCGACCGCCTGAGAAGCTCGTCGCGATCCCACCTGTGGGTGTGCGCATCTCAGTCATGGCGATGTCTCGTTTCAACCCCGAGCTTCATCGTAGCGCTCGGCCATTTGTTCGAATGCGCTCAGCGGGTTCAGGGGCTCCGGGTCGCCGGACAGCTCGCGATAGATGTTGTCGATGTTGACGACCAGGCGCTCGGCCTCGCCCCAGTCCGCCCAACGCTCGAGTGAGATCGAGCGCGCGGCCTGCAGGGCGGTCATCCCGGCGGCGTGGCGGGTCCGGGCCTCGGAGTAGAGGTATTCGAAGTACGCCTTCAGCTCTCGCACCGCGCCCGGTCCGGCCAGCGGGCCGTGTCCGGGGACGATCACCTCGACGTCCATCTCGAGAATCCGATCGCAGGCGGCAATCCAGTTTGACACCGGCCCGGCCCAGGCGATCGGGTGGGCTTGCGAGAAGAGGATGTCCCCGGAGAACAGGACCCGCTCGGAAGGGGCATGCACCAGGGTGTCCCCGCGCGTGTGCGCCGGGCCCACCTCGATCAGCTCGAGCCTGCGGTCGCCCACCTGCATCGTCAGCTCGCCGTTGAAGGTCTGCCCGGGCAGCGCCAGATCGATCCCGACGAAGTCGAATGCCCCGAAGCAGTGCAGGAAGAACGCACCGAGCTCGCCCATCTTCGGCGCCTGCTCCACGAGGGCGGCCATCGCCGCGGGCGGCAGCTCGGTCATCTCGGCGGCCGTTCGCTCGGAGGCCACGATACGGGCGCCACCGACGAGCTGATTGCCATAGCAGTGATCGCCGTTCGCGTGGGTGTTGACCAGCGTGTCGATGCGGGCGGCGGCCGGCACGGCGTCGCGCATGCTGCGCAGCATCGTCTCGGTGAGCGCAAGGTCGAACAGCGTGTCGACCAGCAACGTCTGCTCGCCGTCGACCACCAGCCCCGCGTTGCTCCATCCCCAGCCGCCGTCGGGTTGCAGGTAGGCGTAGAGGCCCTTCCCGACCTCCTGCAGGCCCTTGACGTAGCTCATCCGCTCAAGCGCTCGTGCGGCACGCCCATGCCCCGCACCTCATGCCTTCGCGGCGGACCACTCGGCCTTGTGAGCCCGCTTTGCGGCCTGGTAGTCCTCGAGCGCCTGCGGCGAGTCGACGTCGCCGAGCGTCGGGTGCTTTGGCACCAGCCCCTTCGCGGCCTCGACGCCGAAGCGCTTGGCCAGCACGGAACCGAGCGCCTTCACCTTCATCTCGCCGAAGCCGGGAAGGGCGGCGAGATTCGCGCGCAGCGCGGCCGCGTCCGGAGCGTCCTGCCACACGAGCGCGGCGTTCGAGTCGTAGCGCTCGCTCACGTGCACGGCGAGATCGTGAACCCGCCGGGCCATCGCGCCGGGAAATCGATGGATCGCCGGTTTGACGCGGAACAGCGGCTCGAGGTCGGCCGAGGCGAGGCGCTCGGGGTCGATCGAGCCGAGCCGCTCGCGCAGCACGAGCGGCCCCTCGAAGGCCTTCTGGACCGATACCTGCTGATCGAGCGCGAAGCCTATGAGCAGCGCCATCGGATCCGCGGCGATGAGCGCGTTGGCCTCGTCGGAGTCCGTGAAGTACAGGCGCTCGGGCACGCACCGATTGTATTGCGGCCCCGTCCGGCGGGGCGGCCGCGCTCCTCAGACCGCCCCGGCCTGGACTCGGCTGCGGGGCCTATACGACGGCCGGCCTCGGTTGACGCGCGGCGAGACGTTCCTCGGCGTATTCGCGTCCGCGCTCGGGGTCACCCGTTGCGAGCGTCGCGATGTCGGCCAGCGTGGCGATCCGCCCGCCGCCTCCCCAGGTCCCGTCCGGCACCTCGGGCGTGAACACCCACACGCGCATCGGATCGCGCTCGTATGCGCCGTCCTCGGCGTCGAGCACGGCCTCGGTGATGCTGTGAACCATTGCCCGGCGTCGCTCCTCGTCGAACTGTCCCTCCGGCACGGAGGTCACGAACCTGTAGTGCGGCGCGGAGGGCGGCTCGCCTCCGACGAGCACCGCCGCGGGACGGTGAAGGAACACCCACGCGATCGAGCGAACGTGGGGATTGCTCGGGTCCGCGCCCTCGTGTCTGATGAGCGTGTCGGTGAGGTCGCTCAGCAGGCGCTTCTCGGCCTGGGGCTGTAGCGAACCGGCCGGAATGTATGCGTCGAGCATGGGCATTGGTCGAACCTCCTCCCGGCTGACGCCGGGCTCCGTGGTGTGGCTTTTGTAATAGGAGCGACCCTACCAAGGTCACTACGTTTATGCAAGCGATACACTGGAGGCACCATGAAGCGCACCTCCCTCAGCCACCATCCATGCTCCATCGCGCGCGCCGTGGACGTCGCCGGTGAGTGGTGGACGCCCCTGATCCTGCGAGACGTCGCCTACGGCGTCAGGCGGTTCGGCGAGATCCAAGAGGACATCGGGGTGTCCGCCAACGTCCTGTCCGACCGCCTCCAGACGCTCGTCGCCGAGGGGCTGCTCCACACCCGCCCTTACCAGGAGCGCCCCGAGCGTCACGAGTACTACCTCACCGAGAAGGGCTCGGACCTCGTCCCCGCGCTTCTCGCGCTCATGCGCTGGGGTGACAAGTGGGCGTGGGAGGCTCCGGGCGGGCCGGTGCGGGTGGTTCACGATCGCTGCGGACACGACGTGAACGTCGAGGTTCGCTGCCCGCACTGCGACCGTGCCACCGCGACGGCAGAGCTGCGCGCCGAGCTCAGCGGCAGGCTTCCAGACTCGCCGGGCGAGGGCGACCCGGGCTTCATCTCGGGCCGGCACCTCCACGCCGCAAAGGGCGGCGTGCGGCTCGGGGAATAGCTCTCCCGGTATTTTCACGGCTTGCCCTTCGAACGAAGCCTGCTCCCGCAGAGCGGCAACATCGTCATGCTGGTCGCGGCCGTTGCTTGGGTACTGGTCGCCGTGCTGCTGGCCACGGGCAGCTTTGCCGGCAAGCGCTCGGTGATACCGCCGAGCGGCGTCTCGCCCGCATGTCTGCCGGCGACGCTGAATCACACCGCGACGCTCGCGGGGACCTCGGTGGACGTCTCCCCGGCGCCCGACACCGACACGGCCAACCCGGCCACGCAGATCAGCTTCCGCGGCACGCCGGCCGGCGAGGTCCGGGAGGTCTCGGTCGAAGGCTCCTCAAGCGGCCGCCACACGGGTCGCCAGATCGCCTACTTCCAGGGCGACGGCGCGAGCTTCGTGCCGGACAGGCCGTTCGACGCGGGCGAGCGGGTGTCCGTGCGCGCCCTCCTCGGACCGCCCGGTAGCGAACATCCGAGCTCGTTCAGCTTTCGCGTGGCCACCCCCTATTCCACCGCCGGCATCGCGGGCTTCCCCAACCCGCCGGCGCCGGCCTCGGCCTACCAGAGCTTCGTCTCGGCGCCCGGACTTCAGCCGCCGTTGCTCGACGTGACCGCACCCGACCGGGATCCGGGCGCGGGCGATCTCTTCATGACGGTCGGCCCGGGTCCCGGGCAGGCCGGCCCGCTGATCTACAGCCCGACGGGGCGTCTCGTGTGGTTCGAAGATCTCCCCAAGGGGCTGAACGCCGAGAACCTGAGCGTCCAGCGCTACAGAGGGCAGGACGTCCTCACCTGGTGGCGGGGCCACGTGCTCGTGCTCGGCTTCGGGCAGGGCGAGGACATCGTGATGGACCACAACTACCGGACGGTCGCGACGGTCCTGGCCGGCAACGGATATCAAGCAGATCTGCACGACTTCCAGATCGCGCCCGGAGACGTCGCATACGTGTCCGCATACAACCTGATGCGCTGCAACCTGGCGTCCGTCGGCGGCCGGCCCAACGGCGTGATCGTCGACACGGCCGTGCAGCAGATCGACATGAGGACCGGGCTGGTGCGCTGGGAGTGGCACAGCCTCGACCATGTCGGCGTGGCGGAGTCTCACGCTCCCGTTCCGACCACCGCAGTCCCGTGGGACTGCTTCCACCTGAACTCAATCGACGCCGAGCCCGGGGGAGACCTGCTGATCTCTGCCCGCAGCACGTGGGCGGCCTACCAGCTTCACGGCGGCTCGGGGAGGATCCTGTGGCGGCTCGCCGGCACCAACAGCAGCTTCCGGGCGGGCCCGGGCGCGGAAACGGCCTGGCAGCACGATGCGCGGATGCAGCCCGACGGCAGCGTCACGATGTTCGACAACGGCTCGAACCCGCGAGTCCATGATCAGTCGCGCGGCGTGCGCGTGGCGATCGACGCGGCGCACCACACGACGCGTCTGGTGCGCGCGTATCCTCACCCCGCCGGCCCGCTGCTCGCCGACAGCCAGGGCAACATGCAGACGCTCCACGATGAAGACGTGGTGCTCGGCTGGGGGGCCGTTCCGAGCGTGAGCGAGCTCGGGAAGGAGGGCGGGCTTCTGTTCGATGCACACCTGCCGCCGGGCTCCTCGTCATACCGCGCGTTCCGCTTCCCCTGGAACGGGCGGCCGGAGTCGCCCCCGGCCGTGAGCGCGAGACTGCTCGCCGCCGAAGATTCGACGGCGGTGTTCGCCAGCTGGAACGGGGCCGGCGATGTCGTGTCCTGGCGCGTGCTCGCTGGGAGCGGGCCGGCCTCGCTGAGTGGCCGTGGGACGATGCCCGCGAGCGGATTCGAGAGCTCGGTGATCATCCCTGGCGCGTATGCGGACGTGGCCGTGCAGGCCGTGGGGCCCGCCGGCCAGGTGCTCGCCACCTCGCCCACCGCTCAGGTTCAGAAACCTCCGACGCCGCCGCACTCGGGCTGACGATGCCCGCCCGACGTCACCCTCTGTTGCTCGCCGTGTGCTGCACGGCGCAGTTCATGGTCATCCTCGACGTAGCGATCGTCAACGTCGCCCTGCCCTCGATCCGCTCGAGCCTCGGCTTCTCGGTGATCGATCTGCAGTGGATCGTGAACGCCTACACGATCACGTTCGCGGGCTTCTTGATGCTCGGCGGCCGCGCCGCCGACCTGTTCGGGCAGCGCCGGATGTTCGTGGCGGGCTTTCTGCTCTTCGCGGGCGCCTCACTGGCCGGCGGCACCGCGGGCAGCCAGGCTGTGCTGATCGGCGCGCGCGCGGCGCAGGGACTCGGAGGGGCGCTGATGGCGCCAGCGTCGCTGGCGATCATCACCTCCTCTTTCGCCGCGGGGGCAGAGCGCATGAGGGCGGTCGGCCTGTGGGGAGCGATGAACGGCGCCGGAGGGGCAGCCGGCACGCTGCTCGGCGGCATAATCACCCAGGAGCTGAGCTGGCGTTGGATCCTGCTCATCAACCTGCCCATCGGAATCGGCGCCGCGCTCGTCGCGCGCGTGGCGGTCAGCGAGCGCCGTCGCGACGGCGACGCGAGGAGCTTCGACCTTGCCGGCGCGCTCACCGTCACCGGAGGACTGCTCGCGCTCGTCTACGGGATCGTGAGCGCCGGCTCGCACGGATGGGGCTCGCTCGCAGCCCTCGGGCCGATCGCGCTCGGGCTCGCGCTGCTCGCGGTCTTCCTGGTCATCGAGGGCAGGTTCGCGAGCGCCCCGATCGTGCCGCTACGCGTGTTCTCGGACCGTCTGCTGCGGGTCGCCAACATCGTGGTGCTGGTGTTCAGCGCGGCGCTCTTCCCGATGTGGTACTTCGCATCGCTGTACCTGCAGGAGGTCTTGCGGATGCCCCCGATAGGGGCAGGGCTGGCGTTCCTGCCGATGGCGCTCACGATCATGGCGTGCGCGATGCGCGCCGGGCGGCTGGTGGCGCGCTTCGGCGCAGGCCCGGTGCTCGGCGCCGGGCTGAGCCTGATGGCGCTCGGCATGGCCCTGTTCGCCCGGATCGCGGTCAACGGCGACTACCTCGCGGACTTCCTGCTGCCCAGCCTGCTGGTCTCGACGGGCATCGGCTTCTCGGTCGTGCCCTCAACGATCGCCGCCACCGCCACTTCGGCGCCGAGCGAGGCGGGTCTCGCCTCGGGCCTCGTCAACACCGCGCGCCAGATCGGCGGTGCGCTCGGCCTTGCGATCCTCACATCCCTGGCTGCCCTGTACACGAGCCACCTGGTGAACGTCGACTACCGCGCCCCGATCGTGGCGCTCACCGACGGCTTCCGGCTCGCCTTCCTGCTCGGCGCGGGGTTCGCGGCCACCGGCGCCATCGTCGCGTTCAGGTTCATCCCGCGCACGCCCGATCGCGGCTTCCGCACGCACACCGGCGCAGGGTGCGGGCAGCGTCGATGCCCCCATCGCTGCGGACGCGGGTGCCGTTCCCGTGACACCGGCGGCGGCACCGATCGCCCAGCAGGACCGGCCGGCGCAGGCGCAGGCCGAGGGCCGGTGAGCCGCTCAGGGCAACCAGGAAGTTGGCGGACCTCGGGCGGCGCGCCGCGCAGCTACCGCGGCGCGAGATCCGGTGCGTAGCTGTAGATCGCGAACTCCCGGAAGCCGCCGGGCGCGCGAGAGGAGCGAATCCGATCCACTCCGATGAAGCGGTAGGGGTGGGTCACGAGCTCCGCCACCCCGGGCTCGACATGGGAGGAGACCGGCGGCTGCCAGTCGAAATCATCTGGAGGTGGCGCTCGCATGCTGAGGACCGAAGGAGGAGGGTCATCGACTGAGATCTGCCGGTGTGCGATGGGTCCGTTCGCGAGCAGTGCGTACATGTTCGGCTTCCTGCGAGCACGCTAGAGGCCGCCGCGGACGGACGGCCGGCGAACGGCCGGGCCAGGCCCTCGGCTTGGTACCGTGTCGACCCGGGGACCCAGGGCAGACTCCGGGAGAGGAATCGCATGCACGCGCCGCCATTGTTTCGCGACCGGCCGCGCCCCGTCCAGATCGTGCTCGGGGGGGTCGTGCCGTTTGCGCTCGGTTGCGTCGTGGGGGTCGTGCTGGGGGTCTCCTCGGCGGGCTACTGGGGGCTTGCGGCACTCGCCGGGGTGGGCGGGTTTGTGGCCGGGTTCGAGCATCAGGACGGCTGGGGTGGCGCCGATCGGGGCCTCGTCGGCGGGGCGCTGTTCGGCGCGGGCATCCTGATCGCCCACGCGATCGCCGGCACCCACGCGAAGGTCTCGTTGGGGGGCTTCCCACCCTTTCTGATCGTGATCGACGCGATCGCGGGGATGTTCCTGGGTGCCCTCGGAGGGCGCCTGGCGCGCGCGCTCTGGACGCGTCCGAGCGTGAGCGCCGACGTCGCGGAGTAGCCGGCAGGCCGGCGGCGGTGCGGCCGGCGCCGGGCGCGCGGTTGCGCGCCTAAGGCTCCCCGCCGGATCTGCCGAGAACGTCCCATACACCGCCGCGGACCCGAACTTCAGTGGGCAGGCGCAACACAGGAGGACCCCGTGATCCGACCATTCCGTAGCGAGCCGACTCTCCCGGCCAAGACCATCTCCGGCGCCCGCCGTCCTGCCAGGGCGATGCTCGCCGGCGTCCTGATCGCCGGTCTCGGCGCCGCGGGCTGCGGCAGCAGCGGCACGACCACCAGCTCCACCGCATCGACCGCTGCGGCACCTGCGATCACCAAGGCCGCGTTCGTGGCGAAGGCCAACGAAATCTGCGCAAAGGCGGACCCTGCGCTCAGCGAAGCGACAGCGAAGCTGGCGACTCATCCGCCGGCGGCGCAGGTCGTGGCGGTCGTCAAGAGCACGTACGTGCCCTCCGTCGAAGCTCAGATAACGAGCATACGTGCGCTGGGCGTGCCGAGCGGCGAACAGGCCGCCGTGACGAGGATGCTCACCCTGGTGCAGGCGGACCTGAACAAGCTGAAGAGCAATCCCGCACTGGTCGCCACAAACGTGTTCGGGGACTTCGCGAAAGTCGCTCACCCCTACGGCCTGACGGCCTGCGCGCCGATCAGCTGACACTCGCGATCAGCTGACACTCGCGAGGGTGGCGTGATGGCCACCCTCACGCGATGTTCGACGCGCCACCGATGAGGGCTGTCGAGTCCTGAAGCAGCGCTTCAGCCCGTGAACGCGGGACGGCGCACGGGCTGAGATATGGGCCGCACCCTTACGATCGCCCTGCTGGAGACGCGGCCTGCAACGCCCCCGGCATCGGCCTCACCCGCGTTGATCAGGGTGCCGGCCCGTGTCGGTAAGGCGGTGACGTAGAACGTGATGCTGCGACCCGGAAGCAGCTGCGGGGTGCGGCAGGAGACGGAGGCGCCCCTGGTGCACGGGAGCCGTCCGGCTTCGATGCCGCGCAGATTCAGGCCGTGCGGCAGCCGGTCGGTCAGGCGCAGGGCGAGCGCCGAGCCTGTGCCGGTGTTGCGCACCGTGAGCCGGTAGCGGATCGGCTGGCCCACCACCGCGACGGACGTGTCGGCGATCTTGTGTACCCGCAGCTCCGGCTGGGGGGCCGGCGGGGGCGGATCGGTGACGCAGTTGCGAGCTGTTGGATCAGCCGTCGCCGACGAGGAGCCCCCGTCGGGCGCGACAACGGTCCAAGTTGGTCTGCTCGACTGGGCTATGCCCGCCAGCGTGAATGCCTTCTGGACGTTCCCCGGCTCGAATTCGCTGGGCTGGCCGCGATCGACCGGCGCGGGCTCGAAGCCGTTACGCGAGCCGATGGCGATGGGCAGCGTCCGGGGACCGGGGTTTTCGTAGCCGAACGTCGCGCTGTAGGTGTGACCATTCATGGTCACGCAGGCCAGGAAGACTCCGACCGAGCCCGGGACCGGCGGTGGCGTGACGTCCGGGCATTTCGTCGGGGAGTCCCAACTGGCGCTCGCGGTGCGTGTCCCCTGGTAGGCCAACGTCCAGACGAGCGTCGTCGCGCGTGGTATCCCGCTGACAGTGAAGGCTTCCTGCGTGTTCCCCGGCGCGAACAGGGTGGTCTGCCCGCGAGCCTGCGGATCGGGCGAGAAGCGGTTCGCGAGCCCGATAGGGACCTCGACGGTCGCGGGGTTGGGGTTTTCGTAGCCGAACGTCGCGTCATAGGTGCCGTCGACGTGGGGCGCGACGCACTTGACGAAGATGCCGACCGGCCGCGTCGGCGGCGGCGGCGTCGAGCACAGCGGTGAGCCGACGGTCGCGGTCGCACTGCGCTCGACCCCCGCCCCACGAACGGTCCAGGTGCTCGACGTTCCGCGCGGCACGCCCGTGACGGTGAAGGCCTCATCGACGCGACCGGGCGAGAAGACCGACGGCTGCCCGCGATCGGGGCCGCCAGGCGTCACCGCGTTGGCGGAGCCGATCGGCACGGTGATCGCCGTGGCCTCGTCGTTCTGGTAGCCGAACGTCGCGTCGTAGGTCCCGCCGGCCCGCGGCTGGACGCACGCCACGAAGACGCCCGTGGTCGGCTTTGGCGGAGCCGGGTTGCACAGTGGCGTGGCGGAGGACGCGGTCGCCGTGCTCGTGGCGCCCGCGAATCGCACCCTCCATGAGAGGGTCGTGCCCGAAGGCACGCCGGGGACGAAGAAGGCCTCGGCGACGTGCCCGGGCTGAAAGACCGTGGGCTGTCCCCGACCGGGCCCCCCGGGCTGCACTTCGTTGTCCGTGCCTACCGCGATCGCGCGCTCAACGACGTTCTCGCTTTCATAACCGAATCGCGCCGTATAGGTACCGCCCGGGCCGGCATCGATGCACGTCGCGAAGACCCGGATGTGCTGCTCGGACGGTGGCGCGACGCACCCGTTGTTCCACGTCGCCCGCCCGGCCGGATCCCAGTTCTGCCCGGAGAACCCGGGGAACGGCGGAATGATGTCGTCCGGGTGCTTCTTGGCGTGGCCGTTCAGCGCGCCCGACTGCGACAGTGTGATCTGCACGAACTGCGGTCCGCCGACCTTGTGGCAGAGAGTTACCTTGTCCGACTTCGCCGCCCGAGCTGCCGGGCTCGACGCGACCGAGGCCGCCAGAGTCACCGAGCAGGTGCACAACATCGCAGCTGCGAGGAGCGATCCAGCGGTGGGCCCAGGCCGAAACCGCATCCAACGAGGCTAGATCAACGGAAGAGGGGAAACGCCCTACGCACCTGCGGGTGGACGGATGTTCCCTGCGTTCCGCGCGACCGGTGGATCTCCGGGGCGCGACAGGAGTCGCGCAGCCCGAGGCGGGGCGCCGAGGGCCGACGGCGCCTATGATGCGCGCGAACAGGCGGCTCCGGAGGCTGCGCTGGGAGGGTCGGGCATGTCCGGGTCGCCAGCAACTCAAGGACAGGCAAGGGCTACTACCTCCGGGCTGATGCGGCGGCAAGCAACAGATCGTCTGCTGAGGAGAATCCCGCGTGATCGCGTTTCGGTTGCGTTGGCGGCGCTGCTCGGCGTGGGGCTGGCGTTGCGGGTGTACTTCTTCTTCGTTTGGAGGCCGGCGATCACCGGATACTCCGACAGCGCGGTCTACTTCCAAGACGCTGTCGAATCGTTGTGGAAGGACCCCGTCAGGACGGTCGGGTACTCGATGTTCCTCCGCGTGTTGCACGGGATCTCGCCGCACCTCATCCTGGTCCCCATCGTGCAGCACGCGCTCGGGCTGATCTCGGCCGTGCTCCTGTTCCTCGCCGTCCGCCGCTGCGGGGGACCGCGATGGCTGGGGCTCGTGCCTGCAGGGATCATCGCCTTGGGCGGAGATGAGCTCTTTCTTGAGCATGCGGCGCTGAGCGAGGCCCTCTTCATCTTCCTGCTGAGCGCGACGCTCTACTCGGCCGTCCGCGCATCGCAGGGACGTGCGTGGTGGGCTGCTCTGGCCGGTCTGTGCGCGGGCCTGGGGGTGTGGGACCGGGGAGCGGGCATCCCGACGGTGGCCGTCGTAGCCCTTTGGCTGGTGTTCAGTGCGGGACGCCCGACGCGCCGCACGATCGCCGTCGGCGTCCTCTCGCTGGCGGTCTCGCTGGCGAGCCTCGGCGTCTACATCGAGTGGCGCCACGCCGCCAGCGGTCTCAACGGCCTCACGACGAACAGCAGCTGGAATCTCTATGGCCGAGTCGCCCCGTGGGCGGACTGCACGAAGTTCACGCCACCGCCGGACACCTCGCAGCTGTGCCAAGTTCAGTCGCCATCTCAGCGGTTCTACCGCACCGACCAGGCGTACATCTACGGCGGCTTATCTCCGGCCGTGCAACTGTTGGGCCCCGCCTACAAGATCTCCAAGTATCCCCACGCGATGGCACTCCTGAAAAAGTGGTCGCAGGCGGCGATCGTCGGCCAGCCCCTGGACTATCTCCATGCGGTCTGGCTGGACACGATCCGGCTCGTCTACCCCGATCACCGCTCCTACGGGGGGCTGTCAGCCGACGAAATGATCGCGTTCCTGCTCAACGGACCCGACCTGCGGAGCGGACTGAACTCTTTTGTCACCGAATACCAGAGCATGCTCTATCCCAGCGATCCTTTCACCTACCGCGGCGACATCGGACCGCTGAAGGAATGGGAGCGCGTCACGCGCGTCGACGGCGTGTGGATGCTCATCCTGCTGGGCCTGTGCTTGGCCGGGCCGTGGGTGCTGAGAGGGCCGGCGCGCAGCGGGATGATCCTGTTCGCGCTCAGCGCGCTGGCGCTGTTGTTCGTACCGATCTTCACCGCCGGCTATGACTACCGCTACGTGGTTCCCGCGTTCGGGCCCCTGCTCGCGGCGGGCGCTCTCGCGGGGTGGGGGCTGGTGGTCAGAATCAGGCCCCTGGCGGTCAGAATCTGGCCGAGACCGGGCGCGCGGCCTGCGTGACGATGAGCGGCACGCCGTCAAAGCCGAAACGGAGCCTGAGGTCGAGGTCACCCGGCGACGTACACACCGCACACGAATATCACCAGCCAGGCGGCGCTCATGCTCAGCAGGAAGCCGTCACCGAGCACGAGCTCCTCGGGTGTGTGGCCCTCGCCGCGATCGAGCAGGAGCGCATAGCGCAGCAGCCAGAGGACGAACGGGACGATCGTCAGCTCATACCACGAGAGCTTGTGGTCGTGGGCACGTTGGAAGGCCCACAGGCAGTACGCGGTGACGGTGACCGTGGCGGCCAGGCCGATCACAAAGCGCAGGTACTGGGCGGAGTAGCCGCGCAGCGACGCCCGCTGAATGGCGCCTTGCTCGCCCTCGCGCAGCTCCGCGTATCGCTTGCCCGCGACCAGGAACAGGGCGCCGAAGGAGGTCACCAGCATGAACCAGCGCGAGACTGGCACCGACGTCGCCACCCCGCCGGCCAGGGCGCGCAGCACGAAGCCACCCGCCACCGCCGCGATGTCCGCGACCGCCACGCTGCGCCACCACAACGTGTAGCAGCCGGTCAGCGCCAGATAGCCCGCTCCGACCGCGGCCAACTCGGGGCGGATGAAAGCGGCAAGCCCCAGACCGCCGAGCGCGAGCGCGAGCGCCGCTGCAACGGCGGCTCCCACCGAAAGCTCGCCGGAGGCGACCGGCCGGTGGCGCCGGCGCGAGTGGCGACGGTCCTCGTGGCGGTCGTGCACGTCGTTGAGCAGGTAGGTGGCGCTCGAGAGCATGCAGAACGACACGAACGTCAGGGCGAGCTTCCCGGGGATGCCGGGGTCGCCGAGGACGCCCGCAGCTCCCGGGGCGGCGAACACGAGCACGTTCTTGACCCACTGGCGAGGCCGGCACGCCCGCAGCAGTGCCCGAACGGGAAACCGGGAGGCACGTACGTCATCAGCCCGCTCCCCGCAATCAGCCCGCTCCCCGCCACCGGCCTGATCGGCTGCCGGCCCGCGGGCTCGCGTGGGGGTCTCCAGGCGAGCCGCTTTCATCGATCGCCGAATATACGCCAGGATCGCGACGCCGGCGGGGATGGACGATTCAGCTCAACGGCGGAAGGGGCATTCGACCACCGGAACCACGGGGCCCCTGACGCCCCCGTTGTCCGGTCCTGGTCTTGGCGGAACCTAGAAGCGAGCATCACCCGCCACTGCCTGTCCGCGCAGCTTGACCCGGTTGCGTACAGGCTGCTGACCGTTGCCCCGTTGACCGGAATCGCACCCGCCAGCAGGCTGCTGGTCGAGACGCAGCCCCAGGTAGAATCGGCAAGGTGGGGGTGACCCCCATCTGTCAAAGCCTGAGGACTAAGGAAGAGAGACGGGCATGAAGAAGAACGGGTCGCAGGGAGGCAAGTCTCCTTCTCAGCTGATAGACGCGAGAATCGAGGAGCTAGGCGACTGGCGGGGCAATATGCTCAGCCGGCTCCGTACCCTAGTCAAGGAAGCCGATCCCGGAGTCGTCGAGGAATGGAAATGGAGAGGGGTTCCGGTGTGGTCGCACGACGGATTGATCTGCACAGGCGAGACTTACAAGAACGTCGTGAAGATGACCTTCGCCAAAGGGGCGGCTCTGAAGGATCCTTCGGGCCTCTTCAACTCCAGTCTTGACGGGAACACAAGGCGTGCCATCGACTTCCACGAGGGCGAGAAGATAGACGAGGAGGCGTTGAAGACTCTCGTTCGCGCCGCCGTGACCCTGAACGAGTCCAAAGCCTAAGGCTAACCCACGTTACCCGCCTAACGGTTTTCAAGGCTTGCGCAGCTTCGGCCAGATCGCCTCAGATTGCGGGCTGTACGCGCGCTCCGGACCGGTGCGCGACAGTCGGCGCGACAGCCGCGTCCCGCGACGGCCAGCCACGTAGCCGCGAGCGCCGGACGGGACGGACCTGCCGGGGCGGGGCAAACCCCGCGATGTGGCGACAGAGAACCACGCGCGTTAGCAGGGCCGAGAGCCGGTCCGCGCTCCGCCAGACATCAAGCTGGCGGAGCGCGGACGCTGTCAATGATCGCCTACCTGAACCGTCAGTGAGACAGGTAGGCGGCCCCGACGACTCCCGCCATCACGGCGTAGCCGAGCTTGGTGGGGTGAATGTCGGCTTCTTTGCTTGCCGGGTTGAATGTGCCGCCCGGACACATGGCCGTGAAGGCGCAGACCGTCGGGATGTCTCCCGATTCCGGACCGCCGTGGGTGCCCGAGTAGTTGATCGCCTGCAGGGTGTTGGCGAAGCTCGCCCCGAAGGCCGTGGCGACGCCCTTCAGCGCGCCGTTGAGCGCTTCGACCGTCGCGTCTCCGGTGCCTTCCGGTTGCAGCACCGTCGGATAGGGGTTGTACTGCGAGACGAACACGATCTTCGCTTTCGGTGCGACCGCGCGCAGCTGCCCCAGGATGACCCCGACGTTCGTGGCGATGTGCCCGAACTCGGCCCCGATTTGGGCTGGAGTGCACGTGAACGTTGCCGGGAAGCCACACGTGCTGCGCGAGGAACTGCAGCACGTCGTTTGCCCCGATGTCGAGCGTGATCGTGCTGACGTTGGGGTTTGCCGCGAATCGCGAGCGCGTCTGCGAGCTGCGTGCCGGCGTACGGGTGGTGCAGGAACACCTTCGGGAACGGCCCGCCGGTCGGACCGCCGGCGCAGTAGTTGGGCCCAGGGACGCCGGAGCCTTTGATCATCGTGTCGGTGGTCTCTCCCGGGCAGCCGTCGTTGATGATCTGCAGTTTCGGATTGAAGAGCTTCAGCGCCGCGCCGAAGTCATCGACGTAGCCGTCGTTGAACGTCGCCGGTTCGACATAGCCTTTTTCTTTCAGCTCGTTGTTGAACTGAGCTTGGTGGTAGCCGTAGGCGAGCGAATCGCCGAGCGCGAGATAGGTGCCTCCGGCGTTGTTGGCCCCGGCAGCCGGGGCGAATGCGAGCGCTCCGAGTGCGGCAAGAGCAGCGACGCACACGAGCAAGCGCGCACGGATGCGGAACAGGACAGACATGTAACCCTCCTTAGTGTCTTCAGTGCATGCCTGGGCCGGACTCCCTCTGCCCTACCCTGGCCGAGGCCTCGACTCTAGTAGATCCCGGACCACCTGACAATCCCGCATCGAGCGGGTCGAGGACGAGCGATCGGCGAGACCGAGACAAACGAAGTGTGGGCCGCATCGCGCTAACGACCGGCCGCGTGACTCAAGGAGGATGAAGTTCCGTGGGCCAGGTGGCTCAACGCGAGGCCGGGGCAGCGATCGGTGTCCTTCGACGCTACGCGGCGGCTCCATCGTCGAGCACCATCCGGCGATATTCCTCGATGACCGAATCGACGGGCCTCGACCCTGTGATGAGCCTCATGAGCCACTCCTGCAGTACGGCCAGGGCGTCGTCGGCCAGCTTGAGCCCGTGCGCGTGCTCCCGATCCGCTCGCTGAGGTCGCATGAGGATGGGCAAGACCGGGATCGTGTGCCACGAAGTAGCCGGTCCTTTCGCCGACCGCTCCCGTGCCTCGGTCTGGCGGCAGTGGGGGACGCCGTGGGGGACGGCTCGGCGTGCCCAAGCGTGCCCGAGCGGTTCACGGGGCTTTGCGCCATCTAGGACCTCATGAGCGGAATCCGCCCGCATCTACGGGAGATTGGCGCGACAAACGGAAGGGGGGGGATTCGAACCCCCGAGACGAGGATTACCCGCCTAACGGTTTTCAAGACCGCCGCATTCAACCGCTCTGCCACCCTTCCAAAGTGCTGATCTAGCAGGTAGGACGTGTCGAGCTCGGGGACCTGCTCGCCTGATGGGTTGGGACAGGACTACAGAACGTCAGGTTGGGTTGACGCACAGGCAGAGGATACGCGGATGCGGACGGCTCCAATCTTGAGTCGAGCCCTTGAGTCGAGCGCCGATCCTGCCGACGTTGGGGTCATGAGCAAGTTGCCGACGGTGGCTCTATCGCCGGACCACCGAATGGTGAGGACCACCCGAACGCTGGCCGCTGGGGCTGCCGGCGCTGGCGCCGTCACGATGGCCATGTTTGGCCTGACCGTACACCGCCCGGGCGCGCAAGTCTTCTCGTGGGTCGCTGCCGTGGTCTTCGCGGCTGCTTGCGTCCGTGCTCTGCTCGTCGGCGTGTGCATCCGGGACGAAGGGGTGCGGATCCGGGGCGTGCTCCTGACGCGCACGCTCAAATGGTCGGAGATCGAGAGCTTCTCGTTCGGACCTCTGGGCATCTTCCCGGCCGTGGGAATCGTGCACGTCAAGGCCGGGCGCCCCGTCCCTATCACGGCGATCGCGGTTGGACGCGTCGCAACCCGCGTCGCCCGTCGTCAGGCCGAGGAGCTGATCGCCGAGCTGAACGATGCGCTTCGCCGCCTCGGCGGCCCTTGACCGACCCAGCCCTCCTCTACCATCCGACGCCTCGACGAAGCGTGCGGCGCCGGGCTCAGACCTGGCGCGCGAGTTGCCGATAGGTGGGCATGTCCTTCGAAGGCGTGCTTTCAACCCGTCAGACCAGCGCTCCGGCGGCGGTGTGGCGTGGCTCGACCTGGCTGATCCAATCGCGTTGTGCGTGCGCGTGCCTGCTGCTGGCGATCGCCTTGTTGCGCGCGCTGGCGACCAGCCCGTCGCCGCAGAGCATTCCGGCAACCGCCGGCTTGCTGGGCCTGATCGCGCTTCTCTGGGAGTGGCGTGCACGCAAGATGGGCGTGGCGATAACGGCCGAGGGAATCGTGGCCACCCGTGTCGTGGGCAGCGTGCATCTGAAGTGGGGCGAGATCGAGTCGTTCTTCACCCGCAACGCCGGTCTCGGGCTGTGGGACGACAGGACCATCCGCGTCCAGCGCAAGCAGTCCGCGGGATGGAAAGTGCCCGTCGGCGTGGGCATGCGCCTGCCGACGCTGATGATCTACGCTCAGACCAACGCAGTCAGCCGGCTGCTGGGTCCGTGCGACCTGATCTGCGGCGAGCAGAGGATCCCGCAGGATCGCGTCGTCGACTTCCTCACCGAACAGCTGGCAGGTCGAAGCGAGCGCCGTGTGCCATAGGTCCTGGCCTGCGGGCGGGCCAAGTCCCGCCCGCTTCGCCGGCACGCTCTACACTGGCATCCCGATTGCAGGGAGAGGTGGCCGAGTGGCTGAAGGCACTCGCCTGCTAAGCGAGTATGGGGATCAAACTCCATCGCGGGTTCGAATCCCGCCCTCTCCGTCAGCCCAGACGCCGCAAGA